>JAJYEE010000062.1 GCA_021790335.1 Pseudomonadota bacterium | reverse complement strand
GTGTAGTCCTAACCCTACAAGAGGAACTGTACAGAATGGTTACAATCCGCCTGGCGCGTCGTGGCGCCAACAAACGTCCTTTTTACTCCATCATCGTGGCAGACCGCCGGCGTGCACCGAACGGCGACAACATCGAGCAGATCGGGTTTTACAACCCGCTGGCGACGCCGAACGAGGAGCGTCTGCGTGTCAATATGGAGCGCTACCAGTACTGGCTGAGCAAGGGAGCGAAGGCGTCCGATCGTGTTGCCAGCCTGGTGGAGCAGAGCAAGGCCACTTCCTGAAGGGTTTCATGGCCGACCGGGTGCCGCCTGAAACTGCGGACAGCGAACTGGTCGTCATGGGCCGCGTGATCGGGGTGTACGGTGTGCGCGGCTGGGTGAAGATCAGGTCACACACACGCGATCGTGCAGGCATTCTTGACTATGATCGCTGGCTGGTGCGGCGGGCAGACCAGTGGCAGGAGTTCAGCCTGGCTGAGGGCCGCGTTCACGGCGCAGGCCTGGTAGCCCGGCTGGACGGGATTACGGAACGCAGTGCGGCCGCGACCCTGGTCGGAGCGGACATCGCCGTGCACAAGTCGCAGCTGCCGGCCCCGGAGGGCGGAGCCTATTACTGGGCGCAGCTCGAGGGCATGAAAGTCATCAACGTCCAGGGGGTCGAGCTCGGCAAAGTGAGCGGTCTGTTCGAGACCGGGGCAAACGATGTGATGGTCGTGATCGGCGAGCGCGAACGACTGATTCCTTTCGTGCGCGGTGTCATAAAGCAGGTCGACCTTGCCGCCGGCACGATGCGCGTCGACTGGGATGCGGATTTCTGACGGCGGCGGATGCGGACGGGGCGGCATGAAGATCGATGTCATCAGCATCTTCCCGCCGATGTTCGAAGCGCTTACCGCGTATGGAGTGACGGGCCGCGCAATCGAGAACGGCCTGCTGGACGTGACGGTGTGGAACCCGCGCGACTATACGACCGACCGTCATCGCTCGGTGGACGATCGTCCCTATGGCGGAGGGCCGGGCATGGTCATGCGGCCGGAGCCGCTTGCTGCGGCGATCAGCGCGGCTCGGGCCGGGAACCCCGGTGCCGGCGTCGTATATCTCTCGCCCAAGGGACGGCGTCTGGACCAGGCAGGTGTGCTCGAGCTTGCGGCGCGCGACAGGCTGATCCTGGTGGCGGGCAGGTACGAAGGCGTGGACCAGCGTGTGCTGGATGCCGAAGTCGACGAGGAGTGGTCGATAGGAGATTACGTGCTTTCGGGCGGTGAGCTTGCCGCGATGGTGCTGATCGACGCGGTCGCCCGCCATCTGCCAGGCGTCCTCGGACATGAGCAGTCGGCGCAGCAGGACTCGTTTGCGGCAGGGCTCCTCGAATGTGAGCACTATACGCGACCCGAGGTCTTTGCCGGGCGCGCGGTGCCGGAAGTGCTTCTGTCGGGCGACCATGAGCGGATCCGGCGTTGGCGCCTCAAGCGGGCTCTGGGGCAGACCTGGTTAAGACGCCCGGATTTGCTGGAGCAACTGCGGTTGGATGATGAACAGCGGCGACTGCTGGAGGAATTCCGGCAGGAGCACAGCGGAGACACGGGTTAACAAAGCGAAGTAAATCGGGAGCGATACCATGAGCAAGATCATAGACGAGTTGGAAGCGCAGCAGCGCAACCGCGAGTTTCCGGATTTCGTGCCGGGAGACACGGTGGTGGTGCATGTAAAAGTGGTCGAGGGCGAGCGTGAGCGTCTCCAGGCCTTCGAGGGGGTGGTGATCGGCCGCCGCAACCGCGGCACGAACTCGTCGTTCACCGTGCGCAAGATGTCCTACGGCGAAGGCGTCGAGCGGGTTTTCCCGCTGTACAGCCCGGCGGTGGCCAAGGTCGAGGTTAAACGCAGGGGCGATGTGCGTCGCGCCAAGCTTTATTACCTGCGCGATCTGACCGGCAAGGCCGCACGTATTGCCGAAAAAGTCTGAACTCGAGGTACACCCGGCTATGCATGTCGGGTCATCGGCTGATCGGGTGTCAGGTCCACGGCCTGGCACCCGTTTTTTTTCGGGGCAGCATTCCGCTGCCGGTTATCGTGCTCCTGTGAAGGCACGCACCGGCGTGCGCAGGATGCGACTGTGGTCGCTGATCGTGCTGGCGTGGCTCGCGCCGGCAGCCTCGGCGGCATCGGATGGAGCGCTACAGCGTGTGGCGGCGCTCGTGAGAGGCGGGGCGGCGGGACTGGCCGTGCGCCTGATAGACCGTGATCAGCCCCCGCCGCAGTACGCCACCCAATGGATGGCATGGGAAAAGGAGCGCTACGCGGCATACGCCGCGCGTCGCGACTGGAACGCTTTGTCGCAGCGCGCCTGCAGTTTGCCCGCCGGCATTCCGGATGATTTCACGCAATGGGCGCTCACCCGGGCGGCGCAGGCACAGCTTTCCGCCCACGACGGAGCGGGCGCGCGGCTGTTCCTGAGACGCCTGCTATGGCAGGAGCGGGGAACGCCGGAGGTACTCGCCCGGTGGCGCCGCATGGTCATCCGCTCCTACCTCGTGGACAATGATCTTGTCGATGCACAGACGGCGGTTGTGCGCTACGAACAGGATTTCGATGTCGGCAGCGACAGCTGGAGCGCGTTGCGCGGAACAATTTTGCTGAGGCTGGACCGGAACCGTTCCGCCATGTCGGTACTGGCCGGTGTGCGGACTTACGAAGGGCGCCTGCTGTTGCTGCTGGCCGGACTGCGCAGCGGCAACTATGAGCCGGCGAGGGTCCTGGCGCGCGCACTGGATCTCGCCCGTGAAACCGTCCACAGGCCAAGGCTCCAGCGTCAGGCATGGATCCTGGCGGCGTACGCCGCAGAGCGTGCCGGTAACGCACCGCAACGCCTTTCGGCACTGGAGCGCGCCCTGGACTTTCCGCGCGAGACCGGCGGCGGCGATCCGCTGTTTCGCGTTGGCCCTGACGACCTGTGGAACGCCTACGACAGTGTGGCGAACAGCATCGGCAACCGGTCGCGGCTGCTCGTCGGAGACGATGCCGCGTGGTTCGGCAAGGCCGAAGTGTACGGGCGCGATTATCCACCCTATGCGCGCGCTCTGTATGCCTTTCTCGCGTTTCACGCCGGCAGTCCGAAGACGCGGGTGCTGGCGTGCGAGCGGCTTGCCGATTCCCTCTATGCGGATCACGATGACCGGCTGGTGCGGGCGCTGTTTGCCCGTTCGTCGCGCTTCAAGTCCCTTGACCGAATTCCCGATCCCATCCGCTACCGTCTGGTCGACCACGCCATTGCCGATGGTGATATCGCTTTTGCCGGCCGGGTGATGCAGAGCCTGAAGGACCCGCCGCCCGGGGAAAATGCCGATGAATGGGCACTGCGGCGCGCGCGGGTGCTTATCTATGCGGGGAACTTTCAGGCCGGTCTCGCGCTGCTGAGCGGCGTGCTCGACAAGAAGGTGGCGCTTGATGATCTTTTCGTGCGGCACTATCTGCAGGTGATTTTCGAATTGCAGACGGCGGGCGCAAACCGGGCCTCCGAAGTTCTCCTGAAATCCCTGTTCCCGCTGGTGAAGAATCGGGAGATCCGGCGCCAGATTCTGTTCTGGATGGCTGACTCCGAGAAGGCGCGCGGGAACTACACTCGTGCGGCAGAGCTTTATCTTCGCTCTGCGACCTATGATGGGCACGCCGCTACGGGCGACATGTGGGGCCAGACGGCACGCTACAATGCGGCCTATGCCCTGGCGAAGGCGGGATTAGTCGCGGACGCGCGTGACGTCTACCAGCGCTTGCTGCGGTCCACGCACAATCCGGACCGGCGTGCCGCAATTGAACGCAGACTGCAGCAGCTATGGTTGCTCAGACCGCAGACTTCCGCGCGCTGAGGCCGGTGCTGTCCGGTGTGACTGCCGTTGTTTTGCTGGCGGCAACCGATTCCCATGCGGCTGCGGTACCGCGCTGGGCTCCTCCCGGCGCGCTGGCTGCTCGATCATGAACGGCGTCGACCCCGGAGTCCTCCGCGATTTCACGGTGATCGAGCGGTTTCTGGACTCACTGTGGACGGAGTGCGGGCTGAGCAAGAACACGCTCGGTGCCTATCGCAGCGATCTGCTGGCCTACGCACGCTGGCTTCGCAGCCGTGATCTGGCACTCGCTGCTGCAGTACGCGAAGACCTGCAGGCATACCTGGCGCACTGTCTGAATGCCGGCGCGAAGCCGCGCACAACGGCGCGGCTGCTCTCCAGCATCCGGCGTCTGTACCGCTATCTTCTGCGCGAAGGCGAGGTGCAGGAAGACCCGACGTCCCTGATCGAGACACCGAAGCTCGGGCGTCCGCTGCCCAGGTCGATCACCGAGGAGCAGGTGGGCAGACTCCTGGCATCGCCGGACACGGCCACAACCCTGGGGCTGCGCGATCGTGCGATGCTCGAGACACTCTACGCCACGGGACTGCGTGTGTCCGAGCTGGTGGGACTGACACTTTCCCAGGTGGATCTTGACGCAGGCGTCGTACGGGTCATCGGCAAGGGCAACAAGGAGCGTCTGGTTCCGCTCGGCGAAGAGGCGGTTGCGTGGCTGGACGGATTTCTCGGCGACGCGCGCAGCCCGCTCGTGCGCGGGCACGACACCGATGCCCTTTTTCCCACTGCGCGCGGCGCGGCCATGACGCGGCAGGCGTTCTGGTACAACATAAAGCGCTACGCGCGTGCTGCCGGCATCGGTGCGGCGCTCTCGCCGCACACACTGCGCCACGCCTTTGCAACCCACCTGATCAACCATGGAGCGGATCTGCGTGTGGTGCAGATGCTGCTTGGCCATGCGGATCTTTCCACCACCCAGATCTACACCGAGGTCGCGCGCGAGCGGCTGAAGACTCTGCACATGCGCCATCATCCGCGCGGATGATGGCGCCTCGCGGCGCCGCGAGGCTTCGCGATCAGCTCCGCCGCAGGTTCTTCAGGTGACGATAGACGTACCACAGCGCGGCAGCGAACAGCATGACGGCGATGATCACTTCGGAGCGGTGGAAATAGGGGCCGAGCGTATCCCAGTGATTGCCAAGTTTCATTCCGATCCAGGCGAGCCCCAGGCACCAGATGAAGGAGCCGAGGAATGTATAGATGTTGAATCGCCATATTTCCATGCGGCTGATCCCGGCGGGCAGGGCTATGAAGGTGCGGATCACCGGCAGCAGCCTCGCTAGGAAGATGGTGATGTCGCCATGCTTCTGGAACCAGCGGTCGGCGAGATCCAGGTCGTGGTGCGAAAACAGGACGTATCGCCCGTATCGCTCCACCATGGGACGGCCTCCCAGGGCGCCAAGGTAGTACGCGGCGAGCGAGCCGATCTGGCAGCCGATCGCGCCGGCGAAAGCTACGGTCCACAGCTTCATGGTGCCGGTGCTCACCAAATAGCCGGCAAAGGGCATGGTGATTTCCGAGGGCAGCGGGATGCAGGCGCTTTCCAGAGCCATGAGGAACACGATTCCGCCGTAGCCCAGCTGGGAGATGGTGCTGATGACGAATGTCGCCAGCAGTGCGATGATTTTTGCGATCATGAAGAGAGTTTCCTGAAGGAGACGTCGGGCGGAATACCCGCCGAATTTGCGAACGCATGCCGGATGCCGGCTGCGCAAAGGTGGCGAACGCCCTGTCCGGTCTCGCGCGGATCCGGGCAGAGGTAGCGATGCAGGGCAGTGCGACCCATGCGACAGCCGTTCGGGAACTAGTCGAACCGCAGCGGCTGGCCGCGCGCGTCGTCGCGAATGCCGCTGTGGTCGAATACTACGCGGCCGGCTACCACCGTGTAATCCGGCCAGCCGACCAGCTCGCGGCCTGCATAGGGAGACCAGCCGACGCGCGTAAACAGTTCCTCGTTGCGAACCGCCTTGGCATGCGCCAGGTCGACCAGGGTGAGATCCGCATCCCAATCCTCGAGGATCTTGCCCTTGTTCGGAATTCCGTAGGCCTGCGCCGGGCCGTAGCACATCCAGCGCTGGATCTCGGCCAGGGTGCAGTGCCCCGCAGCCATTTCTGTAAGCATGAGCGGGAGTGAGGTTTCCACCCCAGGCATGCCGGAAGGCGACTGCGGATAGGGGCGGCGCTTTTCCTGCAGGGTATGGGGCGCATGGTCGGTGGCGATGAAATCGATGACGCCATCGTGCAATCCGGCCCACAACGCGGCATTGTCCCGGGCCGTGCGTATCGGCGGATTCATCTGCACCAGGGTGCCGTGGCGCCCGTAGTCTTCGACGTTGAGAAGCAGGTGATTGGGGATTACCTCGGCGGTGACCCACGACGGTTTGTCGCGCCGCAGCAGGTCCACCTCTTCATGCGTGGACATATGCAGGATGTGCAGGCGGCGGCCGTACTTCTTGGACAGTGCCAGGGCCAGTTCCGTGGCCTGCAGCGCGCACTCGTTGTCGCGAATCTCGGAATGGGCGGCCACATCAGTCCGTCCGGCAAACCGTGCCTTGCGTTCCCGGACGCGCGCCTCGTTTTCCGCGTGCACTGCAATCAGGCGTGTCCCGTTCGCAAAGATGCGCTCCAGGTCGTGCGGCTCGCTGACCAGCAGGCTGCCGGTGCTCGCACCCATGAAAATCTTGATGCCGCAAACCGGCGAGACGCGGTTGATTTCCTCGAGGTTATGCGGCGTTGCACCGATGAAGAAGCCGTAGTTCACCACGCACTTGCTTGCGGCACGCGCGAGCTTGTCATCCAGCGCCTGCTGACTCGTGGTGGGGGGGTCGGTGTTGGGCATTTCCAGGAAGCTCGTTACGCCGCCGCGCGCCGCGGCGCGCGAGCCGCTCCCCAGGTCTTCCTTGTATTCGTTGCCGGGCTCGCGGAAATGGACCTGCGGATCGATGACCCCGGGCAGGAGCAGGCGGCCGGCGGCGTCTATGCTTTCTTTGCCCGTAACATCGAGCGTTGCAGCGAGGCGTGCGATGCGACCATCGGTGCAGGCGAGGTCGGCGGTGATGGTGCTGCCGTCGGGCTGGGCGATGACGGCGTTTCGGATGACGAGGTCGTACAAGCGGAGTCTCCAGCTACAAAAAGAGGAGACGGCCGTCCCCCATTTTCACCCGGTGGCCGGATGCGCGCGGGCGCCTCAACCCATCTGTTTCTCGCGGATCTCGTCCAGTGTCTTGCAGTCGATGCACAGAGCAGCGGTCGGGCGCGCCTCGAGGCGCTGCACTCCGATTTCGACGCCGCAGGTCTCGCAGTATCCATAGTCGCCGGTGTCGATCTTGCCCAGCGCTTCCTCGATCTTCTTGATAAGCTTGCGCTCGCGGTCGCGATTGCGCAACTCCAGCGACATGTCCGTTTCCTGGCTGGCGCGATCGTTCGGGTCCGGATGGTTCGCCGTCTCGTCCTGCATGCTGTGCACGGTGCGCGAAACTTCTTCCAGCAGTTCCTCCTTCCAGGCATTGAGGATAGCGCGGAAGTGCTCAACCTGCTTCTTGTTCATGTACTTCTCGCCCTTTTTTTCCACATACGGTTTGATCCCGTGGATCAGGACGACGGAAGAAAGCTCCTTTTTTTTGTGTACCGACATCGTTGCTCCTGCCAAAATCGGTCGAGTGGCCAAAAATCAAGCGCGCATCTATACCAGAAAAAGGGGGTGGGGCGCAAGGATTGCAGTGCAAAAAGTGCGCCATGCAGAACCAGTGGGAAAATAGGGTAAAATAGGCCGCATGTTTCCAGCTACCGGGGCAAAGGCATGGCGTTGACAACCCTCCTATTCGATGTCGATGGGACATTGGCGGATACGGAACGCGACGGCCATCGGGTGGCATTCAACCAGGCTTTTGCCGAGGCGGGCCTGGACTGGACCTGGGACAGCGACCTGTATCGGCGCCTCCTCACGGTGAGCGGTGGGAAAGAGCGTATACGCCACTATCTGGAACAAGTGCGACCCGATCAATCCGTGCCGGGCGATCCAGCCGGATTCGTGGCACGCCTGCATGCCGCCAAGACCCGGATTTACACGGATATGCTGGCGCGCGGGGTCATTCCGCTGCGTCCAGGCGTGCGGCGGCTTCTGACCGAAGCGCGCCGCAGCGGGCTGAGGCTGGCAATCGCGACGACCACCACGCCGGACAACGTGACTGCTTTGCTCGAGCATTCGCTGGGTCCTCAGTCGCCCGGCTGGTTCGAGGTGATCGCCGCCGGTGATGTGGTGGCGCACAAAAAGCCGGCGCCGGACATATACTTCTACGCCATGCGGCACATGGGCGTGTCTGCGCACGAGTGCCTGGCGTTCGAGGATTCCGGAAACGGCCTGCGATCGTCCCGCGGGGCCGGGTTGGCCACCGTGGTTACGGTCAGCGACTATACGCGTGACCACGATTTCGACGGCGCTGCCCTGGTGCTGGACAGCCTGGGCGAACCGGATCAACCGTGCACCACCATCCATCCCGGGCGTATCCCGGGCGGGATGCCCATGTTCAACGTCGATGTCGCCCGCAGCCTTTTGTCGCACTGACGCCGGTACCTGGCGTCCTGTCCCGGCTCCCTCGGCGGGATCGGAACAGGTCTGCCGTCGCAAGGTCTCCACAGAGCCGCGGTTGCGGCCGGGGAACCCCGCCGGCAGCGGCAGATCGCAGCCGCCACCGGTCGTCGCACGGAGTCTGTGATCTTGTGAAACCGCTTGCTGCGCGCATGGCCGGGATTGCGCCTTTCCACGTGATGCAGGTGATGGGGCGTGCGCGCGAGCTCGAGGCCCAGGGCAGATCCATCATTCATATGGAGATCGGCGAGCCCGATTTCCCGACGGCGCCCGGGATCGTCCGTGCCGGCATTCTTGCGCTCGAAGCCGGGCACACGCATTACACCCCGGCGCTGGGCCTGCCGCAGCTGCGCGCGTGCATCGCAGCGAGCTATCCGGACGGGGCGCGTCCCGATCCCGGACGGGTCGTGGTGACACCCGGGGCATCGGGGGCGCTCCAGCTGGTTTTCGGGGTGCTGATCGAAGCGGGCGATGAAGTGCTCATGGCGGATCCGGGTTATCCGTGCAACCGCCATTTCGTGCGGTTGTTCGGCGGCGAAGCGCGGCTGGTGCCGGTGGACGAGTCGACGGGGTACCAGCTCACCGCGGAACTCGTGCGGCGCCACTGGTCGGGGCGCACACGCGCAGTGCTGCTGGCCTCTCCTTCGAATCCCACGGGTACCGTCGTGCCGCCGGCGGCGATGGCGGAAATAATCGATACGACGCTGCGCCTGGGAGGGAGGCCGATCATCGACGAAATCTATCTTGGCCTGACCTATGACGGGGAAGCTGTGAGCGCCCTGGCGCACTCGGACGAGGTATTCGTGATAAACAGCTTCTCGAAGTACTACGGCATGACCGGCTGGCGCGTCGGCTGGCTGGTAGCGCCGCTCGATTACGTGCCGCAGCTGGAGCGGCTGGCGCAGAACATTTTTCTTGCGGCCAGCACACCCGGGCAGCATGCGGCGCTCGCCGCGTTCGGAACCGAAGTGGACTCCGAGCTCGTGCGGCGGCGCGAAACCTTCCGGCAGCGCCGCGATTACCTGCTGCCGGCCCTGCGCGGCCTCGGATTTGCGATCCGCACGATGCCGCAGGGAGCGTTCTACCTCTACGCCGACTGCAGTCGCTTCACGCGAGACTCGCAGGCGTTCGCTTTCGATCTGCTGGAACATGCCGCGGTCGCCATCACGCCGGGCCTGGACTTCGGCGAATTCCGGCCGCAGCAGCATGTGCGCTTTTCGTACACCAATACGATCGAGAACCTGCGCGAGGGCGTAAGAAGAATCGGCAGTCACCTGGGCGTCGATTCCGGGTAGCGCCGACCCCTGAGCCGCGGCGCGCACGGGACAACTTCTGCGCGTGCTTTTGCCGGCCGGCAGCGCCGACTGCGTTGCCTCAGCGGGCTACATCCTCAGCAGCTCAGCCAGATGACCAGGCAGGTCGCGCTCCGCGACCTCATACAGATCCTTGTCCAGTGATCCGGTGACCAGCTTCGCGGTGTGCGCATCGAGCGCTGCGCGCAGACGCCCAAGGAAATGCGGATCGGCAACCAGCACCAGATGCTCGAAGCGGTTGGTGGCGCGTCCTTGCTCCAGCACCTCGGAAAGATGCTGCGCGAAAGCGATCGCGATCTGCTCCTTCGGATCGGGCGATTTGCCCACCGTATGGCGGCTGTGAAAGCTGTCGAACAAACGCCCGCCCTTATCGCTCGCGATCTGCCGGTTTTTCAGCCGTCCCTCGGGATGAGGGATATCCTCCAAACGACGTAGTTCACCACCAGGCCGATCCTGCTCGTACAGCCGCGCGCCCGTGCGGTGCGCCAGCAAAACCCAGGTTCTGTTCATATCGCCCGCCTTCTTGAGACTTCAGAGAGTACGAATTGTTTTTCTAGTGTGCCGTGCGGCGTGAAGCGCCGGCATGATCTGGATCAAAAACCGTCCCGGAACGTCGCAATCCCCGCAGGACGGATCCGGTTCGCGGGAGCCTGCCGGATCCTTCAGACGGTGCCGGCGCTGCCGAACGCATGAAAAGCCGGGTACCGGGCACGCCTGGCGGCAACCCGTTGCCCGCCGAAGGTCCGGAACAGGTCAGTTCCTGAGCCTCTGGCATGGTCCTTGCTGATCATTTATCAAAGGCCTGAATGGGGACCATGGGCCTTCGGGGAGGTGTCCGATGAACCGCATCCTGAAACCGAGTTCTTCGCTGGCCGAGCGGGTAAACGGATTGATCCGTCAGGCCGAAAGCACGCACCCGGAAATGCATGAGGCGGCAGCCATGGTCTATGTCGGCGACATCTACGTGATGCGCGAGCAGACAGTTCCATCGAAGGACACCGGATGGGCGGGTCAGCAGTACACCAGCGAGTTTCCGGAAGGTCTCTAGCCGTGCCGGCGGTGCCGAGCGCGTAAGCCAGGTGGGGTGCACGGACGCGAGGACTCAGCGTCTGCTTGGCATGCCGCAGCCGTGTCTGGGCGTGCCAGCCAATCCAGGGATGGATTGCGCCCCTTTTTTCCGCTTCTCCGGCCTACTCGACGGGAGTATCCGGGCTGTTGCCCCATTCGGACCAGGATCCCGGATAGCCGGCGATCCGTGTGAAGCCGAGGCTCTTGAGCACGATAAAGGTGTGCGCCGAGCGATGGTGGGTCTGGCAGTAGGCGATGACCTCCTTGTCTTCGGTGACGCCCAGCGCGGTCAGCACGCGACGCAGCTCCGCCGCCGGCTTCAGGCGAAGACTGTTTTTCTGGTCGATGGCGTTCACCCAGTCGAAATTGACGGCTCCAGGTATATGTCCGGCGCGCGCGGCCAGGCGCTTTTCTCCCCGATATTCCTCGGGCGTCCGGGCGTCGAGCAGCACGATACCGGCTTTCCCCAGGTGGTCCTTTATATAGTCCTTGGTGACGAAGGCGGTTGCGGCCCCGCGCACGGGGTAGTCGGACTTTGTGCGCGGCCGGATTTCCTGCGTCAGCGGTCGGTGCTCGGCGCTCCAGGCCTGAATTCCCCCGTTTAGCAGCGAGTATCGCTTGTGCCCGATGACCTCCAGCGTCCACAGCAGCCGCGCGGCGCGGCCTCCGCCTTCATCGTCGTAGGCCACCACATGGTGGCCGGGCGTCAGTCCGATGCCGGAGAACAGCGCCGACAGCTGTGCCGCTTCCGGTATGAGCCCCATGACCGGCGGACGGGTAGCGACGATCTGCGCATAGTCGAGGTGTACGGCACCCGGAATATGGGCGCGGACATAGATTTCGGGTTTGCACAGATCAATCACGAAGATCGTATCAGAGGCGAGCCGCCTCTCGAGGTCTGCAGGCTCGATGATCAGGGGTACGGAAGTCTCGCTCATTTCCCTCGTCCGGTGCAGTGGCAAGCCCACGGAAGACGGGCCGCTGAACCGGTGATTCTAGCGTGGATGCGCCGTCCGCAGGTAGTCGG
>JAJYEE010000061.1 GCA_021790335.1 Pseudomonadota bacterium | reverse complement strand
CCACGGCCCGAGGCGCGGGGGATAGGCGCAAAGCGCGGCAAAGCCGCCTAATCCCCTGCCCGAGTTCCGCGACGAAGCCTTGCAAAATTTCCGAATGAATTCCTTTGCGATACAAGAAGGTATCGCATCGAAAAATGCAACATCACGTGCAACATCGCTGCAGCGGAAATTTCCGGAAAACTTTCCGTCAGATACGGAAATTTTCTGTTTGTTCGGAACCGCCAACAAAAGGGCCACTGGTTGCCGATAACCGCGACGCCACGCGCTCACTCCGGCGTCACGGTTTGTCCGGTCAATCCCAGGAGACGCATAAAAAGCATGTGAACCTCCTTGACGACATGCTCTAAGGGATGGTCGGCACAGCCATCCCCCACCCTGAGCGCACGGGCAATGATCAACTCGCGCAGCATTCCGACATAACAGAGCGCCGCGACCCGCGCATCGACTTTCGCAATCACCCCGTCTTTGATCAGTTCCTTCACGCTGGCTTCGATGTATTCGGTAAAACCTTTCCACTGGTTCTTGAAGAAGGTCTTGCTGACCTTGTCTCCGTCAATGATGCTTCTCAGTTCGATACGCACCGCATCGACGTCCTTGATCCGGCTCGTCACGTAGACGAGCATCGTCCGGTACAGGACCGCGCCGAACTCATCGGGACCCGCCAGGATGGCATCCACGTAGGCATCGCGGCTGCACGCGATTTCATCCAGCACGGCCTTATAGAGCGACTCTTTGGAAGGAAAATGCTGATACAGGACTGCCGGGCTCATTGTGCATGCCCGCGCGAGTTCGTCCACCGAGACACCGTGGAGCCCTTTACGGGCGAACAGGCGCTTTGCTTGGTGGAGGATCACCGCCTTGCGTGTTTGTGCCGTCAGCCGTTTGCGCATTCCATCCTCAAGTTGTGTGGCCCGAGCCACTGCCATTCATCCGGTGGCTTTGGACGTTGGTCGCACGTACTGCAGGGCGTGCGCGGTGCAGTGGTTACCGGTCGAGCCGGGAAATTGTCTAGCAATCCAAACGGTTATTTTACCAGAGACCGGTAAATAAACGTTCAGTGATTTAAGGGAAGACGCCACCCATCGGCCGTATCCCCAACGTGATGGGGCTTGACGCACCGTATCCCGGAATGATATTAGTAAACGAACGTTCATTTATATTAAGTGCCAGGACCATTCCCCGCGGCGGGCGGATCGGTAACCGGGCAAGGGACCCACAACCCACCACTCGACAAGGAGCAGGCCATGAAAAGCGCTGTCGCCACCCCAAGGCAGGATGCACGCATCGTCATGAATCTGGAGGAGGCCATCCGTACCCGGCGATCGACCCATTACTTCAGGCCCGGCCCGGCCATCAGTCAGGTGCAATGGAACAAGCTGTTCGAACTCACGGAGCTCAGCCCTTCCTCGTTCAATTTCCAGCCCTGGGATTTCATCGTGGTGGACGATCCTGAAAGAAGAAAGCAGCTTCACCCGCTCTGCTGGGGGCAGAAGCAAGTGCTTGAGAGTGCGGCCATGGTCGCCGTGCTGGGGGACAAGAACCCGCATCGCCGCGATCAGCAAGTCCTGCAGCAATTCCACGACAACGGCTACATCGATGAGTCGACCCGCAACGCGTATCTTCAGGCGGTGGATGTCGTCTATCCGGAGGAGGGACGCCGGATCGAGCACGCCGTGGGCGGGGCGTGCCTCGCGGCCATGACGTTCATGCTGGCGGCCCACGGGATGGGCTTGGCAACGCTGCCCATGATTGGTTTTGACCCGGAGGGGGTGCGCCGCTTTTTGGGCGTTCCTGACGAGTACCTCGTGACCATGATGATGGCGGTTGGCCACTCGGCCAACCAGGAACTGCCGCGACAGCAACGGCGTGGGATCGACGACATCGTTCACTGGGATCGATTCGGCCAACAACGCACGTAGCGCAATCTTCGCTGGAACTGCAAGGAGCGCACTCCATGACGGGAAGCGTAGATATTCATCTCAATCAGGCGTTCACACCGGGGTCGCGCCTGATCTTCGCGGGAGACTACGAGGTGGTCGGACCGGACCCGGCGCTCGGGCAGCGGGCCGTGGCCGACCTCGGCGTCGGGATGATTCTGATCCACTACCACCATCGGCACGAGTTCAGCGGTGGCGGCAACAAGGGGCTGTGGGGGACCCTGTGCCAGAATGACGCCACGCCGGACTGGCGTGAGCTCGACCGGGTCGTGGCGAGCGCCAATCGGGAATTCCCCCTGGTCGGTTTGTACCCGATAGGCTGGGCGCACATGGTGCCGCGGCATCTTGGAGAAACCGTGCTCGACGTGGATCCCGAGGTCGTCTCGGACTGGGTCGCCGAGGTGGTGGATCGATACTGGCAGCGTGTTGATCTGTTCCCGATTTTCTATGAAATGAACGTCTTTGACTTGTTCTTCCGCGCGACTCACGGTCACGGGTACGGAGACTCTGAAAAGCAGCACATCCTCCGGTGTCTCGTCAGAAGTGCCGAAAAGGTCGCGGCGCGGTCCGGCCCCGAGGCCCTGAGCAAACTCACCGCCGCCACTTTCGTGGAGCTCACCCAATCGAGCTTCTATTGGATGAGCGAAGGCAAGCTGCTGGAACTGCCGCGCGGCACGGCACTGCTCGAGGCACCGCTTTGCCCGTTCGATCTGATGAAAACGGCGCAGGTCCTCGATGTCCGCGAAGGTACAGACCGTTATTCATCCGCTATAAGGCAGCTGCTGCACCAGATGGTCTTCTGGAACGCGGATGACAGCGGTGCGCACAACACGGTCGGAGACGACCTGCACCGCATATCTAAAGCGGGAATGATATACGACTCGAAAGAAAACCCGGACGGGCTGGTGCGTGTGTTGATTGCAGGCTGGGATGCCCAGCCTCAAAACACGTACGAGTACCTTCTGCGTGCCCTAATACCGGATCTTGCGGTGCCCTCGCCGGCGGCATGCCTGAACGCGAATTACATGGATTTTGCCGCGTTTCGAGACGCGCCGGAGATCTCTGTAGAAACACGCCGCCGTGTCGTTGGTTTTGTGCTGGACGATGTCTTCAAGTGTACGAAGCAGTCCGGCATCACCTCGGCCGTATACCCATCGGAACGGATCGATGAAACGGGCCGACGTGTTGGCGGCATGCCGTTAACCAGGAGCGAAATCGGTGTAGCGCTTCATATGATTGCTCAACCCGAGAGGGACAGGCGAAGCAGCAGTCGCTAAGAGGGCGAATTGGCCTCTGGGGGGGTGCGTGACAAACAGTATGAAGGAGCGTGGCAAATGGAATTGCTCATTGACAGTACCGCACCAGCGCCGGATACCATCCGGCTCCTCAGTCAGACGGCACGGAAGCGCCCGGTTGCCGACGTGGTCGTCGAGTATCTCGTCGCGGCCGGTGTCAGAAAAGTGTTCGGGATACCGGGCGGCGCCACCATCCCGTTTCACATGAGCCTCGAGAAACACGACGAAATTGATTTTGTTTTGACGCGTCACGAAGGCGGGGCTGCGTTCATGGCCGACTGCTATGCGCGCGTCTCCGACGGTCTCGGAGTGTGCTGTGCCACCACCGGACCCGGGGCGACCAATCTGATGACGGGTGTGGGGGCTGCCTACATGGATTCCGTCCCGGTTCTGGTGATCACCGGCATGAACCCAATCGATTCGTGGGGACGCGGTGACTTTCAGGAATGCACGCCTTACGCCGGCGTCAATACTACGGACATGTTCCGATCCTTGTGTAAGTCATCGGAAGTGGTGGTCTCGGAAAAGGTCATTCAATATCGTCTGCGCAGCGCCATTGCCACCGCCTTGAGCGGACGGCCGGGACCCGTTCATCTCGCCATTCCGCGCGACCTGTGGGGACGGCGTATCGCAGCGGAACCGTTTGCCTTGGAGAAGCATCTGGCCTCACCACCGGCACCGGCCCCAAATCAGTTGAACGCGATCGCCAGATTGTTGCTGGGGGCAGTCCACCCGCTCATTATCTGTGGCAGCGGAACGTCGCGGCGGGCAATGGCGCACCTATTTGAGATTTCCGACAGATTTTCGATTCCCATCATCACCACGCCACGTGGAAAGGGCAGGGGCGCACCGGTCCTTCCTAAGTCATATCTCGGCAACACCGGAATCTCTGCAACACCGTGTGTGGACGAGCTGATCAATTCAACGACCTTCGACGTGGTGTTGACGGTCGGGATGGGGTTCGGCAGCTACGCAACCAATTCGTGGGATCCGAGAATCGTTCCGACCCGAGCGATGATTCAGGTCAACATCGACCCCAACGCGCTTGGCCGGGTATTCCCGGCGGACATTGCCATCGTTGCCGATTCTACGCAGTTCGCTCAAATGCTTCATGAGCTGATGAAATCGAAGGCGCCAGATGCTCTGAGCCGATCCCGGACGGGTTGGATGGCACATTGGACCCGCCGGGAGAAGTGGACGTTCCCGCCGCGCGTTCACCACAGAATAGGGGACTCGATCCATCCCGTCGAGATCATCCGGGCGGTCGACCATGCCGTCGGTGAGCAGGGGCTGATCCTGGCGGACTCCAATTCAATTCTCTTGTGGGCAACGCATTACCTTCCCGAGAGAGCGGGCCGGCGGTTTATCGGCGCCTGGGGTTCGGCCAGCATGGGTCACATGACCGCCGGGGCGGTCGGCGCCAAGCTGGCAGCCCCGAGCGCGGATGTCGTGGTGCTGGTGGGTGACGGTTGCTTCCTGATGAATGGTACGGAGGTGGCTACCGCCGTGGACCTGGGTTTGCCAATCGTCTGGGTCATCAACGTCAACGCCCAACTCGGAATGATTCATTACGAATTGCGTGCATCGGGCCTTGTCGGCAGCACGACGCTGGGCAGTTACGATTTTGCGGGCTTCGCCAGGTCGCTGGGCGCCAACGGCGTGCGCTGCGATAACTTGGACAATCTGGCGGTCTTGATCGCCGCAGGCCTGCGGGATCGCCAGCCTACCGTGATCCAAGTGGATGTCGATCCGCTGGTGACCCCTCCCATGGGCATGAAAAAGGAAGGTTCAGCCCAATGGAAGGCCTACGTGGAACGCATCTGAGGTGATCTCATGAAAGTCTGGCTGGACGGCGTGCTGCGAGACAGCGCTGATACGGCAATCCCCTGTCTGACGCACACACTCCATTACGGCACCGGCGTCTTCGAGGGGATCCGCAGCTACAGCGGTCCCCAGGGGTGTTTCATATTCCGTCTGCGCGACCATTTGGAACGGCTGCAGGCCTCGGCCAATACCTTAAGGGTCACGATGCCTTATTCGATCGACGAGATGGAAGAGGCGGTTCAGACATTGCTGCGGGTCAACGAGCTCGGTGACTCCTACATTCGTCCTTTGGTCTTCATCGGAGAAGGCTCGATGAGCCTGGATGTGCGCACGCCGCCGGGGAACCGCGTTCGTACCTTGATCGCTGCCTGGGAGTGGAAGTCGTACTTTGCCGGCACGCCGGCACTTGGATTGAGCGTAAGACTCGGCACGTGGAGACGGAATTTTCCGCACTCTGGGCTCAACCGGGCTAAGGCCGTCGGTTTCTACGTCAATTCCTATCTGGCGCACGCGGACGCCACGGCCTGCGGTTATGACGAGGCAATTCTGGTCGATGAAGGTGACCATCTCGCCGAGGCGACCGCCGCGAATATTTTCCTCGTTAGGAACAACGGGCTGGTTACGCCCACGACCGATGCCGCCCTGGCAGGCATCACGCGAGACACGATGATCGAGATCGCACGCGGCCTCGGCTTCTCCGTTGAAGAACGCGATATACGGCCCGCGGAGATATTCCGCGCCGATCACGTGTTTCTGACCGGAACCGCATGCGAGGTGGTGCCGGTCGCGAAAGTGAACGGACAACCGATTGGCAACGATGCGGGTGCCCAGGTCGTTCGCGATCTGGCGGCCCTGTACCAGCGCGCGGTCAGGAACGACTATACGCCATCGAGGAAACCTGCTTCGAGCGACTGGTGTACACCGCACTTGCGCTCATCGACCGAGACACGGAACGGAATCGTCAGCAACGCATAGGATGCAACACGAGGAGAGATGCCGATGGAAGCAAAGCAAGTCAGCCTGTACGAACGTCTGGGCGGTCGCGAAAGGATTCACCAGATCACGGAAGATGTCTGGGTAAACCACATTTCCAATCCGGATATCAGCAGTCGCTATGCGAACAGCGATAGCGAGAAGGTCAAAGCCATGGTCACTGACTTTGTATGCTGGGGAACGGGCGGTCCCGGGCAATACGCGGGAAAAAATATGCTCGATGCGCATCGCACCATGAACATCAGCCATCGGGAATTCATGGCGGTCATCGATGATGTGATGCGTGCGCTTGAGAAGAATAGTGTCGGGAAGCGGGAACAGAACGAGCTGCTCGGTCTGCTGATGTCCCTCAAAAATGATGTCATCCATCGATAAAGAGGGTATGCCCATGCGAATCGCTGTTCTCGGCACGGGTAAGATGGGGGGAGCGGTAGGCCGGCGCCTGGCCTCGGCGGGGCACAAGATTATCTACGGCTCCCGTGATCCCAAGGGAAACAGTTACCGCTTTGCCGATGCCTCGAATATCTCCGTGAAGCCATACGCCGTCGCGTCCAGAGAAGGAGAGCTGGCGGTCATCGCCGTGCCGTGGGCGTTCGCCCTTGATCTCGTTGGCTCAATCAAGAATGACCTCGACGGAAAAATTGTCGTGGACCTCACCAACCCGCTCGCTCCCGATGCCTCGCACTTGGTCGTTGGCGGTGCAGACTCGGCCGCGGAGCAGATCGCACGGACGCTGGATCAGTCGACGGTTGTCAAGGCATTCAACGGTATCACGGCAGACAACTTCGCCAATCCACGATTCAGCGGAGAAGTCGCCCAGGTGTTCTATTGCGGTGGCGACGGCGACAGCAAGGCCATCGTGCGCGCGCTGATCGAGTCGTGCGGGTATCTAGGACAGGAATGCGGTGCGCTGAGCAACGCCCGTTACCTGGAAGCGATCGCCATGCTGTGGCTGCAGCTCGCGTTCTGGGAGGATTGGGGCGGGGCATTCGGCTTCAAGATCGTTCGCAACGGACACGCTATTACGACGAGAGATACCTTGCCATGACGCGGCATGTTTGATTTCGCGAAGGGATGGCAATTATTTGCCGTTTTTCACCACACACCCTACTAAAGGAGAGCACCATGAACACCACGACCCTAGACTGCACCGGCCTTAACTGCCCCCTGCCAATCCTCAAGCTGACCAAAACGATTGCCGGCATGAAGACGGGCGAACGGCTCGAGATGACCGCGACCGATCCTGGTGCGGTCAAGGATGTGCAGGCCTGGAGCCGGCAGACGGGAAACGTGCTGGTCGAAAGCCTTCATGAGGCCGGTGCATTCCGGTTCGTGATCCTGAAGTCGAAGTAATTGACCTGTCCGGCTGGATACGGAAAAGATGGTCAGGAGATATTTCCGCACGAGGTGAGGCATGGTTCTCGGCACGAACGATCCCTCCCAGCCGTCCGTAGCGAAACGTTCGCGATCCGGATCGCTGGTGGTGCCGGTCACCTACCGGAATGAATGGCAAGATGGTTTCGGGGCGCGCGGCTGGAAGTTGGATGCGGCGGCCAACGACGGGCAGGTGATTGCCAGCACTTCCTATGCCGGCGAGAAAATCCCCACCTCGGTGCTGGTGCATGACCTGCTGGACCATTGCGCAAGCGGCTTCGGTTTCAGCGGGCATCGCAACGAGGCAATGGCCACCGCCCAGCTGGGGTTGCGCACCGGCGCCGAGATCCGCAGCAGCTATGCCTCGATGGTCGAGGAGGTCCTGCGCGGGGAGGTCGAAGGGGAGGGCCTGGACAGTTTTTTGCCGCTGTCGCTCAAACCCCACTTGCCGACGGAGGACCTTTCACCGCGAGAGCGGATGCGCCACCTGGCCGAAATGCTGGGTGTGAACGAGTTGCGCACAATCCTGCTGTCACAGTTCTACGAGATCGGGCTGGCGGGGGTGCCCCACGCGATCGCCTCCTGGCGCCGACACGGTCTGGACTATGACCGTCGTGCCGACCTGGGCCTTTGCCTGCAGCGGCTGCTCGTGCGCGCGGAATCGGTACTGGCGCGGCAGGATCCGCAATACCTGCACGCGACTTTTTCACTCGCCAACGATGGGAGCACGCTGGAATTGGGGGGCATAATGGGTTCCCAGATCATCGTCGATTGCTAGCCATTCCTGGAGAACGTGCCTGTTATCTCTGTCGGGACCCAGCGCAGGCGCAACCATGATGAAGCACAGAAGCGGTTATCGCTGACGCTATCCGTTGTCGCCGACCAGGGCTGATGCCATTCCCGGCGCTCGTGCCGCTCGATGCCGTATTGAGCGGCGTTGCGCCGCTTCTGCCAGGCGGCGACCTCGGCAGCCAGGACATTCTGCTCGCCGCTACCGCAGCGCGCCAGACACTGGCGGGAGAGGATGCCGATCTCGATCTCGGCCATATTGAGCCAGCTCGCATGTTTCGGGGTGTAGTGGAACTCGATGCGCGAGAGCAGGCTTGCCGCCGCGTTCGCCCCGAGCGCCTCCTCGAAGCTCCCCCGGAAACGGGTGTGAGGTTGTCGAGGACCAGATGGACCTTGCGCGCCCGGGGCATAGCCACGGCGAAGCAGCCGCAGGACAAAACCGACGGGGGAAGTCGGCTTTGGTCCGCACGCTCGGTGCCCTGCACGAGGCGTCTATTGCCCCGGGACTTGACGGCGACAAAGAGGTTGCAGGTGCCGGCACGTTCGCATTCATAATCTTCCCTCACGGGCACGTCGGGTTTCGCCGGCAGGGGCTTGCGTGCCGGGCGCAGCAACTGTTTGGCTTTCTCGTCCACACAGATGATGGGCTCGCGTGGATCGTGCGGGCGGGCATAGAGCTCCAGCAGTTCGTACATACAGGCGCGATACTCCTGGGTCAGTTCGCCAATGCACCACATCAGTTTGCGCCAGGGCTTGAGGAGGTAATGGGATGGTCCGCCCCTCTTCTTCCGGCCTCGAGGGGCCCATACTGGTGGGGCTTCAATGTACCCACCCAACCGAAGGAGGCGAACCATCCATGGACATTTAAACGCTGGGCATCGACATCGGCAAATCTACCTTCCCTCTCGCAGGATACGACGGGCGCGGGCATCCCGTCCTCAAGCAGAAGCTTGCCCGCGAGAAGCTCATGCGCACCATCGCCAATCTGCCGCCCTGCCTGATCGGCATGGAATCCTGTCCGGGCTCCCAGCACCTGGCGCGGCGCTTTGCCGACAGCGGCCATGAGGTCCGGTTGATGGCTGCGCGGTTTGTGAAGCCCCACGTGAAGTCGAGCAAGTCGTATTTCCTCGCCGGACGCCGAGGCCATTGCCGAGGCGGTGACCCGTCCCACCATGCGCTTTGTGCCGGTAAAGACCCCCGCCCAGCAGGACCTCCAGGCGCTCCACCGGGTGCGCGCGGGGCTTATCGCGCAACGCACGATGGTCGTCAACTCCCGATGCGCACCTTTCTCCTCGAGTACGGCCTGACCGTCGCGACCGGAGTCACGAAGATCTGCGCGGCGGTGCCGGGTTTTCTCGAAGACGCCGAAAACGGCCCGACCGACCGCATGCGCGCGCTAGTCGCGCAACTGCGTGATCTGCTCGCCGGCCTCGGTGCGCACATCGAGCGCCTAAGTGGCGAGATCGGGCACGAGGCCCGCTTTGACCCCGCGTCACAGCGCCTCATGACGATCCCCGGCGTCGGTCCGCTTACGGCAACCGCCCTGATCGCGGCGATAGGCGATGGCAAGGTCTTCCGCTCGGGGCAGGAGCTTGCCGCCTTCTTAGGCCTTGTGCCCCGGCAATACTCGACCGGCGGGAAGCCCAAGCTCCTCGGGATCTCGAAGCGCGGCAACACCTCCGTGCGCATGCTCCTGATCCACGGGGCGCGCTCGGTGCTGCGGCACCGCGCGGGGCGCACCGATGCCTTAAACCGAAGTTCCTCTCGCACGGAGGCGAGTTTTCCTTTTGATCACACGGACTTGGCGCGATGTCGGGGTTCGCGCTTCTGTCTACGCGCGGATCTGGTCGATCAGGTCGAGGGCGCAGCGCTGCTTGGCAGTGGGCACGGTGAGGATCTCGAAGGTCGGAGCGTCCTCGCCGGCCTGTGGCGTGCGGCAGGTGTTGCGCACGACGGTGGACAGGTCTTCGAGCAGGCTCTCGAAGCTGTGAGCTGGCGTGCCGTCATCGAGCATATGGGACGCGGCCTTGGCCTGCTGATCGGTGTCGGCGAACATCAGTTCACGCCAGGCCTCGCGCAGGTGCCATTCGACGTAGTAGGCCAGCATGCACAGCAGGATGTGCGCACGCACGCGATCGGCCGTGCGGTGGTGGATGGGGCGCACCTTGAGATCGATCGTCTTGAGGCAGCGGAAGGCCCGCTCGACCTGGGCCAGCGCCTTGTAGTTGCGCACGCAGTCGGGCGCGTCCATGCGCTCGGCGCTGACCGAAGTGCGGATGAGATAGATGCCGTCGAGCGCGGCCTCTTCGGCGATGCGACGCTGGTCGCGCGCGTAGCTGAAGCGGTCTTCGTCGATCGTCAGCTCGAAGTGCTTGGCCACCTTGTACTGGTTGATCACCTTGCCCACGCTCAGGCCGATGGCGTCGCGCCCGGCGAGCCGGCCCGCGGCCACGCGGGCCTTGATCTTCTCCAGGTTGCGTTCGGTCGCGGCAAGAAGATCCTCGCGCTTGTGGGCGCGCAGCTTGGCCAACTCCGGATTGCGGCAGGCGATGAGCCGCTCGCCCGGATAGTCCGGCGATTCCAGTTCGACCAGATTGCGCTCATCGAACAATCCCAGTTGCAGGTGTCCTTGCTCGACCAGCGTGCGGATCGAGGCGCTCTTGAGCGCGGTGATCCAGTCGATGCCGCCCTCCTCGCGCATCTCCTCGACCGCCTTCTGGCAGATCATGCCGCGGTCGCCGACCATCACCAGGTGCTTGATGCCGAAGCTCTCGCGTAGCCGCCTGACCTCGGGCATCAAGGTCTGGCTATCGGCGACATTGCCCTCGTAGACCGACACGGCAACCGGGCAGCCGCGCGCGTCGGTCAGCAGCCCGTAGTTCACCTGCAGCATACCCTTGCGGCCATCGCGGCTGTGGCCGAGCTTCGCGAGCGGACACGTGCTGCCCTCGAAGTAGCTCGACGACAGGTCGTAGAGGACCAGGCCGCCTTCGGCGAGGTGACGCACAGCGAGCTTCTTCTGGATCGTATCCTGGTGCGCCAGCAGCCAGTCCATCGCCGCATACAGGTCGTCCTCGTCCGCATCCGCCACATCGAAGTCCTCGGCCAGCGTGGTGGTGTGCCACCCGCGCATCGTGGCCAGCTTCGTGTGCGGGGCGACGATGCGCGCAGCGATCATCGCCAGCACCAGGCCGCGCTCGCGCGCGGGGCGCGCCGCCAGCAGGCGCTCGATGCCCAACCGCTGCATGGCTACAGAAACGGCCTGGACGTGGCCGTGCGGCCGGGACGCCACGACCTCGAACAAGCTGGCCGGAGCGCACAACTCCTCGCCGCGAAGCACCCGGCGGATCGCCGCGATTTGCTCGTCCAACAGGGCAGAGAGATTGGCCAGGGTGCGTTTTCGAACCCGATCGCCTTCGCGGAATGACTCACGCAGAAGGTAGGTCGGGCGTGCCTCGCGGTTCGGTACGGCATCAATGTGCATGGGTGCATCTTACTCACTATGCGCTTCAATGCAACACCCATACACACCCAGGGCAATCACCCATCTCGTTGAATCGACTCGGGAAATAGCAACTATTGGAGCACTGGTGCGCAGGAACTTCGGTTTAAGCGAGTGGGCGCGGGGCGTGCCGGCACGCCGACGTCGTGGCCGCCATCCGGGCAGCGAAGAATGCGCGCATCGCCTGGGCAGTGCTGACGAAGGGCAGCCCCTTTGAAGCCAGGGAAGCGGCTGAGGCGGGACACGCCGTGGCAGCCTGATTGCCCAGGCGCCCAGAAGATTACGACTGACCTGCGTTTGCGGGCGTTCAAGAGGAGGTGGCGACAACCATTGACCGGCAGGGTCGGGAACCTGATAAAAAAAGTGGACTGAAGTTCAAGTCCGGGATGCTTTTAAGGACGACTCTGCGCGGATTCCCATCGGGGCCCGGAGGCCAATGTCTCCATCACGAGGCCGGATACATTGGTGCGAACGGTTTTATCCCATCTCCAAGCGGGCGCTTGCCAACAGGGGGCGGACCATACATATTTAAGGGAAACCGCGATTGGTTTTGTCTTGGCCGGGCAACAGAGAGGAAAGCATGAACCAGAAACTTAAGACCGAAGACGCCACGCTATGGGCTGTCTTGCGATCGCTGGGCGGCGGTGCGTCGCGCATTGGGTGAATACATGCCGTGAGCATCAGGTGATTCACCTTGTGGATCATGGTTTCACCCGAACACGGCCTGCCCATGTCTAAGCGGATACAAAGCATTATATGGAGGGGTGCTATCCGCTATCTCATGATGGCGCGACGATACGTTCATCAGAAC
>JAJYEE010000060.1 GCA_021790335.1 Pseudomonadota bacterium | reverse complement strand
AATCCTTTATATAGAAGAGCAGGAAAAATAGCAACTGCAGCCCGTTCTGGCGACGATTCCATCGCCGCCAGAGAGCCTCCTACTCATGGCGTATGGCTGGAAGCGTAGATACCGGGCTGGAAAAGCTTCTTGCCGGACTTGGTCAGGGCGGTTGTGTAGGGGTCGATCGCGTTTTCGAGTTCCTCCGTCCACGACGGATGACTGTAGCTCATGTCCGTGAAGAACCACAGTCCGCGCTCGGACTGGCAGGCGGCTGCGAGCATGTGGATCTGTTCACCGGCCTCGTTGCCGACAATACAGCCGCCCAGCAGCTGGCCGGTCTCCTCGTCGTGCACCACCTCGATGAAGCCTTCGCGATCGTGCTTGGCGCGGGATTTCGCAGAGGCGCCGAAATTCGAGCGCGCGATATCCGGTGTGAACCCGGCTTCTTCCGCCTGGTCTTCGGTCAGACCGACCGCAGCAATTTCCAAGGCGGAGTCGATTACAATCGGCACGATGTGGTAGTTGCGCGGCAGGTGGCTGCCTTTCAGCGCATTGCCGAGAGCGATCTTGGCGTCATGCAGCGCGGCATTGGCGGTCATGGGTCCCGACTTGATGTCCCCCACGGCGTAGATTCCGGAGACGCTGGTTTCGAGATACTCATCGGTCTCTATGAATCCATCGGCAGTCAGGTCTACGCCGGCTTCGCGCAGCCCCAGGTCGATGCAGTGCGGCTTACGGCCGATCGCCACGAGAACCTGATCGAAAACCGCGGAGCGGCCGTCGGTAAATGTGACCTGTACGTCGGTGTCGCCCGGCACGCAAGAGACCGCAGTGGTTCCGGTGTGCACCTCGACGCCCAGCCGGTCCAGTTTGCGCTCGAGCAGGGTGCTGGCGCGCGCCGGGATGCAGGGCTTGTTGAGCAGCCGGTCGGACGCCTCGGCGATCGTGACGCGAGAGCCAAACTGCCTCATCAGGTAGCCCAGCTCGCTGCCGATAGCGCCGCCTCCGACGCATAGCACCGAAGCTGGCAAGGCCTTTAGGCCGAGCATGAAGTGGCCGGAATGGATGATGCGCCTGCCGTCGGTCGGGCAGGCGGCATGTTCGCGCGGGGCGGCGCCGGTGGCAATGACGATGCTGCCGCCATACAGCCGGACCGGCGGTGACGTGCCGCTTGCCGGTAGCACCTCGACCCCGCGCGTACCGCGCAACCTGGCGTGGCCGTGATAGACTGTAACTCCGAACCGGTTAAGCCAAACCGGAAAATTCTCCTGGATGCCCTGCACCACACTATCCTTGTGGGCGAGCGCCGCCGGAAAGTCGCCCTCGATGGTCCCGCGCAGGCCGCGGCCGCGCAGCAGTTCAATGTCTTCCAGCAGACTGGCGATATGCAGCAGCGTTTTCTTCGGGATGCAACCCTGATTGAGGCAGGTGCCGCCCGGAGAGCCGCGCTCGATCAGCGCAACCCGCGCGCCGAGCTGCGCGGCTCCGAGCGCTGTCTTGTAGCCGCCGGGGCCGCTCCCGATGACGATCAGGTCGTAGGAGCCGGATGAGGCGGTCATAATTTCTGCGCGGTGCCGTCCGCGTCCGTGCGCTGATGACTTTCGTCGTTGGGGTTCATAAAAATGAAACGGAAATCCCCCGGATTGATCTCCACGAAGTCGAGCGTTGCGCCGACGAGCATCCCGGCGCAATCCGGAGAAATCAGTACGTTGATTCCTTCGCTGGTGACGAGATGGTCGTCGCTGCCGGGCTCGTCGAAACCCATTATGTATTCCAGTTTTCCGTCGGCATCGCGCCGCGCTGCAAGCCTCAGGTAGACCTTTGTGCTGTCTTCCTCGCCCGAGGACTTGAGTATCTGCCTTGCGGCCTGTGGCGTGACGTTGATCATCCTAAAGCTCCCGGGTTGTTTGTGGCTCGGTTTATATGAGGTGTCGGGGCAGCGGGTTCATCCGGCTGCGCGCAGCTTGGCGCTTGCGCGCACGAACGCGACGAAGCGCGCTGCCCAGTGGCTGGACTCGAGGTCGCGCATGTGCGAATAGCAGGCAAGCGTATTCTTGTATACGATGCCGTCACGGCGACCATCGATGCCCGTGCCGCGCACGACTTCATAGGCGTATTCCAGGTCAGGGGAGACATTCTCCAGAGACGAGTAGTGGAATTCGTGTCCACGGATTTCTGCCGGCGACGGAGAGGGCCATAGCTCAGGACCGACCGGGCGCAGCCGCACATAGCCACGGCCCTGCGGGCGCTCATGCATGACGGTATCCGCCGGCAGGACCCCAACCATTTCGCAGCGCTGGCCGTGCCAGCTCAGGCTGCGGGTGAGATACATGAGTCCGCCGCACTCGGCATACACGGGCATGCCGGCTTCGATGGCACGGTGCAGGTCCTCGCGCAAGGTATGGTTGGATTCCAGGGCCTGCATGTGCACTTCTGGAAACCCGCCGCCGATGAAAACGCCGTCGACCGCCGGCAGTCGTGCGTCTTTGAGGGTGTCGAATGCAATGATCTCTGCGCCGGCGGCGCGCAGCGCGTCGAGATCGCCCGGATAATAGAATCCGAAAGCAGCATCGCGCGCGTATCCGATGCGGACGTCCGGCCCGGGCAACGCAGGGAGGACTCCTGAAGGTGCCGTGAACGGGGCGGCCGAGGCAGCCACTTCGGCGACACGGTCGAGGTCGACCTGTGCGGCAACCAAACTCGCGATGGCATCGATCTTTGCAGCCGCGCCGCCTGCCTCGTTTGCCGGAATGAGACCTAGATGCCGCTCCACCATGCCCATCGACGGGTCATGGTGTACTGCCCCGAGTACCTCGATATCCGTGTAATGCTCTATTACCGCGCGCAGCTTGGCCTCGTGGCGTGAGCCGCCGAGCTGATTGAGAATGACGCCGGCAATGTTGACCTGGGAGTCGAATGCCTGGTAACCCAGGATGAGCGGAGCGATGCCACGCGTCATGCCGCGGGCGTCAATCACCAGAATGACCGGCAAGCCCAAAAGCTTGGCCAGGGCCGCGTTGCTGTTGCTGCCGTCGAGATCGAGGCCGTCATACAGGCCCTTGTTGCCCTCGACAATGGCCAGATCGGCGCCGCGCGCACGCTGTGCGAAGCGCGCGCGGATTTCCGCGGGTTGCATAAGATAAAAATCGAGATTCTCGCAAGAGCGTCCGCTGGCAAGACCGAGCCACATCGGATCGATGTAATCCGGTCCCTTCTTGTAGGGCTGGACCGCAAGTCCGCGGCGGTGGAATGCGGCGCACAGTCCGAGCGAGACGGTGGTCTTGCCGGAGGATTTGTGTGCGGCCGAGATCAGCAGGCGGTTCACTGCTGCCTACCGATTGGCCGGAATCGGGCCGTGCAGCCCTTGCCGACAGCCGGACATGTCGGTCTGGGAGAGGGATCCGCCTGCGTCCGTTCTCATGCAGAACCTCCGGCTGGGGCGCAGCCGAGGCCGGACACGCGGTCAGGCGTGCGCGGTCTCCGTCGCCTTAACAGCCGCCTGGTGCGGATCGACATCCGAATCCGCCAGACTTGCTGGCAGGAAGGGCAGGACCTTGATGGCGAACGTTGTCATAGCCAGCGCGAGCGAAACGCCGCCGATGCCCAGTGCAATCTCCGGCAGGCTCGGGCGGTATTGGCCGATGGCGCCGTCGAAGAAACTGCTGCTCACGATTTTGCCCGGGAACAGGATGAGCGGAAACGCCTGGCCGCCTACGATGATCACGTAAATCTGACAGAAAGCGCCTACCAGGACGAGCGCCGCTGCAAGTGCGATCATGCGGCGCGAACCGCCCAGGCGCGGGTGAAACAGGATCACCAGCGGAACGATGCTTCCGATCAGAATCTGGCCGATCCAGAACAGCGCCGTGTACACGCCGCCGTCCAGAAGTATGAACCTCTCGAAATCATGGTGTGCCGTCATGTACAGGTTAGTCAGATGATAGACCACCACGAAATAAAGCACGCTGGCGACGAACACGCCGAGCAGGTTCTTCAGGCGGCGCAGAATGGCATCGCCCAGAGGACGTCCGGTCAAGTTGTAGGCCGCCATCGTGTACAGGACGAATATGGCAAGCCCGAACGAAAAGGACATGATGATGAACATGGGTGCGAGCAGCGCGGAATCATATGCCTGACGGGCAATCAGAAACCCGAAAATCGATCCGGTGCCGGTCGTCAGCGTAAGGCGCCAGATGAAGGCAGCCAAGCCCGCCGTATGGGTATGGACGTTCATGCGTCGCTCCATCATCATCCACAGGTAGACCGCGACGACCACCATGAAACCGGTGTACAGAAAGATATTCCAGGCAAAGATCGACTTGAAGTTATAGGTGGTCATCGCGACGATCAGGCGATCTGGCTTTCCCAGATCCAGCACCAGAACCGTCAGACCTCCGATCAGCAGCGTGATGGCAAGCAGTCCGGACAGGCGCGCGAGCGGTTTGTACATGGTGCGCCCGAAGACTGACGCAATCGAGGCGACATTGAGCACGCCGGATGCCGAAACGATCATGAACACCGCGAACACATGCGGAATGCCCCAGACGATCTGGTTGTTCATTCCGGTCACATGATGGCCGTTCGTTTCCATGTAGTACGCCGCGCCGAGGCCGATCAGCACCAGTACGCCGAAAAAGGCGAGCAGTGCGTAATAGCCCAAGCTGCGTCCTTCGATTTCGCGGAAGTCTATGGATTTCATCTGTTGGCCCGATTCTCTTGCTGTCGTAGGGGTCTGGGCTGCGGTTACAAGCCCTGGTAGCGCACGCCGGTGTCGAGGGCGAGGTCAGGACGGATCTCCTCGGATTGCTGCGTTGCCAGGCGCTTGGCGATCTCGCTCGCAGGATCCTTCATGTCTCCGAAAGTCAGCGCCTTGCCCCCGTCCGAATTGCAGGCCTCGACGCATGCCGGAATCCGGCCCTCGTCCACGCGGTGTACGCACATGGTGCATGCTTCTACGGTGCCCTTCCCGCGCGGCACGTTGGCCCTCTGGTCGGTGAGATTTTCATGCACGAATGACCGTGCCTTGTACGGGCAGGCCATCATGCAGTAGCGGCAGCCGATGCAGATATGACGGTCGACGAGCACGATGCCGTCAGCGCGGCGGAACGAAGCACCGGTCGGGCAGACGTCCGCGCAGGGCGGCTCTTCGCAGTGCTGGCACATCATAGGCAGCGTCTGCACATAGCCGGTGTGCTCGTCGCGCAGGGTCACCGTGCGGATCCATTGGGGCCGGATATCGAGCCGCACATTCTGTTGCAGCCCGTTTTCCTTGTTGCAGGCGGTGACGCAGGCCGAGCAGCCTTCCGCGCAACGCGTGGTGTCGACCAACATGCCCCAGCGTTGCAGGCTGGTCACCGCTTCGTCCGGAGAGCGGGCCTGCGCCAGCTCGATCAGACGCATCCCGGGGGCAAGCGCCACGCTCGCGAGCACCGCCCCACCCACTGTCAGAAATTGTCTACGGTCAATGCTCATTGCGGACCATCCACAGGATCGGACTGAATCTGCGTGATTGCTGTCGTTTTCACCATTTCCGCGAGACGCGAGTGTTGCGGAGCCAGGGTAATGGCCGACTCGGCGGTCAGCCGCTGAGGGTGGGGCGAATGGCAGCTGAAGCAGTCGATTTGCACCGCCGCATATTCGTGACAGCTGGCGCAGAATCCGTGCTTGCCGAGCACGCTGTGTGTCTTGGGGTCGGCGTGACAGTCCACACAGTTGGTCAGCAGGAAGCGCTTGGTGCGAATCCCCTCATGGACGGTGAGCGTGCGCTGGTTGAGCAGAAACTGCATGTGGTAGCGGCGCATGACCGAAACCGGAGCCACGCATTTCTTGCCCTTGCCCAGGTAAACCCCAGTGAGCGGGGAGGGGACCGGTGTGTCCGGACCCCCGCTCAGCGCATAGGCTGCCCCGAAGCACACGGCGATCGCCACAATCGCCGTGATCCACGCCCCGAGAATCCGTTTTTTTTGGTTCATCGCCATAGTTATTCAGCCCCGACCGCAGAAACCGGCTTAATGGTCGCCCATCCCCATCTTGATGTATCCGGTCGGACACACGTCCGCACAGATGTGGCAGCCTACGCACAGGTCGTAGTCAGTGTAGACATAGCGTCCGGTCGTAGCCTTGGCCTTGGGAGTGCGCTTGACGGCGGTCTGCGGGCAGTAGATGACGCAGTTGTCGCATTCGAAGCACAGCCCGCAACTCATACAGCGCTTGGCTTCACTGACCGCTTTGTCATCTGGCAGGGGGACGACACGTTCCGCGAAGTGGCCAAGAACCTCGTTCGCCGAGGGGACCTTTTCTTCACGTTTGTTGCGCAGCTCGAAGGGGAAGTGGCCGAGGAACAACTCGTCAGCCTGGATGACTTCGGAGGCTGAACGGTCCTCGTAATTGTGAATGGCATAGTTCAGTTCCGAGGTTCCGCGCAGATCCCCGCGCAGCTCGATCTTGAACTCGTCGGGCTGCAACCCCGTCTCTTTGAGCTTGGAAAGCAGGTTGAAATGGTGGACGTCGACCTTCGGGCGCTTGGCCAGTTCCTTGCCTGCGAGGTAATTGTCGATCGTGTCCACGGTTGCTGCCGCCTGGCCGATTGCGGTGGTAAGCAGGTGCGGGCGCACGATGTCGCCGCAGGCGAAATAGCCGGGCTTGTTCGGCACCTGGTAGAAGCGGTCGGTATTGATCAGCCCCTTGCCGTTGTTGACGGAATCGAGGCCCTTGAGATCGCCGCCTTGGCCGATGGCCGACACGATCAGATCGCAGGGAATATCGAATTCGGTTCCGGCTATCGTCGCGAAATCCTTGGAGGCAGGATCGACCTTGGCTACGCGCAGTGCCGTAGCCCGGCCGCTGCTGTCGAGTACCACCTCGAGGGGCTTGAGACTGGCGAGTATCTTCACGCCTTCATGAAGCGCGTCGTCAACCTCATGCTTCGCGGCATTCATCTTGTCGACCGGCAGCAGCGAAGTCAGGGTGACGTCGGCACCGTCACGTGCCGCGGCGGTCGCAACGTCCTGGGCGGTATGCCCCAGAACCACGTACTCCGGAAGTTCTTCGTCCTTGACGGCCTTGATGTAGCCAAGCCGGCGTGCAACGGAAACGACGTCGATGGAGGTGTCGCCACCGCCGACCACGACGATCTTCTTGCTGACGTAACGCAGACGGCCCTCGTTGAAAGCCTCGAGAAACGCTACGCCGCTCACGCAGTTGGGTGCATTGGCGCCCGGGACGGGCAGGGGTCTGCCGGACTGCGCGCCGAGCGCGAACAGGATTGCATCAAACTCCTTCTCCAGCCGTTCCAGTGTCACGTCGGTGCCGACCCGGACATTCGTGCGCACTTCCACGCCCATGCCGACGATGCGATTGATCTCGCCGTCAAGGACGTCGCGCGGCATGCGGTAGCCCGGGATCCCGTAGCGCATCATTCCGCCCAGTTCTGGATACTTCTCGAAGATGGTGCAGGCATGGCCCCTGCGCCGCAGCTGGTAGGCAGCAGCCAGGCCTGCCGGGCCACCGCCAATGATCGCGACCTTCTTGCCGGAGGAGTGCTCGGCAGCCGTGAACGAAAGCTTGTTCTTCAGGGCCGAATCACCGATGAACTGTTCGACCGAATTGATTCCGACGTGATCTTCCAGGGAGTTGCGGTTGCATCCCTTCTCGCACGGTGCCGGACAGACACGGCCCATGACGGACGGGAAGGGGTTGGCGTCGGTCAGACGGCGGAATGCGTATTCCGGCATCGTCATGCCCTTGCCTGGCTTCTCGACACCGCGCACGACATTCAGCCAGCCGCGGATGTCCTCGCCAGACGGGCAGCTTGCCTGGCAGGGTGGAGTCTTGTGCACGTAGGTCGGACACTTGTCGGATTCGTCGGCGGTGAATATCCGCTCTTGGATCGACCGCCAATTGTTGTCGCCGTCCTTGAACCGGCGGTGCGTAAAGCCTTCTCTTGCTTCGCCGGGTTTGTTCGCGGGTGTCGCCATCGAGAGTCTCCTCGTTATGCGTCGCTGTAAATGGATGATTTTGTGAACATCATTCTTTGGTGCCCAGCTGAATCGCCTTGCTCACGAGGCCGTGCACGCTGCCGATCATGTCCATCGGGTACTGGTAATAGGGCAGGACCTTGGCAAACTGGGTCTTGCATATGGCGCAAATCGCTGCCAGATAATTGACGCCATGGTCGTCCACGACGTGCTTGAGGGCCTGCATGCGCGGTTGGGCGCCTTTGACCCGGATTTCCATTAGGTCGTCGGTCAGCAGCCCGCCGCCGCCGCCGCAGCAGAACGTGCTCTCGTGGATGCTGCCCGGTTCCATGTCGTGGAACTTGTTGACGACAGCCTTGATGACCGCGCGCGGAATGACGAACTGGCCGCCCGGCATGCTGCCCATGCGCGTGGCGCGCGCAACATTGCAGGAATCGTGGTAGGTAACGATCTTGTCATCGTTGGCCGACTTGTCCAGGGTGAGGGCACCGCGCTGGATCAGGTCATAGGTGAATTCGCAGATATGCTGCGGTATCGGGTAATTGCGGTCGAGAAAATCGAACGGACCGATCAGCGTATTCCAGAAAGCGTACGCCACGCGCCAAGCGTGCCCGCATTCCCCGACGACGATGCGCTTGACGCCGAGGTCGAGCGCCGCCTCGCGGATGCGAATCGCCACCTTGTGCAGGTTTTCATGGCTGCCGATGAACATGGAAAAGTTCGCCGCCTCCGAGGCATGCGAGCTCATCGTCCAGCTGATGCCGGCCTGATGGAAAACTTTGGCATAGCCGATGAGTCCGTCAATGTGCGGCTCGGCGAAGAAATCGGCCGATGGCGTGATGAGCAGGACTTCGGCACCCTTCTCGTCCAGCGGAAATTTGACGTCCACGCCGGTTTCGTCCTTGACGTCCTCCTCGAGCCCGTCGAGCGTGTTGCGCAGGGCGGGTTGCGGAAGACCCAGGTTGTTGCCGATCGTATGGACCTTGGCGATGATCTCGTTGGAGTATTTCTGACCCAACCCCACGGCGTCCATGATGTCGCGTGCGGCCATCGAAACCTCGGCGGTGTCGATGCCGTAGGGGCAGAATACGGAGCAGCGGCGGCACTGGGAGCATTGATGAAAATAGCTGTACCACTCGTCGAGGACATCCTTGGTCATGTCCCGTGCGCCGACGAGCTTCGGGAAGAGCTTGCCGGAAAGGGTGTAGTAGCGGCGGTAGACGCTGCGCAGGAGATCTTGGCGCGCCACCGGCATGTTCTTCGGGTCGCTCGTGCCGAGATAGTAATGGCACTTGTCGGTGCACGAACCGCACTTGACGCAGGTATCAAGGAACACGCGCAGCGCGCGTGATTCCTCCACCAGTTCGCCGAGTTTCTTGACCGCCACGCTTTCCCAGTTGTCAACGAGCGTTCCGGGAAATCCGAGCGGTTTCTGGTGTTCCGGCTTGGCGACGTACGGCTTGCTATGGGCCATCGTCTCCGCCTGGATCAGCGGGATGATGGGGTATTCGCGCAGCGCGGGTGTTTCGAAATTTGCCATGTCGCGAGCCTATCGACCACCAGGATTGTTAATCGAAGCGGACCAGCCGGCCACATGCCGGTGTTCGCGCGGATTGTCGACCTGGTTGCGGGTCGGGCTGAAGAACACGCCGGGGGCGTGCAGCAGCTTGCTCATGGGAAAGACGATCATGAGCGTTGCGACCAGCGCCAGATGGACGAGCAGGATTGGGTCGGCCGGAAGCGGCTGCAGCTGGAAGGCCAGGAGCCCAAGGAAAAACTGCTTGAGTGAGATGATGTCGGTATGGATGACGAACTTCATTGCCAGTCCGCTGAATGCAATCGCGACCAGCAGGGCAAGCATCAGGTGATCGGACAGACTGCTGATGTAGCGCACTCGGTCCACGAGAAACCGCCGTGCCCACAGGCCGAGGAGGCCGGCCACCATGATGAAGCCCGCGTAGATGCCGAACGGCTGTTCCAGAACTACCCACCCCCAGACAGGCTGGGTGAAGTAGCGCAGGTGCTGCAACAGCACGAGCAGCAGGGCGAAATGGAAGAGGATTCCGAAAAGCCAGATCCATTTGTTCGACTTGAACAGACTTTCAAACACCGTCACTTCCCGCAGCATGCGTCCCGCGACACCCAGGCGCGTTGTCGGCGCAGGGGTCGTAGGGATTTTCAGAGGCGCCGGTGTGCTTGCATAGACGTACACCTTGTACGCTACGCCGCCCACCAGCACCGCCGTGGCCACATAGAAGAGGACTGCATAGGTAATCGTTAAAGCCGACATGGTCCCCACCCGTTATTTCGCGTTTTCCTGGTTGCGCGTGCTGCCTTTTAAATAAAGTATCAGACGCAGCCGGTCGGCTTCGGAAGGCCGGCATATTTGCACGCCTGCTTCGCCGGTCCATAGGGGAACAGTTCGTACAGATACTTGCTGTTACCTTTGTCGGGCCCGAGCTTCTTGCCGATTGCCTTGGTGAGTACGCGCACGGCCGGAGCGATCTGGTATTCGTCGTAGTACTCACGCAGGAAATTGATCACTTCCCAGTGGTTGTCCGACAGGCTGCAGTTGTCGACCTTGGCCATTTCTTTGGCCAGATCTTCGTTCCAGTCGTTGCGGTTGGACAGGTAACCTTCCTCGTCGGTCTCATAGGTTTGTCCGTTCACTACTATAGACATGGGTGTCTCCTCGTCAGATTAACTAGGTGTTGATCACAGCCAGGAATGCACGTTTCGGTGTTCCGCCACGAGATCGACGAAACCGCCGTAGTCTACAAGCCTGATGCCGTCGATCGCTTTGTCCTGCATGCCGCGTGCCTCGATGTCAGGATAGAGTGCGTAGATCGATACATTCTTCATCGCCTTTTTGACTTTGTCTGTGACGGCCGTCCCCTTCAGGGCGCCGTAGACTCCGTCCTCTATGAGCAGGATGGCGCTTCCCTTCTTTGCGTATTGCAGGCAGCGCTCAAGACTATTTCGTTCAAACGGTGATTTGTTTACGGTATGTAGCATGCTTGTTCTCCGTCAGAAGCTCAGCACGATGTCCTGGCCGTCCATGAGTTCGGCCATCTCCGCCGCCGGCAGCAGGGTCACGGGGACGATCAAATCCTCGGCGGTAAGGCCGCGGGCCTCCAGTGATTCCTTTTCCACGTACAGCTTCTCGATGTCGTAACCTTCCAAGGCACGGTAGGTCGGGGAAAAGTTCTTGACGTCGATCGTCTTGGTATGCTGTCCCTTTGCCAGCTGGTACACGCCGTCGTCCAGAAACACCAGACTCACGTCCTGGTCGAATGCCGCTGCAATCAGTACCACCTCCAGCGACTCGAGTGCGTAAATCGTGCCGTATGGCGCCTTGCGGTTCACGTAGAGAAATTTCTTTATGACGCCTGAGACGTCTTCGTCCATCTCAACGCCGCCAGTTGTTTCGCTCATTGATATATCTCCGTTCCGGGCAGTTCATGTCAGTCGCCAAAAACGACCAGGCGGTCGGCTTGTATGCCGGATTCGATCAGTTGCCCCAGGCCGGAGATCCGGAAACCCTCAGCAAGATTCTCATCACGGATGCCGCGCCGCAGCGCGGCGGCAACGCACACAACCAGGTCAATCTGGTGTTCGGCCGCCAGCTTACTCCAGCGGGTCACGATGTTGCGGTCATCCTGCGGAGGCTCGGTGAGCCGCGTGGAATTGTTCACACCGTCGTGGTAGAAAAATATGCGGTGAATCTGATGGCCCTTTTCCAGGACCGCCTTGGCGAACAAGTATGCCGTATCGGACGCTTCGTGCGTATAGGGCCCTTCGTTCACCATGATACCAAACTTCATGTGCATCCCCCTCAAGCTGTCTTGCGAAAAAAGGTTTAGCAAGTGGCCGTCTGCTTTCGCTTCTCCTTACCGTTTGTGCTTGCCGAACTGCATCCCTGTCCGGTCTCTCACTTCAGAGTGTCACCCGCGCCGAACCATCTGGTTCGCAGCTGACCAGCGCGCAGCATTCTACGCACAACTGTCAATCATCCTATTTGATCCAGATCAACCCGATGCGCAGTAATCTGCGCCGCCAGGCCGGACTTTCGTGTCCGGCCTGGCCGGTCCATGGGTCAGAAGCGGATATGAGTGGACGCATTCAGACTTGCACGCGAGCCACGCCAGTTGTCGATGTGGAATTTCGTGAACGGCAGACCGGTCAGCTCGAAGAAGCGCGGCCAACCGATGCGGGTCACCCAGTCACCGACGCGTTCCCAGTCCTTGGCGTCTTCCTTGTAGACGCGCAGGATATTCTTCACGATCGCCGCGGCCTCGGGCCAGCGTGGCGGGTTGTTGGGAATGCCGGCCGCCACAAGCTTGTGGAACATCGGCTTGGAGCGGGCATTGGAGTTCTTGCCGCCCACCCAGATCGCGATCTTCGAATGCTCGGGGTCGTTGATCTGCATCGGCGGGCAGGGCGGATAGCAGGCCCCGCAGCAGATGCACTTCTTCTCATCGACTTCGAGCGAGGGCTTGCCGTTGACCATCGCCGGACGGATGGCCGCCACCGGACAGCGTGCCACCACCGAGGGCCGTTCGCAGATATTGGCCACGAGATCGTGATTGATCTTCGGCGGCTTGGTGTGCTGGATGTTGATGGCGATATCGCCCTGGCCGCCGCAGTTGATCTGGCAGCACGAGGTCGTGA
>JAJYEE010000059.1 GCA_021790335.1 Pseudomonadota bacterium | reverse complement strand
AAGACAGATCGAGGCAATGCACAGTACAGCCTTCGCGCGCGAGCCAGGCGACAGGATGTGCCAGCCCAAAAGGCTGGCGGCCGATTTCATAGGGGCTGATCAGAACGACGTTCATTATCCGCGGACCAGAGGTGGTGTGGAGTGACAGCATGCCAGGCATGCTGGGCGCCGGCGCGGCTCCCGCGCGCACCCATTGTATCGGACAGCCGTCAGTTGGACCATCAAAGCGCGACAATAACCTGACGATTAAAATGGTTAACCGGAACAGGGGTCGGCAATTACGTTCGAGGGGGGCTGGCGGTGACCGCTCCATGCGTCGACCGGATATCGTCGGTCGAGCCAACGCTGGGAGCGCCGCCCAGGTGATCATGGATGAGGAAAACCCAGGCTGTGGATCTGCGACCACCAGGCTACCGAAGTGGTTGCTGGTGTTTTTACAATACCGACGGACTTCACTATAATGCTGCGCTTCATGTTGACGGCCAGGTAGCTCAGTTGGTAGAGCAGCGGACTGAAAATCCGCGTGTCGATGGTTCGATTCCGTCCCTGGCCACCATAAAATCAATGACTTATACAACATAAGTTGACCGCCACACCGAGTTTGCCATAGTCTTGCCATAGTCAGTTATGGCAGGAGGGTGGTATGGCGACATTCCGCAAGCGTCTCGGCCCGAACGGCAAGACCGTGTGGCAGGTGCAGGTCATCCGAGTAGGCCATCCAGGCCAATATCGAACGTTCGACACCAAAGGCAAAGCCGAGGCGTGGGCGCGTCAGATCGAGGCCGCGATGGACCGCGGCGAATGGGCGGATCGGGCCGAAGGTGACCGCACAGCCCTCGCGTCCGCCATGGAAAGATACGCCCGAGAGATCATTCCGCAGAAGGCTCCCTCCACGCAGATCAGGGACCGCCGCCGCATCAACACTCTGCGGAGGTATCCAATTGCGCGGTTCGCGCTTTCAAAGCTCGGGGGGAAAGAAGTGGCAGATTATATCCTTCAACGGCAGAAGGATGGAGTCGGAGGCAACGCGATCCGTCTGGATTTGGCGTTGATCTCACACCTATATACTGTTGCGCGCTCTGCTTGGGGAATGGCGTATCTAACGAATCCGGTCCCACTCGCCAAAACCGCCCGCCCCCGTGTGCCTTCCGGCCGGAAGCGGCGGCTCGCTGATGGCGAAGAAGAGCGGCTGCTCGCCGCCTCGCCGCCCGCCCTGCGCGCCGTGATCCGTTTTGCGCTCGCGACCTGCATGCGCCTCGTCGAGATTTCCGAACTCACCTGGGAGCATGTCAATATCATGCAGCGCAGCGCTTATCTACCCACGACCAAAAACGAGGATCCCCGGACGGTGCCGCTCTCGCGCGAGGCGCTTGCCGTCCTCAAATCGATCCCGCGACGGCTCGAAGGCCCGGTGTTCGGGATGACCGAGAACGCGATCAGCTTGGCATGGCAACGCGCCAGGCACGCGGCAGGTATTAAAGGACTAACCTTTCACGACCTGCGCCACGAGGCCATCAGCCGGCTCTTTGAGCGCACGGACCTTGATGCCATGGAGATCGCCCGGATCTCTGGGCATCGTACGCTTTCGATGCTGAGCAGGTACACCCACCTGCGTGCGCATCACCTGGCGCAACGGCTCGATGGGGTGGCGCGGGGGCAGGTCCGGACAGATAAAAAGAAAGGCAACCGGTCGGCGTAGCTTCGTTGCGGTTGCTCGCCGAAGATCTAGTGGGAACGATAGGATAAGGCGTTCCGCTATCGTCTGCACTGTCGGCATCTGCGGAGGGCACATGGTGACGATCGTATGGGAAACCTGGTTGAATCCTGGCGCCGAGGCCGAAGGCCTGCGCCTTACGCGCCAGATCTGGTCCGACATGAAGGGGTTCGATGGCTACCTGTCCCATCGCATCCTGATCGACCAGGATGCGGCGGCGCACCTGCTCGTGGTGAGCCAGTGGCGCAGCCGCGAGCAGGCGGACCGTGTCAAGGAGCAATACGCCGGATCGGAAACCGTGCGGCAACTTACGCCGCTGCTTGCTAAACCGCGCGCCAGGTGGGTACTTTCCGAGGATTGAGCCACCCAGGCCTGATGGGTCACTTTCCGAGGGAGAAGAATATGTGGGGCACTATCCCACAGTGGATCATTGCAGCGGTGGTAGTGATCATCGCTCTAGCGGAAGTGACTCGATGGACTGGATTCACGCCGCAGTGGGTGAGCGCGGTTGCCACAGCCGTGTTGGCTCTGGCCGCCCTCGCGGGATTGGTTGGTGTGCTCCTTCCGCTACAAGTAGAACGATCCCGTCGTCGGTCTCTCCATCTTGATAAGATCATTGCAGTGGTGCTGGAACCGATTCGACAAGAACTGGAAGGCTGGGAAGCAGTAGTGTTACGAACCGAATTGCCGCTTCGTTGGCGATCCCAAAAAGGACTGGAAGCCATCCTGCCATCAGCCCGGCCCCCACAGATCCTTGAGCAGCTATATGGTGCGGCTTCGCAGGACGCCAGTCTTCACGATACTGTCTATGCTGATGTCAGACAAAATCATTTCCCAGGGCTTCTTACGGAGTGGGAACACTTCAAGAGTGCGTTTCAAAACTTCATCGAGGCGGAGTTATTGACCTTCGCTAAGGACCTGGAGCAACAGCTTCGCGAGATCAGCTCACTACCCGATCTCGGAATAGACAGCAATGGTCAACGTGGTTGTTTTTACGCCAGTTTGGCACTCTACGTGTTCAACCGGACATGGACCACCGATTATTCATCACCGCTTTCCGTACAGCCTGATAACCACGGGAACTCGGAGCTGTCCAATCCCAGCAGTGGAGCATACTACGTCCGCGGCGCCAACCGTGATGACGTGATTCTTCTTAAGGACCGCGTGGAGTCCCTGATTGTGAATCTTGAAACTACGAAACGGGTCCAAATGCTTGGATCCCGGGCGACCGCGTTAGACCAAAAGCGACAGAACTTGCTGCAGGACATTGCCCGGATTCGCCTTACAGGGAAACTCCCCGGCGATTGTGAAGCGACACGTTGACACCGTAACAAAATAGGGCGTGTTAGTGGCGCAGGACGTGCTGAAGTGGCCTTGCTTTATAAGCATGGAAAGTGCAGTCTCCATCCACCGCGCACAAGGAGGTGTCCCATGCTCGTCCTGAGCCGCCGCGAAGGTGAATCATTGACCATCAGCCTGGATTCCGACATCGACCCCATGACGCCTGCCTGCGAACTCTTCGCCGGCGGACCGCTGGCGATTACTGTGGGGCGCATTCATGGAGGCACGGTGCGTGCTGGGCGTTTCGGCCGACCCGCGGTTCACGGTGCTGCGGTCGGAACTGGCTGCGCATAGAGCCGCCGAGAGGTAGACGAAGGATCTGTTTGTTACCCGTCATCTAGCGCCGCTCCGCGGCTTCCCGATCGCAGCCCGTGCGGCGCGCTTCTTCTTCGCGCTCAGTGGCCGCATCTTGACCTGCGGCGCGCTTCCACTGGTTACACTGTAACCGACGGTTTGGTCATCGAGCAGCGCAATCGCCCGCTCGAAGATCTCGCGCTGCGTCCATCCCGTGCGCTTCCTGATGCGTTTCAGCTTCGCCCAGGCCCCCGGCCCGACCAGGACCTGCACGCGGGCAAGCAGCAGCCCGTCCGGATCGTGCAGCGCCCGCTCACGATAGCGGGCCTGTTTCTCGGCATTGGTGAGCACCATGCGCGCCTCCTGTGGTTACAGTGTAACCGCTCAATCATCCATCGGATGCGGGCTGCGGCGGCCAGATGCGGGTTTCGTCCGATCCGGCCTCTGATCGGGCTCCCGTCCGGCCACGAAGACATACTGCACCAGCAACCCCAGCAGCACCACCGCCGACCCAGGCACCAGAATCATCGCCAGCCACGTCCACACCGCGATGTACAGATTCAGCCCACCCCCATCGGGATGCTTGAATGAGCTGATCGCGGTATAGATCAACGGGAAAAGGTCCACGACCATCACCCAGGCCGCGATCTTCGCCCGGTGCTTTGTCTCCCGCAGCACCCACTCGCGCCGATCTTCCTTGTCCAGGCGCTTCGCGATTGCGCGCCGCGTCCGCATTTCTGTTTCGATTTGCTCGTGGTCCACCATACGTCACCTCGTTGTTGAAGGGGCCGACAAGCTGCCGGCCCCTCATGTGAAAGTTACCGCGCCCGTGCCAGGTCCATCCACCGGGTGCCGATCTGCGGCAGGCCGCGCCGCAGGACCGCACGGATCGCCGTGGCCGCGTCGGGTACTTCAAACAGGGTGGCGATGTGCAGGAGCGTCCGGCAGTGATCATAGAGGTTCCAATGGTACGCCCATGACGGCTGCCGCAGCCCGGCGCAGCATTCGCGCTTCTCGCGCGGCACCGGGTGCCAGGGTCGATGAGATCCTTTGCGCCAGCTGTCACGGTAAATCTGGGTGTCACCCAGGGGGTAAGTTCGCCGCCCATTGATTCCATCGTGGCGGGCGGTATAGATCACTGCCGCCGCCTGGATGCGCAGATCCTCCGGCACTGCCTCGATCGCGGTGGTCTCATCGGCGTCTAGGGCCAACGCCAGTAGCGCCTCCCTTGCATCCGCAGGCAGGTCGCCGATGGTCAGCACCGGCTCGTCACTTCCTGCCGGCAATTGTTCATAATTGTTGGAAGTTGCTGTGCTAGTTGCTGTGCTGTCGTTCATTGCGTGTCTCCTGTTATGGGGCGCCCGATGCGGCCCCTCACCTATACGCACTTATGGAAATTCACTCCCCGGCCTTCGTGGTCGGCTCCGGCACGAGCTGCCCTGCCAGCAGCCGCACGGCCACGCCAAGCCCGGTGATCTCCCAGGGCTCCGCCCCGTCATCGCCGCAGCGTTCGATCATCCGCCCGATCGCGTCAATCGCAAGCAGGTGGTCGGTGCGGTTGGTGTCATCGTTCTTTTTCATCGTTAATGCCCTCTGGTTGTAGGTTGGTTTGGTTAGGCCGCTTCCGCTTGCGCGGTCCGGCCCATGAGGTAGTTGTGCGCCTTGGCAGCCTGGGCCGCTGCGGTAAAGATCGCCTTCTTGTCGGACTTGAGCACGCGCAGCCAGGAATCCAGATAAGAGGCATGGGCCTCGATCGTCGCGCTGACTATCCCGAGTTCCGCGATGGCAAAGGCGGCTCCGAGTTCGGCGACCAGTTCTTCCATGGAGTAGGCTTCGTCCCCGAATCGCTGGCCAAAGGTCCGATTGAGACGGCTCTCGTGCCCGGTCCAGTGGGTGAGCTCATGGAGCGCGGTGGCGTAGAAGTTCTCCGGGCTGTGGAACCGGTCACGGTCCGGCAGGTGGATGCTGTCTGTGGCGCGATGGTAGAAGGCCTGGTTGCCGCCTTCGGTGATCCGCGTGCCACTTTCCTTGAGGATTCGCTCGGCCTCGGCCAGGGGCTCGAATACCGGGCGCACCGCAGTGGCGTCCGCGGCGATGCCGTCGATCTGGTCAAGGTTGAATAGGGAAAAGGTCTTGAGCACGGCGACGCGCTTCTTCTCGCTCTCGCCGGCTTCGTTGACTTCCTTGGCTTCGATGGGCTTATAGAAGACGCACTGCGTCCCCTGCTCGCCCTTGCGGACCTGGCCGCCTGCCGTCTTCGCCTGCTGGTAGGTCATCCAGCGGTTTGAGCGGTAGCCATGTGTCCCGGCTGCGGCCCACAGGATCAAGGTATTGATGCCCGTATAGGGCTTGCCGGTTGCGTGATTGACGGGCAATCCGGCCCGCTCCCCGGCTCCGTCCCATAGGCTCGTTGCGCCTTTGTCCTGCGCCGTTTCCATCGCTTCGATGATGCGGTCTGTGACCTGCTGGTAGATGTCCCCACCCCTGCGGATCGTAGAGGCTTGAGCCCCCTCGGTGTTGACGTTGCTGGCGACTTCGGCGGCGGGGTTGCGGTCTTCATGGTTCATGGTCGTCTCCTGTTTGGTTCCTGCGTCTCGTCTCGGCTTTCGCCCCTCACGGTCGGTGCCGATAAGCGGGCGGGGGTTGCGCAGCGGCAGGCGGCGTGCCAGCGGGGGTATCGCTGGCGCGACGGATGCAAGCGGAGCCGCCCGCGAGGCGCGACGGGGCGAAAGCACGAGACGTGCAGGAACCGGAAGACGAACAGATGAAGACCGCAGCCGCCGGAAGTCGCCAGTGGAATCAAGGAGATGTGCAGGAGTTACTACGTAGTGAACTACATAGGAAACGACGTAGGAAACTACGTAGTAACTGACTCGCTAACTACGTAGCGATTGCGCTGCGCGCTACGTAGTTCACCGTTCATCAGTGCATCGCCCGCAGGGCTTCCTGACGCGCGATTTCGCGCCATTCAGTGGCGTCGCGGCGCAGGTGTTTGGCCAGGTTGTGGGTCCGGGCCATTAGTTTGATGGCCTCGGCCTCGTTCGCCGCGTGGAAATTTACTTTGCTTTTTCGCCCAAGAGCAGTTTGCGGAATTGCTCCGTGAGCGCAGCGTCGGGATCCGGCGCTGCCGGCACGGGGGCTGGTGCGGTATCGACCTGGGCGGTGGTAGCGATAGTTGCCGGAGCCTCGGCCGTGGCCACCGGATTCGCGCTGCCCACCGGCACGAACGGCGGGCAGACCTCCGGGGCTTTGGGAGGAATCGGAATGGTGATTCTTGCGACCGGCCAGCTGCCGGCGTATTTCAGATACGCGTGCAATTTCGGAAGGTTCTGGATTTCGCTGGGCAACACCAGGGGCTCGATCGTGATTTGCTCAGACTCTCCGGTGTGTGATCCTCCGCCCCCCGTGCCGCTCGATTCGACCGTGCGCTTGATTTGCCTCTGGCCGAGCAGCTGCGAGCACCAGCTGGCCGTCTCGGGGTCTGGAGTGCGCAGAATTATCTGGCTAGAGAAACACGCGAGCAGCGCCTGTGCCCCGTACGCGCCATATTTTTCGCGCAACTGCGCAATCGTCTGCACCGCGCCGACGGCGCACAGGCCAAATCGTCTGCCCTGGGCGAGCGCGTCACCAAGCGCCTGGATGCGGCCCAATGCCGCCAGCTCGTCGAGCAGCAGCCAGATCCGGCGCTCGGCGGACGGCCGCAGCATCAAGGTCGCGCTGACGAGCTCACCGATTTGTCCGCAGATGAGCGGTGCCAACAGGGCACGGTCGCCGGTCCGGTAGGGCAGCCATAGCCACCCCTCACCGCTTTCTACCCAGCGGCGCAGGCTCCATGCGCCCGTGCCGATATGCGGTGGGAGATACGAAATCGGGTCAAGCGCCAGGCCAATGATGGCAAGCGCATTGCTGAGCATTTTCTCCGACCCCTCGCCAAACAGGCGGGTCGCTGGAAGTCCTTCGACCAGCGGCCCGAGCTCGTTCCGGCCGGCAATCGTCAGCATATGGAGCAATGAAGCGTTCGTCGCGTTGCCGGACTCAAACAGTCTGCGGAGGACCGCGGACGTGAGTGCTTGGGAATAGTGCTGCCACTGCTGCGCCTCGGGCGCCCCATCGATGTCCGGAAACAACGTTTTGGCGATCCGCGCAGAATCAGATGAAACATCCATTTCCGCGAATGGGGACCATCCCTCGCTGCGGGCATCCAGGGCATTCAATATCGCATCCCCCTTCTGCCAATATTTCGCCAGCATTTCGCCGCCTGGGTCGATGATCACGGCGCGCTCTCCGCGCCGGCGGATTAACGGAGCGAGCGCCCGGAGCAGCGTGCTTTTGCCGGTGCCGATGCCGCCGGCGATCAAAACATGCTGCGTCTCAATCTCATCAGGCATCGGGATCCCGGCCAGAGCGAGGCGCGTCTCTACAGGTGCGCCGGCCTCATTTTCCGGCGCGATCTTTTTGGCGAGGCGGTCCGCACTCGTCATCTGCGCCCCCCGCCGGTGCTCATCTTCGTTTTCCTCGCTCAAACCGACGACATATCCAATGACCGCCGCCGGCGCGACGGCAATCATCGCGATCGCCCAAGTCCCGATGGGTAATGCGTGCAGCACGGCCCACACGGTGGGCTGCACGCGGCCAAGAAAGAGTGCGCGCAACCAGGGGGCGACCAGAGCCTGGTGCCAGTACAGGTCGGCCCCCCAGCCGATCACGGTCAGCACGGTCCAAGACAGCACGCCGATTTCAAAGTGACGGCGGCTCATAGATCACCAGCCAACACGTCCACAGGACTTGAGAACGGGTCGATCTGGTCTGTGGTCATCAGTCTCATTGTTGCAGTCCTCATTGTTGTAGCCCTCACCAATCGGTGCAGCCGGAAATTCCCCATCCAGAGCGGAGGCTTCTTGCCGCTGCCGGCCACCGCCGCATCCGCAGGATGTTCAGCACCAGGTCTTCCGTGATCCGAAGCCACCGGCCCGCCCCCTCGGCGCTGCCGGCCTGGATCTCGACCTCCGCAAGATTGGGTGCTCGCCGAATCGTGGCGATATCGCCTGCGGTCCAGCCGTAGGCCTCGGCATCAGCGGGCATCGTTCGGGTCCTCGCGCGTGGGTTTCTTGCCCGGCGTGCCGTCCAGCTCCAGAGTCGCCGAACACTCCGGATACCGGCGGCACCCCAGGAACTTGCCCTTCTTCCCGGGCCGGATTTTCATTGGGCCGTGGTCGGGATCCTGCGGACAGAGGGGCGGCAGGTTGCCGGTGGGCATGATGTCGATCGTGCCTTTGCAGTCGGGATAGCCGGTGCACGAGTAGTAGTCCCCGAAATTGCCGCCGGTGATTTTTCTCATCGGGCTGCTGCAGTCCGGGCATGGGCAGTCCTGATCGGGCTTGCCAAACTGCAGGAGCACCGGTTGGCCGTCGCGGTCCGAGTAGATGGCGCTGCAAATCTCTTCCGCGTTCTCACAGACCCAGTAGAACTTCGAGTTCTTTTTTGACTGAATCCGTTTGAGGCTGTCCCCGCAGCGTGGGCACGTGGGCTGCTTTTTGCCGGGTGCAGTGTGGTTAGCCATGGTCAGTCTCCTCGCTCCGCAGCCGGTCGCGCTCCGCGGCCTTGCGAATCCCGCGCACGGCGGTGCGCGCGCCGCCGGCGATCAGTGCTACCAGCGCCACCACCAGCAGGGCTTCGATCGCGCCGAGCACGAGGCCGGCGCGGAACGCCGCGCCGCATGCGTCCCCATGCAGCGTGCCAGCGGGGATGGGGAGGGAAAGAGAGTTCAATGTCGTCATCTGGGTGTCTCCGGTTTTGGGTATTGCGGCCCACGAGATCGCAGGCCTCTCACTAATGCGCCCGCGCGGGAAATTCACCGCCCGAACTCCGCCTCCTGGCTGCGCTCCTGCGGCATGGGCGCACCGGCGATCGCCGTCCGGATCGCCTCCCGGGCGTGAGTCAGGTCGCCTATGCGGCCGAGTTCGGCGGCCGCCTGCTTGCGCAGTTCGCAAAGCGGCGCGTCCCGGTCCGGATCACCGGTCCGCGCCGCGTCCGTCGCGTGCTGCTTTTCTGCCCGGCGCGACCAGGACTCGGTGAGTTTGTCGGGCGCGTCGGTGATGATCGTGAGCGCATCGCGCTCCCGCGAACACGCGACATAGGCGGTCTCGGCGGTCGCGACCCGCGAGGCCTCGCCGGCCACGATCACGCGGTCCACGGTCGCGCCCTGGGAGGCGTGGACCGTGCGGCACCAGCCGTAGTCGAGAGCGTGCCCCTGGCGCGGGTCGAGGTGGATCCGGCGGCCATCATCGAGGCGGGCTTCGATGCCGTCCGGGGCAACATTCGCAATGGTGGCCGTCTGGCCGTTTGTGATCTTCTGTTCACCGCGCCCGGAGTTTTCCCGGAAGATGATCTGATCTCCGGCGGAGAGCCCCATCTCCCGGGGCTCGTACACGCCGGCGGCTTTTTCCTTCGCCGGATTCCAGGTCCGTTCATTGCCAGCGGCATCGCGCAGCAGCACGCGGCTGCCATCCACGCCGGTGACGCGGTAGTCACGCACTTCCCGATTTCCGTCCATCCCGCGTTCCTCGAAGCGGACGACCATATCTACCTGGTAGCGCTCGGCCTGGGTCGCCTGCTCCCGGGTGAGGCCGGCCTTGTCGAGCGCCTGGATGCGGATCTCGTCTTTCGAGACTTCGCCGCGCTCCTTAAGGCCTGCGCGAATCTGTGCATTGACCTGACTCCGGACGGCGTTGGTACTGGAAAGCACGAGCGTCCGGGCGCGCTCTTCCGGGGACAGGTCGAGGTAGGTCCGGGCAGTTTCGCGGGCGATGGCCGCCTGCCGCTCCGCCTTCGTCGGTTTTTCAGGATCAGCGGCGTGCACGTCGGCTTGGTGCATGTACGGGCGCGCAAGCCCCACGGCCTCCACCGCTTGGCCGTGCGCGAAGGCCTGCGCGATCTCTTTGAGCGCCGGGTCGCGCTGGCGCTGGATTTCGTCGATATTGGCGTACCGGATGGCACCGGTTTCGAGCATCTGGGCGAAGGGCGCCCCGGCTTCCACGGCCTTAAGCTGGCGCGGGTCGCCGACCAGCAGCAGGCGGCCCCCTTCCTGTTCCATCTTCCGCAGGATGGCATCTATGTCTTTCGCGCTTACCATGCCCGCTTCGTCCATGATGACGACGCGCTGCGGGTCATAGTCGTGATCCCGCACCAGAAAACTCGCCACGGTCCGATTGACCTCCGCACCGGCCCCCGCCAGTTCGTTCCGCGCTCGGGCGGAAGGGGCGATACCAATCACTTCCCGCCCAGAGGAGTGTGCGGCGCGCACGATATCTGCCATGGCGGTCGTCTTGCCGGCTCCCGCGGCCCCGACGATGCCAGTGACCTGGTCAGGGCTGGTCAGCCCAAGCGTGAGCGCCGCTTTCTGGCCGTCACTGTAGGAAAAGCCCTGCATGCGCTCGCGCTTCGCAATGTATTCACGCGCCTGCTCGGCAGACATGAGAGGATCTGCCTTCCCTGCGCCGGAGCGCGCGTGGTGCAGGATTTCCTGCTCACGGTGCAAGGCGTCTTTCGTCGTATAGCGGTTCAATCCGGCATCGAGCAGACCTCCGGTGTTTTTGCCGAGCTCGCGCTCGATGCCTGCTAGATTCGAATCGCCCATGCCAGCCTGGAGAGATTCGAGGCGCAGGCGGTCTCGGGAGAAGACCGTCTCGCGTTCACCCAAGTGCCGCACTCCGGACTTCACGGCCTCGCTGGACAGGTCGTGGACGACCTGGCCGCATTGCCGTGGATGGTCAAGGACGACACCGGCCTCGCGGGCCTCCTGCCGCCAGGACCAGATCTGCGCATCGCGGGGGACCTGTTGCTTGTCCTCGCGGGTCGCCAGGTTCGCGCGCGCCCGGTCCGTGGCATCCGCCGTGTCCCGGGTGAGGCCCCGGTCTGCCAGGGCCTCGTCGATCTGATGGCGTCGGCCCGAGAATCGGTCGATCTGCTCGGGGGTAATGTGCGCGAGCTCGAACCCGTCCTCGGTGCGGCGGATCTCGTAACCCATCCGCTGCGCCGCCAGGGCGAGTTCGCTCTTATAGACGGCATCGGCGGTGTGCATCAAAACGGAGTGCTCGCCGAACTGCAGATCCATCGCCGACCAGGTGCCGTCCGACCGCTGCGTGGCGTTGACGACGATGGCGTGGGAGTGCAGCTGCGGGTCCACGTGTCCACCGACGGGCCGGGCATCTTCATGCTGGTAGACGGCGGCCACCAAGCTGCCGGTGTGCTCGGCCTGGACACCTCCATGGCCGCGGCGCGCAACGAGCACTTCCTTTTCCAGGAAGTCGAGCGCCTTGCGGACGGCGTCATCATGGGCTTTGAGCAGGCGGTCGTCGCCGGCAGCAATGGCAGCGATCGAGACGGACTTCGGGGCAGAGAAGGTCAGGTCCACACCCATGCGGCGGTCGTCTTCGCGGTTCCCGCGCTTGCTCAAGTCCGTGCCGTCCGGCAAGCGGCCTTCCATTGCCTGCTGGAACGTCTTACCGCTCACCGGGCCGGAGAGGCCCAGGGCCTCCGCGCCCTGTCCGTGCCAATGAGATGGCACGCCGTCCGCCTGATAGTAGCCGGTCGCCCCGTCGCGCTCGCGGGCGTGCTCGCAGTACTTGACGATGGCCGCAGCGCCACCCTGTCCGGATTTGAGATTCTTTAGGCTGATCATGGGGTCCTCCCTTCTTGTCCCGCGTCGCGGGGTCTCTACCCATGCGCCGGAACGGAAATTCAAAGGTAGGTGATCGAGCCTGTTTTTTGGCGCGCGATAACGGGCAGAATTCGTACGTTAACGACGATGCGCCGTCCGCCCACCTCGCCGCCGCTGTCGGGTGCTTCGGACTCTGCTGTGGGCGTGGGGTTGGGGGTTGCTGTGGCCTCCCGGCAGCCTTGCCGGGACGGACGACTCCGATGACCATGCCATCAAGCGCGAGAAAGTTCAGGAATGAAACCGATGCGCATTGGGGCGGAATGGCACGGTGGAGTGCCGACGTCAAATGCGCAGCGGCTGATTACGCAGTGCCCGGCGCTTCCCCGGTTTGCACCGCAGTGGCTATTGGAGACCCATGCCTTGATCCCGGGCACGATCTTCGTCTGATGAACACAGTACGGAGATCCGTATCCGGATCATCTCGGCGCGCGCGGCCGACAGTCAGGAGATTCGGGATTACGAGGAAGTGCTGCGCTGGCGGCTACAAGGCGATGCCATGAAGCAGGAATATGATTTTTCGCAGGGCGAGTGCGGGAAGTTCTATAAGCCCAATGCCGTGTTCCGGCTGCCGTGTGTCTCGACAAGCAGGTCGAGCGTTATCTCGCCGCCAGGGCCGACGCCAACGGGGTCGAGCTCTCCGGGCTCGTGAACGAGCTGCTCAGAAAGGATATCGAGCTGATCGAGGCGGGACGGTGAGCCATCCGGGGTTTGTCCGCCGCCGGCCGGTGCGTCGGGTGCAGGATTGAGACAGGCGACAGGCCAGATTGACATCGGTCGGCATCTGAACGACAGCGAAGCCCCCGTCTCAACACCTGCCGGCATGAACCGGAATCAGATGCCGGCATGAAACGGAATGACTGCCCGGCTT
>JAJYEE010000058.1 GCA_021790335.1 Pseudomonadota bacterium | reverse complement strand
TGCGATCACTTCCCCGTACTCCTCAAACCGACGTTCCAGGCTCTTACCCATCATGCACCTCTTGCAGTGACTGAGGATCCTGGCACAATACCATGAACTATCGAGGTTTGTAACACAGTAGAAATAGAAATCATGCGGGGTACCAAGGATTGGCGGATGTTGGAGTCAATTCGCCCGGAGGCCGGGGTAGCTTGCGGATCCACCGCCGCACCAAGAAGCGTTTTCCATGAAATCGGACTGTATCCTGGCGGTCTGGTACGCGAGCATGTGCACTTTCCGCGTTCGAAACGTCAGAGGACGTGTTCCCTGCAGTCGATGGACCGGTTCGTGAAAGAATGCAAGTTCGCCATGACCCACAGTGGTTGGGTGGGCGCGGACGCTCCGGACATTGAAACAATTCCGCTCAAACGTGCCGGACCCTTCTCGCATTGCGGGTTCGGGATCGACTACGGCGAAGGGCTGAAAAGTCTGGCCGCGGGTTCCGGATCATTGTCCGCGCGCCCAGGCTTCCGCCGGGCCGAGATCGGTAAAGCTGCCGATCTGCGCGTCTGTGAATGCTGTTGCGAGCCAGCCCAACCAGCCTCTCCACTGATCGCTGGTAAGCACGGCAATCCGGGCGAAATCGTGTGGATGGCTGCGTGTGAACTTGATGTCTTCCCAGGCGACGTCGAGGGTGAATCCGGCCATGTTGGTCAGATCCAGCAGCAAATTGAGCTTCTTGTGCGCCTTGAGCCTTGCAAAGACCGCGTTTTCAAGCTCACGATAGTCGGCAAGTGTGAATTCGGCAAAGATGCTGACTTTGAGCAGGCCTCTTTCGTCCTGGATAACGATCATACGTTGCGCTCTGGGATATAATGTCGGGCCACGAGAATCGGACGCCCTGCGTGGCAGGTCCCACGTCCCGCGCCGTCCGGCCAAGTGGCACATAGATTACCATAATGTAGCCCTGGAAGAATCCTGCCACAGGCCGGGGAGCTTTCGAAAACGTTGGTCAGGCAAGGGCGGCCTGGTGACCTGGAGGCATGGCATGGCAGGGGATCAGAATCGATGTGCAGAGCTGGAGCAGGTTGTAGCGATTGCGCGTGCAGCCGGTGACCGCATTCTCGAAGTCTACGAGCGGGATTTCCAGGTTGACAGCAAGGCCGATGGTTCGCCGCTCACGGAAGCAGATACTGCTGCCAACCACCTCATTGTCGAACGGCTTGCGACCATGGTGCCGCGCCGCCCCCTGCTTTCCGAGGAGGAAAAGCTGGTAGAGTACGACGAGCGTGCAGGCTGGCACCGGTTCTGGCTCGTCGACCCCCTTGATGGCACGCGGGAGTTTACCCGGCGCAACGGCGAATTCACCGTGAATATCGCGCTCATCGAGGACGGCCGACCTCTGCTTGGCGTCGTCCACGTGCCGGTTTCCGGAATAACCTACCTCGCTTGCCATGGCGTCGGTGCCTTCAAACAGGATGCGGACGGGACGCGCCGCAGGATTCAGGTGCGTCACTACGACGGCGGCCGTGCTACGGTAGTCGCCAGCCGCTCCCATCCCGGCGCCGAGCTCGACAAGTTTCTCGCACGGCTCAGGGCGCGCGAAGGTGAATATGAAACCACGAGTCTCGGCAGCTCGCTCAAGATTTGTCTGGTTGCCGAAGGTAGTGCCGATATCTATCCGCGACTCGGACCTACCAGCGAATGGGACACGGCGGCTGCCCAGTGTGTTCTCGAGGTTGCCGGTGGAAGGCTCACGGACCTGGAGGATCGGTCGCTCTCCTACAACAAAAAGTCGCTGCTCAACCCCTGGTTTCTCGCCAGCGGAGGAGGTAGTTACGACTGGACATCCGTAATGAGCGGCGGCGATTGACCCCGATGCACGGGTGAGCGCACGCAGCGTGCACGCGTCTTTTTTTCTTGCAATCGATCAGGGCGGACACGCGAGCCGCGCACTGCTGTTTGACGAAGCCGGCAATGTCGTCGGACGCGGTATCCGGTCAGTGCGTTCGCATGAGCCTTATCCCGGATGGGTCGAACAAGACCCGGAAGAGGTAGTGCGCACCGTGACCGCAAGCATCGAGCAGGCGCTTGCCGGTCAGGAACTTCGCGCAGTGACTGCGGCCGGACTCGCAACCCAGCGCTCCAGCATTGTGTGCTGGCGGCGCCACAACGGCGAACCGCTGTCACCGATTATCAGTTGGCAGGACAGACGTGCCCGCGACTGGATTGAAAGTTTTGTACCGCAGCAAAGACAGGTGCAGATTTCCACCGGTCTCAGGTTGTCACCCCATTACGGTGCAAGCAAGCTGCGCTGGTGTCTAGACCACCTGCCCGTGGTCCGGGATGCGCACGTGCGAGGCGATTTGTGTTTCGGCCCGCTTGCGAGCTTCCTGATCTACCATCTCACCCTGGAGCATTCGTTTCTCGTAGACCCAGCCAATGCTGCGCGCACGCTTCTTTACAGCCTAAAGGCGCGCGACTGGGATCCCGGGTTGCTGCAGCTGTTCGGTATTCCCCGTGCGCCACTTCCGCGATGTGTTTCAACGCGCCACTGCTTTGGCAACCTGCAAATCGGCGGTCGATCCATCCCTCTGCGTGTCGTCACGGGTGATCAATCCGCGGCGCTTTTCGCATGGGGAGTACCGCAGACCAAGTTTGCTTACGTGAATATCGGTACTGGTGCATTCGTGCAGCGCCCCTGCGGGACACGTCTGCAATATCACCAACGGCTGCTTTCCGGAATTGTGCTCGCAGAACACGATAGCGGCAGCTACGTTCTCGAGGGTACCGTCAATGGTGCCGGCAGCGCGCTGCAGTGGGGTCAGCGTGAGCTTGGGTTGGCCGACATTGACGACCATCTGGCCGAATGGCTGGCGAGCGAGCGCGATCCAACGCCATTTCTTAACGGCATCGGGGGGCTGGGCGCACCGTTCTGGGCCGCAGATTTTACATCGCGTTTCATCGGTCCGGGTAGTGCGCGGCAGAAGGCCGTGGGTATTGCGGAAAGCATCGTGTTTCTGATTCATGAAAATATTCAGGAGATGGGCGGCGCCGCGCCACGGCTTGAGCGTGTCGTAGCAAGTGGCGGCTTGGCGCGGTTCGACGGGCTGTGCCAGCGTTTGGCCGACATCTGTCGTCTGCCGCTGTACCGGCCGGCCGAACAGGAAGCGACTGCCCGCGGCATCGCGTATTTGCTCGGGGATCCGTACCGGGAATGGCCCGAACCTGTACCTGGCGCAAGTTTCCAGCCCACCGCCAACGCCCCGCTCGATGAGCGCCATCGGCTCTGGCGGGCGGCCTTGGATCAGGCGCTCGAGTCGCGGCAGTCTTCCGCGTGATAGAATGATCTTCCAGCCGGGAAGCCGTGACCTGCTAGAAGCCGGCTTCAGCCCAGGAGTCGATCAATGAGTGTCAGCCAGGAACAGCGTGAACGCGTCATGACCCAGGCCCAGGGCGCGGTTGCGCTCGAAATCGCGTTTATAGGCATAGCCAACGGACTGTTGTCGCAACTTGATCGCTTGCGGCAGGCGACTGCCGACCAGCTTGCTGCTGCTGCCGGCGCCGACGCCGGTTATGTCACGCGCTGGTGTGATGCAGCCTACGCGTTTGGCTATCTGTCGGAATCGGAAGGGCAGTTTCAGCTGACCGAATCCGGGCGTGCGTTCCGGCCGGAGGTCCCTGGGACGCTCATGTCGTTCGCGGTGCAGTCGGTGCTTTCGGCGCATATGGCAGAGCGCGCCGCGACGTACATGAAAACCGGCGAACGCCCCGGGGAGAAGGTGCTGGCCGAGCGCGAGAGCATTCTTCCTTGGTTCGGCGCAATGCTCGAAAACAATTTCGGCACCTTGTTCGAGCAACAAATCCTGCCGCAAATTTCCGCGTTTGCCGAACTCGAAGCGCGTCAGGGAGTGGCGGTTGATTTGGGTTGCGGAAATGGCTGGTATCTGCGCAGGCTCGCCGCGCATTTCCCGCATATTCGCGGTATCGGCCTTGACGGATTCGCAGAGAATGTACGCCAGGCACAGGAACGTGCCGCCGCCGCAGGATTCGGCGCTCGTCTGCACTTCCAGGTCGGCGATATCTATAACTATACCGTGCCTGAGCAAGTGGATCTCATCGCTATGACGCGTGCGTTACACCATGTGTGGGATCGGAGAGAACAAGTCTTCGCCACGTTGCGGGACTCGCTTAAACCTACAGGAATGGTGGTAATCTGGGAGCCATGCTGGCCACGGCAGCGAGCCGATCTCGCGCAGCCAGGCCGAAGGATGATGGCATTTCAGAATCTTACGGAACATGTTCAAGGCAATCATTTTCTGAATCCCGACGAAATTGCAGACGCTTTCCGGCAGGTCGGCATGGTTCCGAGCGTGTACCTGTTTGCCAACGGCAACGAAGCGGTGGTGGTCGGGCGAAATTCCGGCTGATCAGAAGGCGTCGAGCGGCAGCGCAGGAACGGTGCCGACGACCACGGGTCAACCGGATGTTGGGACCGTGCGTATGGCCGGTCCGTACTGTTCGGGAAATTTCAGCAGCAATTCCGGGACATGAATCGCATTTCCCTGCACATAGTCGACCCCCAGGTCCCGCAGCTTCAACAGTATGGCCTCGCTTTCTGCGGATTCCGCAACGGTGTGAATTCCAAGCACATGACCGATGCGGTTTATCGCCTCAACAAGCGCGAAATCTACCGGATCATGGACCATGTCGGAGACGAACGAGCCGTCGATCTTCAGAAAGTCGACCGGTAGATGTTTTAGATAGGCAAAGGACGACATTCCGGTGCCGAAGTCATCCAGGGCAAAGCGGCAGCCGATGTCCTTCAGTTCATGCATGAACCGTGATGCCTTGTTCAGGTTGGTGATCGCTGCCGTTTCCGTCACTTCAAAGCAGATCGCCGCGGGAGGAATGCGATGGATGGCAATCTGGTCCTGTACGAAGTCGCGGAAGGCGTCATCGCCGATGCTGGTACCTGAGAGGTTGACCGTGCATAGCGGTCGGGCCGTCACACCGTTCCGGTCCACGTGGTTTCTCAGAGATGGGCCTTGGGTATTGAACAAATTGCGTATAACCCAGCGGTCTATGGACGGCATCATGCGGTAGCGTTCCGCCGCAGGTATGAACGCCATGGGGGGGACGATGTTTCCTTCCTCATCCAGCATGCGCAGCAGTATCTCGTAGTACACATCAGCAGAAGAGCCGGTGAGAGGCGAAATGGTCTGGTAGAACAGGCGGAATCGTTTATCCTCCAGCGCGCTGCCGATGCGTGCAATCCATCGCATCTCTCCGCGTCGCTGTACCAGTTCGCGATCGTCCGAGCGGTAGACGTGCACGCGGTTGCGTCCGTTGTCCTTTGCGGTGTAGCAGGCTTCGTCGGCGGCGCTCAAAATGCCCACCACATCGCGGCTTTCCGAATCAATTACCACCAGTCCTATGCTCAGGCCGACTTCAAACACCTTGTCCAGCCATATGAATCGGAAGTCGCGTACCGCATCGAGAAGGTTGTTGGCAATGCGTGGCGCCTGTTCTGCGGGACAGCTTTCCAGCAAGACACCGAATTCATCGCCACCCAGCCTCGCCAGCACATCCGTACCCCGCAATCGCTGACTCAGTATCGTGGCGAGTTGCCGCAGCAGCTCGTCGCCGGCAACGTGTCCGCAGGTGTCATTTACGACCTTGAACTGATCGAGATCTATATATAGCAGTGCATGCTGCTTGCCGTGCGTCTTTGCGCTTTCAAGAAGCTGTGCCAATGCATGCTCGAAATCGCGCCGGTTCACAAGGCCGGTGAGCGGATCATGAGTCGCTTGCCATGTTAGCTGTTGCGCTAGCAGGTGCGCCTGAGTTACGTCGCGAAATACCAGTATGGAACCAATTGCCCGACCTGCACGATCGCGGATGGCGGACGTGGCTGCTTCGATGATGAACTCGTTACCGTCCTTGTGGCGAAGTATGCTGTGCCGGGGCATGTTAACGATTGGTCCGTCGGGCGCCCCTGGGATCACCTCCGGCTCGATCTGTTTGCGGGTCTTTTCGTCTAGGATGTCGAGTACCTGTTTGAGTGGCAGACCCTGGGCGTTGATTGCGTCCCAGCCGGTCATCTGCTCCGTGACGGGATTTGTGTAATCGACGTTACCCGCGATATCTACGGTCATCACCGCGTCCCCGATCGAGTGCAGTGTGGTTTCCGCGAGCTCCTTTTCCTGGAATAGTGCATTTTCGACCCGCGTGACCCGGCGTATGACGAAGAGTGCAACGAAAGTGCAAAGGACAACGGCTAGTGCACCAAGCGAGATTATGTACAAGTAGGCGTAGTGGTAGGAGCGCTCAGCCCGCAATACCTCCTGATGTCCGATGTGCATTTGCAGCTCAAGAAGCTCACGAAGCTTTTTCAGCACCGCATTCTGTGCGGGCACGGTCTTGGAAAGAAGCAGTGCGTCGGCCTTGGCGATCTTTCCGGCTATGATGAGGTTTGCAACGAGCTTCTGCTGGGATTCGGACTTCGCGATGAGCCTGTTCTGGCGCGCAAGGATTACCTTTTCGTTCGGACTCAGCTTCATTGCCAGAAGCTGCTCGCGTGCGACGGCGAATTCCGTCGCCAGCCGGTTGAAGCGCGTGAATTGGCTCTCCCGGGAAAATGGGTCTTGCGTCAATGCCATCGAGAAGAGCAGCAGCGCGCGCTCACGCGCGGCATAGTGCATGGTGAACACGAGTTCGGTTCTGAGGCTATTCTGATCGATCACGTCCTGCAGGCGACGGTTGATCAGCCTCATCTCCTGCAGTCCGACGGCAGCGACACCGAGCAGTAGTGCCAAAACCAGCACGAAGCCGAGCGCGATGATGAAACGCGATTGTCTCCGGTACATGATATGAAATATAGTCGTTGAATGAGAAAAACGCCCGTTTTCCGGCCCTAAATGCACACAATTTCAAACAAATAGAAGGCGGGTCGGGCGGCCTGACGGACAACACTCCTGGCACCTGTGCCGGTTTGAGGCCAGCACAGGTGCCAGGGGTGACAGTTAAGTGGCATCAGCCGGGCGGCCGACGGGGATCGGCCCTGGATCTTTGTGCTGCCAGTGAGTATCGAATCGATCCGCCTACCCTCCTGCGGTCACCGTGCGCGTAGCGCCTGCCATCTGGGAGCGCTGTTTCAGTCGGGAACAAGCGGGATACGTGCGGTATCGCCCTTTGGGGAAGCCCGGGGCAGAACGCCCCGCACGAGGCGCATGACGTGTGCCCCTGTCGCGCGATACCCTGTCAGCTTGCCGCCGTAAATTGCTACATAACGCACCGGGTCGGAAAGGTCCCTCAGGAAGATGGTTTCGCGCGGGCGACGGAAAGGGCGGGAGCTGCCTAGTGGCAGAACACGCAGTCCGGAGAAACTGTCTACGATATCGAGACTGTGTTCCGGGAAATAATGCCGCACCGTCTTATTAAGGTATGTGAGTTCCTCAGGCAGCGGGTGCACGAACGCGGGGTCGCCGGTGTAGGGGGATTCCGTGGTCCCGACGAGTGTGCGGTCGTACCACGGCATGACGAAGATTGCGCGGCGATCCCACGGAGCTTCCAAGTAGTACACGCCCTGGGTTAGACGCCCGGGGAGAATGATGTGCGTGCCCTGCACCAGGTCGATCGCAAAGCGGCGCGGCGCAGGCGTCACCCGCTGCGCAACCAGATCGACCCACGGGCCGGCGGCGTTGATTAATGCGCGGCAGAAGCGCTCCTTGTCCTCGCCGGCTTCCCGATAGGCGATGTGATAGCCTTCATTCAGGCGGGTGGCGGCCACAAATTCTGCCGGACATGCGAGTTCGGCGCCCAGCTCGATTGCAGAACGCATGACAGCGCGTGTCAGGGCGGCGTCGTCTGTTTGTGCATCGTAGTAGCGCCATACCATCTGTAGGCCGTTCGTGCGCAGCCCGTCGAGGTCTGCCCATGCATTGCGTGGAACTCTTGCAAACTTGGTATCAGGCGCCAGGCCTCCCAGCAGTGCATACAGGGACAAGCCCATCCCGACCTTCCAGGGCCGACGCAAGGTGTCGCGGTATATCGGGATATGGAAAGGCACGCGATGCACCAGATCCGGGGCGAGTGCCAGCAGCATGGCGCGCTCCCGCAGCGACTCGTGCACAAGCCGCAGCTGGGCGGTTTCAAGGTAGCGCAGTCCCCCGTGTATGAGCTTGCTCGAGCGCCCGGAGGTGCCGCTTGCGAGTGCAGTTTGTTCGATCAGCAGGATGCTATAGCCGGCAGCTGCCACCGCCTGTGCGATACCCACTCCGTGGATGCCGCCTCCGACAACCACAACGTCGTAGGTAGCCGAGGTCAAGCTGGTGCCCCACGCAGCATCTCGAATGCCGATAGCATTTCGCCGATTGCAAAGGTCTCGACCAGTTCGACTCCCCGTCGGGCCAGTGCCGCGGCCTCATTCGGATCGGTGATTTCGTAAACCGCCAGACGAGCCGGCGCCGTGTGCAGCCCGCCCCGACGCGGAAGGCTGGCCGCATCGCAGAACAGATACTCCGGATGGATTTTCTGAACCACACCGTTTTTGCGGTCGCTCCATTGCTCCAGGATGACGCCCAAATTGTGCCGACCGACTTGGCGCGCAGCCAGGAGGCATTCCTGAGAAAAGGAAATCAGCACGCACCGGTTCCTGATCGGCTCGATCACCGGCAACACCTGCGCCAGCATGGAATCCGTGCCAAAGCGTTCGATCGAAATGCGCTTTAGCTCGACAAACGCGGTCACTTGAGTCTCGCGCTGCAGCAAGGCGACAAATTCCGCGAGTGTCGCAATTGGAACTTGCGCGTACCGGTAACCGAAGCGTCCGAACTCGGAAGCGTGAAGTCCGCGCAGGCGGATGAGCGGAAATTCATGCATTTTCCCAATGACGCCACACAGGCGTTCCAGATCGCGATCGTGGAACAGTACGGGCAGCTTGTCGGCGGTGAGCTGAATGTCGATTTCCACATAGCGCGCCCCGGCCCGGATTGCGGCCTCCACCGCGACAAGGGTGTTCTCGGGATAGTGCAGAGCGTAGCCGCGATGGGCGACAAGTTCTGGAAACACCATGATGGAGACTAATGTACTAGATTGATGCCGCCTTGAAAATATCGCATTTCCGATTGCAGGAGCTGGCAATGAGTGTTGCCAGGCGGTTCATTGCCTGACTCGAGGCTCCCCCGGGGACAGAGAAATGAATCACAATTCCTGGACAGTAGCTTAGGCGCTCATCCGCCCTTATAGTAACGCAAAAGGAGCGGAAAACCCCTGAGCAAGATCCGTCGTAATCATTTCCAGCAGTTCGAGACCAAGGTGGCGATCGAGGTTCTGCAGGGCGAGAGGACTAGCCAGCACTCTGGCCGGGGTAGTCTGATGATCCATCACGCGGACGAACCACCTAAGAACCGCTGTTTACTGTCTAAGGGATGGGGTCCACTCCAGTATGGATTGATGAGCGGCGGTGATCATTCGGTACTTTTTGCGGACAGGAACGAGACGCTAGGGGTCGAGCGATCCATGCCTTGCCGCCTCCCACGAATGGATTGCGTGTTTCCGCAGTTCACCCCAGCGGTATCCTCCGAGGTTGCCGCTCTGCTGGATGACACGATGGCAAGGAATCAGGAACGCGACGGGATTTGCGCCCACAGCGAGACCGACCGCCCTTGCGGAGCGGGGGCAGCCTATCGCCGCTGCCACCTGAGAATAGCTCGCGATTGATCCCGCTGGGATCTGCAGCAACGCCTTCCAGACATTGACCTGAAAGTTGGTGCCGCGGACATGCAAGGATAGTGGTCGAGATGACCTATCTTTGCCGCCAAAAATAATCCTGCTAACCGCTAGTGTTCGCTGGTCGTTTTCCCGCAGCACTGCTCGTGGCCATGTCCTGGATAGCGCGGCCAACTGCTCATCGATATTTGGAGTATCCACAAATGATAAGCTGCAAATGCCTCTGGCGGTGAGAGCAATAAATGCCCGCCCAAAGGGAGTGTCATGTACGGAGTACTCAATGGACAACCCCGCTCCTCCCGTTTTGTATTCACCCGGCGTAACGGCTTCGAGTTGAACGAAATGGTCATACAGACGAGAGGTGCTGCTCAACCCCAGGGCTTCGGAAACCTCGAGCAACGGCTTCGGTTTCCGGAGCATCTGCTTGGCACGTTCCAGTGTGAGAACCTGCAGGAATCTTTTGGGAGTTACTCCCGCCCAGCGGCAGAATACGCGTTGAAAATGAAAACGACTGAGGTGCACATGCGCCGCGATTTCATTCAAAGTCGGCTGGCTCTCCGTATGGCTGACGATGAAAGCAATCGCCTCGGCTATGCGATCATAGTCCGACATTCTGGTAACCTTATACGCACGCATAACACACACCTCGATGCATTCGGGGCGTCACATTTGGCGGAACGGGATTGTGCATCAACTGCTCTCCGGAGACGGATCACGAGGCGCATGTATTGTGAGGTCCGGGCTAGCCCTGTTCAACCCGGATCTTGCCATACTGAAATAGAGCACCGGCAGTTCCTGTCGATGCTCTTGGCGGGGCCGGGGTCCGGTAGCCATCCGGAGCACACCTCCGGATTCCTGCGCACTCCCACGATGTCCGACGGCTAGCGGCGGATTATGCAGCAGCGGGATGATGGCTTGGCTAGCGCGTGCGGGCCCGTCAGGTTTTCGATATCGACATCGAGTCCGACAGCAATCGGTATTGTGGCAGGAGCTGTCCCATGATCGGCGTGCCGCGCTGCCAGATTCCTTGTTATTTCGGACCCTGCTTAGCAGATGCCACTGCAAGCCCAAGGCTCACCGCAAAAAAAACCGGCAAGAAAAGTCCACAATTTTAAAGCATACGCAATCCTTTGCGACTACTTTTTCGCCAAATCGGCGGCCCGCCATAAATACCAGCTTGCAACTGTGCGGTAGGGCATCCATCGTTCGCCATGTCTTTCTAACTCGGCTCGGCTCGGCAGCGTGCGCTTCCTAAAGGCGATCGCGTAGCCCTTGCGGATGCCATAATCGTCCACCGGCAGCACGTCCGGCCGTCCGAGGCGGAAAATAAGAAGCATTTCCGCCGTCCACCGTCCGATTCCGCGAACTTCACTAAGGCTTTCGATAATCGTATCGTCTGCCATGCGGTGGATCTCCATGAGAGTGGGAATCTCGCCCGCAGCAGCGCGTTGCGCAAGGTCGCGGAGCGAAAGGAGCTTTGAATGTGACAGGCCGGCGGCGCGCAGTTTTTTGTCAGAGGCGCCCAGGATATGCTCGCTCGTAAGACCTTCATGTGCGTGTGGAAACAGTGCGCATAAACGAGCAAAAATGGTCACCGCAGCCTTTCCGGAAAGTTGTTGGTGAACAATTGCCTCCGCGAGCGCAGCGAAGACGCTGGTCGTTCTCTTGAGTCGCATGCAAAAAGGACCTACATCATGGATGACGCGCGCAAGCACCGGATCGGCGCGGCGCAGGTGCCCAATCGCTACGTCCGGATCGAAGCCAAATGTGCCGTCGCCATCGAAGAGGCGGCTCTGGCTGGCTGCTCGTGCCGCCTCGATCGCTAGAAGCTGAAGCTTTGTCGCTATGCCGCCGTTCGCAGAGAAGCCGCCGATCCTGCCGCCGGCAGCGAGTACGCGATGGCATGGCACGATGATCGCGAATGGGTTGCGGCCGAGGGCCTGCCCAACGGCGCGCGCGGCGCCGCGTGTACTCAGCATTGCCGCGATGTCGCCATACGATCGTGTGGTACCTGCAGGAATTGTGCGTGTCGCCTCGTAGACTCGACGGTAAAATACCGGAACGTTGTCCATGTCAAGCCGGGCGGCGGAGAGATCACTTTCCTCGCCGCACAGCAGTGCAACGATACCGTCGATTGACTGTTGCACTTCGGTTGGGGGCGGGGATTCAGTTGCGCAGGGAAATTGTCGGAGCAAATGTGCCCGTGCCGCATGTTCCCGGGTATCTGGAAACTGCACTCCGACGATTCCGTTTTTGCTCCAGACGATGCTGCAATGTCCGATTGCCGTGCCGAAAAGCGTAAAGCCCTGCTTCGCCGGGGCGCGCCTACTGGAACGAATGGATACCATATTATGCAAGCTCTTATCGTCATCTGATTCATGGTTCTTTCCCGACTTGCGAACAGCCTCGGGACGTCCGGGAGCATTCGCTCGGTCTTGACCCTGTGTCCCACTCCGGACCAAGATGGATCAAAGCACAGCCGCTTAGACCGTGGCGCATCCACTGGGATGCTGTGGTCTGATACCGCATTTGTATCATCGATCAAGACAAAATGGGAGACAGATCCTTACACGCCTTTGCGCTTGCCCGAGCCCCTAATTTTGTCATCGTTTCGCGTTCTGACCAGAGGTACAAATGCGATTTGCCGGCCTAGATTGCAAGGACTCTGATTTTTTTTCAGGTTTAAGGACCGTTTAGTTTTCCTTGTCAGGAGCGAAGCTATGCGGACGGGGTTGTCCCTTGTCGGACATCAGGTTCGATGACTTTACCAGCAGTCACACCTGTTTCTAGATCGTGAGCGACGGTTCTGGATAAGGTTGCAATGGGATGATTTTGCCCCGATCACCTCGCATGTGATTTCCGCGGCACCTCCGACGAACTGGGTCCTTCAGTCCAATTCCGTTTCGACTAGATTCGTCAACGTCTTCCCGCTATTCTGCACAATTCCAGATTATCCATTTCCAGATTATCTGTTAGGGCACCGGAGGCTAGCAAAGTCCATAAAGTAGTTATTGATGGCTTGTATCCTGTTCTGGCTAGCGAATTTGACAATCGCGTCCTGAAGAAAAACCGTCGCTGTCTAAACTTGTGCCGTCGCGCGATTGCACGCCGCTTTCGGCCATTGCTCTGCGTTATGGGCAGGAACGTTTAAGAAGAGACTGCATAATATTCAAAGATGATTCCGCTGGTTTTGGTGTATACAGCACTGCTTGTCTACCTTGGACGGTTGGGACGTCGCAAGGCGCGCGCTTGCGACTTCGTTATGGGCGGCCGTCAATTCACGGCAACAAAAGTGTTCTTTATGATTAGCGCGCTGTGGTGTTCCTGGATATTCACGGTAGAGATAGAAAGCGCCTATTTATTCGGTGTCTCGGCGGTCTGGTTCGGCATAAGTGTCG
>JAJYEE010000019.1 GCA_021790335.1 Pseudomonadota bacterium | reverse complement strand
TGCCAGGGTCCATTAACCGTCTGCCGCCCACCCTGCGGTACTTCGCCGGCGGTCAGGGCACCTTGCCGGGTTATGCGTTTCTCTCCCAGGGGCCGGAGCTGGATGGCGTGGTGGTGGGCGGGCGCGACCTTCTGGTGGTTGGCGCGGAAGTGGAACGGTTCATCGGAAGGGACTGGGGCATTGTTGCTTTTTATCACGCCGGGAATGCATTCGATGGTTTCGCTGAGTTTCCTGTCCTTCGGGACGCGGGGATGGGCGTGCGCTGGTACTCGCCGTTCGGTCCGGTACGTCTGGATGTCGCGCACCCATTAGTCGGTCCGAGCGCTCCATTTGCACGCGTGGTCTTTTCGGTGGGGGTCACCCTGTGAGGCGGCTCCTAGCCATTGCCGTGCTCGGCCTGTCTTTGTCGGTGGCGGGCTGGGCCGGATACTGGTTGTTTTTCACTCCTGCAGGGGCACTTTGGACTGTGGAGCGCGTCCCCGGGCTGAAGGTCACAACTTTGCGGGGCAGCCTGGCGGGCCCCTTGGCTCTGCGGGGACTGCGGTGGCGCGCGGGGTCGAAGTGGCTGGCGATCGATCACCTTGATCTTGACTGGTCACCAGCAGCCTTGTTACGCGGGCAGGTGCTGGTGAAAACGCTGCGAATGAGCGGTGTGGACATCCATCTGGTATCGTCACCGAAACCGACGTCGGTACCAGATCTTTCCCTGCCTCCCTTACCTCTGTGGTCCCGTATCTTGCGTGTGCGGATCGGACACCTGGATCTCGCGCAGTTGACATGGTGGAAGGGGCAACAGAAGCAGCTCGAATTGCGGCACTTCTCGGGCGATCTGGCATGGAGCGGCGGATACCTGCGCTCAGGACATTTTCGTTTGGCCTTGTCTGAGGGAGAGATGGAAGGATCCCTGGATCTGGGATGGACCGCGCGCAGTCTGCAAAGCTCCGGTACCTGGACTATGCGCGGTACGCGGACCGCCTGGAGCATCGACTGGAAGCACGGCCGGGCGGGCGTCATCATGGGCGGGCCGGTAGCCTTCCGCGTGGAAGGCAGCATGCCCATGACCGTCACGGCAGATCTTCTGCTGGAGCGGCATGCGCTCCGGCTGCGCAATGCGCGCGTGGCGATGCCCCGATTGGGCCAGCCAGCCCTGGTAGATGCCGTCCTTTCTGTCGGCCCCGCTTCGCGACCTTACCGTCTGGGCCTGCACGTGAAAGAGTTTTGCCTACCAAACTGGCCCAAGCCCGTTCCTGCCGGACCCTATGCGGTGGATCTGCAACTGGAAGGAAGCCCTCAGGCCTACCGAGGGAGTCTGGAGTTTCGAGCGTCTAAGGCCCATTGGCGGCTTGCCGGGCTTCTTGCAGGGAACAAAGCAGGGGTCCGGCTGACTGCTCTTTCCGGCACTCTGCTGGGGGGGCGTTCGACAGGAGGATGGCTGGAACTGGCCTGGCGCCCCAGGCTGCGCATCGCTGCAAGTCTTGCCCTCACTGGCGTGAGTCCGCAGGTCCTGTTGCCGAATATGCGCGGTGACCTGAATGGCACCCTGGGGCTGCTGTTGGCAAAAGAGGTCGGTGGATTGGGCGGACATTTGACTCTGGACCTTGGACCCAGCCGTATTTATCGGCAGAACCTGCAGGGTCATGTCCAGCTTAGCTTCGCGCCGCGGGTATTCCGGGTGGATGCCCTGGACCTAAGAGGTCCTGGCCTGAGCTTGAGTGCCGCTGGAGCATTGGGGCGGCGCGTCGCCTTTACCGCTCGGGTCTCTCGATGGGCCGATATTTTTCCAAAGCTGCAGGGGGAAAGCCGCGTCTCGGGCTGGGTGGCCTACGCCAGCGGGCATTGGCTGGGGCAGATTGAGGGCGCGGGGCGTGGCCTCGGTTTCGATGCGTATCGGGCGGCGTCCTTGCACCTTGCCGCCGCATCGGAGGCGGACGGCCGGGCCAGGTTGAATCTGAAGGCCCGGGGAGTGCGGATTGCCAGTGAAAAAATCTCCCTGGATGTCCGGGCCCAGGGGGCGCTGGCCGCCTTTGACAGTCGTATCGAGGTCCGCTGGCGGGACGATACGGCACGCCTCGCCGCCAAGGTATCGCGCGATGCGGGCGCCTGGAACGTCGCCCTGCAGCATCTGGGGATCACGGGTCAGCACGTCGGCCGCTGGGGTCTGACCGCGCCTGCCCGGATCGGCTGGCACCGCGGACGTATTACAGTCTCGACTGTGAGTCTTGCCGACGGGCAAGGGGCCAGCCTCCGTATGGAAGGCCACTGGAACTTTTCCGACCAGAAAGGGCAAGGATCATTGCGGGTCAGTGCGTTGCCACTGGACCTGGTTGACGCTTCGGGAGCGGTACAGTTGAGGGGGCGGGCCGATCTCGATCTCGCCGCCCGCTGCACGGCGTTGTGCACGGCGGATGGAGATGCCAGCCTGTGGGGCGCCATGTTCACCTGGCGGCAGCCGGACCGAGCAACAATCCAGGTTCCCATATCATCCTGGACTATGCGTTTGAATGCGGCGCCCAAGGCGTTCGGTGTCGTAAGCCGACTGAGTCTGGCAAAGGGTTTTGGTGCCGCGCGGGCGACGGTAACTCTGCCTATCACCCTCGGTGTCCCCTTCCAATGGCCACCGACCGGTCCGGTGCAGGGAAAGTTTCTTTTGAACATCGGGCACTACATGCCGGCAGCCACCCAGTTGCACGGCGTGACCGCGGGCCTCGGCTGGCAACTCGGTGCCAATCTGCAGCTTGCTGGAACCTGGGAGCATCCAGCGTGGAGCGGCAGCGCAGATTTGAAGGACGCCGCCGTTTATGTCCCCCAGGCCGGCATTTCAGTGACCGGGATCAGTGCGCAGTTTCGCGCGCAGGGTAACCACGTGACCATCAGCCAATTTCATGCGAACTCGGGGGCGGGGAGCATCGGTGGACAGGGGGCGGTCACACTGTCCGGGTTTGCCCCGTCCCATTACCGGATGCAGGTGACTGGCAAGGATTTCTCCGTCCTCAACCTTCCGGAAGTCACCGCTGCGGTAGCACCGAACATCCTCATAGAGGGTGATCGACGGCGTATCAGCATCACGGGAGACGTGGCCGCCGACCAGTTGCGCATCCTGGGCAGTCAGATCGGCGGTGTGCGCCCGAGCAGGGACGTGGTGTTCGCGAAAGCTCCGGCAGAGTCCGGGCGGGGGCCGGCCCTCAACGTCAGCTTGCGTGTGGCCCTCGGCGATGATGCCAAGGTCATCATGGGTGGTCTGCAGTCCGGTCTGCAGGGAGAGCTCCGGGTCGGAGTCAAGGATGGGCAGCCGCCCCAGCTGGAAGGGACGCTGCATATGGTCAACGGCAGCTATCAGATCTACGGGAAAAACCTGAAATTTAGCCGTGGTGTAATCCGTTTTCATGGGCCACCGAATCTGGCGGCGTTAGACGTCCTGGCCCTGCGCCACATCGCGCCCACGGGTCTTGCGATGAGTCAGGAGAGTGTCCAGGCGGGGGTGCAGGTGACCGGGACCCTTCAGTCTCCCCAGGTGCAACTCTACTCGGTGCCTGCCATGTCCGACACGGACGTTCTTTCCTATCTGCTTTTCGGCTATCCAGCCAGCGGACTGCAGAGCCAGAACACTCTTCTCGCCGCGGCGGCCAGCCAGATCTTCTCCGCTACCCAGGCGACCTTGTTCCGGCAACGACTTCTGGGTGGGGCAGGCCTCGCCAACATCGGTGTCGAATCCACCGGTACCCCAGGGCTCACCGGCACCATGATTACGCTGGGACGTTATCTGACGCCCGATCTGTATGTCAGCATCGGCCAATCCATTTTTGGTGCCGGTACCGTAGCGCGCTTGCGTTACCGTCTCAGCCGCTCGATTGAGCTGCAGACGGAGGGCGGTACCGTCGGCAGCGGCGTAAACTTGTATTATCGGATTGATTTGCCTTGAATCAGGAATGCCTCGAACGTCGTTTGGTCGACATGTGGCCCCGCAATTGGCGCAGACTTTGCACAGTTGGCGGTTGCATTACTGGCATACGATGGCGTTGACAGGTATGTCCGAAGAAATTGGCGCGACACTTCACGACTGGGTAAATAACTACGGTGGCCTCTACCGATCTGCACACTGTGCGGTCTTCGACAAGATCGATCAGTACCTCGTGTGGCGGGTGATACGGAAGTACAAGGTATGACAGATCCCAGCCGCCCGATCAGACCCAAGTCTCGCTGGAATGATGCCCCCCGGCCAAGATTCAAAACATGTTGGGCAATGCTGCGTCATCCAGTCTATTGCCTGGGAGTCCAAGGTGATAGGCTAAGCAGCAGCCCCGTAACGCAGGTTATTTGGTCACCAGGCTGAACATGCCGAATCTTACCGATACAGTGCGCCGATTCGACGTACAGAATCCTATCAATGCCAATGCCGTAATAGTCGACGGCAAAATGGACAATGGCCATGCCTGTCGACTGGTCGACAACACCGGTGACATCGACCACGGGACGCTGGAGGAGTTGCTGCGCGCGCTCATTTTTGAGAGACGTTTTGGCGGTGCCGGACTGTCGCCTGCGGGCGGAAATACGGTAACCATCGGGACCCCGCAGTACGGCCATATCCAGATCGGAGAAAGGCTGTACCGGTTGCTGATCTTTCCCTATGAAGCTCGCATCGAGCAGTTCTGAAAGCCCGCCGATCCCTCGGCTGACCCATACCGCGCAAATCGGCTGCCTCGACCCGTAGCCCCTTCAATGGAGCTGTAGGGCGGCAGCGCTGGATGGAGCGCGTGTCGTTCGGTCAACGGCCGTCAGTGCCTGAGCCGTGCGGGTGTCGCAGTGCGTTCGGTGTGCGGAAGCGAGCGTTTGCTCTGCCTGTCCACGCCCTGACGGATTTCGATTTCGGCCAGAGTTTTCCTGTAGGTGGCCACCAGCGGTCCTCCCAGGGTGATGGCGTGGTGTGCCGCTTCCGCCGCCTCGGAAAGATGGCCTTCGTCGGCCAGTACCTGCGCAAGATTGTTGTACGCAATGCCCGAACCAGGATGCAGACGCGCCGCATTCCGGTAGGCATTTTCGGCGCCGGGGAAATCCTTCAGTGCGTAGCATGCATTGCCCATTCCGATCTCGGCGACCAGACTGTCTGGCCAGCGCCGCAGCGCGGTGGCATAGGCGATGCGTGCCTCGCGGAAGTGTCTCAGCCGCTCCAAGGCGGCCACCGCCCTGAGATAGGGTTCCTTTTGAACAGTGGCCGGTAGGCGGTCTGGTGGCAGAACCAGCAGGCCCCAGTCCCCGCTGCGCGCCCAGGTGCGTTCGAAAAGGCCGAGTGGCATCTTCTGGCGGGCAATCTCGCCGGAACGCAGAACAATCTCATCGGCTGCCACGTCCACGTCAACCGCGACGGCATAATGCCATACCGGGTACCAGCTCAGTCCCAGGTTCTCCAGGATGACCACCGGGTTGCCGGCGCCGAGCTCGCTCAGAAGCGACGGCAGGCCAGGCTGGATGACATAGGCAATGCGTCCGTTGCGCCGCGCCGCAGCCACCATCTCGATTTGCAGACTGCCCTTGCGCTTCGGCAGATAGACTTCAGTGGTCAGCTGATCCGGTGTGACCCGGACTCCTGCCCAGTTGAGTGCCATCGCAAGGGACGCCGGGCCGCACTGGTATGCCTTCTGCGGAAAAAATGGAACACCGCTGACATGGCTGATTTCATGGCCGAACTGCGTGCTGGCGCGCGCGCGATCCGTCTGGGGCGTAGTGGCGCACCCGGACAGAAGCGCGATGAGCGCAAGACCGGCCGCAGCCCGATGCCGGAGGGAGCCCGTCCGGAGCACAGCCATATCGCGCACCCAAACGAGCATCGTCCCGTACCGCAAACGTCCGTCCTGGCTGGCCATATCCAATGCGTTTGGCTGACGGCCTGACCCGCAGCCGTCTGCGCCCCTGGTGCCCAGCTAGCGCGCGTGCTTCTTCACGAACGGAAAGACATCGGTGTAACCCATGATGTCGGTGTACAGAAGAACCAGAAATACGACCAGGGCAACGAATAGCACCCCCCCAAAGTCGCCGCCAGCCGGCAGCTTGCCGATCCGGCCCGCGAGGTCCGCAACCTGGGCGTTAGTCAGACTGTTGACGCGCGCACTCACATTTTTCGGATTGACGCCCATTGCCAGCATCTGCCTGCGCACTTCTTTGCGCTCGAGAAAAGCCTGTACGCGTGCCCGGTTTTCGGAAGTCGCCGCCCGGCTGTTAATCATGGTCTCGGTGCCGATGATCTGCGCGCGCGCTGCCGCCACATGGACTCCCATGAATACCAGGCAGAGGATCAGGAAACGGCTGACGGATCTTGTCGCGAGATTGAATTCATTCATGGGGAGACTCCATATGGGTTTTTCTGCCTAGCTCACTAGTTTAAGGGTCGGATTTAAGGGTCGGACAGGCTGACCAAGCAACCATGTCGGAGTGAATCAATATATAACAGAGCGCACGACCTGCCCAGCATGCCGCATCCGGTGCCGACGAACGGACGAAAATGTGTGTCCAGACGTGCACCGCAGCCACCAGTCGGATATTGCGGTCAGTTTTCAAACCACCCGCCCCATAGGGCATAATGGGGCGATGGATATGACCGTTTTCAGCAAACGTCGGCGCGAACTGATGGACCACATGCGTGGGGGCGTTGCCATACTGCCAACGGCGCCTGTGCGTACCCGTAATCGCGATGTGGATTTTCCTTTTCGTCCCGACAGTGACTTCTACTACCTTACCCATTTCCCCGAGCCGGAGGCGGTCGCAGTACTCGTGCCGGGGCGTCCTCACGGCGAGTTCATTTTGTTCTGCCGCGACAAAAATCCGGAAAAGGAAACTTGGGAGGGCAGACGCACCGGCGTCGATGGCGCGCAGGAGCAGTACGGCGCCGATGACGCGTTTCCCATCGACGACATCGACGACATTCTTCCGGGGCTGCTTGAAAACCGTGAAAAGGTCTTCTGCAGCATGGGACGCAATCCCGAATTCGATCATCGGCTCATGAGCTGGGTCAACGAAGTCCGTGCCAAGGCGCGCAACGGGGTGCACGCACCTGGGGAATTTGTCGACCTTGATCACATCCTTCACGAGATGCGCCTGATCAAGCGGCCCGAAGAATTGCGCCTGATGCGCAAGGCGGCCAAAATTTCGGCACGCGCCCACCGGCAGGCCATGATCGCCTGCCGGCCCGCCGCGATGGAGTATGAGATTGAAGCCGAACTGCTTTACGAATTCGCTAAAGGCGGCAGCCGATCACCTGCCTACCCTCCGATAGTTGGAGGCGGAGCCAACAGCTGTATCCTGCATTACACTGAAAACAGCGAGGAACTCAAGGACGGTGACCTGCTTCTGATCGACGCCGGGGCTGAGGTCGACGGCTATGCCGCCGATATAACGCGCACCTTCCCGGTCAATGGCAAATTCGGCGATACCCAGAAGGCCGTATATGAAGTCGTGCTGGAGGCACAGCTTGCGGCCATCGCGAAGGTTCGCGCAGGAAACCATTGGAACGAGCCGCACGATACCGCCGTTCGCATCCTTGCACAGGGGTTGCGGGATCTCGGCTTGCTGAAGGGGGATGTCGATGGACTCGTGGAGAACGGCGACTACAAGCGTTTCTATATGCACCGCACCGGCCACTGGCTGGGAATGGACGTGCACGATGTCGGCGATTACAAGGTGAGCGATTCTTGGCGGCTTCTGGAGCCGGGCATGGTTCTGACCGTTGAGCCAGGCCTGTACATCGCTGCGGGAAACAAGGACATACCATGCGAGTTCTGGAATATCGGTGTGCGGATAGAGGATGACGTGCTGGTAACGCGCGATGGCAACGAGGTGCTCAGTCACGAAGCACCGAAGACGATTTCCGAGATCGAGACTTTGATGCGTGGCCGGTGACACCGGATGTGCGCGGAGTAGCCAGACGCCTGTTCGCTGGCGCCATCGAGGCCGGCTTGGACAGCGGGACTGCCTATGAAACCGGATTACGACATCCTGATCATTGGTGGCGGCATGGTTGGCGCCAGTCTGGGCATAGCCCTCGGGGGTAGTGGCCTGCGCGTGGGTGTGGTCGAGTCGGTGCCCTATGGCGATACGCGACAGCCGAGTTATGATGATCGAACCGTCGCGCTGGCCTATGGATCGCAGTGCATATTCTCCGCGCTGGGCGTCTGGGAAAGTTTGCAGGCGGCGTCTGGCGTGACAGCCATCAGACGCATCCATGTTTCGGATCGCGGCCATTTTGGATTCACGCACCTGGATGCCCGCGTAGCCGGTGTCGAAGCCCTCGGGTACGTGGTGGAAAACCGTGTTCTGGGCGGCGCACTGAACGCGCGGCTGCGGGCGACTTCTGAGGTCGATTTGTTGCAGCCCGCCACCCTGAAAACGGCAGATTTTGCGGGTGACTGCGCCTCGGTGGAGATCGACCATGCGGGATCCGTGCGTAAACTGACCGCCTGGCTGGTCGTGGCTGCCGATGGAGGCGACTCGGCAGTGCGTACCGAGTCGGGGATTGCGGTGCAGCGGGTCGACTATCGTCAGACCGCAGTGGTGACCAACGTAACGGCTGAACGTCCGCACCAGGGGACCGCATATGAGCGGTTTACGGCGGACGGCCCGCTTGCGCTTTTGCCCATGTCGGAGAATCGCTGCAGCGTTGTCTGGAGTCTGCCTCCAGAGCGGGCGGAAGCAGTGCTGGCGCTGCCGGACGCGGCCTTTCTCGACCGGCTGCAAGACGGCTTTGGCAGGCGTCTTGGCCGGTTCATCAAGTCTGGCGTGCGTCGATCCTACGTGCTCGCCCTGACGCGTGTGGCGGAACATGTGCGTCCGCGCTTGGTTCTCATCGGCAACGCAGCGCACACCCTGCATCCGGTCGCGGGACAGGGGTTCAATCTGGGATTGCGTGATGTCGCCGCCCTGGCGGAAGTTCTTGCCGGTGCCCGGTGCCGGGGTGAGGACCTGGGGTCCGTCGGCGTGCTGCGCACCTACGCAGACTGGAGACGGCGCGACAACCTCGCGGTCAGCCGCTTCACTGACGGCCTCGTGCGGCTGTTTTCCAACAGCTTTGCGCCCCTCGTGATTGCACGCAATCTGGGTCTGGTCGCAGTGGACCTCATTCCGGGCATCAAGCGCGGATTGGTGTATCGAACCATGGGCCTCGCCGGAAGACTTCCCCGACTCGCCCGTGGCCTGCCGCTGTCCTAGCCGACCCATGAACAGATTGGCAGTACGGGACCGTGCAGTCCGCCACTGGCGCAGCCCAGGGTCGCTGCGATGAACAAGATGAATAGTCGTCGCGCCAGCATGGATTGCGATCTGATCATCGTTGGTGCGGGCATGGTCGGCGCCGCGCTCGCACTCGCCTGCGGACAGGCTGGAATGCGTGTTGTCATTGTCGATGGCCAGGCTCCAGCGGCCGATTTCAAGGACGAATACGATCTGCGCGTGAGTGCCATAACGCTGGCATCCCGAGAGATATTCCAGAATCTCGGTATTTGGCGGGACCTCGTGCAGCGACGCGTATGTCCGCTGCGGGAAATGTACGTGTGGGACGCCAGGGGATCCGGCGCCATCCATTTCGATGCGGCCGAGCTCGGCGAGGCGCAGCTTGGCTACATCATCGAAAATCGGGCAATCATACATGCCGCACATACCCACATCGCCCGGTTGCCGGTTGTCAGTCTCATGTGTCCGGCCACGCTTGTGGCTATCGAAATCCGCGAAGCGGGTGTCACGGCAACGCTTTCTGATGGGACGACGCTTACGGCGCGGCTCGTGGTGGGTGCTGACGGGGCGGAATCGCGAGTGCGTAAACTGGCAGGTATCGATAGCTGCAGCGGGAGTTATGACCAGATCGCCATCGTTGCCACTGTTCGAACCTCCGCGCCTCATGGCGAGGTTGCGTGCCAAGTGTTTCTCGCAAGCGGACCACTGGCGTTCCTGCCGCTGTGCGATCCGAACCTGTCCTCTATCGTATGGTCCTGCGATTCCCGTTACGGAAAGTCACTGCTGGATCTCGAGGACAACGCCTTCCGCCAGGAGCTTCAGGCAAGCTTTGGAGACAGGCTGGGTGAAATCGGGGCGGTGAGCGCACGCGCTGCGTTCCCGCTCGGATTTGCGCATGCCCAGCATTATGTCGATGCGCGCGTGGCTCTAGTTGGAGACGCGGCGCACCGTGTTCATCCGCTAGCCGGACAGGGAGTCAATCTCGGGTTGCTCGACGCGGCGACGCTCGCAGAAGTGATCGGCAACGCGTTCCGGCTGAAGCGTGATATCGGGACATTCGAGGTACTGCGCCGCTTCGAACGCTGGCGCAAAAGCGATAATCTGATGATGCTGGCGGTTACCGACATTTTCAAGCGCGCCTTCGGCACGGATTACTGGCCGATCCGGGCTGCACGCAATTTCGGTCTCACCGCAGTTGACGTGCTTGTTCCGGTCAAACGTTCGGTCATGCGGCGGGCCGTTGGTCTTGAAGGTGATCTGCCGAAGCTTGCAAAGCGCGTGCTGGCCGAGGATTGATTTTGTGCTGGCGCAAAGCAACGGGCAAGGCTGCCGTAACAAACACCGGAGGCGCTCCGGTTACCGGAACGGCCTCGACCTGAAGCGCAAGACGCGTGTTCGCCATGAAGGCGCTGCGGTAGCAGTGCAAGGGTAACCGCCCAACCCAGACCGGTATTGATCCGCGGGCGCGATGTCTGATCTCATGGGATCGTGGGTGAACTTCATCTTCCACACACGCGGCGTGATCTCGATGACGTCTTTTGCCGGAAGCAGGCTCACGCGCTGCAGCACATCGACCAGGTAGGTATAGACATCGACACCATGCAGCTTGCAGGTCGCGATCAGGCTCTCGATGATACCGACCTGCTTGGTACCGAGCTCGATCCAGAAAACAAGCCGGTTGCGCCGTCCCAGAGAAATGGCGCGCAGCGCCCGCTCAAGATGATTGATGTCGACCGGCACCTCGGGTTCCGAGAGGAACACCTGCAGGCTGACGCGCCGCTCGCGCGCGTACTTCAATGCCCTGGCTCCGCAGGTTGCCCGGTATTAAATCCGGCCGATGGCGCTGTTCGTCACACCAGTGCCAGAAGGCCCGTGCGACCGGTTCGCTGTGGGCCATGTGATAAGTGAGCTTCTCGTGCGCCCTCGAGGTGTCTGTCCCGGATGGTCTCCTCGTGCCGGAAGAGCATCGCGATCAAAGCCAGCGCTTCGGTGGTGGCCGCGGGTTCGGCTTCTTTGGCCCCCTCGAAGTGACGTCGGCAATGTGCCTCGCACTCGGCGTGGACTACCTCGGTATCGTTTTTGGGGGAGGCGGCATAGGCCTCATAGCCATCGCTTAGCAGCGTACCGGTGAAGGACCCGAGGAAGGTCTGTACATGGCTGTGTGACCGCGACGTGGCAAGGGGAAGACGACTTCGTGGTCCTCCCCGGTGATCGGCCAGTGAATATGGTTGTTTCCAATCTCGCCGTCATTTATGCGCGGATCCGGACCGGCGTTCACATTAGGGGCCGCTTGTTCAGATCAGGGTTGAATCACGCCCGGTTCCCGCCGGGCGCTCGCAGGGCCGAGGCGCTTAGAACGCGTATCCCAAGCCAACCTGGATGAGTGGCCACATTGTGGCGCTATTCGCGTTCGCCTGCGCCGAGGCCTGCGCCGAGGCGACATCGGCGGTAAGCGTCGCGTTGTTCGTCGGATTGCTCGCGTTGAGCGTCACCTGCGGGGAACCCGTGAAGATCACCCCGAGGTCCACGCTGTAGACGAACCCATGACGCTTCGGCGCGAGGTTGCCCCAGCCGATGCCGAGGTAGGGCTCGATCTTGCGGGTATAGTCAACCTTGCCGGTGAACGAGCCGACCGCGGAGGCCGGATAGACGTTGCCGTTGATGGTGACCGTGCTGCCCGGTGCGGGAGTGGCGTCGAGATTGAAGTTCGTCCGGTTGTCGAAGGCTCCGGCGGTCACCCGGAAGGCGCCGTGGAACGGCAACCAGTCGAGCAGCACCGGAATGCCGGAAAGCTGGAACTGCCCGTTGTATGGGATCACCGAGCCGTCCTTGCTGTAGGTCCCGCTGCGCGAGTAGGTATAGCTCGTGAACCCGGCGCGCACATCGAGCGTGTTCTGGATGATCTGGGTGCCGAGGTCGGCGCCGAAGCCCATCGTGCCGGCATCGAGGGTGACCCCGACGGTATGGGCCGAGGCCTGCGCGCACATGAATGCCAGAATGAATCCAAGCTGACGCGACAGTGTCAGCGCAGCAATTCGTCTTCGCATGGAAGGTTCCTTTCTTGTTGTTGGCGGATTTGACTTATTAATTTAGTGGATGACGACGTTCAATTAATATATTAGGTGCTCCAAAAAAAAGTGCAATAGAGATACGGATTGAAATTCCGAGGATGAAATTAGCTGGCATCGGTAACTTTTCCATTGCAATGGAATTTAGTGCCTGTCCGTCACGATCACATATCGCGAGTCGCGTGCCACACGTATCCCACCCAGTCGTTTGGTGACAATACCAGTAATTTGGGCGGTATTGGATGAATAACAGCACCACGCATTTGCGTGGAACTCGATTAGGCAGTTGGGCACGGTTCACTTTTTGAAAACCCATCAGGATGGAATGATGAATAACAAGACCGCCAATAACTTCGCGCTCTCGGCTAATCAACCGAATTTGTTCAACTAACGTCCGGACATCGGTGATAACGGATCAACGATGGCGCTTTACTCAAAATCCGGCGCGAGTCCTTCCCATTCACATTCCAAGTTCCTTGAGTTTGCGCGTAAGCGTGTTCCTGCCCCAGCCAAGCTTACGCGCCGCATCCTGTTTTCTGCCGCCCGTGTGCGCAAGTGCCACCTCAATCAGGATGCGCTCGAAATTGGGATTGAGTTTTTCGAGAATATTTGTTTCACCAAGCGTCAGGCGCTGTTCGATCAGCCGGCGCAGCCCTGCCTCCCAGTCCGGTACCCGTTGTGCATCGGGCTCGGCTTCGCGCAATTCCTGCGGTAGATCCTCGATCCGTACGCTCTGTCCCGGTGCCATGACTGTAAGCCAGCGGCAGGTGTTCTCGAGCTGACGGACATTTCCGGGCCACGACAGACCGCCCACGTAGGCTTCCGTCTCCGGCAGCAACTGTTTGGTCTCCGTGCGCAGTTCCTGCGCGGATGTCTCGAGAAAGTGGCGGGCCAGAACCGGAATGTCTTCCCGGCGTGCCCGCAATGGCGGGATGTGCACGCGAATCACGTTCAGACGATGAAACAAATCTTCGCGAAAGCGGCCGTCCCTGACCCGGCTTTCAAGATCCTGATTGGTCGCGGCAATGATGCGCACGTCGGTTTCGATTTGTTCGTGTCCACCGACCCGATAGAACTTACCGTCCGAAAGCACGCGCAGCAACCGTGTCTGAAGTTCCGCCGGCATGTCCCCGATTTCGTCCAGAAACAGAGTGCCGCCATGTGCCTGTTCAAACCGGCCCTTGCGCTGTGTCAGCGCCCCAGTAAACGCCCCGCGTTCGTGCCCGAACAGCTCGGACTCCAGAAGTTCTCCGGGGATAGCCGCAATGTTTATCGCGATGAAAGGCTTGTCCGCGCGTGGGCTGTGCCGGTGAAGTGCACGCGCCACCAGCTCCTTGCCGGTGCCCGACTCGCCGTTAATGAGCACATTCAGATGTGAGCGCGACAGACGTCCGATGGCCCGAAACACTTCCTGCATGGCGGGAGCTTCGCCAATGATTTCAGGTACCGCATTGGGTTCGGGCACAGGGCCATTGCGGTGCCTGCGGTGATGTTCTATGGCGCGACGCGTGAGCCGTACCGCGTCGTCAACATCGAAAGGCTTTGGCAGGTACTCGAATGCGCCTCCACGATATGCAGCAACTGCGCTCTCGAGATCAGAATGCGCAGTCATGATGATGATCGGCAACTCCGGAAAGCGCGCACGGATTGATTCCAGAAGATCAAGCCCGCCGATACCGGGCATGCGAATATCCGTGATGATCGCATCAGGCTGCTGATGGCTGAGGTTCGCGAGTACGTTCTCCGCGGATTCGAAGGTGCGTACTGCGATGCCCTCCTGTTGCAGCGCTCTTTCGAGGACCCATCTAATGGACTGGTCGTCGTCGATAACCCACGCCGCTTCCTGCTTACCCATTTCTATCCTCCATTGGCAAATAGATGCGGAATATCGTCTGCAGCGGCCGGCTGACACACTCGATCATCCCTCCGTGCTGGTGAATGATGTCCTGGGCAATCGACAGACCCAGACCGGTTCCTTCGGCGCGGCCGGTGATCATCGGATAAAATATGTGTTCGCGGAGCTCATCCGGTACACCCGGGCCATTGTCCTCGATTTCGACGCGCAGCGTCAGGCGGTGGCGGTGTTGTCCGATGGTGAATTGGCGCTCGATGCGGGAGCGAAGCCAGACCGTCCCCTTTCCGTCGAGGGCCTGTGCTGCGTTACGGGCGATGTTGAGAATCGCCTGGATGAGCTGATCCGAATCGGCCGGAAACTCCGGTAGGCTCGGATCATAGTCGCGGCGAATGCTGATGCCTTCCGGGATCTCTGCCAATACTAGGCTGCGCACATGCTCGAACACCTGGTGGATGTTTGTCGGACGCTTGTTGAGAGGCGCATTCGGTCCGATCATGCGGTCGACCAGGCCGCGCAGGCGATCTGCTTCGCGAATGATGATGCTCGTGTACTCCGCAAGTTCGCGGCTGGGCAGTTTGCGTTCGAGAAGCTGTGCCGCACCGCGCAGTCCGCCCAGCGGGTTCTTGATCTCATGCGCGAGGCCGCGAATCAGTGCACGGCTGGTGGCGTGCTGGTCAAGCATTTTCTCTTCGCGTGCCAGGCGTAGCAGCCGGTCCACGGGGGTCCATTCCATGAGCAGCTCGGTAGCGACGTCGTCCGCAAGCGGCGTGACCGCACAGTCCACGGTGATATCGCGGCCGTCCGCAAGACTGACCCGCAGACCGTGCTCGGTAAAAGGGTGCCCGCTGCGAAGTGCTTCGCTGAGCTGCTGGATCAATGATGGATTGCGCGGAAGCAGCTCGGCGATGGACTGTCCGAGGATCTGGCGGGCACTGATCTGAAACAGCATTTCCCCGGCCGGATTGATGGTAAGCAGACGCAAGGAACTGCCGAGCACGATCACCGTCGCGCTCAGATTGTCGAGAATATGCTGACAGTCATTCACTGATGCTTACCTTTTCCCCGTTAGGCAGGGCTACTGATCCGATAGCAAGAATTGCACCATTTTCAATTTCGTTGAAAAATAAAGGACTTAGATCAAAAATCTATTTTAGCAGGAAATGAAATGCACCAAAAGAGTGCATGATTTGAGAGTCTGATCGAGAAAAATCACACTTAAAAAAAACGCCCCCATGGCGGGGGCGTTTCGGGACAGCCGTATTGGTATCGACTCAGACGCTGTAGTACATGTCGAACTCCACTGGATGGGTGGTCATGCGCAGACGCGTGACTTCATTCATCTTGAGACCGATATAAGCATCGATGAGGTCGTCAGTAAACACGCCGCCGGCGGTAAGGAACTTGCGATCCTTGTCCAGGGCGTCCAGCGCCTGGTCGAGCGCGTGGCACACGGTCGGAATCTTCTTCTCCTCTTCCGGAGGCAGGTCATACAGGTCCTTGTCCATGGCCTCGCCCGGATGGATCTTGTTCTGTATACCATCGAGACCCGCCATCATCATGGCGGCGAAGGCGAAGTAGGGGTTGCTGCCGGCGTCGGGAAACCGCACTTCGATGCGGCGTCCTTTCGGGTTGGCAACATACGGTATACGGATCGATGCGGACCGGTTGCGCGCGGAGTATGCCAGCATGACGGGCGCTTCGAAGCCGGGAACCAGGCGCTTGTAGCTGTTGGTAAGCGAATTGGTGAACGCGTTCACGGCACGCGCGTGCTTGATAATGCCGCCGATGTAGTACAGCGCGAGATCGCTCAGCCCGCCATAGCCATTGCCCGTGAACAGATTCTTGCCGCCCTTTGCGAGCGATTGGTGCACGTGCATCCCGGAACCGTTGTCTCCGACCAGCGGCTTTGGCATGAAGGTCGCGGTCTTGCCATAGGCATGTGCGACGTTCATCACGCAATACTTGTAGATCTGGAGCTCGTCGGCCTTCTTGACCAGAGTTTCAAATCTCATGCCGATCTCGTTTTGGCCGGCGGTTGCCACCTCGTGATGATGGGTCTCGATGCTCAACCCCATCTCCTCCATGGCAAGACACATGGCCGAGCGGATGTCCTGCTGCGAGTCGACCGGGGGTACCGGGAAATAGCCGCCCTTGACCGTGGGGCGGTGCCCCATGTTGCCGCCCTCATACACCTTTTCGGTGTTCCACGAGGCTTCCTCTGAATCGACTTTGACGAAAGACCCGCTGATGTCGGAGCCCCAGCGTACGTCATCAAAAATGAAAAACTCGGCTTCCGGGCCGAAATACGCCGTATCCGCAATCCCGGTGCTCTTCAGGTAGGCCTCGGCGCGTTTCGCCAGGGAGCGGGGATCGCGTTCGTAACCCTGCATGGTGTTCGGTTCGACCACGTCGCAACGCAGGATCAGCGTCTTCTCTTCCATGAACGGATCCATCACTGAGGTGGATGCATCCGGCATGAGGATCATGTCGGACTCCTGGATGCCTTTCCATCCCGCGATCGAAGAGCCGTCGAACATCTTGCCCTCCTCGAACAGGGAAGCATCAACCGTGCTCGCGGGCACCGACACGTGCTGCTCTTTGCCCTTGGTGTCGGTAAAGCGGAAGTCCACGAATTTCACTTCCTTTTCTTTGATCATCTTAAGTACGTCGGCGCCGGACATCTGGTTTCCTCCTAAAAAGGGAAATTGAACCACAATACTGAATTGAAATTGGACATGCCGCTTTGGCACTAATCCTGAGCGAACTTGAGCCCGACATTTTGCACGAAATATGCCATTACGGAAACGGGTTTAATCTCTTGTTTTTACGCTTGTTTCCTTGTAGTGAGACTAAATGGCATGCACCATAATAGTGCATATTGAACGATATTGATTCATTATGGTGCATCAATGAAAATAGACGACCAATTTGGAAATATCAGGATCGTGCTTCACCGATTCTTGCAGTTGCTCGGCCAGGCGCGTGGCTTCCGTGTAATCCTGGGCGGCGCTGAGCGGAATGACGAGTTCCACGCAAATGCGTCCATCCAGGTAATGAAGAATCACCCGCTCGATCCGGTCCGTCGCTTCAATATGCTCGAAATACCGGTTCAACCGCGCCAGCACCTGGTCGCGCAGCGGAAGTGCCGATGATGGTGACCGCGCGGTGTCGTCCTCGGGGTCGATATGGACCATCACGTCCGCGATTCCGTCGATTTCGCTGATCAGCTTCACGCGCACCGCTTCGCTGATCTGATGGCCTTCGGACACGCTTATTGCTTCATCGACGATCAAGTGGACATCAACCAGTCCGCGCCCGCCCAGCCGGCGCGTGCGCAGAAGATGTAGCGTCTTGACACCGCTCACCCCGAGAATCGCACTGCGGATGCGCTGCAGCTGATCAGCATCAAGTCCGGTGTCGATCAGTTCGTTCACGGCTGGCCAGCCGAGATCGATGCCGACCTTGCCGACAAACAGCGCGACGCCAATCGCGGCCAGCGAATCCATGTAATGGATACCGCCGATGGTGGCAGCGATGCCGACGAAAACGATTATCGAAGAAATCGCGTCGCTGCGATGGTGCCAGGCGTTTGCATGCAGGAGCTTGGACGAAAAGCGCCGCGCTGCGCGCTCGGTATAGCGGTACAACCCCTCTTTCGTGAGTATAGTAATACCTGACGCCCATAGAGTAAGCGCAGAAGGAGGTGGAAATACCGTCCCGCTAAGCAGATGCAGGCCGGCCTTCACGGCGATGCTCACGGCCACCAGCAGCAGTACCGCGCCCAAGGCAACTGTTACTGCTGTCTCGATGCGAGCGTGACCATATGGATGCTCCTCGTCGGCGGCCTTGGAGCTGTGCGCCAGCGCAAACAGCACCATGGTGTCGGTTGTCAGGTCGGAAAGCGTATGAAATCCGTCCGCGACCAGGCCCTGGGAGCGGCCCATGAAGCCGATGACCACCTGACCCAGGGCCAGGAACGCGTTCGTCAGGAGACTCACGCAGGTTACGCGACGGCTCGCCTGATAGCGAGCCGGGTCGGTGTTGTCGAGCAGCCGCGGTCCGGCTCCGTCGCTCATTTCGAACCTGCCGGACCGCCGGCCCGGATGGTCACGACAACATCACCGTCCTCGATGCGGCTATCGAGCACCTCATGGCCGCTGATCCGGCACCAAGTCGGGATGTCCTGCATGGCACCGGGGTCGGTGCAGCGCACCTCTAGAATGTCGCCGGACTGCAATGCGGCCATCCTGTCCTGGGTGCGTATGACCGGCATCGGACACAGCAGATTGCGGGCATCGAGCTGGTACCGGTTCATCACAGGTACCAGCTCGGTGGAATCTCGTTGCTGGGAAGCGGCGAAACTTCGAGCAGCCTCGATCCGCCGCGCGGGTCGGTCACCTCTATGGTCACCTTGTCGGCATGGCGCCCCTGACCGAAGCGTGCCGTAAGGCGTGCCGCGAGCTGTACATCGGCATCCGTGGGTTCGCCTTCGATCAATACAAGCGGCCCGTGGTGGCTAGTGGCCGCCATGTGCACGAAGCGTCCGCGGTACCCGCCCAGATAATTATTTTCGCCTTCCTCGCGTCCGATGATGAGCTTGAAATTCGGGGCTGGACGCATGTGCCGTCCGACCTTGAGCAGCATGATGTCGTCGATTTCGTAGTGTTTGCTGCCACGTGTCGCCCAGAGATCCGAAAGCCGGTTTGAATAGTTGGCGTCGGTCAGAAAGCAGCAGCCTCCGGCCGGCTGGGCGTACCCGTGGAAACCGTAACTTTCCGCCAGTGCGATCTGTGGTTTGCGATTTCGGCCGTTCAGCGCCAGCAGCTTGTCCCGGTCCACCCAGCCCTCGCGCTCCGGCAATGTCGGGGCCAGCAGCTTGGCGCACAGAGGGCGCAGCAGACGGTCGAATGCACCAGACTCCCGTGCGACCACCGGCAGGGCGTCGCGGCGCTGTGAATTTGGGCGCTGTCCGAGCACTTCGCCAGTGAAAATGAAATCGAAGTCATTTGCCTCCATCCACGCGCGCGCTTTGCCTACCATGAATCCCTTACAGTCCAGACAGGGATTCAGATTTGCCCCGTAGCCGTGTTTCGGGTTGATGACTATCGCCTTGTATTCCTCAACGACTTCAATCAAATGAAGCCTGATGCCGAGCTGTTCAGCTACCCAGAGCGCATTGTTGCGTCTCGGCTTGTCCCGGCGACGTTCGCGGATCGCGTGCGTGTGACCCTCGACACAGAATCCGGTATAGAAATTGAGCCCCTCGACATGGATGCCTTGGTCGAGCATCAGACGCGCAGCAAGCAGCGAGTCGAGCCCGCCGGATATCAGTGCCACTGCCTTGCGTGCCTGGGTCATCGCGTTATGCGGAATTCTTCAAGTGCATCTTCAGTTAAGGGTTGAGCCAGCAGGCGACCGTCCCTGCATGACGGGACTTCATCGTGGCTAGAGTCGCCTGCTTAGACCGAGGAGATTCTAAACTATTTGGTCCTGATCGAGACACCGACGGCTTCAGAGCCCGCTCCCCGGCTGACCCGGAAATCAGTCTTGAAAATCAGGGGTTTCCCACAGGATTCGGCTAAAAATATGCGCCATGAAAACATCAGCAGGGTCCTGCAGGCGGCCCGACAGTCAGCGCGATGTCTGAGTGCGGGCCTGCCTGCGGGCCCAGTTCCGCCCCGGTGGTTCGGGTCTGGCTTCACCGTGTATGGCAAAGCCTGGGCATGAACCTTATGCGAATTCGCGGTGTCTGTCCATTCCCACCCCGCTGACAGGGGTCGATAAATGGAAATTCCCAATTCCCCGAAATCACCGGATTTGGACGCCTGGTTTCCGTTCCGTTGCGCTTTCCGCCAAGGTGATTTGGCCGGCGGACAGCACCAGTCCGGCCGGGAAGGCCGACGGAGTCCCGGGTGGGGCAAAAGGGAGTTGCGAGGACGTGCCGCCCGGAATGGGCCCCCGGGCCGGCTGTGCTGGTATACTTTTGTAAGGGTTCCGGAGTGCGCAAAAAAGAGCATGCGCGTCTCCGCATTGATTCGTGTATCGCCCTTCGGGCAAGCACCGGAAGTCAGTAAAGATGGCTAGAGCGAAACGTTCAGGACGCCAGCCGGCGGGATTGTGGCGGGCAGTCCACTGGGTCCTGCGTGTCATTGTGCTTTTTGTTGCCGCCGATCTGATCTATCTCGCCAGCCTCTGGCCGAACTGGCAGCAGCTTGAGCACGGCGCAATCCCCGAAACGCGCTTCATGCGCCATTATCTGTCGGTGCGGTCAGCCAATCACTGGCCGCGCATGCGCTGGGATCCAGTGCCGTTATGGGAGATTCCCGGGTATCTGCAGCGCGCGGTCATTGTCGCGGAAGACAGCCGCTTCTATGAAGATGACGGATTCGATTTTACCGCCATGCGCGATGCGTTCGAGTACAACCTCAGGAAGGGGCGCATTGTCTATGGTGCCAGCACGATTTCGCAGCAGACAGCAAAAAATCTGTTTTTGACCCCGTCACGCACCTTCCTGCGCAAAGGGAATGAGGCGCTGCTCACCTGGGGATTGGTGCATCACCTCGGCAAGCGCCGGATACTGGAAATCTACCTCAACACCGCCGAATTCGGACGTGGTATCTACGGGGTCGGAGCTGCCTCCCAGGCCTATTGGGGGATACCCGTATCGCAGATTTCCCTAGTTCAGGCCGTTCAACTCGCGGCGTCATTGCCTAGCCCGGTCCGGAACAACCCCGCGCACCGTGGCGCGTTTTTCCTGCATCATTTCCGGAAGATTTACAACCAGCTGGTTCGCCTATATGGCGGCCCTTCAGAAGGCCCGAATCCTGGGATGAAAGCCCAGAATCTGACCGGACCGGCAAACTCCGCCCCGGCGGGAGTCACGGCTGTCAGGAGCCCGCATACGATTTAGACCGTAGCGATCCACACTCTGTGCACCTGCAGCGTTCGACAGGCTATAATCCGGCCGATAAGGCCGTTTATAAATCAGCAAGGGACAATTTCTGAACTTTCAGGATCTCATACTGGCGCTGCAGCGGTACTGGGCCGATCGGGGCTGCATCATTCTGCAGCCCTACGACATGGAGATGGGGGCCGGAACCTTCCATACGGCCACATTTCTGCGCGCATTGGGGCCGGAACCGTGGCAAGCCGGATATGTCCAGCCGTCGCGACGCCCTAAGGACGGCCGCTATGGTGATAATCCAAATCGGTTGCAACACTACTATCAGTTCCAGGTGGTACTTAAGCCATCGCCCGACAACATTCAGGATCTCTATCTCGGGTCCCTGAGGACGCTAGGCATTGATACCCGTGCGCACGACATCCGGTTCGTGGAAGACGACTGGGAGTCGCCCACGCTCGGTGCCTGGGGCCTGGGCTGGGAGGTTTGGCTGGACGGCATGGAGGTGACGCAGTTTACCTATTTTCAGGAGGTTGGGAGCCTGCCCTGCAAGCCGGTGCTCGGCGAGATCACCTACGGTCTCGAGCGGCTGGCCATGTACCTTCAGGGTGTCGACAGTGTCTATGATATCGAATGGACAGACGGTGTCAGCTACGGTGACGTGTACCACCAGAACGAAGTCGAGCAGTCGCGCTACAACTTCGAGCACAGCAACATCAACTGGCTTTTTCAGCAGTTCAACGACTACGAATCCGAGGCTAGGCGCCTCATGGCCGAGAAGCTTCCGCTGCCCGGCTTCGAGATGGTCATGAGATGCTCCCATACATTCAACCTTCTGGACGCGCGCGGCGCCATTTCTACAACGGAGCGTGCAGCCTATATCGGGCGTGTGCGTGCCCTGGCTCGTCTTGTGGCGCAGAGCTATTTCGAGTCGCGCCAGGCGCTTGGCTTTCCCCTGTTGAAGCAGACGCAGCGAAATAATACATGAGCGCAAGATCTGCGAAAGCGGAGCGGAATCGCGTTCCTCCGCGCCAGACCGGCGATATCCTGCTTGTCGAAGTGCTCACCGAGGAACTTCCACCTAAGTCGCTCCAGCGACTCGCCGAGGCGTTCGCAGCTGGGGTGGTGGAAGGCCTGGGCCGGAATGCCCTGCTGCGTGCCGACAGCACGCAGCAGGTGTTTGCGACGCCGCGGCGACTGGCCGTGCTCGCTACCGGCGTGCTCGGGAGACAGCCAGATCGCATTGTCGAGCGCCGCGGCCCCTCGGTCAGTGCTGGCTACGATCCATCAGGCAAGCCCACAGCCGCATTGAGCGGATTTGCCAAGTCATGCGGCGTTGACCCGGGCAGCCTCGAGCGCCGCAGTGGTGAGAAGGGTGAATACTTCGTGTATCGCTCGAAACAGAAGGGTGAACCGCTGGCGCGGCACCTGGCGGCAATCGTCGAGATGAGCCTTAAAAAATTGCCGGTCGCCAAGCTCATGCGCTGGGGTAGCGGCGAAGTTGAGTTTGTGCGGCCGGTACACGGTCTTGTGATGATGCACGGCGCGCGCGTCGTTGCCGGCCGGGTTTTCGGGCTGCGAAGTGGCAACGTGACTGCAGGACATCGTTTTCTCAGTCGCGGCGAGCTGACCATTCCTCATGCCGGACGCTATGCTGATACGCTGCGTCGCAGGGGTCATGTTATCGCCAGCTTCGCCGAACGCCGCAGCGAGATCGAACACAAGCTGCGCGCGGCGGCCGGAAAAGTCAGGAAAGGGGCGCTGGTTCTGGGTGCTGGTGGAACGATGATCCAGTTCCCTGGCCATGAATGGGGATTTGCGGCAGAGGAGGTCATCCGCAATAACGCTGAGCTGCTGAATGAGGTTGCAGCCCTGGTGGAATGGCCCGCCGTCTATGCGGGTCAGTTTGATCCGGATTTCCTGAGCGTTCCCATCCCCTGCCTTGCATTGAGCATGCAACACCACCAGAGATATTTTCCGTTGGTCCATAAACAGGCGGCTGGAGGGATGTTGCCGCGGTTCCTGGTGGTTAGCAACATGGAGACCCGTACACCCCGGCACATCATCCACGGTAACGAACGCGTGCTGCGGGCGCGGCTGAGTGACGCCAGATTCTTCTATGAGCAGGACAGGAAGATCAGGCTCGAAGACCGAGTTCCGAAGCTTGCCAGCGTGGTTTATCAAAACAAGCTGGGCAGTCAGCTCGAGCGCGTACATCGTCTGGAAAAGCTAGCGGGCGAGATTGCTGGACGCCTAGGAATGCCGGATTCGGATAGATGCGATGTAGAACGTGCGGCGCATCTTTGCAAAGCCGACCTGTTGACCGAAATGGTCGGAGAGTTTCCGGAGTTGCAGGGCTATATGGGCGCTGACTACGCCCGGCATGACGGCGAATCGACCGGCACCGAACAGGCGATCCGGGGGCACTATGCGCCGCGCTTCTCGGGAGACCGATTACCGTCCACGGCGGCCGGCGTGTGTCTGGCGCTGGCGGACAAGCTCGCTACCCTGGTCGGTATCTACGGTGTGGGGCTTGTCCCTACCGGCGACAAGGACCCGTTCGGCTTGCGGCGGCAGGCGCTGGGCATCGTGCGCATTCTGGTGGAACGCTCGCTAGCGCTCGACCTGGGGGAGTTGCTCACGCTGGCGCGCGGCTACTTCGACCCGAATGTCATTTCCGAAGGTGTGGTGCAGGATCTTCATGGGTTTCTGCTGGAGCGGCTCAAACCCTATCTGCGCGACAAGGGGTTTCTGCCGGACGAGATCGACGCCGTCCTGAGTCTCGGTTTGACGCATCTCGATCAGGTAATGCCGCGCCTTGAGGCCCTCCAGGCTTTTCGGTGCCTGCCCGAGGCAGAGGCGCTTGCAAGCGCAAACAAGCGCATCCGCAACATCCTTCGGCAGGCCGGTGGCGGGCCGGCTGGCCGTGTCGAAGCGGGGCTGCTGACCGAAAGCGCGGAGCAGAGACTGGCGCAGCAGATGGGCTCGCTGCGCCTGGAGGTTGAGGATCTGATCGGGCACGGTGCTTTCACCGAAGCGCTCAAACGGCTGGCGGGGTTGCGTACCGTGGTCGACGAGTTCTTCGATCAGGTAATGGTTATGGCCGAGGATGTCCGCGTACGCGACAATCGCCTTGCACTGCTGAACGAACTCAGCAGCCTGTTTCTCGGTGCTGCGGATATTTCGAAGCTGCAGGCCCGGCAACAGGGATGAGGCGCGACGAAGTGCGAGGTGCAATGTGATGAATCCGGATTCTTACCAGGACATGCTTGCGGCAGTCCAGACTTTTCACGACAAACACCGGTTCCGCGAGAGCGGCGGGGAGGACCTTGTCTACCGCGTGGCGCTCATGGCGGAAGAGCTTGGCGAAGTTTCCGCCTGCGTCACCAAGGGCAAGAGCACCGAGGCGCTCGCGGAAGAGGTGGCGGACCTGTTCATTTTGGTGCTGGGGACCGCGATCAGTGCCGGATTCGACCTGCGCCAGGCATTCTGGGACAAGATGGGTAAACTTGAGTCGCGCCAAAGCCGCATGATCAACGGACGTATACGTGTTTCAGAATTCCGTGACTAGGCTGCGGATCGGCTTCCCACCAGGATAAAACCGATGATACGGATGTGCGACGCTCGTCCGGCAGGCGCGAATGACTGTGTCGGACCGAATTCTCGCCCGTTGGGTGTTGTGGCTGCCGCCGGTGACTGTGTTTGCGCGTTGCCGGCGGTGATTTCACCGGCCGGTCTCGGTGCGGAGGCCGCCCCGGGCGCGACCGAATGAAACTCGTCATTCTAAGCCGTGATGGTGTTATCAACAGGACCCTCGCCGGCGGCGTCCAGCAGCCCGATGACTGGGCGCCGCTACCGGGCAGCCTGGAGGCACTGGCGCGTCTGCAGCGGGAAGGCTACCGGGTGGTGGTTGCAACCGCTCAGCCAGGTGTCGCGGGCGGGGTGCCGCAGATGGAGATGCTCAACCGCATTCACGTGCGTATGCTTGAGTCGGTCCGGAACAAGGGCGGGCAGGTCGATGCGGTTTTTGTGTGCCCCCATTCCGCTGATGCGGGCTGTCGCTGCCGGCCGCCTTTGCCCGGTTTGTATCAGGAGATTGCCGAGCGATTCAAGATCAATCTGTCGTCGGTTCCTGCCGTGTGCGCAACGGGGGATGAAGCGAATGCGGCAAAAGCAGCTGGAGCGCAGCCGGTGCTGCTGGGTGGTGCCGGCAGGAGGCAGACCAGCCCGGCAGAGGATTTCGACACTCTCGGAGCCTTCATCGACTCTCTTATCGCCGGACGGGGTGCGGATTGATATGCTTGCGCTGCGCTCGTTACTGTTCAATATCCTCATGTTCTCCACCGTCGTTGTCTACGCCATCCTCAGCCTGTTCACGGCGCCTTTTCCACCGCTGACACGGTACCGGTTCATAAGCCTCTGGGCACGGCTGCAAGTCTGGCTGTTAAAGGTGGTCTGCAATCTGACCTATCGGGTTGAAGGGGAAGAGAACCTGCCGAGCGGTCCGGCGATAATCCTGGCAAAACACCAGTCTTCGTGGGAAACGCTGGCCTTCCAGGTCATTTTTCCGCCCCAGGTCTGGGTGCTCAAACGCGAGTTACTTCTGATCCCGTTTTTCGGCTGGGGACTCGCCCTGACGCAGCCGATCGCCATCAACCGCGGCGGCGGCTCGCGCGCACTCGAGCAGATCGTCACGCAAGGCCGCGAACGTCTGGATCGCGGTCGCTGGGTTGTGGTATTCCCGGAGGGCACGCGGGTCGGTCCAGGGCAAAACAAGCGGCATGGGATCGGGGGCTCGGTGCTTGCCGCCGAGACCGGCTATCCGGTTGTGCCCGTGGCGCACAATGCAGGTTCATTCTGGCCACGGCGGGGGTTCATCAAGCGACCCGGTACGATCCGAGTCGTCATCGGGCCGGTGATCGACAGTCATGGCCGGTCAGCCCAGCAGATACGGGACACCGCGGAACAATGGATGCGCCAAACCATGACCAGCCTGGAAAACCACTCTGGGCACGGCCGACAACCGTCTCGGCCGAAGGAAGTCGCCTAGTCTCGGTGCTGGTTTATGTCCCGGAATTCTCCGTCCGTGTCCCCGGAATGCTCCGGGCTGGCCGCCAGATTCGCCAGTGCTGCAAATTCCGCCAGACTCAGCGTTTCTGCGCGCCGGGCGGGGTCGATTCCCGCCCGCTCGAACAGTTCCGGACGCACCAGGCCGCCGACGCTGTTGCGTAGAACCTTGCGTCGCTGGGTGAATGCCGCGAGCACGATTTGCTGAAAGCGCTTTGGATCGTCTACGACTACCGGAGCCTGCCGGTACGGTGTCAGGCGAACTACTGCCGACTCGACCTGCGGGGGGGGAGAGAAGGCGCTGGCCGGTACGCTGAACAGCCGCTCGACATGGCAGCGCCACTGGACCATCACGCTCAAACGTCCATAGTCTCCGCCACCCGGTGCCGCAGCCAGACGATCCACGACCTCCTTTTGCAGCATGAACAGCATGTCCTGTATGCATGGGCAGGCATCGAGCAGGTGAAACAGCAGGGGTGTAGAGATGTTATACGGAAGATTGCCGATGAGTCGCAGCCGCTCTGCAGACGGAGCCAGGCGACAGAAATCAAACTTCAGCGCGTCAGCCTGGTGGACGTCCAGGCGTTGTTGGAACATTCCCCGCAGGTACGACACCAGGTCGCGATCAAGCTCGACGGCATGCAGGACTTCGACGCGCGTTAGCAATGCGTGTGTGAGCGCTCCTTTCCCCGGTCCGATTTCAACGATCTGGTCATCCGGTCCCGGATCAAACTCGTCGACAATGCGCGCGATTATGCTGCTGTCACGCAGAAAGTGCTGTCCGAAGCGTTTGCGATGGCGGTGCCCTGGTGTCATCGATTTTCGCGGAAGGACAAGGGAAGCCGGCGTAGCCTGGTCATCGTCTGATGCCGCGCCCGGCCAGAGTCCGGGCCATAGCCAGCGCGGCACTCATGCTGGAGGTGTCTGCGTCTCCGCTGGCAGCCAGTTCAAGTGCGGTGCCGTGATCGACCGATGTGCGCACGAACGGTAGCCCCAGGGTGACGTTGACGGTGTTTGCGAAGTCGTGATGTTTCACTACCGTAAGACCCTGATCGTGATACATCGCGAGGACGGCGTCCACGCCCTGCAGTTGTGACGGAATGAACGCCGTATCCGCCGGGACTGGACCCTGCAGGCGCATCCCCAGGCGGGCGAGTTCGCGGACAACGGGGCCGATAACCTCCACTTCCTCGGAGCCGAGGTGTCCACCCTCACCTGCATGCGGGTTCAGGCCACAAACCCGGATCATGGGGTCCGGTATGCCGAAGCGCTCCTGGAGGTCGTGGTGCAGGACCGTCAGCACGCCCGACAGCCGCTCGCGGGTAATCAGCGGACTGACCTGCGCGAGTGGGACGTGAATTGTGACCAGGGCCACGCGCAGGTCAGGACACGCGAGCATCATCACCGGCTGTGCGGCGCCACTGAGCTTGGCGAGCATCTCGGTGTGGCCGGTGAACGGGGTTCCGGCATCGTTGATGATGCCCTTGTGAACCGGACCCGTCACCAGCGCATCGAACTCGCCCCTCAGACAGCCGCCGACCGCGGTTTCAAGCGTTTTGAGCACGTATGCGGCGTTGGCGATATCCAGGCGGCCCGGCTCGACCTGGCGCGCGACTGGCACCGGCAGAATAAAACGGCGTGCCTCGGTGCCGGCATGTCCGTCCCAGGCATCGAGCTGCAGATCCAGGCCGAGCCGTGCGGCCCGCTGTTCAAGCACCTGCGGGTCGCAGATCAGAACTTCATGCACCAGCGGACGAGTCTGTGCCAGTTTTACGCACAGGTCCGGGCCGATGCCTGCAGGTTCTCCGGGTGTGATGACGAGTATCGGTAGCCTAGCCATATATCCTGGACGCAGGTCGGTACTGCCGGTCCGCCCGCTGCCACCGCTCAGTTGAGGCTCTTGCCGAGATATTCCACATAGGCTTCGGCGCGCAACTGCCGCACCCACTGCTCGTAGCGTTCGGCCGCCTTGCGCGCATGAATCTGTTCGCGCGCATTTGCTTCGTTCAGTTCGTTGGTTACATCCTTGACTCGGCGCCCCAGGACTTCGATGAGATCGAAACCATCTGGGACGCGCACCGGTTCGCTGATCTGGTCCACTGCCAGGGCATCCATGGCCTTCTGGAACTGAGGGCCCAGCTGGCCCGGACTGACCCAGCCAAGATCGCCCCCGTTCGGAGCGGAAATCGGGTCCTGGGAGTTTGCCTTGGCAAGGGCGCTAAAGTGTTCGCCGTTCTCGATACGGGAGCGCAGCTGCTCCAGCCGCATGCGCGCCTCCTGCGGCGTAACGAGTGCATTGGTCCGGATCAGAATATGGCGCACGTGGGTCTGGACAATGGTATGGGTTTGGTTCCCGCCACGACGTCCATTGAGTTTCAGGATATGAAAGCCGTTGGCACTCCGCAGCACCCCGCTGATGTCCCCCGGCTGCATTTTCCTGAGAGCGTTCACGAACAGCTGCGGCAACTGGCCGGATTGTTTCCATCCAAGGTTACCACCCTCCAGCGCGCTCTGTCCCTGCGAGTTGGCGATGGCAAGCTGCTCGAAGTTTGCGCCTGCGCGCAGCTGCCTGAGCAGGTTATCCGCCTTCTGTTGGGCTTTTTGGATCTCTGCCGGTGTCGCCCTGTCCGGTATGGCGATGAGGATATGGGAGATGTTGTATTGGGTTGTTCCGCCGTGCTTGGCTTCATTTGCCAGAAAATTCGCGATTTCGGCCTGTGAAACGGTTACGCGATCGTTGATTTCCCGGTTTATAAGTCTCTGAATGACCATTTGGTTGTAGATCTGCTGGCGGAATCGCTTCGGCTCGATACCCTCCCTTGCCAGGGCCTTATATAGGGCGGGAAGGCTGAGATGATTGCGGGCAGCGATGTCTTGCAGCGCCCGGTCGAGGCGATTCTGGCTGATTTTTATTCCGGCACGCCTGGCGATCTGCAGCTGTAGGTGTTCCAGTATCAGGTGTTTGAGCACCTGTTTGCGCAGCACGCTCTCGGGTGGCGCCTCGATATGTTGCGCCGCGATCCTGTGTTCGACGTCCCTCATGCGGCTGTCGAGCTCGCTGCGGGTAATGACGTCGTTGTTGACGACCACGAGTATGCGGTCGACCACTTTTATCCCAGGAGTGGCGGCCGGCGAGGCGGGAGGCTGTGTGTTGGCGAAGCTCGTGGCCGGCAGGATTGCTAGGACCAGCGCCAGCAGCGCCGGCCATGCACGGTTCAGTGGACGGCCGGGCGGCCGGGATGCGGAGATGCAGGGAAATTGATTTTGCTGCCTGTGCATATCGATGGTTACGGTCCGCCATTGTCCGCGGACGCGGGGCTTCTGCTCAAACGTGCTGGACATGATTGCCTAGGATATCATGATCTGATGGCGCTCGCCGCAGGTGGATGGCGTCCATTTCCCCCGGTTTGTGTAAAGCACCGTTGTCCCCCGGGCGGCTGCCTGTCCGGTCGCCGGGATTGGCCGCTATTGGAAGATAAACTGACCCTGTTGCAGCGGGTTTTGCATGGGTGTGCCCAGTTTTCCGAGTCCGGTAAGTTCCAGTTCGAAGATCACCGCATTGTCGGTGACCCCCGTTGCCAGGATGATATGCTGTTTGACAATGCGGATGGCCCAGCAGCAGCTTCGGTACTGCAGCCCGAAATAGCCTTGCAGGGTGCGGTGGTCGAACTGGGAATAGTTCCAGCGCGCCAGACCGGTCCAGCGCGTTGACAGCGGCCATTGGGCCGAAATGTCACTCTGCAATTCCTGTCCTCGGGAGTAGCGGTATCCGATATTGACGATGCTGTCGCGTGCGGGGTGGTACTGAACAAGAAAATCCCCCTGCTGGTTTGTATCGCCGTGGCTGTCCCATTCGAGACCGCTGCGAAGATACCAGTTCTGGCTCAGGCGTGCCCGTATCACGCCGACGCTGTTGGCAGAAGCGGCTGCAGCGCTGGAAGCAAACGGGGGTGGCAGCGTTATGAGCGGTTGGCGAATATTGACGATTCGCCCGATGCTGAGCCGCAGGTGCTGGATTCCTGTATCCGTCTCGAGAAACCTGCTGGTGAGGGCAAAAACAAAGCGATCCGCATCCCCGACGCGATCTGCTCCCACAAAACGGTTATTGCGGAAAAGACTGTCGAAGCTGAAGTCGGGCGCACCGGTATCGAACAGTGGCAAGGCGCTCTGGTTGCGGTAAGGAACGTAGAGGTAGTAAAGCCGTGGTTCAAGTGTCTGGGTATAGGCTGTGCGATCCAGGCTGAGCGGCCGATCGAATTTCAGTCCGGTATCCAGGCTGAAAGTGGGCAGCGTGCGTTGCGGCGTGGCATCGGCAGGAGCCGGGACACCGTTCCCGCTCAGAACGTAGCCGGTGTACCGCATTTCCACTTTCGGAACGAGAAAGGCGTAGGAGTTTCGTAACGGCAGGCTGATTTCCGGGCGTACGTCGAGCCGTTGCCCGACGACGCTGTCACTGCGCTGGAAATAGTCCCATTCGCCCCGCAACTGCAGATGCAGCGAGTTCGGAGGGCTCGGGGAGCTGGCGGAAATCCACAGCTGGGGCAATTGTTTGTAAGGTTGCTCGATGGTCGGGATCGTCGGATCCAGGTTCTGGTACCCGATCAGGCCTCCGCCGAACTGCCAGATGGGACCGCCATAGGTAAGCTGAAGCTGGCGCGGCAGATAGGTCTGTGTCGCATAGGTGGTGCCCTGGTCCAGATCGGTGAAATAAGCCTGGTCAGACACCCATCCAAGGTTGGCCGATGCGCTCCAGTACGGGGAAAGTGTCTGATAATGATTCAGAAAGGCGGCTGCACGATCCGTTCCCGTCGTCTGGTCATGCGGAAGATACTCAAGCTGGGCGGTGCCTGAGTAGCTGGCCCCAAGGTAGCGGAACTTGTTCCGCAGCTGGAGGCCGCGCTTGCTCATCTGAACCGGCGTGACGGTCAGATCGTAGTTGGGTGCCAGGTTGAAGTAATACGGCGCCGAAATGAAGGTCCCGAGCGTGGTCGAATTGCCGAAGCTCGGCGGCAGAAAGCCGGACTTACGCTTGTCGGTGAGCGGAAAGCTGAAATACGGCACGTAGAGGATGGGCACGTGCATGAAACGCAGGGTCACGTTGTGGGCAGTGCCCACGCTGGTTGCCTTGTCGAGTTCGAGATGCGTGCCGCTGAGTACCCAATCGTCGTTGCCTGGAGGGCAGGTGGTATAGCGCATGTCCTCAAGCTGCAGCTTGTTGTTGCCGGAAAGACGAATGGCCTTGGCCGTACCGCGGGCCCCGTTGCTGGCAATATGGAAGCGTGCCGAACTGGTATATCCGGTTTCGTTATTCAGATTGTAATTCAGGATGGGGGTGCGGATGATGTCCCCCCCGTCGCTTCTCAGGGTGATGTGGCCCTCGGCGTGCACCCGATTGTTGCGCTGGTCGTACGTGAGTCTGTCGGCACCGATACATATGTTGCCGCGGCGCAGTCCAACATTGCCGGTAAAGGTGCTTGTGTCGTTGAGCTTGGCTGTTGCTTGGTCGGCGTCGATGTAGATCAGCGCGTTTGTGCTGTTCGACGAGGCCTGGACAGCCTCGGGAATACCGGCATGTTGCGGGCGGATCTGGGGACAGCCGGGCATGGAATCCGCGGCCTGCGCCCCGAAGAGAGGCTCAGCAGCCAATAAAGCCACGCACGCCATGCACCACTTCAGGGGGGTACGAGGCATCATTCGGAGGCGATTTTTGTATGGCCATAAAATCGCATAGAATCGATGTCCCATCAAGCAGCGCGGCATCTTTAATTCAGCAGGCACCGGTTCCTGCAGATGCCGGGTGCATCCAGCGCCATGAACGGGTGGAAATTGGACGACAGATTAGAGGTGCTCAAAGACTGGGTTGTCTCGACTCTTGGAAGTGTCGATTGTGACATCCGTGCGGCATCGGCGGATGCCAGTTTCCGGCGCTATTTCCGGGTGACGGTCGGCGGTAGCAGCTACATCGTTATGGATGCCCCGCCGGACAAGGAAGACCTGCGGCCATATATCGCCGTTGCGGCACGCTTTCGCGCTCTCGGACTACATGTGCCAGAGATATTTCGCCAGGATCTGGACAGGGGATTTCTGCTGCTGAGCGATCTTGGCGATCGCCTGTACCTTCAGCATCTCAGCGAACGGAGTGTCGAGCGCCTTTATGGTGACGCACTGGGCGCTTTGGTCGTGCTCCAGGCGGGCATTTTTACGGACAGCGCGTTTCTATCAGACTACGATTACGCACTCCTGACCCGGGAAATGGAACTGTTTCGCGAGTGGTACCTGTCCCGACATCTGGGTGCAAAGCTCAGTTTTAGTGAGCATGCGGTGCTTGATAGTACCTTCGAACAGCTGGCGCGTTGCGCCCTGGACCAGCCGCGCGTATGGGTACACCGCGACTTTCACTCCCGGAATCTGATGGTCACGTCGGAAAACAACCCCGGGATTCTAGACTTCCAGGACGCGGTGTGCGGTCCCGTCACCTATGATCTGGTGTCGCTGCTTCGCGACTGCTATATCGCATGGCCTAGGGGGAGGGTTGAGGACTGGGCGCTGGGCTACCAGACGCTCGCTCTGCAGTCCGGTCTGCCTGTCTGCGAGGATGAGGTTCTGTTTCTGCGCTGGTTCGACTGGATGGGTGTGCAAAGGCACCTGAAGGCCGTCGGGATCTTCGCCCGGTTGAACCACCGTGACGGCAAGTCCGGGTATCTTCCGGAGATCCCGCGCACCCTGGGGTATGTGCTGGAGGTCAGCGCGCATTATCCGGAACTCGACCCGCTGCATCAGTTGCTGCGGAAGCTGGGGTCCGTTGTGGGGCCTGCATGAAGGTGTTGATACTGGCCGCTGGTCGTGGCGAGCGCATGCGGCCGCTCACCGACCACACTCCGAAGGCGCTGCTGCAAGCTGGAGGAAAGAGCCTGGTCCAGCACCTGATCGAGGCGCTGGCGCGTGCGGATCTGCGTGATCTGGTCTTGAACCATGCCTATTTGGGCGGACAGATCGTTGCGGCGCTGGGTGACGGGTGGGCACAGGGCGTAAGAATTGCCTATTCGCCCGAACCCGAGGGCGCTCTTGAGACTGGAGGTGGAATTCTGCGGGCGTTACCCAAGCTCGACAGTGATCCCTTTGTCGTCGTGAATGCCGATATCTGGACCGACTATCCATTCAATCGGTTACCGCGGCACCTGGCAGGCCTCGCCCACTTGGTGCTTGTGAACAATCCGGCACATCATTCCGCCGGAGATTTCATCCTCAAGCAGGGGCGCGTATTTGCCCCGTCCGGCGGCGCTGGAGGCGGGGAGGCGCGGCTTACCTTCAGCGGGATTGGTGTCTACCGCCACGCTATGTTCGAAGGTTGTACGCAAGCCAGATTTCCTTTGGCACCGTTGCTGCGTTCAGCGATGGAGCGCGGCGAAGTGACGGGAGAGCATTATGCCGGCCGATGGCGGGATATCGGCACTCCCGAGCGTCTCGCCGAACTCGATCAAGAGCTGAGCCGGTACTGACGGCAAACCCCGGTTCCTCTGACAGCGAGCACCTTTGTGACCTTGCACGAGATCGATGTCCTCACTGAACTCGACCCAGAATGGATGGCGCATATCAGAAAACGGTGGTTGCGTCTTATGGAAATCGCGGTCTGGGGAGATCTCAGAAGCCGCAGCCCCGGGTCGGCCGGAAAGGTTCGCCGGCGGACACTCGAAATGGGCGAAAAGTGGCGCTCGGTTTGCAACGACCGGACATGGATTCCGCAGGTGAGGCAACGCGCAAAGAACTTTTTGGGTTCAGTCCTGAGTCTGCGGGACAGCCTGCTATCACTCGAGAAGGCCGCAAAGGACCTTGAAGGAGGCGCTGATTATGCGGAATTCGCGCAAATCCTGGCAGAAATTGGCCAAGCGGTCACCGGCCCGTTGGCTGAGCGCGAAAACAAGCTGGCAGTAGCTCTGGAACGTTTAAGCCAGGCGACGCAAGATGAGGAAGGGGTCGATTAGCGACAACGACGGCAGTACGTGCCCGCGGAGGCAGTAAAAAACCGGCAGCACCGTGCTTGAGTTATAGACATCCGCAGCGGGGCTGCCGGTTTGTGATGAAGCAGGGCATTGGTTCGCCATAGAGGTCTCCACTTCCAGGTAGGTAATTCTCCGTTTGCGAACCGTCCGAAACAGACGGTGGTCGCCGCGACAGATCGCGGGCGACCACCCGGACCATCCTGCCGACCGCTCAGCTACTTCTTCTTCTTGGCGGTCTTCTTCTTGGCGGCTTTCTTCGTGCCTTTCTTCTTCGCAGCTTTCTTCTTTGTTGCCATGATTTACTCCTTCAGTTTGTGTGGTTAGGGGACTAACAAGAAAAACGGGACCTTCGGTCCCTTCTGGTGCTGCTCTGCAAAAAAGAAAAGACAGCCCATGGCTGTCTTTCTACAACTTCCGTCAGCGGGAAACTCATGTCAAATGAGGAATTGCGCGGCGCCGACAACCATCGGATGCCGGAAGAAATTATTGCATTTGAACTTCGCAATCGATCCAATGTGTCCTGTAACCCCGTCTGCGTCACACCTGCGCATCGCTTGTTCCGATCGCCTTGTCCTGCAGAGAACCGTCCACCGTCTTCGTACCTCTTTGCAGCGACTTATGGATGATACGGTCCTTTAAGTTCAGGTGTAGCACGATTTAACCACACGTCAAGTTCTACTTTAATGAGCGTTTGCAAAAATTGCAAACACTTTTTGCCAAAAAATTTCTGGCGACGATGTCGATAAGCAATCGATCATCACGTGCGCCGCCGATTGATGTGCATGAATCACCCGCACTTCGAGTCGCCGCAGTTCAGACAAGTCATGCAACCATCCATCTTGATCACCGCCTTGGTCGAACATTTCACGCAAAGCTGAGCTTCTGCGGGAAAGTCTCCATGGTCGTTGGTGTCCGCATTGCCGCAGCGCTCTTGATGGGTAGCCCGCTTTTCAGCGATAAATTTCTGTCGTTCCACATCTGGCTCTTCGGCGCGGATCATGCCGATCATCTTCATGTGGCATTCGATGGCGTCCCCGATCTCCGCAACAAGCGATGGGGTGTATTTGCCCTTCTTGAAGTATCCGCCGCGCGGGTCGAACACGCTACGCAGCTCTTCGACCAGGAATGTCGCATCTCCGCCCTTGCGAAATACGGCGGAGATAATGCGGGTTAGTGCCACGATCCACTGAAAATGATCCATGCTCTTCGAGTTTATGAAGATCTCGAAAGGACGGCGCTTCTCATGCGGCGTGCCCGGGTTCAGGACAATGTCATTGATGGTCACGTAAAGTGCATGTTCGGTAAGGGGGGTTTTGATCTTGTAGGTATTCCCCACCAGTGTTTCAGGACGTTCCAGCTTTTCGTGCATGTGCACAACGTTGGTCTCGCCGGCGCCCGCCTTCTGTGCGCCTGCCTCGTCCTTTACAACCTCGTATCCGGTGATTTTCTTGTCAATCTTGGTGGCCATGTCGAAATCTCCTTGGAAGCCGGGCTGCCGACCGGCGGTCAGAACTTCCCGTAATAGCCCTCCTTAAGGGCGTCATAGAGATTCGCAGCCGTGTGAATCTCGCCATCATACTCGATCTCCTCGTTGCCCTTTGCTTCAATGACCTCTCCGTCTTCTAGCTGGAAGCGGTAGGTTGTTTTCTCCAGGTCTTTTTCCTTGACCAATACCCCCTGGAATGCCTGCGGATTGAAGCGGAAGGTGGTGCATCCCTTGAGACCCTGCTCGTAGGCGTACATGTAGATGTCCTTGAACTCCTCATATGGAAAATCGGTAGGCACATTGGCGGTCTTGGAGATAGAAGAATCCACCCATTTCTGGGCTGCCGCCTGTACATCCACATGTTGCCGCGGAGAGATGTTGTCAGCGCTGACGAAGTAATCCGGCAGCCGTGTTTCCGGGTCCTGCGAGTTGGGGTCGGCCTCCGGGTTCACCAGGGTGCGGTAGGCCAGCAGTTCGTAGGAGTGTACGTCGATTTTTTCCTTGGTTTTGCGCCCCTCACGGATGACGTTGCGGCTGTACTGATGGGCAAATGACGGCTCGATGCCGTTGCTGGCGTTATTGGCCAACGACAGCGATATGGTCCCGGTCGGAGCGATAGACGTATGGTGGGTGAAACGCACGCCAATTTCGGCGATACGATCGGTCAGCGCTTTGCTGAACTTCTGCATGTAGCGGCTGTACTTCGCAAGAAGCACCTTTCCGGGCACTTTGTCACCGATCTTGTATCCGTCGCGTTTCATCTCCGGGCGCTTGTCCAGCATCTCCGCGGTGACGGCAAAGTCCTCGATAAGAATGGGTGCTGGACCCTTTTCTTCTGCTAGGGCGATGCCAGTTTCCCAGCCGACTTCGGCCATTTCCCGAGCAACCCGCTCCGTGAATGCGAGTGATTCGGGATCGCCATACGTCATCCTAAGCATCGTCATGGCCGAGCCCAGCCCCAGAAAACCCATGCCATGACGGCGCTTGCGGGTAATTTCGTCGCGCTGTTTCGCCAGAGGCAGGCCGTTGATTTCCACGACGTTATCCAGCATGCGTGTGAAGATCATTACTACCCGGCGGTAGCGGTCCCAGTCGAAACGTGCCTCCGCGGTAAACGGGCTTTCGATGAATTTCGTAAGATTCACTGATCCCAGAAGGCATGAGCCGTAGGGCGGCAGTGGCTGCTCTCCGCAGGGGTTAGTCGCCCGGATATTTTCGCAGAACCAGTTGTTGTTCATCTCGTTGATCCGGTCGATCAGAATGAAGCCTGGTTCGGCATAGTCGTAGGTCGACGCCATGATCAGGTCCCAGAGGCGGCGTGCAGGCAGGGTCTTATAGACCTTGCAGGCGACCTGACCCAGATCGTTGGTAACATAGCCCTGGGTTGTCGGCCAGGGTCGCCAGACAATGCGTGCCGTAGCTTGGTCGCACTCAAGCTGATTGGCCGGAAACGCGAGATCCCAGGTAGTGTCATCCTTGACCGCCTGCATGAACTCGTCGGTGATAAGACACGAAAGGTTGAACTGGCGAAGACGCCCGTCTTCGCGCTTGGCGCGGATGAAGGCTGCAACGTCCGGATGCGAAATATCGAAGGTGCCCATTTGCGCGCCACGGCGTCCGCCGGCAGAGGAGACCGTGAAGCACATGGCGTTGAAAATATCCATGAAGGACAGCGGGCCGGAGGTATGGGCACCGGCCCCGTTTACGAACGCCCCTTTGGGGCGAAGGGTGGAAAACTCGTAGCCGATGCCGCAGTTGTGGATGACCATCAGTCCGTTTTCGCCCGCCAGATAGTTGTGGTGCCTTTCGACAGTGAAGTCGTAGAAGGTTTCAGCGACATTCAGGTTGCGGCGCACTGCCTCGACAGGACGCAAGGTGCGGGCAAAATCGATGAGCGGACGAAGCTTTGGGAAACGCGCACTCCAGCGATCGAGCCAAATGCGGCTTACTGTTCGCTTACGATGGTAACCGTGGTAGAAACCGAGTGCTTGCCGCTCTTCATGGTTGAGCAGGTCGATCTCGAGGCTGAGTGCCTCCATAAGCTGGTTGGGCATGTGATAGCGGTCGTGCTGCCTAGTCTCCCGGTTGGCAAGTTCGCCGATTTGCCGCCGCTTGCCGCTATGTGCCATGTATCCGGCTACCTTGGCGAGGAACGTCGAATCGATGATCCTCAGTATCGACCCGACGGCGTCGCAGCCGGCATGGATTCGGCAATCCTGCTCGTGCGACTCGCGGACGACGATCGCACCGTGTACTCCGAACAGGCCGAGCAATCCTTTGACCTGCTCGGCGAATCCCTGACTGTGCATTGAAATGGTTACGCCACGCTCTGGGTTCACCGTCCCGCCGGCGTCGATCAGCCCTGCAAGAAACGGGAGGAAATGCCTGTCCGGGTGAGCAGCCACCCAGGTGGGAACTCGGAGATCGACGCTTTTTTCCCCGATCGGCCCACCAATCAGTTCGGACACCCGGTTGGTCTCCAAGCCGGTGACCGTGAAATCCCAAACGGGCGTGCCATGCTCCGTGGCGGTGGCTACGAACTGCGCCTTGAGGCCGCAGAAAGCTTGGAAGAATGCGGCGCAGCGTTCGGCCGCCTCACGCTGCGCTGCGCGGAACCTGAAGACAATCCGGCGGCCAGCCGCATGGACCGTTTCGGCCCATGCCACATGATAATTCCTGCTTTCGAACCGTTTCCCATGGGCACTGCCGTCTCCAAGGCAGGTTCCGGCGAACCAGGCACGCAGCGCCTGGTTCTCATCGGCCAGCCAGGCGAAGGTATGGTGAACCATGGCGTCGCTCGCGCCGACTTCGTCGGCCCGCACGTAGACGAGCTGGTCGTCGCGGTAGACCAGAACCGGGTGCCTGATGGAGGTTTTCAGGACTGTGCCGCCAGAGCGAATTTCTATATTTTCATTGCGCGGCACATGCGTCGTCATGTGCCGGTCAATGCGGCGCATTTCGAAGGATCCCGTCTCGCGGTCGTAGCAGAGCATGCGTTCATGGCGCTCGGTGACCGCCCGTTCTGCCGTGACCACGCCGCGCTCTGTTACCACCTTGGTCTCCGGTGCGACACAGCCTGCCTTCAGAGTCAGGCCGGCTTCATGCACGGCACTCAGGATTCCGTCCATCGAGTCGTACACAATGCCGGAAACGGTGCAGTTGATGGTGCTGGTGGCGGGCTTGTGATCCAGGGCTCCGGCATTGGACGTAATGCGACCGGCCGGGATCGCGCCATTTAGCAGCGCCCAAAGAAACTGGTCGAACCATTCGGTGCGTTTCTCAGGTGTCTCCTCAACGTCAGCGAGCGCCCGCGCTATGCGGGTGTAGGTTCCAAGCGTATCCTGATCGACAGGTTCGCCCGCCTTCGTTTTGAGCCGATACTTCTTGTCCCAAATGTCATAGGAAGCCGGCTGGAGGGGAATGTCGTAGGTGTCAGCCTGTTGGGCTTGTATTTTCGCCGCCTTCATTGGATAGATACCTCCTTCGCGCTTGCTGGCAGAAACACGCTTATATTATTTAGTGTCGGGCACACAATACAATATATTGTGTTAGGTCGCGAATGTAGACCCATCAGTTTGTGCATGTCAAGAATTCTTATCCCCGTATTCATCAATGTTAGTCATCGCTATCGATTCCAGCCCGCATCCCGTTCACCTCTATATATGTTCGCGCCTATATATTAAGAAGGACCAGGAGTCAGGATAGGGGGTCTTGACCCACACCTGGATCTGACACCCATTGAGGACGCGCCCTAATCCCGTCGTTTCAAAAGGGCGCGGAGCGCGTGCAGTTTCCGTGTATTCAGGATGTCGGTCTTTTCCAGCCAACCGCGCCGGGCCTGCCCCACGCCGTAGACCAGGTTGTCGAAATCGCGCACCGAATGTGCATCTGAGTTGATTGCGACCAGAACTCCCTCTTCACGTGCCATCTGGCACTGGGTGTCGAGCAGGTCAAGCCGCTCAGGGTGGGCATTGAGCTCGATAAAACAGCCCTGACTATGCGCTGTACGAATAATTTTGAGCATGTCCACGTCGTAGGGTTCGCGACTGCCAAGCAAGCGTCCGCTAGGGTGGGCGAGCAAATTCAGATAGGGATTTTCCATAGCCTTTACGATCCGGTCGGTCTGTCTTGCCCGTGACAGATGGAACTGGCTATGCACCGCACCGACGACGAGGTCAAGCTCAGCAAGTACCGGATCCGGCAGATCGAGTGACCCGTCCTCCAGGATATCCGCCTCGATGCCCTTCAGCAGAGTGATGCCTGGGAGTTCAGCGTTGAGCCTGTCAATCTCGTCGCATTGTCTGAGCAGATGGGCTGCGTCGAGCCCATGGGCGATCGTGAGATGCCGCGAATGTTCGGTGATGGCGAGGTATTCAAGCCCCCAGGCCTTGGCTGCCATGGCCATCTCTCTGAGGGAGTTGCGTCCGTCCGTGGCGCTGGTATGGGCATGCAGGTCCCCTTTCAGGTCGCGGGTTTCGACCAGCATCGGCAGCTCGCCGCGGAATGCTGCTTCGATCTCGCCGCGATCTTCACGTAGCTCCGGCGGGATGAGCGGCAGTCCTACGCTCCGATATACTGATTCCTCTGTGTCTCCGGCAATCCGGGTGTTACCTCTGAAAACTCCGTACTCGTTGATTTTCAGGCCCCGTTCCTGACCTAGCCGGCGAATCGCTATGTTGTGTGCCTTGGATCCAGTGAAATAGTGCAGGGCGGCGCCGAAAGATTCCGGCGCGACAACGCGTAGGTCGACCTGGATGCCCGATTTGAGAACTACCGTCGACCTGGTCCTGCCTTTTGAAAGTACCTCGCGCACCTCGTCATAGCTCACGAAGCTGGCGATGACGGCCGCGGGATCGCCAGTGGTGACCAGAATGTCGAGGTCACCGACGGTTTCCTTCATGCGCCGGAAACTGCCTGTCACCACCACATTCTCGACTGCCGGAATTTTGCGGAGGTGGCGTGCCAGGGCGCTGGCGTACTGAGCTGCCACCGCAAGCTTAAAACGCGCCGCTGTGTCACGATGTGCGGCGATGGCTTCCAGAATTCGCTGCTCGGTCTTGGGACCGAATCCGGGAAGCTCACCGAGGCGCTGGTCCCGCGCCGCCCGGTCCAGCTGTTCGACCGTCTGGATACCCAGGTCGTGCCATAGCGCACTGACGCGCTTCGGTCCAAGGCCTGGCAGGCGCATCAGCTGGGTGACGGAGGTCGGGACCTGTTTACGCAGTCTTTTGAGTGCTGCACAGCTGCCGGTTTCCAGGATTTCGTGGATCTTGGCGGCAAGATCCCGGCCTATCCCCGGCAGTTCGGTGAGCTCCATTCCCTCATTCGACAGCTCGCTGATTTCCTTACCGAGCTCTCCCACGACCCGTGCAGCATTGCGGTAGGCGCGTATGCGAAACGGATTCTCTCCCTGGATCTCCAGGATGTCGGCGATTTCATTGAACACCGCAGCGATGTCGGCGTTATGCACAGGCATGGGATCCGGTGCTCCCCAGTTCAGTCAGGTCGGACGGACGTCGAGCATGTGCGCGAGTTCGCGCAGTGCCGAGGAGATCATGACCGGGTATTGCCCGCTTCCCGTGATCTTCCGAAGTTCGGGTGGCAAGCGTGCCAGTTCGGCTGCCGCGTGTTCACGCGCAGCCCCCAGTGTCGCAAGAGGCGCAATGCACCGGCCGGCGCGCATGACCGGTTCCAGCAGCGTCATGCCTTCGCCGCCCTGACCTTCCAGACCGAGCACATCCCCTCGCATGATTCCTTCGCCGTCAAACCGGCGATACACCTGCTTCGTTCCAGGCCAAGTCGCCTTGCCTTCCGAGCGCTTGCGCCGCGGTCGACTGGCATACTCCTGAAGCTTGTAGGCGCAATCGAGAAAAGGGGCGTCGGACGAGGTATCCATATGGGTGCCGACACCGAACCCATCAATTGGAGCTTCCTCCGCCAGCAGCCGGAACAAACCGAATTCGTCGAGGTTGCCGCTGGCAAATATCGTCGTGTGCCGCAGACCGCCATCATCCAAAATGCGACGGACCTTGCGGGCATGTGCTCCCAGATCGCCGCTGTCCAGACGTACGCCCTTGATGGTAATGCCCGCAGCCGCCAGACGTGGGGCGAGCTGTACCACCTTGGCTGCTGCGGCTTCGGTGTCATAGGTATCAATGAGCAGGACGACATTTTCGGGAAGCGAGCGTGCAAAGCGCTCGAATGCATCGATCTCGAGCTCGTTTGCTTCGATGAACGAATGCGCCATGGTACCGAACAACGGAATGCCGAAGCGCGGTGCCGCAAGTACGGTCGCAGTCCCGGCGAAACCCGCTAGGTAACTCGCGCGCGCAGCAAGCAGACCTGCCTCGGCGCCATGCGCCCGGCGCAGCCCGAAATCCACCAGAAGCTTGCCGGGCGCCGCAAGCACGCAACGTACCGCCTTGGAGGCGATCATTGTCTGGAAATGCAGCAAGTTGATAATGCGGCTTTCGACAAGCTGTGCCTCGGGCAGTGGCGCCGTGACGCGCAGAATCGGCTCGTCCGGGAAAAACACCGTACCTTCGGCCATGGCGTGAACGTCGCCGCTGAATCGCAGCTTACCGAGATAGTCGACGAACTCCGGCCGGAATGAACCCTGGCGGCTTATCCAGTCCAGTTCCTGTGCTCCAAAATTCAGGCCTTCCAGGAAGCCGATAACCTGCTCCAGACCGGCTGCAACGAGGAATCGGCGCTGTGCAGGTAGTGTACGCACGAAAAACTCGAACACGGCGGTATCCCTCATGTCGTGATCGAAATACGCCTGCAGCATCGTCAGCTGGTAAAAATCCGTAACCAGGGGGGTCGATTCGATATCGCGAAAATCTGTCATGCATCGATCGCTTCGCGTGTCACGGGCCAGGCGCCCCGCGCGCGCATTTGTGCAAGTGCCCTGGCTCCGTCGCCGGCCGAGACGTCGACGGCGCGCACGGCATCCTCAAGCAGAAAGGTCTCGAGCCCCTTGGCCAGGGCGTCGCTGACGGTATTGAGGACGCAATAGTCCGTGGCCAGTCCGCCAACGAAAACCCGCCGCACCGAAGCCGCATGCAGTTGTGCGTCAAGATCAGTGCCTGCGAAACCCGAATAGGCATCCTGTTCCGCAGTCGTGCCCTTGGAAACCACCCGTACCGATGCAGGTAATCGCAGGCCGAATGCGAAAGCTGCACCCACGGTGCCCGCTACGCAATGGGGTGGCCACGGCCCGCCCTGTTCGCGGAAGGACACGTGATGCAGCGGGTGCCAGTCGCGGGTAGCGAATACCGGAAGATTCCGGGTCGAAAAGACTGCAATGTAATGATTGAGCACTTCGATGATCTCATCACCCCTCGGTACTGCCAGGCTGCCTCCGGGGAGAAAGTCGTTCTGCACGTCCACGACGATCAGCGCATCGCCGATCCCGATCTTCATCGATGAAGACTTTTCTGCCGCCATGTTCCGGCCCCTTATCCTTTGATGCATACCACCGGAACGAGCTTCACTACCTTCCGCGCGATGCCGGCGGCGTCCGCGGCATTCACGACCGCCGTGACGTCCTTGTAAGCTCCAGGGGCCTCCTCCGCCACGCCACGCGCAGACAGGCTGCGGATGATGATTCCTTGCTGTGCAAGGTCGTCGATTATCTGGCGTCCACGCCACCGGCGGTTTGCCTGGTGGCGGCTCATGGCGCGGCCCGCCCCGTGGCAGGCCGAGCCAAAGGAAAGCGTCATGCCCTGAGCGGTTCCAGTCATGATGTACGAGGCCGTACCCATGCTCCCGCCGATGAGCACTGGCTGTCCGGCTGCACGCAGTGCCTCTGGAATCAGCGGGTTACCGGGTCCGAGGGCGCGGGTTGCCCCCTTGCGGTGGACGAACAGCCGGCGACTTACCCCATCGACTACGTGTTGCTCTTCTTTGCAAGTGTTGTGGGAGACATCATACAAGACGCGCAGTCCGGCGCGCGGTAACACCGAGGCGAACGCTTCGCGCGTTAGGTGCGTGATGATCTGCCGGTTGGCAAGCGCGCAGTTGATTCCAGCGCGCATTGCGCCCAGGTATTCCTGTCCCAGCGGCGAGGATATCGGCGCGCAGGCAAGCTCACGGTCGGGCAGATCAATGCCGTATTCGCGAGCCGACACCGCCATTTTTTTTAGAAATTCGGTGCCGATCTGGTGGCCGAGGCCGCGTGAGCCGCAGTGAATGCTAACCACTATCTCGTTCTCGTGCAGGCCGAATACGGTGCTCGCCACGGAATCGTATACCTCGGCTACGCGCTGGACTTCCAGGTAATGGTTGCCGGAGCCTAGCGTACCCATCTCATCGCGCTGGCGCTTTTTGGCGTGATCGGAAACGCTGTCCGGGACCGCGCCGGGCATGCAGCCCCCCTCCTCGGTGTGCAAGAGGTCTTCGCTGATGCCATAGCCTTGCGACACCGCCCAGCGCGCACCGCCGGCGAGCATGGCGTCCATTTCGTCGTGTTCGAGATGTACGCGCCCGGTACTGCCGAGCCCGGCGGGAATCCTGAAAAAAAGCACATCTGCAAGATCATTTTTCAGTCCTTCGATGTCCGCCAGATCGAGCCCTGTGTGCAGGGTGCGTACACCGCAGGATATGTCGAAGCCCACGCCACCAGCCGATACGACCCCACCCTCTTCCGGATCGAAGGCGGCCACGCCGCCGATGGGAAATCCGTAACCCCAATGCGCGTCGGGCATGGCATAAGCCGCTTTCACAATGCCGGGCAGCATTGCGACATTGGTAACCTGGTCATACACCTTGTTGTCCATGTCACTGATGAGCTGCTCGCTTGCGAATATCACCGCCGGGACCCGCATGTTGCCCCGCGGAGCGATTTCCCACCGGCAGCCTTCGTGGTGAGTAAGCAATGAGAGGTCCATGATCTTACCTGCACTTGCCGGTGCTGAGCTTTGAGTCCCCGGTTGTCGCTTGTCGAAGGTTTCAGGTCCGGTTGGGCTTCAGTCGGTTCCGCAATCGCCGGGTGCAATCGCGCAGCCGGCCAGAAGGTCGCGCCGGTAGATTGGAAAAATCCCGGCTACACGTCCACGACGCATTGGGCCTCCCATAGCCCGTCGGGATTCTGTCCTACAGAAAGGCCGGTGTAAGTAGCGGCTTTGACTTCCACCGCCGGCTGATGGCGTTGGCGATCGATGTGTTCACCGAAGGCGGTGCCGTCAAGATGGTGGTCGTCGACATGCACGTTAAATCGACTGAACAGCATGTGGCGCGTTGCCATTTCATATACCAGGGCGTTGAGCCAGTCCACGAGCAAAATCTCGTCGTCAGGTGCCTGGCAGGTGATATTTACAGCTTCCCGCACAGCCACCCGCTTCGCGTCCGTGATGACCTGAGTCATGGCCAGCGCCGCTTGTTCGAAGGCTTCATCCTTTGAACGCCCGATGCCTCGTATTCCAATGTCCGCTCCGTGCGGGAAATGTTCCCAACGGGTTTCCATACGCCCTTGTTCCATGGATCTATCTTGCGCCCGCAGGTGCAACCGATCAAGGCGGGGAGCGGCAATATCCGTACCCGCGTGCATGTGACCCAAAACCGCGAATCGGATGCCCCACCAGCGGCGGTTCCCGGCCAGCCGCCGCCCTACGGATTTTCGGCAGGTGTGGAAAACGGAGCCTCCCACCGCGGGCCAAGCTGCCTGAAAGGGGAAGGGTTACAGCCGCATACAGGCTGGGTTGACAAGGCTTGGGCTCGTTCCGGCTTGATGCACGCATTCAAACTAAAAAATGGGCGGTCCGGAGGCGAAGATGTTGTCTCGACTTCCGACAGGATCGGCCCGCATCCTTGCTCGCCAAGGCAGAATCGGCCTGTATTGCAAGTGCAGGACTGTGCGGCAGGCGGTGCGGTCTCCTGCTGTTGCACGGGGTACGCTCAGGTAGTGAGCCGCCGATAGATTTCCGAGACTTTCAGCGGCAGTCTGCGCACGTCGTCGATAAGCGTCCAGTTCACGGCGCCATACATGTGCGGAAGGTAGTCTCTCGCCTCCGTGTCTATAGTGACGCAGAACGGATGAATCCCGTCGCGCTTCGCCTCGATCAGTGCCTGACGCGTGTCCTCGATTCCGTAGTCGCCGCGATAGCCGTCGTAGTCATCGGGTTTACCGTCCGACAGCGTGATCAGAAGCTTGGTGCGTGCCTCTACCTCGTTCAATAACCGGGTCAGGTGGCGGATGGTAACGCCCATGCGCGTGTAGTCTTCCGGCTTGATTCCCGCGATGCGTGCCCGCACGAGATCCGAATACGGTTCGTCAAAGCGTTTGACGCGGTAGAGCTCGCAGCGCTTTCGGGTGATGCCGGAAAACCCGTATATGGCATAGCGGTCGCCCAGCACCTCGAGCGCCTCGCACAGCAGCACAAGTGCCTCACGTTCGGCGTCGTTGATCCACCCTTTGGTGGAACCGCTCATGTCGACCATGAACATAACGGCGATATTGCGTTCCTGCTTGTGCAGTTTTGTGAGCACGCGTTCGCTCATTTCCATGCCTTGACGCATATCCGCATAGGCTTCGACCAATGCGTCGAAATCGATGTTGTCCCCGTTTTTCAGCCTCTTAAGGAGCTTTTCCTCGCCCCGGAGCGCTTCAAAGGACCTGCGTAAACTGGCGATGGGCGCGGCGTATTTCTGCCGGGTGCGGGTGACGAAGTCGTCGTCAAGCGGATGCACATCGATCTCCCGCAGAACGCACCAGTGCTTGCGATAATGTTGGCGCCGGTAGTCCCACTCGTTGTAGAGAAAGGCCCCCTCCTCGTGATAAGTCCCTTTCCAGACGTCATCGGGATTCTTTTCCTCGCCGTCACGCTGGTAACTGCCATCTCCCGCAGCGACCAGGTAATCGTCGGGGATATCGCCGAGGTCCTGAACAATGGAGTCCATCATTGCCTTGACGTCCTGCGGTGGAGTCACAAGCTGACCGTCGATGGTGAGTTCATAGCGCCATTTTCCCGGCTGGTCCGGATCCGGCGTGCGCTCCACGCGGAACCGTTCGGAGTCGACCTTCGGTTCGCCTTCGAGTCCGGCGAGCTCCGTGCGCCGGCCCTTGTCATCGAGCAGGCGTGCCAGCGCGGCACGGAGCTGATCCTTCTCGCGTGCCAGGCGCTGGGCCATGACCTGCTCGACGCGTCCTGCCTGCAGTGTCCCCTGGTAACAAATTGGAGCCGGCAGAACATCGCCGTACAATGTGTTCAGGGCATCGATGGTCGTTTGAACCGAAGCTTGCGGTGCGCGTAGCGCGCACAGCTGTTCCTGCCATGTATCGGGATAGGCAGCTTCATCGAGATCTTCCCGCAGCCTCTGCATGTCCCGATGCAGCCCCGGCAGATCGGCCGCAAGACGCGCGTCCAGGCGTACGGTCTCGAGCGCATGAAAAATCTGCTTCGCCCTGTCCTGGTCTGGAAAGCTTGCGAACAGCCCGCACAGATCTGACCGGAACGTTCCATACCAGGTCTGTGCCCACAGATGAGCGGCCATCGCCTTGTACAGGCGGAAATTCTCATCCTTGTTAGGAAGGCGGGCCAGGCCGGACGGAAGAAACAGGGTGCTGGTGTCAGTATAGACCTCGTCGCCCGGCTCGAGTTTGAGCGGTCGTCCGGACAATCCGCGCACAAAGATTTCCAGGATTCCCGATACATCGTCGAACGACATGCCGTTGACCCGGGTACGTACCCGTGCCGCATAGGCCTCGCCCTCGTGAAATACCGCGCTGGCCGGATAAAGACCCATTCTGTCATAAGTATCCATGGCCTGGATGATCCATGATTCGATGTCATCCGGGTCCATCAGGCGCAGACCCGCGGGTGCCTGTGCAGCAAACTGATAGGCAAGCTCGGCGTTGGTCTTGGCGATGACCCCGATCCAACGCAGCACGAATTCCTGCTGGCCGCGGCTGAATTCCGCGAGCATTGCCGCCAGGCCCGTGGCGGTGCGACGCGATGACAACACCGGATCGAGATACTCGTCGAGTTTTTCCTCGAGCTCGATCGCGGAGAGCGGTGCGGATGGAGTCATTTTGGTTGGGCGCGGTGTCGGGGCTTTCTGGCCGATCCCGACTAGAACAGCGATGCGCTCAGCTCGTTGATCGCCGCGAGCATCTCGGCGTCGTCGGTGAGCGCCTCGGAAATTGCGCCGCGACAGGCGCGGCGCGGTTCGATTCCGGTTACCATCAGTTTGGCGGCATGCACCAGCAGACGGGTGCTGGCCCCTTCGTCCAGGCCATTGCCCTTGAGGTTGCGCGTCATACCGGCGAACTTCACCAGCTTTTCCGCGATCTCCGGACCGATGCCGGACTCGTGCACAATGATGCGCTGCTCCAGGTCCGGGGCGGGGTAACCGAATTCTATTCCGATGAAGCGCTGGCGGGTGCTCTGTTTCAGATCCTTGAGGACGCTTTGGTATCCAGGGTTGTAGGAGATGGCGAGGCAGAATTCTGAAGTTGCCTCAAGCAGTTCGCCGGTCTTTTCCACCGGCAGAATGCGACGGTCATCCGCCAGTGGATGGATCACGACGGTGGTGTCCTTGCGTGCCTCGACAATTTCATCCAGATAACAGATTGCGCCTATTCTGACAGCGCGTGCCAGCGGGCCATCTACCCACGCGGTTTCGGCTGCGGTGATGAGGTAGCGGCCGACCAGATCCGAGGCGGTAAGGTCGTCGTGGCAGGAAACCGTGACAAGCGGTCGACTGAGGCGCCATGCCATATGTTCCATGAAACGCGTTTTGCCGCAACCCGTGGGACCCTTTAGCAATATCGGAATCTGGTTGCGATATGCCGCTTCGAACAAGGCAATTTCGTCGCCTTGCGGTTCATAGTAGGGCTCTTTCTTAACCAGGTATTCTTTGGTGCTCACTGCGTGTGCGTCCACGATTTCCCCTAGAATTAGAGCAGGTATTGCGCCCCGCGGTTGCGAGGTATTCCGATATTCGGCGCATTACGCGTCGGAGCCAGTATGCCAAAAAACCAAGCGCATGAAAAAAACGATTGACGCCCCTCTGCCGGTTCTCCGAGAATAGTGCGATTTTGCCGCTGTGTCCGGCCAATGATTGATATAGTCAGTCTATCCGGGCATTTAAAACTTGAATCCGATTATGGGCATCAGACGGTAGCGTCGAGCGGGACAGCACAGTATGTTTAGCCTCCCAATTCAATGCTGGTTCTTTTCAGCGTCTTGCCCAGGTTCCCTGAAGATCCGAAGGTGATGGAGGTTAGTCAATGTCCGGTGCAGTCGCGACAAACGAGACCATCCTGGTCGTAGGCGGGGGCATCAGCGGAATGACCGCCGCCCTCGAAGCCGCTGAATGCGGCAAGGACGTTGTGTTGGTTGAGAAAAATCCGTCGCTGGGCGGACGCGTCAGCCAGCTCTACAAGTACTTTCCGAAGCTGTGTCACCCGACCTGCGGTATGGAGATCAATCTCCGACGCATTAAGGCGAACAAGCATCTGCGCGTGCTGACCTTGGCCGAAGTCGATAAAGTCGAAGGCCGTGCCGGCGATTACACGGTGACCATCCGGCTCAGGCCGCGCTATGTGAACGAAAACTGCACGGCCTGCGGCGCGTGCGCCGATGCGGTCAGCACCGAGATCGACAACCCCTTCAATTACAAACTCAACAAGATGAAGGCGGCGTATCTTCCTTTTAACATGGCCTACCCGCAGCGCTATGTGATCGACTCCAGCATCATCGGCACTCCCGATGCGGAAAAGGCTAAAGCCGCATGCAAGTACGACGCCATAGATCTGGGTATGAAGGAGCAGACGATGACGCTCAAGGTCGGCGCCATCGTATGGGCCACGGGCTGGCGGCCGTACGATGCCGCAAAGATCCAGCCGTACGGTTACGACCGTTATGACAACGTCATTACCAGCGTCGAGTTCGAACGCATGATGGATCCCTTCGGACCAACAGCCGGCAAACTGGTGCGGCCGTCCGATGGCAAGGAAGCGAAGAATGTGGCCTTCATCCAGTGCGCCGGCTCGCGCGATCGCAATCATCTCAAGCACTGTTCGCGCATTTGCTGCATGGCTTCACTCAAACAGTCCACTTATGTGAACGAGCAGTTCGGCGATCAGGCGCAGTCGACGATCTACTACATTGATATCCGTGCCATCGACCGCCTTGAGGACTTCTACCAGAAGGTCCGGGCCAATCCGACGGTCAAGTTTGTCAAGTCGAAAGTGGCGAACATCACCGAAGATCGTGAGAGCAGCGACGTAATACTGCATGGTGTGGATACCGAGGGATATCACCGTTACGACAACCGCCACGATCTGTGTGTTCTGGCGGTCGGCATGGAGCCGAGCGTCGACGCGCGCGGCATTCCCGGCGGCGTACATGCCGATGCGAGCGGTTTTCTCGAGGCCGATGCGGCTAACGGAGCCATTTTCGGAGCTGGCTGTGCCACCAATGCACTGGACGTGAACCGCGCGGTTCAGAGCGCCACGGCTGCGTCGCTGCGGGCCATTCAGGTGATCAATAAGGTATCGGGGGCGGAGGTTTAGACATGGCAGACATCAAGATCGGTGCCTACGTGTGTAAGGGGTGCGGTTTGGGTGAACGCCTGAACACGGCACAGCTCATGACCGTGGCCCAGCGCGAGGGCAAGGCCCAGGTGGTGCGCGAACATGAATTTCTGTGCAACAGCGCAGGGATCTCCATGATCAAGCAGGACATCGAAAAGGAAGGGGTCAACCATGTGGTTATTGCCGCCTGCTCGCGGCGTGCCAAGACGGATGCCTTCGGATTCGACAGCGTCGCGATCTCCCGTGCCAATCTGCGCGAAGGGGTGATCTGGGTGCAACCCGACACTGATGAGGCAAAGGAGATCACCCAGGAGATGGCGGCCGACTATGTTCGCATGGGCTGCGCCGAGGTCGCGAAGATGCAGATCCCGCAGATCAACCCAAGCCACGGTAACAACAAGCGCATTCTGGTTGTGGGCGGCGGCATCAGCGGCATGACCTCGGCGATCGAGGCAGCCAAGGCCGGCTACGAGGTGTTGCTGGTCGAAAAGACCGGGCAGCTCGGAGGCTGGGCGGCAAAGCTGTACCGGCGCGTCCCGTCGCACGAACCCTACGCCGACCCGATGGAAACCGGAGTGCCGGCGCTGGTCAGGCAGATCGAGGCAGACAAGCGGATCACGGTGCACCTGAATTCCACGATCAGCCGTACGAGCGGCGCGCCTGGCCAGTTCAGCGTCGACATCTCCAAGGAATCGGGTGGAACCAGCACCGAAAACGTCGGCGCCGTCATCATGGCGAGTGGCTTCGAGCCCTATGATCTCAAGAAGCTGCCAGAGCTCGGCGGTGGAAAGAGCCCGGATGTCGTAGATCAGGCAGGACTCGAGCAGCTTGCACGTGCGGCCAATGGCGCGGCCATCAAGCGTCCGTCCGATGGAAAGGAAATAAAGAGCGTCGTGTTCGTGCAATGTGCCGGCCAGCGCGACGAAAGTGGCAAGCATCTGGCGTACTGTTCCGGCCATTGCTGCAATACCAGCATCAAGCAGGCCATGTACTTCAAGGACTCAAACCCGAACGTGGACGCGGTCGTGGTCTATACGGATCTGCGTACGCCGGGCAATGGCGAAGACTTCTACCGCAGCGCCCAGCGCAAGGGTGTGATCTTCACCAAGGGCACAGTGAGCGAAGTCGTCCCAGGTGCCGAGCTGCAGGTGAAGTTCAAGGATCTCATCCTGAATGACGACGCTGTCGCCAAGGCCGATCTCGTCGTTCTTGCCACCGGCATGGTCGCCAACTCCGGGGTCGACATTGATACCGCCGGCGGGGCGCCCAACGTCGAGGGGCAGAAGGAGGGTGGCGAGTCCAAGGTGGTTTCGATTCTCAATCTGACCTACCGCCAGGGCAAGGATCTGCCTTTGCTCAAGCACGGTTTCAACGACTCGCATTTCATCTGTTTCCCGTATGAAACCCGTCGTACCGGAATCTATTCCTGCGGACCGGTGCGCCGTCCGATGGACGCCCAGCAGGCGATCGAAGATGCGACCGGCGCCGCGCTCAAAGCGATTCAGGCGGCAGAAAATGCGGCTCTTGGCCGCGCGGCCCATCCGCGCTCCGGCGATCTCAGCTTTCCCACGTTCCGGCGCGAGGGCTGCACCCAGTGCAAACGCTGCACGGTGGAGTGTCCGTTCGGCGCAATCGACGAGGATGAACAGCGCTATCCCCAGTTCAACGAATCACGCTGTCGCCGCTGCGGTACCTGCATGGGAGCCTGCCCGGTGCGGGTCATTTCATTCGAAAACTATTCTGTCGATACCGTGGGCTACCAGATCAAGTCGGTGGATATCCCGGACCAGTTTTCCGAGAAGCCGCGCATCCTGGTGCTGGCCTGCGAGAACGATGCGTATCCGGCGCTCGATATGGCTGCGATGAACAAGATCCAGTACAGCGCATTCGCGCGTATCGTTCCGGTCCGCTGTCTGGGTAGCGTCAACACCATCTGGATCAACGACGCATTGACCAGCGGCTACGACGGCGTCGTACTTATGGGCTGCCAGAAAGGAGATAACTATCAGTGTCACTTCGTGAAGGGCTCAGAAATGGCCTATTACCGCATGAGCAAGATCGATGACACCCTGAAGGGAATGTCACTCGAAGTGGAGCGCGTGCGGACCTGCGAGGTTGCGATTACCGATATTCAGCGGGCGCCGAAGATCATCAATGAAATGGCTGAAACGATCCAGAAAATCGGCCTGAGCCCCATGAAGTTCTAGGAGCTGACCATGAGCGAGCTTAACAAGGTGATGGTGGAGAAGTATCGCAACGACTTTCTCAAGGAGGTCGAGGCGAACGTGGAGGAAGGAAACTGGGTAAAGATGTGCATGCAGTGCGGTGTGTGCTCAGGTTCCTGTCCCTTCGGGCCGTACTGGGAACACCCACCCCAGGAGATCTTCATGATGGTCCGTGCCGGCAAGCGCGAGGAAGTGCTGACGAGTGAGTCCATGTGGATGTGTACGTCCTGCTACAACTGCATCGTCCGCTGCCCGCGCGAGCTTCCCATTACCCACATTATGCACGGGCTGGCGAACTACGCCCACCGCCTCGGGATTGCGCCGAAGATGAATCCGACACGTCGCTTCGCCAAGCTATTCTGGCAGAACATCATCAAGGGCGGGCGAGTGAATGAGCTCAAGTTGTCGATCGGACTCTATTTTATGGATGGGTTCTCGAATGGCGTGAAGAAGGGCCTAGAAATGTTGCCCGTTGGGCTCGGGTTGCTCAAGACTGGCCGGTTGAACCCCTTTGGCCTGCTGGGTGGCGGCAAGTGTAAGGGCGCCAGCGACATCCACAAGATGTTGAAGAAGGCCCAAGAGATTGAGAACCGGCGCAAGGGTTTTGCGTCGTAAGGAGCGTATCATGGCGAAAAAAGAATATTCCTTTTATCCCGGCTGCTCCTCGGAGCGCAAGTCTTCCGCATCCAATTACATGGTTTCTGTCGAATCCATGTGCAAGACGCTGGACATCAAGCTCAATGAGATCCCTGACTGGAACTGCTGCGGAGCCTCCATCGGCTATGCCGAGGGCGGCGAACTCCCGCGTCACGCGATGAATGCACGCAACATCGCATTGTCGGAGAAGCACAATCCAGGCCAGAATATCGTCGCCACCTGTGCCGCGTGCTGGCTCGGGGCGAAAGAGACCCATGAGCGCCTGTCTGCATCCGAGCAGCTGCTGGCTGATACCAAGGAGGCACTGAAGGAAGCCGGGCTGGACATGGACTATAAGGGTGAAGTTGAAATACGCCACATGGTCGAAGTGCTGATCGAGGACTTTGGGTATGAGCAGCTTGCCAAGCCGGTGGTCAAGCCGCTTGAAGGCATCAAAATAGCGGGTTACGTCGGATGTCAGACCAACCGCCCATTCGGAGTCGCCGGCGAGTCGTTCGAGAATCCGAAGTATCTCGACAAGCTGACCGAGATCATGGGTGCCGAACCGGTCGAGAAGTACGACCAGAAAGTTACGTGCTGTGGTGGAGCGCTCGCGTTCAGCGAGCCGGAGAAGAGCCAGGCGCAAATCAAGAAGATCATCGAGTCGGCCTACGACTTCGGAGCGGAAATGATCGTTACGCCCTGTCCCGTATGCCAGATGAACGTCGAGGTTTATCAGGATCAGATCAACAAGAAATATGGCACCAAATTCCATATCCCGGTGACCTATTACAGCCAGCTCATGGCAGTTGCCTATGGCAGCAGCGCCAAGGAAGCGGGGCTCGACGGCAACGTCATCCGTTCGGCCAGACTTGAGGAAATTGCCGCGAAACCGGCAAAAAAGTAGCAGCTGTGCGCGGCGCCGTAATCGTGCGCAGTTAGCAACGAATTGATTCTAGGTAAATGCCGCTCCTGCATTGGGGGGTCTTCCTGGAATAGAGAAGCCGTCGCCATCGTCCCGGATCTCCGCGGAACGGTGGATGCCGTTTTCACGGCGGCGACTTCCGCCGGGCGTGCAGCGCGGGAGGGTCAGCCCCGTGCCAAAGGGAAGCCGGCCTAGCCTGGATTTCCACGGCGCAGCTTTGGCCTAACGGCGGCGACTTATGGGCCGCTGCTTCTTCCGTTGATTTTATTCGCATCTGCTCGTGAGCGTTAGGCGTTAGGTGCTCCTACGTGGGGGTA
>JAJYEE010000057.1 GCA_021790335.1 Pseudomonadota bacterium | reverse complement strand
TTGAGCAGCCCGACGGCCGCGGTCAGCGCAAGCGCGCCGCTCGCGAAGCTGCCCTTTAAGAAGGTTCTGCGGGTAAGGGTGGTCACGGAGGTCTCCTGAAATTGCGATGTCAGAATTTGGTTTGGCGTGCCGGTGCGTGCCGGGCCGGGGAATGTCTGATTTCACCCGCACCACGGCCGACCAGTCCGGCTTAAAGCGTCTCGAGGAAATCCACAACTTCGTTGATCTGCTTGCCGGTGAGGATCTTGTTGCGTCCGTAAGGCGGCATCGCGGTTCGCGGACTGGCGACGGTCGCGTCCCAGATCTGGGCGCGCAGCTTGGCGCGGTCCGGGAAGCGCTTCCTGATGTCGACGAGCCGCGGTCCGATGTTGCCCGGTTCGACCGCGCCGGCGACGGCGTGGCAGGCGATGCAATTGCCCAGCTTGCGGCTGATGACGATGCAGCCCCCGATGACGGCGGGGTTGGTGGGCGGATGGGCCTTGTTGTGGCATTCTGCGCTGGTGGGCACATGACCGGCAGCAGCAGCGGTGGTGACCGCGCCTGCGCCGCTGGTCAAAAGTACCGCGGCCGTCGCCCCGAGAATGAACCTGGCGGTCTTCCGCATTACTCCTCCTGACGGTTGTTGAGTTGTTCAGGTCGCACTGTCCCTCCGTGCCTGACGGCCGCAGAGAATGCAGCGAACAGCGAATCCACCTCGTAGAATAACCACCACCCCGGGGAGTGGCAAGAATAAATGCGGCCGCGCGCGAAAATTTTGTTGGAATAAAACTTTCAATCGGTAATACAGCATTTGCTAATGTGCCGTCGCCGGCGCGGATCATGGACTCTTGTCGAGGGCGGCCTGCTCCTTGATCTGTTTGATGCGTGCGTCCACGCTTGAGAGGTAATAGTAGCTGTGGCCGGCGTAGCGGCGTGCGATAGCGAGCTGCTCGAGCGCTGCCCCGGTGTTGCCGTCGAGGTAATAGTGTTCGGCCAGCGCCCGGTGGGACTCGAGCAGCCGGCCGGTGTCGCCGGCGGCCACGGCCAGCATCTTGTACAGCGATGCGCTGTCAGGGTCCTGGCGCAGCGCCTTCTTGAGCAGCCGGCGCGCCTGCGCTGCGTGACCGGTCTTGAGCAGCGCGGAGGCATACCGGTGCAGCACCGCGATGTCGTCCGGCGTGCTGTCCTGCAGGGCGGCGTAGTGCCTGAGGGCGATGGCGTAATCGCCGGCGGCCATCTCGATTTCCGCCTGTGCGAGGTGGAACAGCAGGTAGTGCGGGTGACGCCTCGCCAGGCGGTCGATCCCCGCGAGCGCCGGTGCGAACCGCTGGTCCTTCGCCAGCGCCAGCGCATAGCCGTACTCTTCGGCGTCCTTCTGCAGGTAGTGGCCGCTCTCCAGGTTCTTGTGGAAGTAGTCGACGAGATGGTCCGGATCGCCGCTCGCGATGACGCGCACTTCGGCCTGGGCATCGAAGAAGGCGGTGTTGTCCGGCGGCGGGTGCCTTGGCAATTTCTCGGCTTCGTTGGTCAGGTAGGCGATACGGCTGGAGGTCGTGGGGTGGTCGCTCAGGAAGGCGGGTATGCTCCCGTCGAAGCGCGTGTCGGCCGACAGGCGCTCGAAGAATCTCGGCATGGCGAGTGCGTCGTAACCGGCAGCATTGAGCGTTCTCATTCCTATGCGGTCGGCCTGCGCCTCGACCGCGCGCGAATACTTGAGCTGGTTCTGGGCCACGGCCGCGCTCGTTAGCGCCACCGTGGCCATCCCGCCGTTCGGGCTGCCGGTGCCGGCCAGCAGCAGTCCTGCCAGCATCGCCGCCATTGCCGGCAGCGACATGCGCTTGGCGTTGGCGATCTCGCTGATCACGTGGTGCTGGGTGACGTGCGCGATCTCGTGCGACAGCACGGCGGCCAGTTCGGCCTCGCTGTGGGTGGCCAGGATGAGTCCGGCGTCCACGCCGACGTAACCGCCCGGCACCGAGAAGGAGTTGATGGTCGGATCGTCGACGATGAAGAAATGAAATGTCTGGCCCGCGGCGCTCGAATGGGAGACGAGCTTCTGCCCGAGCTGCTGGATGTACTGGTTGAGTTCCGGATCCTGGACGATGTTGAGCTCATGGCGCGCGCGTCGCATGAAGTCCGCGCCGAGCTGCTTTTCCTGCTGTGGCGAAATGACGGCAAACGCCGGGTTGCCGAGGTCCGGCAGGCTGGAGGTTGCGGCCTGCGCGTTTCCGAGCATCGCCGCGAGGGCCGCGACGAGGAACAGGGAATGCTTGCGGAATTTCGCCATCATCAATCTATCCGGTGTCTTCAGCATTCGGGACGGTTCACGGGCCGGTCTCCGGCGCCATGACGCCCACCGGCCGGCTGGGCCGCCGTCCGTCAGTCCGCTACCGTCGGCGGGTATCGGAGGCTGGCCCGGCCTGGTCCTCGGGATGTGTCAGGCGCCGCTACCTCCGGCCCGGACGATAGCGGGGATGGTAGCGCATCGGGTTCGATCCGTCATGAAGGGTCCAGCCTATGTCTAGAGATCGCCGCCCGGACGCGAAGTTTCAGCGCCGCTGCCGGCGGGATTACTTCCCCATGTGCGGAGACGAGGAGTAGCGCTCCATGCTCGTGCGGCCCGCCCAGGTGCCCTCGCTCAGCACCGCCTCCGGAATGTAGAACTGGTTCTCCTTGGCGACCGGAACGACTTTCACGATCTTCACGATATCCGCGTACGCGAATTTGCGCAGCATCCCGCTGTGGTCGGTCATGCGCGCCACCATGAACTGATCGTAGAGGCGGTAGGGATAAATGTTCGCCGGGCGCAGCTTGCCCTGCGGATCGCGCCAGGTGACGGTGTAGCGGGTATGCGGAGCAAAATCCTCTTTTTTCACTCGGGTAACCTCCGGGTTGTTTGCTGGACAGGTGGCGCAGCGCGGCTCGACGGTCGGCTGGGCTCCTTCCCGTGCTGCACGATAACCATCCAGAATACAAGGGTTTAGCGCCTTTACCGGCCGCGCCCTATGGCAAATTGCGCCGGAACCGGCTAGTCTAGCGCAACTCAAGTAGTTCTGAATCTACTAATATACTGATTGATCGTATAATTCTATTTCCTGACGAGGGATTATACAATGTACGGGTTCGATGAGCTGGAAGTATCCGAGCTGAATGGGTTGCTGCAGGCCGACGGGCAGCCCATCGATCTGATCGACGTGCGCACCCCGGCGGAGGTGGCGCGGGGTGCGATACCCGGCGCGCGCAATATTCCTCTGCACCTGCTGCCCATGCGTGAACACGAGCTGGGCACGGCGCAGCACGTGGTGTTTTACTGCCAGACGGGCGCCCGCTCGGCACAGGCCTGCGCGTTCCTGGCGGCACGGGGGCGGCGCAACATCTATAATCTGCGCGGTGGCATCCGTGCCTGGCTGCACAGTGGTCAGCCGGCAGCCACAGTCAACGTGGTATGATCGGTAGGTTGTAAAGGAAGCAGTGCGCATTCGGTGGTCCGCAGACACGCCATGACGGCGGTCGACGGAGGATGCAGGACGATCCGGGTGCGGGGTAGATGTCAGAGGTTGAACCTGAGGTTTTCCGTCTAATTCCGAAAGGAGGAAAAAATGGCTGATAAAGAGCTTGATGCACGTGGACTGAATTGCCCGCTTCCGATTCTGCGGACCAAGAAGATGCTGAATGACCTGACCGGTGGCCAGACGCTGCGCGTGGTCGCGACCGATCCCGGCGCCGTGAAGGATTTCCAGGCCTTCGCCAAGCAGACCGGCAACGAGCTGGTTGAGTCCGCAGAGGCCAACGGCGAGTATACGTTCATTCTGAAGAAGAAAGCCTGACAACCGATCCGGCGGCGACGGCTGCGCGAACCGGGATACTTTTCGAGGAGAAATTCACTTTTATGTCCGAAGCCAAGAAGCTGGCGATCATCGCGACCAAGGGTACGCTCGACTGGGCCTATCCGCCTTTTATCCTGGCCTCCACGGCCGCCGCTCTCGGGTACGACGTGCAGATCTTCTTCACGTTCTATGGGCTGCAGCTGCTGCGCAAGACGCTGGACCTCAAGGTCAGCCCCCTGGGCAACCCCGGCATGCCGATGAAGATGCCGTTCGGGCCGAAGTGGTTCAAGGGCATAAACTGGAACATCCCCAACCTGGTGCAGTCGCTGGTGCCGGGCTATGAGGCCCTCGCCACCACCCTCATGAAGCAGACGGTCAGGAACAGCGGTGTGGCGTCGATTCCCGAACTGCGTGAACTGTGCCGCGAAGCCGAAGTCAAATTCATTGCGTGCCAGATGACGGTGGAGCTGTTCGGGTTCGAGCACGGTGATTTCATCGACGGGCTCGAGTTCGGCGGTGCCGCGACGTTCTTCGAATTCGCGGGCGAATCGGATATCTGTCTGTTTATTTAGAAGCCAGAGTGGCTGCCCGGCCGGGCCGGAATCCGGTCCACCGACCTCCACGCGGTCCGGCCGGGCGGTTGTAGTGTGCAGGCGCTTCCGGGACAAGGAAGCACAGCATTTTCTTGTATTTTCAGTCTTCTTAATTATTAATTGACCAGCAGGTGGTATTCCGGGATGCCTTCGGGGCCGGCTATGACGCCCCGGGTGTTCTGTTTTTCCGGATGGGCGTATACTTGACTGATGCAGTCAGCTTATATATAAGTATATGGTGAAATTCTAATAATATTCGGAGATCTTTAATGGCGACGTATGCTGAAATGCAGGAAATCTACGACGATATCCGCAGCGATTTCCGTTACGACCATGATCTCAACGGCTGTCTGAACTGCGGTGTCTGCACCGCCACCTGTCCGGCAGCACATTATTACGATTTCAGTCCGCGCGAGATCGTGCAGCTGCTGTGGACCGAGAACGTCGAGCAGATCTACGACGCGATGCAGGAGAAGATCTGGGCGTGCGCGCAATGCATGACTTGCGCAGCGCGCTGTCCGTTCAAGAACTCGCCCGGCGGCCTCATCGCCATCATGCGCGAGGTGTCCATCAAGCACGGTATGCAGTCCGCCAAGGACGTGCTGCGTCCCTTCGGACGCGTCATGCTCAAGCTCATCACCACCGGCAACCAGCTGTCGCCGGACATGATCCAGCCCGATCATTTTCCCGACTGGGGTCCGAACATCCAGAAGGTCGAAGGCAATCTCAAGCTGTTGCGCAAGGCCATCCCGGTGCGCACGCTGCAGACCACCGATACCGCCTGGGACGTTTCGCTCAAGACCTCGGTCGAGATGTACACCATCTGGGAGATGACCGGCGTGCTGACGTCGCTCGAGATCGTCGACGAGAATCTGTTCGATGTCATACAGGATTTCATCGACGAGAAGCGCGAGGACTACCAGGACTGGCTCGAGGAGCAGGAAGAAAAGAAGTGACGCCGGGGCAGATGCCCGACGCCAATGGTGCAGTCTGAAATCGCTAAGGAGTACCCAGCCATGAACCCGAAAGACTTTACCCCCGGCAACCACAACATGACCGCCCAGGGCGCGGGCCCCGGCACGATGAAGCCCGGCTTCCACAACACCGATGGCCAGGGAATCGCCGGCCACGGTTCGTTCTTCCAGCCGACCAACCTCTCGCCCGAGGAAGCGTCGAAGGCGACCGAGTGGGTGCGCAAGCACGTCGACCGGCGCACCATCGACCTCGGTGACCGCATGGAGGACATTCGCGAGCACATGTGGGAGCTCGAGAAGGACGGCCAGATCATCGTGCATCGCATCGGCGACCAGCACGAGCCGAAGACCGTCAAGACGCTGTTCGGCTGGGACAAGAAGATTCCCACCAAGCAGCTGTGGCATCACAAGTCGTGCGGGCAGTGCGGCAACATCCCCGGCTATCCCACCTCGCTGCTGTGGCTCATGAACAAGTTCGATTTCGTGCCCGGCAAGGATTACCTGGACGAGACCGACCAGACCTCGTGCACCGCGTGGAATTACCACGGGTCGGGCATCGGCAACGTCGAGTCGCTGGCGGCGGTGTTCCTGCGCAATTTCCATCAGGCCTATGTCTCCGGCAAGCAGCATGGCTTCGAGCTCGGGCATTTCTTTCCGCTGGTGCACTGCGGCACTTCCTTCGGGAACTACAAGGAGATCCGCAAGTATCTGGTCGAATCTGCGGAACTGCGCGAGAAGGTGACCAAGATTCTCGGCAGGCTGGGCCGCCTGGTCGACGGCAAGATCGTCATTCCCGAGGAGATCGTGCATTACTCCGAGTGGGTGCATGTGATGCGCAACCGCATCGCTTCGGAGCTCCAGACCATCGACGTGTCCAACATACGGGTGACCATGCATGTCGCCTGCCATTACTACAAGATGATCCACGAGGATGCGGTGTACGACCCCGAGACGCTCGGCGGGAACCGGACCGCGATCGGTACCGCCCTGGCGCAGTCGCTGGGCGCCCAGGTGATCGACTACTCGACCTGGTACGACTGCTGCGGATTCGGATTCCGGCACATCATCTCGGAGCGTGAGTTCGTGCGCTCCTTCACCATGGACCGGAAGATCCGCGTGGCCAGGGAGGAGGCGAACGCCGACGTGATGCTCGGCAACGACACCGGGTGCATTACCACCATGGACAAGAACCAGTGGATCGGCAAGGCGCACGGCAAGAACTTCCAGGTCCCCATCATGGCCGATGTCCAGTTCGCGGCGCTCGCCTGCGGAGCCGATCCGCTCAAGATCGTGCAGCTGCAGTGGCATGCCTCGCCGTGCGAGGAGCTGGTCGAGAAGATGGGCATCGACTGGAACAAGGCCAAGTCCGAATTCGAGAGCTACCTCAAGCAGGTCGAGAAGGGTAACATCGAGTATCTCTACAATCCCGAACTGGCGTTGGGAGGCAAGGCCTGAAAATGCAGAACACTGTGCTAGTAGTCGGTGGTGGCCCGGCCGGGCTGTCCGCGTGCGCCGGAGTGATCGGCGCAGGCAGGAACGTGGTGCTGGTGGAGAAGGAGGACCGCCTGGGCGGTGCGCCCATTCTCTCCGGCTATGCCAAGCTGGTTCCGTCGGGCGAATGGGCGAAGGACGCGATGGGCCGCATGATCAAGCGGGTCGAGGATTCCGGGCTCGCGAAGATCCACAAGGGCACCCGGGTCGTCAGCCTGGACGGCGGCGTCGGCGACTTCACGGCCACGCTCAGCAACGGCGAGCGGGTGAGTGCCGGCTCGGTCGTGCTTGCGACCGGGTTCACCCACTTCGATTCGATCAACAAGCCGGAGTGGGGCTTCGGGACATTCGAGGACGTGCTCACCACCACGCAGATGGAACAGATGGTGGCGGGCGGCAAGATCGCCTGCCCCTCCGACGGGCGCGTTCCCGAGCGCGTATGCATCCTGCTGTGCGTCGGCTCGCGCGACCGCCAGATCGGGCGCGAGTGGTGCTCGAAGATCTGCTGTACGGTGTCCACGAACCTGGCGATGGAGATCAAGGAGATTTCGCCGCAGACCGATGTCTTCATCTACTACATGGACATCCGCACCTTCGGTCTGTACGAGGACAAGTTCTACTGGAAGTCCCAGGAAGAGTTCAAGACGAAGTTCGTGAAGGCGCGCATCGCCGAGGTGACGCGCGCCCCCGACGGCAAACGCCTGCTGGTGAAGGGCGAGGATACGCTGGTGAAGCGCCCGATCGTCATTCCCTTCGACATCGTCGTGCATGCCATCGGCATGGACCCGAACGCCGAGAACACCGAGATCGCACGGGTGTTCGGCATCGGGCTGGAAAAGCACGGATTCATCGATCGTGCCGAGCATTACACCAATACCTGCGGCAGCACGCGCCGCGGGATCTACGTGGCGGGCGCCGCGCTGGGGCCGGAGACCATCGACGACTCCATCTCCCAGGGACAGGCCGCCGCCTCGCGCGCGCTGGCGGACCTGCATGCTCTGGTTCAAAAGACAGCCTGATCAGGCTGCTCCGGCAGGCGGCCATCACGACGTCATCGTACCGGTGACGCTGGCCGTTGGCATGGATGCGGGCATCTTCCGCAGCAAGTTTGCGGTGCTGCTCGAGGTGCTGGGCGAAAGCGGCGGGGCGGACGTCTTCCTGGATGCGCTTGCCAACAAGAGCCGGCTGTTCCGGGAACTGCTCGATCCCGGGCGCATCGAGGGCCTGGCGCGGGACGGCATCGAGACCCTGCTCGAGACCGTCATGCCGGCGCGCAAGCGTCTCGGACCGGCACTCGTGCAGATGGACGAACAGGGGCTGACATCGGCGGTGCGCGAGCTGCTTTACGGAAAGGGCGCCCTGGAAGCAAGGATGCAGGGGTTCGTGGATGCGCTGCCCGCTGCCGGCACCGACGAAAAATCGGACCGGAAGCTCAGGCGCGCGGGCTGGGACTTCGCCGCCGAACTCCTGCACTTTCGTGCCCCGCAGCGCTATCCGCTGATGACGCGCTGGGTATGGGACCAGTCGACGATGAGCGGTGCGGTCCGCGAGCTGCTGGTGGGCGGAGATGCGAACAACGACATCGCGCTCGGAAGCGCACCGGGAATGTACGAGTCGGCACGCGCCTGGGTCGCCGGGCAGATGGCGGAGCAGGGCGTGTACCGCGAGCCGCTGTTCGCGGTGGACCTGTTTCTCGCCCACGCCTATGCGGACTACATGCGTGCGATGTCGAGCGGCATGGGCCTGATGAACTCGGATTTCGGTGGCAAGGCCGATCCGATGGAGCCGGTGAGCAAGCTCCTCGGGATCGACGAGCCGCGGCGCAGCGGCGGGTCGCGGTTGAAGAAAGTGACGCTGCATTGATTACGGCGCGGAATTGGAGAGGGGTGTGAATGGCCATTCATGAGAAATCGCTGATCGATCCGGACCGGATCATGACGCACGAGTCGCTGGTGGTGGACGGCGTTGACGTCTCCGGGCACTGGAACACCATGGTCGCACCGCGCTTCCTGAGCGACTATGACGATGATTTCGTCAACGTCATCCGCGGGTATCCGGGCGGCGAGAACGTGCACCGCTGCTGGCAGTGCGGCTCGTGCACCAACTCCTGCACCATGTACGCGCAGAACACGGACTTCAACCCGCGCTACTGGATCTACCTCACCAATCTCGGCCTGAAGAGCGAGATCCTCAAGGACAAGGACATCATCTGGACCTGCGTTTCCTGCAACAAGTGCACCAACATCTGCCCGAAGGACGTGCGTCCCGAGGGCGTCATGAAGGCTCTGGCGCACTGGCTGGAGGACGAAGGCCATACCGACAAGACGCGCTCGTCGATATTCGACGAGGAATTCACCGGTCAGGTCCTCGACCACGGCCGCATCGAGGATGCCCACGTGGTGATCAATTTCCTGCGCAAGACCAAGCAGCCCTATTTCCAGGACTGGCTGATCGAGGCGGTCAAGCGCCTCATGCGGCACATGCCGGTCGGCATGCTGACGATGCTCGGATGGAATTTCCTGTTCACGCCCAAGACCCGCTCATGGGGCCGCACCGGCGAGGTGCTGAGGGAGTATGTGCGCGAGCAGAAGGAAGCGGCGCATGCACGCATGAAGGAGGCCGCTCATGTCTAAGGTCGCCTATTATCCGGGCTGTGCGCTCGAGGGCACGGGTGGTCCCTACGACAAGTCCACGCGCGTGCTCGTCAAGGAGCTCGGACTGAGCATGGATACGCTGGTGGACTGGAACTGCTGCGGCGCCATGGAGGCGAAGAACGTCCACCCCATGCTGCAGACCTACATGTCGGCGCGCAACCTGGCCATTGCCGGCGAGCGCATGGGTTACGATACCGTCATGGCGCCCTGCAACGGCTGCTACCACAACCTGAAGAAGGCGGAGTACGAGCTCGCGACCTCCCATCATGCGCTCGAGACCGTGCAGGATCTTGCCCGCAAGTCGGACGACCCGGTGTACCGCGGCGATGTGCGCACGCTGCATCTGCTGGAGTGGCTGATGGAGGAGCTCGGCCCGGAGGGCATCAAGCGCAAGATGAGCAAGAGCCTCAAGGGGATCAAGATCGCCAACTACTACGGCTGCATGTACACGCGCCCGCGCCAGATATTCCCCGAGAAGGACCAGGGGCCGGGTTCGGAGTCGAGCTACAAGCCGCATTACATGGACGACCTGCTGGCCGCGGCCGGGGCGGTCAACGTGGATTATCCCCTGAAGACGGCGTGCTGCGGCGGGGCGCATACCCTGTCGGATGCCGACACCTCCACGCAGCTGGTGCTCAACCTGCTGCAGGCGGCGGAAGACTCCGGCGCCGAGGTCATCGCCACCGAGTGCCCGACCTGCCATTCCGGCCTCGAGATGCACCAGGTGCGGGCCGAAAAGGAGTTCGGGATCACGACCAGCGTCAGGATTCTGTACTTCACCCAGCTGCTCGGGCTGGCCATGGGGCTGTCGCCGCGCAAGCTCGGGATACACGAGAACATCAGCGATTCGATGGGTTTTCTGAAAGAGAAGGGCGTGGCCTGAGTGCCGCACCCACGGTGCCTGGCAGCCGTGCGCGCAGGTGCGCGAAGAATTGAAAGGGATGTGGGCGGGGGAAACAGGACAGGGAATGAAATGCGGCAAAATACGTCTGAGTCGCCGCGCTCTGCAACGGATGTTCGAGCGGGAGATCAGCCCGGAAGATGTGCGGTCGGTGGTAATGGCTGGGGAGATCGTAGAGCAGTATCCTGATGATACTCCGTACGCGAGCGCGCTCCTGCTTGGCTGGGTTGGTAGACGGCCTGTGCATGTGGTTGTCGCGCGATCCGGACACCGCCGAGTGCTATGTTATTACGGCATATGAACCTGAATCAGGACTGTGGAGCGAAGACTTCAGGGGCCGGAGGCAACCATGAAATGCATGATTTGCAAGCAGGGAGAAACGATGCCGGGGCTCGCCACGGTGACCTTGGAACGGGGTCCGACGGTGGTCATCGTGCGGGAGGTTCCCGCCGAGGTGTGTCGAAATTGCGGCGAGTACTACCTTGACGAGGCGGTAGCGACAAAGGTTTATCGAGAGGCAGAAGCCGCCGCCGCGCGTCACGCGGAGGTTGAAATCCTTCGTTATGCGGCCTGACAACGGAACTGAGGGTTGAATGCCGCAGGGGAAGGAGAGGACATGAGTGTGTGGGGCAAGAAGGTGGAGCGGCATGAGGAATTGAGTGCATGGCAGCAGAGCTCGCGGAGGATCTTTATCGGGTGACGGCCGGCAGTCCGTCTTCCAAGGGCTGCGGCCTGGGTGATCAGATCCGGTGTGCTGTCGTCTCCGTGATGGCTAACCCGGCGGACGGGTTTGATCGGGCCAGCCGAAATGAATTTAGTCAATTTCTTATTTTCGCCAAGAGTTTATGCACCCAGTTGCGATCGCAGCCTGATGTCGTGCTGGATGCGGAGTATCTCTTAATAAACCGGATTCTCCGGGTGGCTCATTCAGGCCGAAAGACGGGTTCATCGGCCGGGTCCTGCTTCTCGGTTTTGCAGCAAAGAACCAGGGCCGATAAGACCATAAGACTTCAGCACCCAGGCCCGTATTGTTGTTCCTCGACTCTAAATGGATAAAGGAAGAAACAGGGCCCGTACAGTCAGTTCGCGCGCCGTCACGCAACGGCGCAGGTTGACGACCGTTCATGAGCGGGCTAAATCACATCATGCTGTATAACGGCTGCGAATTCCGTCCCGAGCTCCATTATGATAAGGACTACCAGATCTGGATCCGGCCTGAGCAGGACGGAACCCTCACGGTCGGCATGACGGATATCTCCCAGACCATCGCCGGCAAGATCCTGCATGTGCGGGTGCGGCGGCCCGGCACCCTGCGTCCCAAGGGCAAGCCCGTTGCCACTGTCGAAAGCGGCAAATGGGCGGGACCGATTCCGAATCTTTTCGACTGCGTGATCGAGGCCGGCAATCCGCGGGTGCTGGCGGAACCGGCGCTGCTCAATATCGAACCCTATGAGGCCTGGGTGGCCCGGGTCCGGCCGAGCGGCGGGGTGGAGCAGGCGCTGCAGCGCCTGCTGACGGGGCAGCAGGCGGCCGACGGCTACGCCGAGCGCTGCCGCAAGGAAGACATCCATTGCAAGCGCAGCGCGAGGTGACCGATGATGGATTCAAAGGCGGGACCGTCCGCGCAAGACCAGTATCTGGACCACGAAGGCAAGAACGTCGTGATCGTCATGACCAGCGGACCGAGCACACCGCAACGCTGCGCCACGCCGTTCTATCTCGGCGCGCTGCTCGCCTCCATGGACGCCGATGTGAAGATCTTTTTCACGATGGAGGGTGTCAATCTCGTGAGAAAAGGCGTGCCCGAAACCCTGACGGCCATGCCGGGAGGCAAGCGTATCATCGAGTTCATGCGCGACGCCAAGGCGGCCGGAGTCAAGATGTATCTGTGCTCGCCGGCGCTGCCCGGCTATGAAATCGATCCGCGCACCGACGTCATCGCCGAAATCGACGAGATTTCGGGCGGCGGCGTGCTGGCGGACCTGATTCTTTCCTCGGACAAGGCCTTGTTTTTTTGAGTCTCGCACGGCAGGGTTGATCCATGTGCGGCTTTGGAGGTAAATAGCGGATTTCTCGTTCCGTTCAACTTTTTTCAGCGTGGGAGGCATGGCAATGGGTGCAGTGCGCGGATGCAATATTCCTGAGGATCTGTCCTACAACGTCGAGAACAATGCTTGGGTGCGCAAGGATAGCGACGGCACGGTCACGGTCGGTGTGACCTCCTATGCCTGCTCGCTTGCCGGGGAGATCGTCTCCTATACCCCCAAGAAGGTCGGCAAGTCGATCGAGAAGGACAAGTCCTGCGCGACCGTCGAGTCGGGCAAATGGGTCGGTCCGGTGAAGTCGCCGGTCGCCGGTGAGGTGGTGGCGGTCAATGAGGCGGTTTTGGGCAAGCCCGGCCTGATCAACAAGGACCCCTACGGAGCAGGCTGGGTCATCCGGCTGAAACCCGCGAACTGGGACGGGGACTCGGCTGCCCTGCTCCGCGGCGCCGCGGCGCTGAGTGCTTTCGAAAGCAAGATGCAGGCAGACGGCTTCAAGGGCTGCTAGTGCCGGGGTGCCACGCGGTGGCGCCGGACCGTGTTCGGCACGGGCGGTCCTGGATGCACGGCGTGGCGCTTCGGTCGCCGGCGCGATGCTGCGGCGGCGCGATGCACCGGGCGGGTATTGAAGCGGCCGATCACGGGGACTACCGGAAATGAACGAATGGCTCGATGTCGTCGCACAGGTGGAGGCCATGGAGGACCTGCCGCTCAACACCAGGCTCGTGAGCGAACTGCAGGAGCGCTGGTCGGGACTGGCCGCCTCGGCACGCAGTGAGATCAACTTCTACACGCCCACCTTCAAATCCTTCCAGACCTCGGAAATCTCCGGCTGCGGCAAGAATGCCTGGCCGGCCGTCTCGATCACCGGCGGTGACTGCAAGCTGCAGTGCGACCACTGCAAGGCGAAGATCCTGGAGCCCATGATTGCGGCACGCACGCCCGAGGCGCTGTGGCGCGTGGTCGGCGATATCGTGGCCGACGGCGCGGGCGGCATGCTGC
>JAJYEE010000056.1 GCA_021790335.1 Pseudomonadota bacterium | reverse complement strand
GATGCGTCAAAAATTTTTCGAAATGGGTTGGGACGAACAACCACTAATGTGGCAAAATTCGCACCCGAATCAATCTTCTGATGACAAATGCAGTGCCCAAAAGACGTACACATAACAGACTCAGCTAAACGCGCTGGCAGCGATGTTGGAAAACACCAGAAACAGGCAGGTAATGCGGAAAAAATAATTATAAGATCGATACCGAAGCCTCGCCGGCACCTACTGCGGCTCTGGAATAATGTCGTTCGCCACTCCTTCATCGAAATAGACCTGTGCAGTGTGCTCGCTGCGAGGCACCTTGTCCGCCCCGTAGATTTTTCCAGCATACCCAGCACACAACTCAACTATTTTGCCGCCCAGCCTTGACTCTGCTTTCTAGTGTGCCGTTCTCTACCACCCGACCCTTATCCAAGCGCACAAACTTGGTACAAAACTTAGATACCTGATCTAGGTTATGGGACACCAGAATCAATGTCATGCCTTCCTTCTGCATATCTGCAACTTTCGCATGGCATTTGTCCTGAAAAGCGGCATCGCCAACCGCTAGAATCTCGTCGGCAAGGAGAACTTCGGGTTCGAGATGAACCGCGATAGAAAAACCCAGACGCATGTACATGCCTGAAGAGTAATTCTTGACTGGGGTATCGATGAAGTGCCCCAACTCCGAAAACTCCACAATCCGAGCGAACCTGGCGCGTATTTCATGGTTTCGGAAGCCGTAAAGGCTGGCATTCAGGTAAATATTCTCTTCGCCCGTCAGTTCGGGGTGGAAGCCCACGCCAAGCTCGATCAACGGCGCCACCCTTCCCTGCACCCGTACCTGCCCGGCGCTCGGCCTCAGAATTCCAGCAATGATCTGCAACAACGTGCTTTTCCCGGATCCGTTCGAACCCATGAGTGCCAGAGAATCACCGCGCCGGACCAGGAAGGAAACATTTTCCAATGCATGAAAGGACTCGGTTTTCTGGCGCCAGCGGTGCTTGAAGATGCCGATAAATCGCCCCTTGAGACTTTCCACACGATTGTGGTGCAGCTTAAAGGACTTCGACACCTGGTCCACCACGATGACGTCATCTTTATGATGAGAGTTACTCTTCATTTCAAAGCCTTTCCACAAGTTCCGGAACACGCTTGTTGAATAACCACAACCCTACGCTTACCACCGTTATGGTCCACATCATGAATGCGATAGTGATCGTCAACGATGGAACCCGATTATCATAAAAAATGGACTGAAACACGATGGTGAATTCAGCCAGTGGGCTGAGAAGGAAGACATGCCGGAAACGTGCCGGAACCCGGTCGAGCTGATAGATAATCGGGGTTGCCCAGAAAAGAACCTGCAGGGAAACCTCCACCAGATGCTTTATGTCCCGAAAGTCGACATACAGAGTCGACAGGATCATGCCCACTCCCCAGACAAATAGAAAGAAAAACAGCAGGTAAAAAGGATAGGTGAGCAAAACCCAGCTGAAGTGCCCGCCGAGCACCGGAAAGAAGACCAGGTACACTGCGAGCGCCGCCGACCACAGGGTCAGATTCACGAGTACGCTCGACAGCGGTACCAGCAGCCGCGGAAAATAGATCTTCTTCAACAGACCTGCATTCTGGACCAGGATCTCGCAACTCTGGTTGGTAACCTGATTGAACAGCGTCCAATGCACAATACCCGTGACCATGAATAGCGCATAATGCGGCTGCGTCGACGGAAAGACGTAGGTGAAAATGACGAGATACATCAAGGTCACAACAAGCGGGTTGATTAGAGACCAGATGAATCCCAGTGTAGCCCCCATGTAGCGGACCTTGATTTCCTTCGCTACCAGATTACGCACCAGGTCGCGATAGCGCCACAACGTTGAAGGGTTGCTGATGGTGCCCGTGCTGATTCGGCTATTTTCGACAATATCAGTCATCTCTGAAGTCACCGGTAAATCTCGTCTCGAATTTATTCGGAACTCCCGGCAGACCGCCGGATCCCACTGCACAACATGCAAAAACTGCGTTGACTGCGCCTACGAAACCTTCTTCTTATGCGCAGTCCGGCTGACCCTTCCAGACCGTGCGGCACATCGTTCCCGTTTTTCGGTTCTGCCTGTTCCCTGCTGACCCTGCATCTGCTGCTCAAACCGTGGCTCGGATCCCCACCTCACGTCTTCTGATCCAAGTGATGTCAAGAAAAAAACAACTGCCGCGCAATCTCTGACCCCCGTGGCGACCCATCGTTCCGGTACAAGCCTGGTATGGAAAAATTTTTCGAGTCCTCGGGGCGCCTCGCCCACCCTGCATACAAGGTCAGCTACAGACCATGTACCGGCTGTCGTGTCCTGGCTGTGCGCAGGATCGACCGAACACGGCAGATCGAAATGTCATCTTTCCGGAAATTTCTGTCGACCACCGGCGCCACACGGCGCGCGGTCTGAGGAAAGAAACAAACCTGTACGCCTGCCGGCCAGGCCGATAGAGGTATCGGCCCTGTCAGATCATCTTCGCGGAACCGTCCCGGATGCAGGGGAACCCGACACTTGGATTGCCAAAGCTATGAAACCACGGAAATCGTCCAGATGGCCGTCGAGAATGGACCGCACCACGTCAAGACTTAGCTTCTGATAATTATGGACCGCAATGTTGCGGAACCCCACCATGGCACGCATGCGCACTCCAAGAACGCTGTCCAGGATCCCCGCCGCCTCGAGCAGCGTGAATGCTTCACGGCTCTCCTGTGGCAGACCAAGCTGGCGCACACGGACCACATGCATCGCCAGATCGATCGCCGCTTCGCAGGCGCGCTGCAGGTTCAATATGATGGCGTCCTGGCGCGTCAGATTCGACGATAGTTCCTGTTCGTGACCGTTATACTCGACAGCAATGCGCGCAAGGCAATGTTCGATAATCGCCGCCTTGTTGAGCACCACGTCATCGACCATAGATACTTCCCCGCCGCTGTATATCCTCCAGTATTCCTGCGCGCTCCTCGTTCAGACGGGCGTAATCGGAAAACGTCATGTCCTCGAACTCGGTGCATTGCCGTTCGTCACCACAAAACAGGCGCTCGCCATAAGCAATCACCTGGGCACGCATGACCGTCGAAGCCGCACGCAGATCGACGAGATCCACGTTCCTCCCTGCCAGTCCCGCGAGTTCCTGAGCAATGTTCCAGGTTCTGGCCGCTGCGAGCACCTGCCCCGGCAAAACCGCCAGATCGAGGTCGCTGTCCCCGCGCTCTGCGGCCGTACCCCAACTGCCGAAAACATAGATGCCCACGGCATCCGGGATCTCGGAACGCAGGCACACAACAAGCTGTCCCAGCAGGCGCCTATGCGGATCATCGAGAATGCGTGCGGTACCGATAGTACTGCCCTCTGACGGATTTCGGGGATCCTGTTTCATTCGTCATCGCCGGTTATCGACCCGTCGCCTAACCGCACCGGATCATCGCCCGCGCCGCGGGTGGACCGACGCGTCCCTGATCTTGATGCGGTAAGTTGCTCGACCCAGATCCACGGCCACGCATCCCTCCGGCTAATGCGACGGATCCCGTGGTTCCCGTCGATGGTGCCCAGAGCCTCCAGCCCCACAGCGCGCCAAGCTCAGAATTTCCGTTCGAAAATCCGCTCCACTTCCCCAGGCAGGATCCGTCGGCACGCACTGGACAACGCAACATCCCCCGGGGATGTCCGCGCCCGACGCTCTCAACTTCCGGCGTGACCGGCGCCCTGACCTGCTCCGCTGGTGATCAGACCCCTTGCGGCCAACAGGCCGCACACACGTTCCACCGCCTTCTCGAGGCTTTGCCGCTCGGTATCGATCACCAGATCGGGAGCAAGCGGCTCTTCGTACGGCGAGGAGACACCGGTAAATTCCCGGATCACTCCGGCGCGCGCCTTGGCATAAAGCCCTTTCACATCACGCCGTTCGCACTCCTCGAGCGAACACCGGCAGTAGATTTCCAGAAAATCGGACTCCCCCACGATTTCACGCACGCGCTGCCGGTCTGCCCGGAAGGGCGAAATGAACGCGGTAAGCGCGATCACTCCGGCGTCGACAAAGAGCTTTGCCATCTGTCCGATGCGGCGGATATTTTCGCTCCGGTCCTCGGCGGAAAATCCCAGATCCGCGCACAGGCCGTGGCGTACGTTGTCGCCGTCGAACACAAACGTGCGGCAGCCTTTCTGGTGAAGATGCTCTTCCACCGCATGGGCGAGCGTCGATTTCCCGGCGCCCGATAGACCGGTAAACCAGAGCACGACACTGCGATGTCCGTTGATGCCTTCGCGCCGGCTACGGGTCACCGTGGCGCGGTGCCACACCACGTTGTTTTTGTTCTGCATGCGATTCAGCCCCGGTTATAGAGATCTTCGAACCGGACAATGTCGTCCTCGCCCAGATAGGCGCCGGACTGCACTTCGATCATCTCCAGCGGTATGGTTCCAGGGTTTTCGAGACGATGCCGGGTACCAATCGGAATGTACGTGGACTGATTCTCGGTAATGAGAAACACTTCCTCGCCCCGCGTAACCCGGGCCGTTCCGGTCACCACGATCCAGTGCTCGGCCCGATGATGATGCATCTGCAGGGACAGAGCGGCGCCGGGACTGACGATGATGCGTTTGACCTGGAACCGCAGTCCCGCATCAACACCTTCGTATGAACCCCAAGGACGATAGACCTTGCGGTGTGTCCGGTATTCCCCGCGATTCTTTTCCTTCAGGCGGCTGACAATCTCCTTCACGTCCTGCGCTCGGTCCTTGTGCGCCACCAGCACCGCATCGGCCGTCTCTACGACAATCATGTCCTCAAGCCCGATTGCCGCAACCAGGCGGTACTGGGCGATCACCAGCGCGTTGCGGGTGGCATAGGTTTCGACGTCACCCTGGATGACGTTTCCCTGGGCATCATGCGGAGAAACTTCCCACAATGCCGACCAGGCGCCGACATCGGACCAGCCGGCATCCAGGGGTACCACCACCGCGCGATCGGTCTTTTCCATAACGGCGTAGTCGATGGAAACGCTGGGACAACCGGTAAAGTCCACCCTGCCAACGCGAAAAAAGTCCGCGTCCGCCTTGCCTTGCTCGTAAGCCCGCGCACACGCCTGCTCGATATCCGGATGGTGCCGCCCGATTTCTTCCAGCCAGACCTCTGCGCGCGCCATGAAAATGCCGCTGTTCCAGAAGTACTCACCGGACTCTATGTACCTGTGCGCCGTGACGATGTCGGGCTTCTCGACGAAGCGGTCAACGCGGAAGGCGACTTCACCGTTGCCGGACACCTTCGCTGTCCCGATGGGTTCCGCCCGGCGGATATACCCGAAACCGGTCTCGGGCGCATTCGGCACGATGCCGAAGGTGACCAGATGACCGTCTTGCGCCAGTCCGGCGCCACACGCAACGGCCTGCCGGAAAGCGGCGACGTCGCGGATGACATGATCGGCTGGCATCACCAGCATCACCGTGTCCGGCCCGGAATTCACCAGCGCGAGCGCCGCTAGCGTCATGGCCGGCGCGGTATTGCGTCCGACGGGCTCGAGTACGATCCGGGCGGCCGTCTTGCCAATCCGGCGAATCTGTTCGGCCACCAGGAAGCGGTGCTCCTCGTTGCAGATGAACAACGGGTCGGCCACATCATCAAACCCATCCAGACGCACGGCAGTCTCCTGCAGCAACGACAGCTTCTGCATCAACGGCAGCAATTGCTTGGGATAATGCTCGCGCGACAACGGCCAAAGCCGCGTCCCCGACCCGCCGGAAAGAATTACTGGATGAATGGTCATTCAGTCAAACACTCGGAATCGTCTAAAGTGCGATAAATCCAGCGGCAAATCCGCGAACGAAGCAAGAATATAAATGCCACCTGCGCATCCCGCCCGTCCGCCACAATCGGATGCAATATCTCTATTGGTATTACTCATAGTTAAGCATTAAAGCCGAGAAATACCACGGGGGCGCTTGCACCAACGTGCCGCACTCGATGAGCAATAGTCAAATGTTGTGTACGCCGGCATGATCAGGCGGCGATCTCCTGACGGCCCCTCTTCGGTACGGCCACTTCGTCCTTGAACACGACCCCGGTAATGACCTCAGCGAGGTGTTCGGATCCCTTGAGGTGACATGACAATGACCAGCCACGGGAACGCATGAAACATGCGTGGGCGGACCCTGAAGCAAAAGTTCCATCAGGTTGGCTATGCTCCCGCTAGCGGCCGAGACCGGCTATATGCAATTCGCGAGAACGGACGTCCAACGTCCGACTCCACAGGCGGCCAAAGGCAGAACAGTAATTACGAGCGGATGTTTTCATCCAGCCATTGGGTCATTGACGCGAAAAGAGCATCAACCGCACCATGATCGACTGCACCATAGCAGTTACTTTCACGCAGTCCGGCCCCAAGAGTGAGCAAGCCGCGTATCTCTAGGCTGCTTCTCGACATCACTTCCACGTCTCCCACGAAGATGTTTTTGAGGGTATCTGGCCTTGTCACGATCAGGCTGTAGCGAACCCCGTCGCTTCCTGCCGTACAGTCGAATCGAATGACTAGGAAAGGCTTATACGCATGAAATAGCGCCTGATAGCCCGACCATTTCCCCAAGTCAGTGACCTGCCCCTGCAGACCGTGTTTCTTGACGAAGCTGGGAAGATCCTCACTCCTGATCACTTGGTCAAACACCCCGAGCTTCCTAACCCTTGCCAACGCATCTGGTCGGCTATCTAGGTATTCCGGCATGACCACAGCGAGTGCCCTGTAGGGCGCCACGTCAATCTTCCTCGCAATCCGGACATCAACGGATGATGAGGGCGTTGCCTCACTAGCCCGTGGTGTCGCAGCTGGCGAAGTACCACCCGGGCTAGCGCATCCGCCAAGCAACAGCAGTATCAAAGTCGCGGTGCATATCTGTCTCATGGGGCGCTCCAGGGGACGATTGTGTAGCCATCCATCTAAAATGCCCGATCCCTTCTACCTGTAGATAAGCGGCATCACCGAGTCTGTACCTGGAAGTAGCTCCCAGTGGAATACCAGCGTTGCCGGTAATCCATTGCCAGGCTTGATACATCGCCTAGCGTTCAGGCACGCTACCGCCATGCAGAGCGTAGTCCGCACAGATTTTGTCTTTCCGCCAACCCCTGCCGGCCCGGTCACTCGGGCTAGCCAACAGTTTTCCGTGCCCGTCTTATGGCGTCAAACTCAGCACATCCGGGATCAGCACCCGCTCGCTTTCGACAAGGTCCGTCAGATGGTCGCGAGTCAACTGCGGTGCCAGAAAATCCGTCACCACACAGGCATCATGCGGACCCACCAATGCGAACTCTCGCCAAACCGGCCGGTCGAGATACAGCCGCCGCTCACTGTGCGGATCGTAGAAACCCACGATGACGATCCCTCTATCCACAGCATGCAAGGTGGCGACCTCCGCCAGATCCGAAATGCCACACAGCAGCAGTCGCCGCCACCCCTGCTCGCGGCAGCGGTCGAACACCCGCAGGCAGGACTCACTGGCCTGTCGGTAAAAGGAAAAGGAGTAACTCAGGTACCGGGCGGTGAGGCGGCTCTTTTCCGCGAATCCCTTGGGCGTTAGGTAATATAGATAGCGGTTGGCCGGTGCCTCGGTGATCTTGATGAGGCCCTTGCGTACACAGCGTTTGAGGTAGGAATTCGCCAGCCCCAGCGCGACACCGAGGTGCCGTGCCAGATGCCGCTGGCTCACGTCGCTCTGCTTCTGGATTACATCCAGAATCTCCAGAGTCAGAACCTCCTCCCGGTCACGTTCCGTGTTCATTTAATGAACACTATACGTAATCCCATTTTCCCGAGTCAAGCGGCATCGACTGACCGGATTCCGCGTCCGGACCAGCGCAATAGCGCGAGATGACGTGCAAGACAACCGCCTTCCGAAAAACGTCACGACGCTGGCCGCTTTCTAGACGCTGACAACCTTCCCGCACCCCCAGAACCGTCAACCCGGGTTGGGCGGATCGAAAGCACGGCATGCATGACGGCCGCCACGCAGTATACCCTCCACAAACGCGCCTGGCTGTCGGTCAGCGCGCCTACGATGCCGTTGCGCCCGGATGGTTTGCTCCGCTGCGCCTGGAAATCTGTTGGGACCATTCCCGGTACAGGCAATCGGCTACCGGAGAGGACGAGGGGCCTCCTGAGGCCGGATTCCGCTGAGATCGATTCCAGCAATCGGATCCCCTCGTATCGTCCCTCCGTGGGCATGACGCAGCAACAGTCGAAAGCACCGGTCCGGTGGGGCGCAATTCCTGCTTGAGTCGCTGGCTGAAGGTGCTGCATGATGCGTCGTCTCTGCGTGGGCGCCAGGCCCGGGGGACGCTGAGTGCGGTCCTGTGTTCTCCGGCCCCTGCCGAGAACCTTGGCTCGGGAGCTGGCTGGACAGGGCCAGACCGTCATCGACTGAAGCATTTTCGCAAAAACCAACGGAGCGATTATGGATCACCTACAAACCAGTACGAACGTCCTGTTCATCCTGCTGGGCGCAATACTCGTTTTGTTCATGCACGCCGGTTTCGCCTTCCTGGAACTCGGAACCGTACGGTCAAAAAACCAGGTCAATGCGCTCGTGAAGATCCTGGCAGATTTTTCGGTATCCACCCTCGCCTATTTCTTTATCGGTTTTCATACCGCTTACGGCATCGATTTTATGCATGATGCCCAGACGCTGAGTGCGCAGCATGGCTATCAGCTGGTCCGGTTCTTCTTTCTGCTGACATTCGCGGCGGCGATTCCCGCAATCATCTCCGGTGGCATCGCGGAACGGTCCCGGTTCTATCCCCAGCTGGTTGCCACGCTGCTGCTCGTGGCCTTCGTGTACCCGTTCTTTGAGGGTATTGCCTGGGGTGGTCATTTCGGTGTCCAGTCCTGGCTGGCGGCACATTTCGGCAGCCAATTTCACGATTTCGCGGGCTCCGTGGTGGTCCACGCGATGGGGGGATGGATCGCACTGCCCGCGGTGCTGCTGCTGGGCTCGCGAAAGGGCCGCTATCGGCACGACGGCACGATGACCGCACATCCCCCCTCCAGCATTCCCTTTCTGGCTCTCGGAGCCTGGATCCTGACGGTGGGCTGGTTCGGTTTCAATGTCATGTCCGCCCAGACCATCAGTCACATCAGCGGCCTGGTGGCGGTCAATTCACTGATGGCGCTGGTCGGCGGCACGCTGGCGGCATTGTTTGCCGGACGCAACGACCCGGGATTCATCCATAATGGACCGCTGGCCGGCCTGGTGGCGGTATGCGCCGGCTCTGATGTCATGCATCCGCTGGGCGCGCTGGTCACCGGCGCCGTTGCCGGCGCGCTGTTTGTATGGATGTTTACGCTCTGCCAGAATCGCTGGAAGATCGATGACGTGCTCGGCGTATGGCCTTTGCACGGCCTCTGCGGTACCTGGGGAGGCATTGCCGCAGGAATCTTCGGCCAGAAGGCGCTCGGCGGCCTGGGGGGCGTGAGCTTCATGTCACAACTGGCCGGCACGGCGCTGGGCGTGACCATCGCCCTGGCCGGAGGTTTCATCGTGTATGGCATCCTGAAAAAGCTGGTAGGAATCCGTTTGTCAGAGGAGGAAGAAGCCGAAGGCGCGGATCTCAGCATCCACAAGATCAGCGCGACGCCACCCTATGAGGGCTGACGGGCCAGCGCCACTCAGGCCGGTCACGGCGGATCAACGCCTGACGAAACTCAGCCGCGCACACCGGCGTAAAAGCCGCTGACTGCAGCCGGAAACAGCAAGAGCGGGCCCGGGGGGTTACCCGGGCTTCCCGACGGTTCTGACAACAGCACTGGCAACCGTCATGATTTCCAGACAGCCCACTAGGTGCGGTATCGAGTGGCTGTCCATGCTGCGACCGGATCACGGCACGATCCGCTCGCTAACGGGCGACGTTTGTGGCGCCATGACCATTGCGCCGGGCGGAACTCAAGGCAGAGGCCGGAGTTTGCCGGTAAACGGGCCAGCAAGCTCAAGTCCGGCGCGCATTCCAAGGCATCATGATCCGGAACCTTCATTGCGTTTCCTTGCAGGGATCGCTTCCAGGGCACGCTCCGGAATGATCCTGTCCGAAACGTCTTGTCACGGAGAATCTGTGATGCGCGCCCCGCGGCCGTCACATCGCAGCGCAACCCGGTCTGCGGGCTATTCCGCCGCATCGATCTGGTCCGCCGCAAGCTGGGCGCGCACCGGACGCCCCAGGATGTCGAGCAGCACGGTCACCCGCTCGCGGCTCGTGCGGGCAAAAAAGATCCCGCGGTACCCCGCGAATGCACCCTCCGCGACCCGCACCGTCTGGCCCGTGCGCAGCGGGGCAAGCGTCCACTCATGCACCCCGGATGCGGTTTCGTGCGAACGCAGCAGCTCAACCAGCGTGTCGGGCACGCGCGCCGGCTCCAACCCGAAGCGCACCAGCGCGGCGACCCCGATCGTAGAGCGGATCGGCCCCCAGTTGTCCGACTGTCTGTTAAGACGGACGAAGAGGTAACGCGGAAACAGCGGATCCACTACCGTGACGCGCTTGCCGGCCCGCCGCCGGCTTTGGACCCCGCGCGGCAAATACACGGTGTAGCCCTGGCGCTCCAGATTCTGTTTCGCCGTCTCTTCCTGGCGCGGCTTCGAATAAACGAGAAACCAGCATTCAGCATCGGAACCGTTCATGACACCGCCACCACACTGCTTTCTCTGACCCAGACTGGCATTCTGTCCGCACAGGCGGTGGAAACCGAATCCGCCGCATTAATCTGCAATCTCTCCCGGATAAAGCAGCCGGGACACCGATGATCCGGCGCAGATTCGTTCTGGATCCAGTCGCAATACACGCAGGCAACCCTCAAAGCGGGGCCCGCAACTGATTATTGATTTCCTCAAGTGCCGCGACCGGATCAGGAGCCTGGGTAATGGGCCGGCCAATCACGAGAAAATCCGCCCCCTGACGCAGCGCCGCAAGCGGCGTCATGGTTCGCTGCTGGTCGTCGGGCGCGATACCGCTCGGGCGGATACCCGGAGTGACCAGCACGAAGTCGGTTCCAAACCGTACGCGCAGGATCCCGGCCTCGCGGGCGGAACAGACGATCCCGTCCAGTCCGGCCGTCTTCACCAGTCCCGCGAGTCGCAGCACCTGGGCCGCCGGATCCGGTGGCAACCCGATCTCCCCGAGCGTATCGGCTCCATGGCTCGTGAGGACGGTCACGCCGATCAGGAGCGGGCGGCGTGTCACGCCTGCCTCCAGCGCCATGCGCGCCGCTTCGAGCATCTGCACACCGCCCAGCGCATGTACGTTGAGCATCCATACACCCAGACGGGCAGCGGCGGCGCACGCCCGTGCCACAGTGGTAGGAATGTCGTGAAACTTCAGATCGAGAAACACATCGAATCCGCGCGCGGCAAGCTCCTCGACAACCCCCGGGCCCGCGGCAGCAAACAGCTCGAGCCCCACCTTGAGACGGCACAGCTCGGGCGTGACCCGGGCGGCGCACGCCAGTGCATCGGCCCTGGACGGAAAATCCAGTGCCACTATGATGCGCGGATCCTTCCGCAGCGCGCCGGCGACGCCGTCAGATCCGCTGCCCATGCCGCTTCTCCTGTGTCCGCTCCTCGGGCTGTCCGGGGATCGGTTTTACCGTATTCCACCGGTGGCAGCCCGGACACTGCCAGTGCAGCGCCTTGCCACGGAAACCACATTCCTGGCACAGGTAACCCTGCTGCTGTTCGAGCAGCTCACCGATCACACCCTGCAGCAGATTGAGATCGGCCTGGTTCGTGGTGTCCGCTCCGACCAGATTCAGCGCCAGAAGGCGATGCAGTCCCTGAACCGAAGGCTGCTGACGCAGCCAGACAGTAACGAACTCTTCGGCAGCCTGCACGCCCTCCCGGTTCCTGATCACATCGGCAAGCGCCAGCATCAGCGCAACACCGCCATGCCGGCGTCGCACTGCATCGAAGTATTCATACAGCCCCGCTTCGTCATTGAGCGCCTGATAGCTTGTGGCGATCAGGCCTGCCACCTCGCCCAGATAAACCGGGTCCTGTTCCTCGATCCTTTTCCATGCCTTGAGCGCCTCCCGGTGCCTGCCGGCCGCCACTTCGAGGCGGCCCAGAAGTATGCTTGCGCGCACGCAATTGCGGTCGGCGCCAAACGCATCGTTCACCAGACGCCGCGCCGAGACGGCGTTGCCCTCGGCAAAGGCCTGTTCGGCAAGTTCGCAGTAAAACTGCGCAATCACCTCGTCCTGGCTGCGGCCTGATGCCCGCGCGAGCCGGCGACTTACGGAGATCGCCTGATCCCACTCCTTTTCCTGCTGGAAGATGTGCACCAGTAAGCGCAGTGCCTGCTCGGTGTGCTGCCTGATTTCCGCGAGCTCCAGAAACAGGTTCTCGGCTCGATCAAACAGTCCCGCCTTGAGGTAATCCTGGCCAAGCTCCAGCAGCGCCAGGGAACGCTGGTTCTTGTCCAGTGTGGGACGGGCTATGAGATTCTGATGAATGCGGATGGCACGCTCCACCTCGCCACGACGCCGGAAAAGATTTCCCAGGGCGAGATGCGTTTCGACCGTATCCGAGTCGACCTCGAGCATCTGGATAAACACCTCGATCGCCTTGTCGGGCTGCTCATTGAGCAGGAAATTGAGCCCCTTGAAGTAGGCCGAAGGCAGGCCCTGGGCCGCTCGCCCCGGCCGATGCTTCTGATCCAAGCGCGCCGCGAGCCAGCCGGACGCCGCCGCCAGGGGCAGCAGCAGCCATAGCAGGTCGATCGCGGTGAGCTGCATGCCTACAGCACGTCCTTGATCGGCAACGCGCGCAGGTTCATGACTTCCTGTTCGATCTCGCGTATCTCGCGACGGGCGCGCACCAGCTGGCGCTGCATGCGCACGACCATGCCGAGGCTCGCTACGAACCCCAGAACAATGCCGATCGCCAGCGTCGCAAGGAGCATCAGCGACAGCGGGCTTTCCCAGTGCAGGCCGAAATAGTAGTTCAGTGCGACCACGTCTGAATTCTTGTAGGCGAAACTCAGACCGATGAAAACCGTCACGACTCCCAGCAGGAAATACAGCAGCCGTTTCATAACTGCCTCCACAAACTCGCTATAAGGATCCGGCAGACACAATACAAGAAAAACCGGAAAGGATTAACCGGCGTTGCGGGTCACCGAAAACAAAAGCGGCATTGGAAAACCCCAATGCCGCTTTCTGTCCTATAGCCGGACCGGACCGATGACCGACTCTAAAGATCGACGCGCTCCCGCAACTCCTTGCCAGGCTTGAAGTGCGGCACGCGCTTGTCAGGAACCCTGACCGAGTCTCCGGTCTTGGGGTTGCGTCCCAGCCGCGGCGGACGGTAATGCAGCGAGAAGCTCCCGAAACCCCGTACTTCGATGCGCTCTCCCGCCGCCAGCGCCGCAGACATCTGCTCGAGCAGCTCCTTCACGGCAAGCTCCACATCCCGGTATTCGAGCTGCGGCTGCTTGG
>JAJYEE010000018.1 GCA_021790335.1 Pseudomonadota bacterium | reverse complement strand
CTTATCCTGTTCATTACCCTGGCAGTCGGCATGGTCGCCGGACAGAGCATAAACCGTATCACGCTGTTTGCCCTGATACTCTCGCTCGGCCTGATGGTGGACGACTCGATCGTAGTCATCGAGAACATATTCCGCCACTACAGCATGAAGGGTGCCGACCGCCTCTCGGGTGCAGTGCGGGCCGTCAACGAGATCGGGCGCCCCACCAATCTGGCAACCTTCACTGTGATTGTCGCCTTTCTTCCGATGTTCTGGGTCCACGGCATGATGGGGCCGTACATGGCACCCATTCCGTTCAATGTTCCCGTTGCCATGATCACGTCGCTGGCCATTGCCTACTCAGTTGCGCCCTGGGCGGCATATCGCTGGCTGCACCTCACGCCCGGACAGCACATTGAGGAGCACGCACCGGGATGGCTGGAGCGCGGTTACGCATCGATAATGGGAAGGCTGCTCGGCAGTCGCCGCCTGCGTCTGGCGTTTTTTCTGGGCATCACGCTTCTCATGGTACTGGTTCTGGCCATGCCGGTGTTCAAGCTGGTGCAATTTAAGATGCTGCCCAAGAACAACGCCGACACCTTCAATATCACAGTGGACATGCCGGCGGGCACCGCACTGGAACAGACCGATCGTGTAGTACGGAGGATCGGTGACATACTGCGTAAGGTACCGGACGTCACAAACTACGAATCTACGGTAGGAAGGCCGGGCATCATCGACTTCAACGGCCTGCTGCGCGGTTCGAGCCTCAAGAAGGGGCCGCAGTATGCCGAGGTGCGCGTCAACCTGAAGGACAAACGTCACCGCAGCGAATCCTCGATCAAGATCGTACGCTCCCTTCGGCCTGCAATCGCCAGGCTCGAAACAAGGACCGGAGCCAACATCAAGCTGGTTGAGGAGCCACCCGGTCCGCCGGTGCGTGCGACGGTACTGGCTGAACTGTACGGGCCAAACTACCGCAAACTGCGCCAAATAGCCAAGGAGTTGCGCTATGACGTTTTTGCCAAAACCAAGGATGTCGTCGATATCGACGACAGCACCACTGCCGACACAACCCAGTACCGCATTGTGGTCGATCGCAGGAGGGCAGCGCTTGCGGGGATTTTGCCGGTGGAGGTCGCACAGACACTGCAGGCATTTCTCGGCGGCTATGACGCCGGGGCGGTTCATATCGCGAGGGAAAAGGAGCCGGTTCTCATTCATTTCCAGATTCCGGTCCCGAACCGGGTCTTGCCCTCCGACCTGCACAATATATTTTTTACCAATCCGGCGGGCAACGAGATTTCTCTCGGGAGTATCGCGCAGATCAAGCCGGTACAGGCGCCCAAGCCGATCCTGTTTCAGGATCAGCGACCGGTCGTATATGTAACCGGTGAAATGGGGACCGGCAGTCCGGTGTACGCAGTTCTGCACATGTGGCAGTACCTGCGCACGCACCCGCTTCCCGATGGTGTGAGGCTCAAACAGGACTTCATGTCCTACCCTGCAACAACCTCTTATGGTCTTCGCTGGGGCGGAGAGATGCGCCTTACGCTGGACGTGTTCCGTGATTTGGGCCGGGCATTTGCAGTGGCGATCGTGCTTATTTATGTAATTCTGGTCGCCTACTACCGGTCATTTACGACACCGCTCATTGTCATGGGCGCCATTCCGCTGACCATAATCGGCGTGTTTCCCGGGCATGCAATCATGGACCTGATCGAAGGGCACTATTATTTCACCGCCACATCCATGATCGGGGTAATCGCGCTTGCCGGCATCGTCGTGCGCAATTCGCTGCTGCTTATCGATTTCATCCTGGACTTCCGCCGTGCCGGACATGGCCTGCGCGAAGCCGTGCTTCAAGCAGGCATAACCCGGATGCGGCCGATTTTGCTGACCGCGCTCGCGATTATTCTGGGCACGGCAGCCATGGTGACCGATCCGGTCTTCGGCGGTCTGGCCATATCGCTTATTTCCGGCACCTTTGCATCGACGGTGTTGACACTGTTCGTCATTCCTCTCGTATACTATATGTACGAGGCGCGGCGGGAAACAAAAGTCGCGCCTCTTAACGCGTAATCCGACTGCCACCTGACATTGAAGTGGGAGTGGCGGGCAGGTTTTTCTGCGGCGGAATTCGCATTGTTCGGCACTGGTGAAGTCTCGCCGTTACGATCGCGTTATTGTGTCGGTGGCGGCTCGGCTTGCCTGGATTCCAGCAGCGGTCGGGCTAAGACAAGGAAGTCTGACAAACAAACGGATGGAACCATGAAACGCTACCACGATACCGTCAACAAGCGCTCGCGGCTGATCGATGCGCCGATGATCAGCACCACCACGACCACCACGCTCGAGGCATTCGACCCGAAGACCCTGAAAATCCGCATCGCATCCGCGCTTCGCGTCCAGAATGATTATTTTCCTTGCTTCGACTGGACTTTTCCGCCGCCCATCACCCAAAAGTCGCACACACCGGTAGATGCAGCCGGACTATTCGCAGAGGCCTCAGTGATACAGGGGCGCTACAGCATTTACGCGCATGTTCCCTTCTGCGCGACACTTTGTCGGTTCTGCTACTACCCTGTTATCCCCGGAAGTCACGAGGAGGAGATGCAGCGGTACGTGGATTACCTGCTGCGCGAAATGGCGCTTTATGCGCCGGCGCTCGCACACGCTCGCTGCGAATCCGTCTATATCGGCGGAGGCACACCGACGTACCTCGGCAATCGGTTGCTGCAGAAGCTGCTGGAGGGCATACACCGGCACTTTGATCTTACCGAGGATGCCGAAGTAAGCATCGAGTCGGCACCTGGAACGATCCCGCCGGAGCGAATCGCGCTGCTTCCTGAGCTCGGCGTGAACCGCCTGAGCTACGGGATACAGTCACTGGATTCTGACATGCTGTCACGCCTGAACCGCGCATACTCCGTACCGGCGGCCATTGTCGAAATCGCCGATGCCGTGGAGGTCATCGGCAATGTCAATGTCGATACCATGTACGGGTTCGAAGGCGAGGCAGACGGTGCGCTGGCAGGTACACTTGGCAAACTAATCGGGCTCGGGGTCCCTGGCCTGTCGATCTATTCGCTCGATTCGCAGCGCTGCGACCATGACCGGGTCCGGTTTCTCCCCGCCCGCGACGAACTACATGAGCGTAAGCTAGGTATTTTTCGGCACGCCAGGCAGCTCCTTGGGCAGCAAGGCTACGAACCTGTCTTGCAGAACATCTTCATTCGGCCGGAGCGCGCTTCATTTCGCCACCAGCTGCGCCGTTGGGAGAACGTGCCGCTCGTGGCGCTCGGAATATCGTCGATGGGTTACGCTCCGCGTGTGCTCTACCAGAACCACCTGGCGCTAAAGAACTATTACCGGTCTTTGGACGAGGGACGTCTTCCGGTTCTGGAAACGGAGCGCATCACGCCGGAAATGGAAATGGCAAGGGAACTCGTAAGCCAGCTGCGGTTCACCAAAGTCGATGTACGGAGTATCAATGCCAAATACGGCGTGGATGTGCAGGCGATCTACACCGACTTGATTTCCACACTGTTCGATCTGGGTTACCTCGAAGCCAGTACAGAAACTTTGTGCCTTGCAGAGAAGGCGGCTCCCTACAACAACATCATTCCCATGCTGTTTGCCCCGGACGCATTCAAGCAGACCTTGTTCGATCTGCCCGAGGAATACAGGGAACACTTTCCGCTGCCCTACGTGCTCACTCAGGTCGGGGCAACCCAAAGCCTGCCGACGGGACTTTGAAGAAAGAATGGCGGCGGGTGTGGCTGGCGGCAGTCAGAGCATGTCGAGCGGGTCGATGTTCAAGGACCAGCGCACCTTGCGCGAGAGCGGGGTTTCCGCAATCAGGGAAAGCCATTGGACGAGGAAGCGGTGCAGGGCGGGACGTTGCATGGCATGGATGAGCAGCTGCGCACGATAGCGTCCTGAGCGGCGCTCCATGGGAGAAGGCGCGGGATCCATGGCCGTCACTTCCCTAGCCAGTTCCATGCCGTCGGCAATTGCCCGTGCCCGTGCCAGGAACGCCAGCGCATTACCGCGCTCAGGGGATTCCGCCCGAAGCAACGCCAAGTGACAAAAGGGGGGGAACCGGGTTTCCTGGCGTTCCTGCATCGCGTAATCCGCGAAACCGGAATAATCGTGCCGGCACAAAGCCCGGAAAAGCGGGTGCTCGGGGTGAAAAGTCTGAATCAGCACCTCGCCAGGCTTGTCGGCGCGGCCGGCGCGGCCGGCAACCTGCATGATGCGCTGAAATAGCTGTTCACCGGACCGGAAATCATATCCATAGAGTCCCTGATCCGCATTGAGGACACCAACCAGGGTCAGGTTTGGGAAATCGTGTCCTTTGGCCAGCATCTGGGTCCCGACCATGATATCTGCCGCGCCGGCGCGAACACGTCCAAGCTTTTCTTCCAGTGCGCCTTTCCGCCGGGTGCTGTCGCGATCGATCCTTTCGATACTGGCTCCAGGGAAAATCCGGGCAAGCGCTGCTTCCACGCGTTCGGTGCCTTCGCCGAGACCGCGCAGATGTTCACCCTGGCAGGCCGGACATACCACCGGCACGCTGGTGTCGCTACCACAATGGTGGCAACGCAGCCGGCCTGCGGCCTTGTGCAGGGTCAGGCGGGCATCGCAGCGTGGACACGGCGCAAACCAGCCGCAGTCGTGACACATGAGCACCGGTGCGAAACCGCGTCGATTGATGAACAGCAGGCTCTGCTCCTTACGCACAAGCCGGTCGTGCACCGCCTCGATCAGCGGAGGAGCAAGACCGTCCGGACGCGCAAGCCGGCGCAGGTCCAGAAGACGGACCGGCGGCAGCTGGGCCTGACCAACGCGCTCGGGCAACGGCAGGAGCGTGTAGCGGGCCTGCCGTGCGTTGTGCAGGCTTTCGAGCGACGGCGTCGCGGATCCCAGCACCACCGGTACTCCTTCGCGCTGGCCGCGCCGTATGGCAACGTCCCGCGCTGAATAGCGGAAACCGTCCTGCTGCTTGTAGGAGCCGTCATGTTCCTCATCGACGATGATCAGGCGCAATGCGTTCATCGGTACAAAGACTGCCGAGCGGGTGCCAAGCACAATGCGTGCCGATCCGTCACGCGCCTTGAGCCAGGCGCACAGGCGTTCGGATTCATTCAGGCCGGAGTGGATCACGGCGATGCCGACGGCAAAACGCTGCCGGAAGCTATCCACCAGTTGCGGCGTTAGTCCGATCTCCGGCACAAGCACCAGCACCTGCGCCCCGGATCCGAGAACCCGGGCGATGACGCGAAGATAGACCTCGGTCTTGCCGCTTCCGGTTACCCCGTGGAGGAGATAACAATGGAAACCGGGCGGCCCGCCTGTGATGGCGGCGATTGCCGCCGTCTGCGCCGCGCTGGCCACAGGCGCGTCCGCCACCCGGGATGCAGGCTGCGCTAGGCAATCGTGCGGAACCGCGCTTACCCAGCCGCGTGCCACCAGTGACCGCACGGCGGCCCGCCAGCGATCGGACAGGGGAGCAAGCAAGGTCTCACCGGCGGCGGAGCCGTGGCCGGCCAAGGCATGCAGGATGCGGGCAGGTACACCTCGCAGCGCCCGGGCATCGGCGAGCCGGGCGCGACCTGATTCGGTGATAGTCCAGCCGTCAATGTCGCCGGCGACCGCAGGCCGGCCCTTTCGCAGCGCCTGCGGCAGGGCAGAACTGACCACCTCGCCAAGCGGATGATGGTAGTATTCCGATGCCCACAGCAGCAGGTTCAGGAGGCCTGGCGGAAGCAAGGGTCCCGTATCGAGCACCTCCTGCACGGCCTTCAGACGTCCCGCTGGCAGCAAGCTATGTCCGGTGATCCCAGTCACGATTCCGACCACCGAGCGCCGGCCAAAAGGCACCCGGACGCGCGCGCCAAGACAGGGCAAATCGCCCGATTTCGGAGGCAGGTAGTCGAAGGTGCGGGGGAGAGGAGAGGGTACGGCGACTTGGACGATGCGCTGTGCCGAAGACATGACTTTACTTTACCATATCCGCGACCGCCCTCCTGTGAAACATTTGTCGATCCACGGACACTGATGACTTTTAAAACCGCTGCTAACTGATTGTGGCTAAACAGCTCTGGGCAGCAGCCCGATGGCTGTGGATAACCCTGTTGATGATTGGCCACCGCCTGGTCGCAGCAATCGGGAGGTTCCGCAGACAGGTGCTGGACTGATCAAGAATTATGCTGAAAAAACGCAATATATATCAATATATTGACTAAAAATCACCGGGGAATTTCGGGTAGCCCTGATGCGGGCAGGCCCAGCCGGTGAAGAAGCATCGTCGTGTGAATAATTGCTTGACGCATCGGGAATTTTTCAGGAACGCTAGGTTATGGTGTATCACCAGGGCAGCAAGCTGCACCGCCGGCCCGACCGTTGCCGGTGTTCCGCCGGCATGTCGGAGATGGCTTCTTGATGCAACCAGCGAGGCCCAGGCCGCGCATTTTCCGGAGCGGATCACGGGGAAACCGGACCTGCGCACGGATTGCACGTCCCTGCTCGGCGATAATACGGTAGCGGCTGCAGACCCGGAAACTTTTGCAACATTACGATCATCGCGACCGCCCAGAAGATGACACTTATTTCAGCAATTGCCGAGCAAATATCGCGAGCCACCGGGACCCGGTTCGTGCCGCTGAGCAGCTCTGCCGTCGCAGGAGGCTGTATCAGCAGAACTGAGGTTCTCGTAGGCCGCGGCGAGCGCTATTTTCTGAAACTGAACCATCCCGGTTGCCTGGCGATGTTCGAATCGGAAGCGTCCGGGCTTCGCGAGCTTGCCGGTGCCGCGGCGATCCGCGTGCCGGAACCGGTGTGCTGGGGTGTGGTTGAAGGGCATTCCTTCCTGGTGCTGGAGTATCTGGCGCTCGGGACAGCGGACCGGCAGACCGCCGAGCAGCTTGGCCAGGGTCTGGCAAGGCTGCATCAGGTCCACAGGGATTACTTCGGCTGGCACCGCGACAATACGATTGGAGCCACGCCCCAGATCAACACACCGTCTGGAAACTGGGCCGAATTCTGGAGCCAGCGGCGTCTCGGATATCAGCTCAGACTCGCAGCCCGCAATGGATACCGCGGCTCTTTGCAGCACAGCGGCGAGCGCCTGCTCGCTGATCTGCCGGTTCTGCTCGACGGGCACCGCCCGGTACCTTCGCTGCTACACGGAGACTTGTGGGGGGGAAACTACGGTGCCGACCAGAATGGAAGGCCCGTGATTTTCGACCCAGCGGTGTATTTCGGAGATCGCGAAACGGATCTGGCAATGACTGAACTGTTTGGCGGATTCCCGGCAGAATTCTACTTGGCCTATTGCGAGGCACTACCGCTCGACGATGGCTACCGGATACGCAAGGGACTTTACAATCTTTATCATGTGCTCAATCACCTGAACCTGTTTGGCGGCGGTTATCTGGCACAGGCCGAACGCATGCTCGCATCACTCCTCGGCAGCGCGAGCGCTTGAGCCGGTCAGGGCGGCGGACTCCGCCACGTGCCGGAACGCTCCCCGTCTCATCGTTCATTGTCCTATCCGCAAACCATCCAGGCAACCCCGGGAGCCGGACAGATCCCGGCAAATTCAACGGATCAGGGGGGTACCGTCGCGCCGGCCATGGTGGGCGTTCGGCAACATCAGCCGGCCTGGCTGGTGGCTGCTGACGCGGGCGAGTGGAATTTTGCGCTCAGCTCGTGCACTGCATCGACCATGACGGCAAGGCGGTCGGGATCGGTCTGCTGGTGTACCCCATGCCCGAGATTGAAAACATGACCCGGCCCCGGACCGTAGCTGTCGAGAATGGTCTGCACTTCCTGGCATATCCGGTCCGGCGACGCGTAGAGGACCGACGGGTCCATGTTTCCCTGCAGTGCAACACGTCCGCCGACACGCTGGCGCGCTTCGGACATGTCCACCGTCCAATCCACGCCCACAGCGTCGCAGCCGCTAGCGGCCAGATCTTCGAGCCACGACCCTCCGGCCTTGGTAAACAGAATCACGGGAATGCGCCGACCCCCGAATTCGCGCTTCATCCCTGCAACCACCTGACGCATGTACCTCAGGGAGAATTCACGGTAATCGCGCGGTGTCAGCACGCCACCCCAGGTGTCGAAGACCATGACGGCCTGGGCCCCGGCATCTATTTGAGCGTTGAGATAGATGGTGACGGCATGCGCATTAATGTCCAGAAGCCGGTGCATGGTAACCGGATCCTGGAACATCATCCCTTTGACGCGGGCATATTCCTTGCTGGACCCGCCCTCTACCATGTAGGTCGCGAGCGTCCAGGGCGACCCCGCGAAGCCGATAAGCGGAGTGCTCCCCGCCAGCTCGCGGCGTATAAGCCGTACCGCATCGAGCACGTAGCGCAACCGATCTTCCGGATCCGGCACTCCAAGTCGAGCCACATCGGCGGCCGTGCGCAGCGGGTGCTCGAACTGCGGTCCCTCGCGGTCACTCATCCTCAGGCCCAGTCCCATCGCGTCGGGGATGGTGAGGATGTCCGAAAACAGAATGGCGGCATCCAGCTTGAACCGTCGCAGCGGCTGCAGGGTGACTTCGCAGGCAAGCTCGGGGGTCGTGCATAACTGCATGAACGAACCGGCCTGCTCGCGCACCTTGCGGTATTCCGGGAGATAACGACCCGCCTGGCGCATAGCCCATACCGGGGTCATGTCGACCGGCTGGCGCAGCAAGGCGCGCAGCAAGCGGTGGTTTTCGGGCGGTGCCGGATTGTCAGCGGACGCTGCGTGACTGCTCATCGCACATGGCCATTGCGTGCGCAGGCAGTCAGCGCGGGAGATCCGAGCTGCCCATGAGAAACTCATCGACCGCGCGCGCCGCCTGACGTCCTTCGCGTATCGCCCACACAACCAGGGACTGTCCGCGACGCATGTCACCCGCGGCAAACACCTTGGCCACGGAGGTCCGGTAGGCACTGTCGTCGGCAGCGACGTTTCCACGCCCGTCCAGCCCTACGCCAAGACCCTGAATCAGGCCCGCGTGGACAGGATGGAGATAGCCCAGTGCCAGCAGTACCAATTCCGCCTTGAGCTCGAATTCGCTGGCCGGCACCTCATGCATCGTCGGCGCACCGCGGCCGCCCCTGCCCCATTCGACGCGGGCAGCACGCAGCCCGCTGACCTGTCCATTCTGGCCGGTAAACTGCTTGGTGGTAACTCCCCAATCGCGCGTCACCCCCTCCTGCTGGGATGTCGAGGTGCGCAGCTTCAACGGCCAGTCCGGCCAGGTGATGAGATTGTCTACTCGTTCCGGCGGCCGCGGCAGCAGCTCGATCTGCGTGACGGACAGCGCCCCCTGCCGGATCGAAGTGCCTACGCAGTCAGAACCGGTATCGCCACCTCCGATGACCACCACATGCTTGCCGGTGGCGGTGATGGCACCATCTTCTGGTATGCGGTCGCCCGCGATGCGCTTGTTCTGCTGCGGCAGGAACTCCATGGCGAAGTGTATGCCCTTAAGTTCCCGGCCCGGCACCTGCAGGTCACGCGGATGTTCGGAGCCGCCTGTCAGGACGATGGCATCATAGTCGTCGAGCAGCTTCCCGGCAGGAACGTTTATGCCGACGTGCTGATTGAGGCGGAACTCCACACCCTCAGCGGTCATCTGCCCGATTCGCCGGTCGATGTGGTTTTTCTCCAGCTTGAAATCAGGAATGCCGTAGCGCAGCAGGCCCCCGGGACGGTCGCTCTTTTCGAATACCGTCACCGCATGGCCGGCACGCGCCAGCTGTTGGGCGCAGGCGAGGCCTGATGGGCCAGAACCCACAATCGCCACCCGCTTGCCGCTTCCGTGAAGCGCGGGCTGCGGCTGTACCCAGCCTGCCTCCCAGCCTTTGTCGATGATCGCGTGCTCAATGTTTTTGATTGTTACCGGGTCGCTGTTGAGGTTCAGCGTGCACGCTTCTTCGCACGGTGCCGGACAGACCCTGCCGGTGAATTCAGGGAAATTATTGGTCGAATGCAGGACCGCGAGCGCTTCCTTCCAGCGTCCGCGATAGACCAGGTCGTTCCAGTCCGGAATGATGTTGTTTACCGGACAACCCGTCTGGCAAAACGGTATCCCGCAATCCATGCATCGGGCGCCTTGCCGCGAAATTTGCTGCTCTTCCAGAGGCAGGGTGAATTCCTTGTAGAACCGGATGCGCTCCTGAACCGGCAGATTCGCAGGATCCTGTCGGCCGAATTCTAAAAATCCTGTCGGCTTACCCATGCTTCACCCGGCCCTCCGGCAGCTGCGCGCGGGATTGGGCCGCGGCCATTTCGGCGAGCGCACGGCGGTACTCTACCGGCATAACCTTCACAAACTTCGGGAGATACGCATCGAAATTGTCGAGGATCGTCCGTGCCCGCGGGCTGGCGGTATAGCGCAGATGGTTCTGGATCAGGCGGCGCAATATGGTCGCGTCGCTGTGCTCCAGGTGGTTGATATTGACGACTCCGTGGGTCTCAAGCTCGCCGCCCTGGGCCTCATTCTCGCCGATCGTCTTGTCCTCTTCGGGAACCGGCGCCAACTCGACCATGGACAGATTGCAGCGCTTGGTGAAATCGCCGGCCTCATCCAGGACGAAGGCGATACCACCGCTCATGCCGGCCGCAAAGTTGCGTCCAGCCACACCCAGAACTACCACTGTGCCGCCGGTCATGTATTCGCATCCGTGATCGCCCACGCCCTCGACGACGGCAACCGCGCCGGAATTGCGCACAGCGAAGCGTTCGCCGGCAACACCTCGAACGTAGCACTCCCCTTCGATCGCCCCGTACAGCACGGTATTGCCAGCAATGATATTTTCCTCCGCGACGATGTGGCTGTCGGCAGGCGGACATATGACCAGACGCCCGCCGGATAGCCCTTTTCCGACGTAATCGTTGGCGTCACCGCACAGGTCCAAGGTTATTCCATGGGCAAGCCACGCGCCAAAGCTCTGGCCGGCGGTGCCGTGCGCCCGAATCACAATCGTGTCATCCGGCAGTCCGGCATGTCCGAAACGCCTTGCTACCTCGCCCGACAGCATCGCACCGACGGTGCGGTTGATGTTGCGTACCGGCAGGTCGATCTGGACCGGTGTCCGCGACTCCAGTGCCGGACGCGCCGCGCGGATGAGCTCGTGATCAAGGGCGCGCTCAAGGCCGTGGTCCTGGGACTCGCGGTGGCGGATCGCCATGCCGGCTGCGACTTCGGGCCCGCGCAGAACGCGCGAAAAATCCAGTCCCTTGGCCTTCCAGTGGGAAATGCCCGTGCGCATATCGAGCATGTCGCTGCGTCCGATCATTTCGTCAAAAGTACGAAATCCCATACGCGCCATGTACTCGCGCACTTCCTCGGCCACAAAGAAGAAATAGTTGATCACATGCTCGGGCTGTCCCGTAAATCTCTTGCGCAAGACCGGATCCTGAGTGGCCACACCCACCGGACAGGTATTCAAATGGCACTTGCGCATCATGATGCACCCTTCCACCACAAGCGGCGCAGTGGCGAAACCGAATTCGTCCGCACCGAGCAGCGCCCCTATTACCACGTCGCGCCCGGTTTTCATCTGCCCGTCCACCTGCACGGCAATGCGGCCGCGCAGCTGGTTCAGGACCAGCGTCTGCTGGGTTTCGGCGAGGCCCAGTTCCCACGGGCTGCCGGCGTACATGACGGACGAAAGCGGGCTGGCTCCGGTTCCGCCGTCATGCCCCGAAATGGTCACGTGATCGGAATGCGCCTTGGACACGCCGGCGGCGACCGTCCCGACTCCAACCTCCGACACCAGCTTGACGCTGATCGACGCTCTCGGATTGACGTTCTTCAGGTCATGAATAAGCTGCGCCAGGTCCTCGATCGAATAGATGTCGTGATGCGGTGGCGGGGAAATCAGGCCGACTCCGGGAACGGAAAAGCGCAGCTGCGCGATGTACTCGCTCACCTTGTGTCCCGGAAGCTGTCCGCCTTCGCCCGGTTTTGCGCCCTGGGCCATCTTGATCTGGATCTGATCGGCACTGACGAGGTACTCCGTTGTCACGCCGAAGCGCCCGGCAGCGACCTGCTTTATCCTGGAACGCAGGGAATCGCCCGGCTGCATCACGATGTCCCGAACCACACTCGGGATGCGCGAACGCAGCGACTCGCCCTCTCTGACCTCCGGATATCTGCGCGCATCCTCGCCACCCTCGCCGGTGTTCGACTTTGCACCGATGCGATTCATCGCAATCGCCAGCGTGGTGTGTGCTTCGGTGGAGATGGAACCGAGTGACATGGCGCCAGTAGCAAAGCGTTTCACGATTTCCCGGGTAGGCTCCACCTCTTCCAGAGATACAGGACTGGCGGATTCCTTGATCTCAAACAGGCCGCGCAGCGTCATGAGGCGCTGGCTTTGGTCGTTGATGAGGCTTGCGTATTCCTTATACGTTGAATAGTTGTTCGTCCGCGTCGCATGCTGCAGCCGGGATATGCTCTGCGGCGTCCACATATGCGCCTCGCCGCGGATTCGATACGCATACTCACCACCGGCATCGAGCGCGCTGCGATAAACGGGCGCATCTCCATAGGCCAGCTGGTGCCAGCACACCGCCTCTTCCGCAATCACATCAAGCCCAACACCTTCGATCCTGGAGGCAGTACCGGTGAAATATCGGTTCACGAACGCACCATTCAAGCCGACCGCCTCAAAAATCTGCGCACCACAGTACGATTGGTAGGTCGATATCCCCATCTTGGACATGACCTTGAGCAGCCCTTTATCCACCGCCTTGATATAGCGCTTGCAGGCCTCCGCAGGCTTGAGATCGGCCGGCAGCGCCTCGGCCATGCCGGTGATGGTCTCGAACGCAAGATAGGGATGCACAGCCTCGGCGCCGTAGCCGGCAAGCATGGCAAAGTGATGCACCTCGCGTGCGGACCCGGTTTCCACCACAAGGCCCACCTTGGTGCGCAGCCCCTCACGGATCAGATGGTGATGCACTGCCGAGGTCGCAAGCAGCGCCGGGACGGGCACGTGCGCCGCGTCGATGTCTCGGTCCGACAAAATCAGGACGTTGTGACCGCCTCTGACCGCCTTCTCGGCCTGGGCACACAGCGTATCGAGCGCCGCTCCCATGCCGGCAGCGCCCCGGTCCACCGGGTAGCACATGCTCAAGGTGATGGCATTGAAGCTGCCGTCGGTGCATTCCCGGATACGGCGGATCTTGGCCATGTCTTCGCCCGTCAGCACCGGCTGCATCACTTCCAGCCGGCGGTTCGGCTCAGCCTGATCAAGCCCAAGGAGATTCGGGCGCGGTCCGATGAACGACACCAGCGACATAACCAGCTCTTCGCGAATCGGATCGATGGGCGGATTGGTTACCTGCGCAAACAGCTGCTTGAAATAGCAGTATAGAAGCTTCGGCCTGTTCGAGAGCACCGCCAACGGCGTGTCGTTGCCCATGGACCCGACAGGCTCCTGGCCGCTTATGGCCATGGGGGCCAAGATGAACTTGATGTCCTCCTGCGTATAGGCAAACGCCTGCTGGCGATCGAGCAGCGCGCCCGTCTCGCATTCGGGTAGCGGTACGGGCGCGAGCTTCTCGAGCACCAGCTGGGTTTTATCGAGCCATGCTCGGTAGGGACGCAGCGCGGCGAGACCGGCCTTGAGTTCGGCATCGTCGATTATGCGTCCGGCCTCCAGGTCGATAAGGAGCATCTTCCCGGGCTGTAGCCGCCACTTCTTGATGATCTTGGCTTCAGGTATGGCCAGCACACCGGTCTCCGACGCCATGACCACGATGTCGTCGTCCGTTATCAGGTAGCGGGCTGGGCGCAGTCCGTTCCGGTCCAGCGTGGCGCCGATCTGGCGACCGTCGGTAAAAGCAACCGCCGCCGGTCCGTCCCATGGCTCCATCAGCGACGCGTGATATTCGTAGAAGGCACGCCGTCTCTCGTCCATCAGCGGGTTTCCCGCCCAGGCCTCGGGAATGAGCAGCATCATGGCATGGGCCAGCGAGTAACCGCCGGCAACCAGCAGCTCGAGGGCATTGTCGAAGCATGCCGAGTCGGACTGGCCTTCGGCAATCAATGGCCAGAGCTTGTCGAGGTCGCTGCCCAGAAGGCGGGATGACATGGTGGCGCGGCGGGCCGCCATCCAGTTCACGTTGCCGCGCAGCGTATTGATCTCGCCATTGTGTGCGATCATCCGGAACGGGTGCGCCAGATCCCAGGTGGGAAAGGTGTTGGTCGAGAACCGCTGGTGCACAAGTGCAATCGCCGTAACCACGGCCGGATCCACAAGATCGGGGTAATATTCCGCCACCTGATCCGCCAGCAGCATTCCCTTATATACCAACGTGCGACTGGAAAGCGATGGAACGTAAAAGGCCTCGGCGCCACCGTGCACGCCGAGGTTTCGAACGGCATGCTCGATGCGCTTGCGCAGCACAAAGAGCTTGCGTTCGAAGCTGTCGCCCGTGGCGACTTCGCCGCGCGCCACTGCCACCTGCCTGATTACCGGCTCGACGGCGCGAACACCCTTTCCCAGCCGCTGATTATTGGTCGGCACGTCGCGCCAGCCGAGCACCGTCATGCCCTCTGCGGCCGCGGTTTCCACCACCACCTGCTCACAAGCCGCACGCTGCTCCGCCGGGCGCGGCAGAAACAGCATGCCGATCCCATAGGAGCCGGATGCCGGCAGAGACACTCCGCAACGCTGGAATTCCCGGCGCAGGAACGCGTCGGGGAGCTGTATGAGAATTCCGGCACCGTCGCCGGCCAGCGGATCTGCCCCTGTGGCTCCGCGGTGGCTCAGGTTTTTCAGGATCTGGAGTCCTTGCCCGACGATGGCATGGCTCTTCTGGCCCCTGATGTGGGCGATAAAGCCGACACCACAAGCGTCATGCTCGTGACTGGGATCATACAAGCCTTGCCGCGAAGGCAGTCCCGAGTGACTCACATTGTACCTCTTTCAAAAAATGGCGCGTGCTGGACCGGGCGCACCGAAGAAAATGCGCAAATTCCGGAGAATTTCAAGCAAAAAGCGCTTAAGTCTACCTTTTACGCGCGGTCCCTTCAACGGTGGGTAACGGAATCATGGCGCCGCGGGCCGCGGGCTGGACACGCGCTGCACCCTTGGCTCAGGTCAACGCGCCGGGGTCGAACAGACGCTGGTGCTCCTGGATGGCATAGCGGTCCGTCATGCCGGCGATATAGTCCGCGACAATACGGGCGCGCGCAGGACCGTCCGCCACACCCTGGGCGCCCCTGATCTTATTCTGGTACTGGGGTGGCAGCAGGCGCACATCACCCATGAACGCGCCGAAAAGCGACTCTATGACCTTGTGCGCCTTGAGGGTCATGCGCCGCACGCGGTAGTGCGCATAGAGCTCATCGCGCAGGAACTGCTTGAGTTCCAGACTCTGTTTGTGCACCGCTTCGCTGTTCGCGATAAGCGGCTTTACGGCGCTGCGCACATCGTCGATAGACGTTACCGCGGCTTCCTTCAACAGCAGCGCGCTGTTATCGATCAGGTCCACGACCAGTCGATTGATCATGCGGCGTACGATCTCGTGAACCTGGACTCGCTCCGTGAGGCCCGGATGGCTGCTGCATACCTGCGCGTACTGCTCGCCGAACAGCCCAATATCACCCAGCTGCTCCATGGTAATCAGCCCGGAGCGCAGTCCATCGTCGACATCATGGTTATTGTACGCAATTTCGTCGGCAACATTTGCAACCTGTGCTTCCAGGCTCGGTTGTTTCTTTTCGATGAAACGCCGTCCCAGCTCGCCCAGCTCTGCCGCGTTCCTGAGCGAACAGTGCTTCAGGATTCCTTCGCGTGTCTCGAAGGTCAGATTAAGTCCCGGGAAGCCTGCGTATTTCTCCTCCAGAAGATCCACAACCCGCAATGACTGCAGGTTGTGCTCGAAGCCGCCGAATTCGCGCATGCACGCATTCAGCGCATCCTGGCCGGAATGGCCGAAAGGCGTATGTCCAAGATCGTGCGCCAGCGCGATGGCCTCGGTAAGATCCTCGTTGAGATTCATGGCCCGGGCGACCGACCGGCCTATCTGTGCTACCTCTATGGAATGCGTCAGGCGGGTGCGAAACAGATCGCCTTCGTGATTCACGAAAACCTGGGTCTTGTATTCCAGGCGCCGGAACGCCGCGCAATGCACAATGCGGTCTCGGTCGCGCTGGAACTGGGACCGGTAGGAGGGTGGTGGCTCGCGGTACTGGCGACCACGCGAAGCTTCGTCGCTGGCAGCATACGGAGCGAGTTTCAGCCCCAGGTTCATGCGCCGGCTACGCAACGGTCGAGTGCGTCCACAATCGCTGCCCGCGGCACGTCTGAACTTATCACTGCGTCGCCGATCCCCTTCAGCAGGATCAGACGTAGCTGCCCGTCCTCGACCTTTTTGTCCACGGACATCAGTTCGAGCATACGGTCGGCGCCCAGCCCCGCCGGGACCTGCGTCGGCAGGTGCGCACGCTGCAGCAGCGTGCGCACACGCGCTGCATCTTCGGCGCCTAGCCAGCCAAGACGGTGCGACAGCTCTGCGGCAACCGCCATGCCGGCCGCAACCGCTTCGCCGTGCAGCCAGCTTCCGTAGCCCATCCCGGTTTCGATCGCGTGGCCAAACGTATGGCCCAGATTAAGCAATGCACGCTGTCCGCGTTCCATTTCGTCGGCTGCCACCACTGCTGCCTTGTTGCGACAGGAACGCTCTATGGCAAACCCCAGAGCCTCGGGGTCGCGTGCGAGCAGCCTGTCGACGTTGCTTTCCAGCCAACCGAGGAACTCGGCATCGCGAATCAGGCCATACTTGATCACCTCCGCGAGACCGGCGGAAAGCTCCTTGTCAGGCAGAGTATTCAGCGTGTCGATGTCGATGACAACGCAGCGCGGTTGATGGAAGGCGCCTATCATGTTCTTGCCCAGCGGATGGTTGACGCCGGTCTTGCCTCCGACCGATGAGTCAACCTGTGCCAGCAGGGTCGTGGGGATCTGGATGAAGGAAACACCGCGCTGGTATATCGCCGCCGCGAAACCGGTCATGTCGCCAACTACCCCGCCGCCCAGCGCCACCAGCGTTGTGCGCCGGTCGAACCTCTGCTTCAGCAGGGCATCGAAAATGCGGTTCAGATCGGCAAGTGTCTTGTACTGCTCGCCGTCGGGCAAAACGACGGCCACCGGTGCGAAACGTTCCAGGCGCGCGGTCACCCTGTCGAGATAGAGCGGTGCAACCGTCTCGTTGGTAACGACCAGCACCCGGCGTCCGGCCACGTGTCCGGCCATGGGTTCGGCGCGCTCCAGCAGCCCGGCTCCGATATAGATGGGGTAGCTGCGCGCGCCCAGCTCAACAACCAGCGTCTTCATTGCCCTTCTCGGACTTCAGCTTGGCCACCACGTCGCGCGCCAAGGCTGCCGGACTTCTCCGATCCGTGTCAACAGTCACATGGGCGGTGCTTCGGTAGAGCGGGTCGCGTACGCGCATAAGTTCCTCGATTTTGCCACGCGGATTGTCGGATTGCAGCAGCAATGGCCGACATCGGTCCCGGCGGGTGCGCTCTACGAGGATATCGGTGGCGGCACGCAAATACACGACGATGCCGTTCTGCCGGAGGACTTCGCGGTTTGCTTCGCTCAGGATGACCCCGCCGCCAGTGGCAAGCACCAGATTGGGGCGGGTAACGAGGTCTGCGATCACCGCCTCTTCACGCCGCCGGAAACCCGTCTCGCCTTCGATCTCGAAAATAAGCGGTATGCCCGCACCAGTGCGGGCTTCTATCTCCTGATCCGAGTCGCAGAAGTCCATGCCAAGCATCGCCGCCAGATGGCGGCCGATGGTGGTCTTGCCTGCGCCCATGGGCCCGATGAGAAATATGCGGGAAATGGGCGCCTGCAGCTGCGTGCCTGCAGCGTCTTCCGATTGAGGATCACACCCGGTCATTGCAGGCATATGCCAGCAACGCGCAAAGAAATCAATAGCGCCATCCCGGTTCTGGCAGCGGCCCGGGCGGTAAGCCCGCCCGGCCGCTGCCTCACCGCATGGCAAGCCGGTTGGAAAGAATCCGCGGAGTCAGAAACACCAGCAGTTCATCCCGGTTATTCTGCACATCCGTATTCCTGAATGCCCAGCCGATGAGGGGCAGGTCACCAAAGAATGGCACTTTGCTGATGGTCGTGTTCTGCACCTGCTCGTAGATACCGCCTATCACCACGGTTTCGCCATTGTCCAGAAGGACCTGGGTCGTGACACGCTTCTTGTTCATCGTGCTGTCCGAGGGCGATGCCGAATTGAAGCTGTCATTGGTGATATGCACGTTCAGGATTACACGGTTATCCGGCGTAATCTGCGGCGTCACTGCCAGCCGGAGTACTGCGTTCTTCGTGAGGAACGACTGCGTCCCCAAACCGCCGCCCTGGGCAAGGAAGGTCCTTTCCTGTCCCTGCTCGATAACCGCCCGCTTTTCGTCGGCCGTAATGATGCGCGGGCTCTCGATGATCTTGCCCCTGCCCTCCTGCTGCAGCGCCGACAGCTCCAGGCTGAGCAGATTGCCGCTCGGCAGCCCGATGAATGTGAGGGCAAGCGACCCCGGAGATACGGTGTTGATCTCACTGGCGGCCATGTTCACGCTGAGCGCATTGCCGGTGAGATTGAGCGCGCTACCCGGGGTGAGCAGCTGGTTGTTGCAGTCGATGGAGCCGCAGACCACCGTGGTATTGTCTTTTTTCTGTATCCCCAGACGTACGCCGAGGTTCCTGGCGAAATCGTCGGTGGCATAGACGATGCGCGTTTCGATCATCACCTGACGCACCGGCTTGTCCAGTTTTTCGATGAGTTTGCGCACCTCGCGGATCTTCTCCGGAATGTCCTGGATCAGAATCGAGTTGGTGCGTTCGTCGACGCTAACCTGGCCACGCGGGGACAGCAGCGTGTTGGACTCGGTCTCGAGCTTCTGGTAAGTGACGCTGCCCGTGATGGGATATCCCTGTTGGCCGGCGGGGCTCACCGCCTTGATGGATTTCAGAAGCTTCGCGATGTCCTCGGCCTTTGCGTAATTGATAGGGATCAGCGCGGTCGCGAGCGGCTCCAGTTTCTGCTCCTGCTCAAGTGCACCGAGCTTCAGTTTTTGCTGTGCCGCCATCTCGGCCTCGGTTTCGACCGTAATGACGTTGCCGCTGCGGCTCATCGCCAGCCCCTTGGCGTTGAGGATCACGGCCAGCGCCTGGTCCCAGGGCACGTTATTAAGGCGCAGCGTTAGGCTGCCTTTCACGTTGTTGCTCGCGACGAAGTTCAGCCCCGTAAAATCCGCCAGCACCTGCAGTGCGGCGCGCACATCGATGTTCTGGAAATTGAGCGACAGCCTTTTTCCCGTATAGATGCGGTGCTCGGCCGTTTTTCCGGCTTTGCCGCTCAGCGGCTTGATGTCCACGGTGAAGCTGTCATCAGTCTGGTAGGCAATGTGGTCGTATTTGCCTGCAGAGCGGATCACCATGCGCACGTCACGTCCACGCTGGAACGCGTCGATATAGCGGACCGGGGTCGCAAAGTCTGTGACATCAAGCTGCCGCTGCAGTGATGGCTTGAGGTAGGTGTTGAGAAAGTCGACGGTGATCTGTCCCGGCTTATGACTCAGATTGATACCCACCCCGCTGTCCGAAAGTTTGACAATCACCCGACCATCGCCCTCGGGACCGCGGCGGAAATCGATGTTCGCAACACTGTGCCTGTTGGTCCCTACGGCGGTGGCAAAATGGGCGACTGCGGAACGAGCAGCAGGGGCAGCATTGGCCGGGTTCGCAACGGTAATGATGAAGTAGTTGCCGGACACGGCTGTCGTATAGCGTGCCGCCGTCAGGAGGCTGAGGACAACACGCGAGCGATGACTCGCCTGGATCGCAATCACGTCCGAAACTGCCCCTTCGTGAACAGGAACGGTATCCTTGGCCAGGGCCAGCTGCGTGTTGGCAAAATCGAACGAAATGCTGGGAGGGTTGTCGATGGTGAAGGCCGCTGGCGGTGCAGGCGGCTGCGCCATCAGCAAACGGATCTGCATCCGGTCTCCCGGGAGCTTAAAATAATCAACTTCCTTGATCACGTTCTTGCCGGTAACGCTGCCTGCCGCTGCGGTGGCCACAGCCGGCGCGGCAGCTGGCGCGGTCCCGGTCGTGCGGGCGCTCGCGGAAGCCATGATCCAGTAGCCAAACTTGGTCGGCACTACCTTCAGTTGTCCGGGCTCGGTCATCAGAAGATCCACATGGACCGCGCTGCCGTCATGCACGAGATAGGGAAATACACCCTTCACCGGCCCACGACCGCTCAGGTCGCTTACCGCAGACCCGAGTTTGGTGTTCGGAAAACTGACCCGCAGGCGTTGCCCGTTTTCGTGGGTGGACACCTTATATGACGATTTGCCCTGGATGCGCACCTGCAGCACCGGCGATGATCCGCTCGATACCCAGCTAATCGCCGAGATCTCGGCGGCAGCGGCCGCATTGGCCAGACAAATAGAGGCGACGATGAACAGCAGCCTGACAAGGTTGAAGGACCTTGCGCCGCGTGCTCCCTGCAGGTTTGTGATGGTTCTTTTCATAGGTTCACACCGTTGATTTATTCCGCAAGAGCGAGGCTCGCCTCGCGTTGTACCCATTGGCCCGTCGGCCCCTGGATGAGTTCCGTAATCCGGACTTTGTCCTCCGTGATCCTGGTGACAAGGCCGTAATTCTGTCCGATGTGGGTACCGACCTTGACGCGGTGCACGGTCCCGTCCGGAGCCATAACAATGGCCCAGACTTGCTTGCCGCGCGAAATCGTTCCGACCATCTTCAGCGAATCGAGCGGAAACTGCTCCAGGGGCCCCTTGCGCCGGTTCAGATCCGGACGTAATCCTTTTTCCACGGATACCGGCTTCAGGTTCTCCGGCGAAAATGGATCGGGCAGTGTGTTTGCAGAATACACAAAGGTCTCTGCAGGCTTCACCTTGGGAATGGGCTCGACCTTCGGTTTACGGTTAGCATATGAATGCTTCACGAAACTGCGCAGATCGGCCATGTTGTGGCCATCGCAGCCGGACAGACCCACGGCCACAAGCGCAATTACCAGTACGTTGCGGAACTTCATTTTGCGACCTTGGGCCTGTATGGCGGCCGTTTGCTGGCCGGACGGACCATCTCGTCAGGCTCCAGATAGCGGTAGGTCTTGGCCAGGGTGGTCATCGTAAGGTGGTTGGTCCCGGGCTTGCTGGTGATGTTGATCTGGCTGAGCGTCACAATGCGCGGCAGCGCGGCCAGATCACTCACGAACTCGCCCATTTCATGATAGGTGCCGGTGACCTTGATGCTGACCGGGAGTTCGGCATAGAAATCCAGCGGTTTTTCCTTCTCGGGCTTGAACAGGACAAATTGCAGACCCCGTCCCAGACCCGCCTGCGTGATGTCGACCAGCAGATTCGGGACCTCGGTCTTGTCCGGCAGCTGGCGCAGCAGGGTTCCAAAAGCCTCGTTCATCTCCAGCATCTGCTCCTTGTATGCCGGTAGATTGAGAGCAAGCGCTTTTTTCTCAAGAAACGTCTGCCTGAGACTCTGCTCTTGCCTTTGCGCCTGGCTCAGCTGATCGATCTCGTCAGAGATGACAAACCAGTAGCCGAGGAAAAGTATCAGCACACACACCAGCACTATGGCGCCGATCTTGACCGGGTAGGGCCAGGAGCCGATGTTGTTCAGGTCTATGTTTTTGAGGTCGTCGAGCGTCATGGCTTCGACCCTTCCTTTTTGGCGGTCTTGTTGGTCTCGATCACGTGCAAAGTGAATTTGCTTACGCGCGCGCGTCCCTGGGCCGTGACATTGATCACATCCAGATCGGGTTTTGCGAACCAGTTGGACGCATCGAGATTACGCATGAATGCCGACACGCGGGCATTGGACTGGGCCACGCCGCTGATCGTTATTTTGGTGCCGCTCTGTACCAAGCTCGTCAGGTAGATACCTTGCGGCAACCGTCGCGCTAGGCTGTCGAACACATGCACGATCTGGGTGCGGTCCGCCTGCAGCTGCTGGATCACGTGCATGCGCGCGATCAGCGCCTGACGTTCCTTCTTCAGCTGTCTGATGGCACGGATCTGTGCATCGAGCTTGTTTATCTGGGCAGTCAGGTACTGGTTGCGCTTATTCTGCTGTTCGATCCGGCTGTTAACGTTCAAATACACGTAGAACAGGATCAGCAGCATGAGAATTGCGGCACCGATCCCAATGCTCAGCAACTGGCGGTCCTGCTCCTTGCGGCGCAACTGGCGCCATGGCAATAGGTTTAGCCGGGTCATGCTTCATGACTCCGCATCGCGAGCCCGCAGCAGATCATGAGCGAAGGCGCGTCATTGCTGAGGAGCTGGGGCTTGACGCGGGAGGACAGGGACATGCTGACAAACGGATTGGCGATGGCCGTCGGCACGTTGATGCGCGCCGCAACCAGCTCATCGATGCCGGCAATCTGGGCGCAGCCACCGGCCAGCAGAACCTGGTCGACGCTGTTGTATGGGCTCGAGGAGTAGAAAAACTGCAGGGCGCGCATCACTTCCTGGCACATCGCTTCCATGAACGGGCGCAGCACATCAGTCTGGTAATTGTCCGGCAGACCGCCCTGCTTCTTGGCGAGGCCGGCTTCTTCATACGAAAGACCGTAGCGACGCTGAATTTCCTCGGTGAGCTGGCGGCCTCCAAAAGTGTGGTCGCGCGTGTACACCGAGCGATTGTCGTGCATGACGTTGATGTTCGTGGTCGTGGCACCGATATCGAGGACAGCGACGGTCTTTTCCATACCTCCGCCGGGCATATGCTTTGCTATGAGCGAATAGGCGTTCTCGATTGCATAGGTTTCGACATCGATGATAAGAGGCGTCAACCCGGCGCCTTGTGTCACCGCAAGATAGTCGTCCACAATTTCCTTACGACATGCCGCAACGAGCACGTTTACCTGATCGGCGCTGTTTTCTGCGGAACCGAGCACCTCCCAGTCCATGTTGACCTCATCCAGCGGATACGGGATGTAGCGATCGGCTTCCATTTCGAGCTGGGTCTGCATGTCCTGGTCACTAAGGCCGGCGGGCATGTTGATGATCTTGCTAATCACGTGTGACCCAGCAACGGCTACCGCCGCATGCTTGCACTTGGTGCCCGAACGCTTGAGCGCACGCTGCATGGTCTGTGCGACCTGATCGACCTCGGTGATCGTATGCTCGACGACGGCATTCTGGGGCAGGGGTTCTACTGCATAGCGCTCGACCCGCAGATGGTCCCCGGACTTGCTCAGTTCCAGAACCTTGATCGAGGATGCGCTGATGTCCACGCCCACGAGGGGTGGCTTTTTTTTAGCCAGCAAGCTTCCCAGCGAGGCCAATTTTTTCTCTCTTTTTCCAGTAAGTTAGATAGGATAGGTGCAAATTTGGTTTAAATGCTACCCCCAAATATAGACGATGCCGCGCGGAAATGACAAATTTCTATTGGGCGCCGGCGCCGGTCGTTCTATACTGCCGGGTATCCTTCTTCAAATTTATAGACCAGATCAGAAGCAGTAAGAAGTATTAGCACGCAATGACCACCCCCAGAAGTCCTTTCGCCCGGCTTAGACGGACCGCACATCTTCCCGACAAGCCCTGGCAGCTGGCTTTGATTGCGCTTAGCGGATTGTTCGCAACAGGCGTACTGATGCTGGCCTTGATCGCCTTGGTACTTACCCCGACTCTGCCCTCCGTCGGCGGGCTGCGAAAAGAACAGCTCAAGGTCCCTATGCGGGTCTACACCGCCGGCGGAACCCTGATCGCTGAGTTCGGCGCCGAAAAGCGAATCCCGGTGGACTTCAAGCAGATCCCGCCACTTTTGATCGACGCACTGCTGTCCGCGGAGGACGAATCCTTCTATTACCACGAAGGTATTGATTTTGAGGGGATCGTACGCGCGGCCTGGGCCGATCTGCGTTCGGGGCACCGCATACAGGGCGCAAGCACCATCACGATGCAGGTCGCGCGCAATTACTTCCTCAGCCCGAAGAAGACCTACACGCGCAAGCTGAAAGAAATGCTGCTCGCCCTGAAGATCGAGCGCGAATACACCAAGGACGAGATTCTTGACCTATACGTGAACAAGATATACCTAGGCAATCACGCCTACGGCTTTGCTGCGGCCGCGCAGGTTTATTTCGGGAAGAAGCTCGACCAACTGACGCTGCCGGAGGCGGCGATGCTCGCGGGCCTGCCGCAGGCACCCTCGCGCGACAATCCGTTCAACAGCCACAAGGATGCACGCATACGACGTGCCTACGTGCTGGGACGCATGCTCAAACTCGGTTTCATAAACCGCGCCGCCTATAACGCCGCCATAGCAAGCCCTCTTCCCTCGGCGCCGTCATCCCAGGGTTACAGCGTCCAGGCACCCTATGTCGCCGAGATGGTGCGCCAGTACATGTATCAGCACTACTCGACAAACAGCTACGCCAAGGGTTACAACGTCTATACCACCATACGCGCCAAGGATCAGGAAGCTGCAAATCATGCGCTGCAGCGAGGGCTTTTGGCCTATGATCGACGCCATGGCTATCGTGGGCCGACCGGTCACACGCATATCAATGCCGGCACGAGCACCGGGCAGCTCGACCGGATACTGAAGGATTATCCGGTCGTGGGCCCGCTCATGCCCGCAATCGTAACGCAAGTCAATGGCCGGACTGCGGCCGTGTACGCCCAGAATGGAAGCAATATCACGCTGAACTGGAACGGCCTGTCCTGGGCCAGGCGTTACATCAGCGTCAACAGGCAGGGTCCGGCGCCGCAGACCGCAGCGGATGTCGTGCGCGTCGGCGACATCATTTACATTCAGCCGTTACATAGCGGGACCTGGCGCCTGGCCGAGGTTCCCAATGTAGCCGGCGCCCTGGTCTCGCTCGACCCGAACAACGGGGCAATTCTCGCCTTAACCGGTGGTTTTGATTTTTACCAAAGCAGCTTCAACCGGGCAATTCAGGCGGAGCGCCAACCTGGTTCCAGTTTCAAGCCATTCGTGTACTGCGCAGCTCTCGACAAGGGCTTCACAGCCGCCAGCCTGGTGAGCGGCGCGCCGATCGTCGTCCCGGACGCCAATCAGGGTGCGACGTGGCGGCCCGAAAACTACGAGCGCAACTTCGTCGGTCCCACGCGCCTGCGCAAAGCGCTTGCCCTGTCGCTGAACCTCGTGTCGATAAGGCTGTTGCGCGAAATCACGCCCAATTACGCAGTCCAATACTTGGCCCGCTTCGGGTTCGATCCGGCAACACTGCCGGACAGCCTGTCACTGGTCCTGGGCTCGGCATCGGTCACCCCTCTGCAGATGGTCAGCGCCTATGCGGTGTTTGCCAACGGCGGTTATCGGGTCCAGCCGCATTTCATTCTGCGCATCGAAGACGAGAAGCATCATGTCCTGGAACAGGCCAATCCACCGGTGGTTTGCGACGCTAGCGGTCACACCAATGCCGCGCGCGACGGTGGCGGCGGGGCGCCCGCCGCCTGCCCCACACCGCAGCCCCCCGTCAGTCCTGCTCAAACGGCCGCAACGGGCGCCGCGGCCACTGCCACCAGCGCTCTGACAACAACGGCTCCGATCCGCTGGGCACCACGCGTGATCAGCGCCGACGACGATTTCATCATGACGAGCATGATGCACAGCGTAATCACTTCCGGGACAGGACAGGGCGCCCTGGTGCTGGGAAGGAGGGACATCGCAGGGAAGACCGGAACCACCAATAATCAGCGGGACGCGTGGTTTTCGGGATTTAACCCCGACGTAGTGACCAGCGTTTGGGTGGGATTTGATCAGCCTGCTCCCCTAGGTCGCGGCGAGGTGGGCGCCCGAGCGGCACTGCCCATCTGGGTCAACTACATGCGCACGGCGCTGGCGGGCTATCCGCAGGTGCCGCTGGTTCCGCCACCGGGAATCGTCACCGCAATGATTGACCGCGATACGGGCCAACTGGCCGGTCCGACCGATCCCAGGGCCATGCAAGAGTATTTCATCCAAGGCACTGTGCCCAAGGCAGGCATCCGCCTGGACGCAACCACCCCAGGCGCACCGCCACCGGAAAGCGTTCGCCAAGGGCTGTTCTGATGCATCACAAATCTGGCCCGCCGGCGCGACGCGCACGCCATCGCGGCAAGTTTGACGGCAGGGTGGACGGAGCTGGGCCGCGCGGCGCGGAGCAGGTTCGGCAGCACATCTGCACCGAGGCGGCACGCATCATGGCGGAAGAGGGTGTCACGGATTTCCACGCAGCCAAACGCAAAGCCGCGAACCGCCTAAATCAACCAGAGACGCGCCACCTGCCCTCCAACCATGAGGTGGATACAGCCCTGAACGCCTACCTGCGACTGTTCCATGCCGATCGGGTTTCGGCCGCTCTGGGCGAGCTTCGGCGGGTGGCTGTCGAGGCGATGCGCTTTCTGGCCTCCTATGAGCCGCGCCTCGTCGGTGCCGTCCTCAGCGGCAACGTAACGCCGTTTTCCGAGATTCAGCTGCATTTGAACGCCTATACTCCTGAGGAAATCGCCTTTCTGCTGGACGAGCACCATATCCCCTATGAGGAATCCAGCCGTCGCATCCGTTTCGGCGGAGCGCGCCATGAGAGCCGTCCGACCTTTCGGTTTCTCGTGGACGCCTCGGTCGTAGAGCTGATCATTTTCACGCCGGAGGGCGGACGCGAGGCCCCACTGAGTCCCGTGGACGGAAAACCCATGCACCGCGCCAATCTGCGCGAAGTGGAGGCCCTCCTTTCTGGCGCCCTGCCATCCAATTCCGGCCCGTGAGTCGGCAATTTCGCGGTTCGCCGCGGCACGTGGCACGGCACATGGCCTCCTTGCCAAACACCAGCGGACCAATGGTTTAAGGCTTTTAATGGGTTACAAAAATAATCTGAGCACTAAAATTGAAGATATCGTTGCTTTCCGGCTGACAGCATCGCGATAGCACCGGCGACCATGTCATGGAACACATTTCCAGCTGGGCTGCCATCAATGCAGGGCATCTCGATCCCGGTGGCGATCGGGCGCGTCAACGGAATGCCGTTGAGGCGGGACTACGGAACCCCTGATTTGGGCGGATAAGGAACCAGACCGGGCCAGTCCGCCGAGCCGCTCCACCTGGGGTGAAGCGGGCTTCGATTCCGGCTGCGAAGCAAAACAGGCCGTTAATTGCCGGCGTACCCGGCGCGATTTTGGGTATTCAAACCGGAATTGGAATTTTCCGTACATTTATGGATCAGCCCAGCAACAATGCACTGAAACGGAACTCCGCCTTTCTGGAAACACCGGAAAGCGGCAGGCGCGAGCTCACCGTGCTGTCTTTGTCCCTGCGCGGATTCGCGCGTTTGGCGGAAACCGCGCCCGTGACCGATATCATGGAGTTTCTCGGCGCCTATTTCGGCCAGCTGGAAGCCATGTCAGCGGCTTACGGCGGTCGGTTCGTCCGGTCTTTGGGCGACACGGTGTCCTGGGTGCACGGCCTGGCGCGGACGGATCACGCCACACACGCCTGCCACACGGCCATCGAACTGACCCGCCGGATCCGGCTACTTCAAACCGGTTGGTTGGCGCGCGCCCTGCCACCGCTCGACGTCGATATCGGTATCAGCACCGGCCTGGCGGTAGCGAACGACTTTGGCACAGACACCGGCATCGCGGTCGTTGGTGATGTCGTTGATTTCGCCGCACACCTGCGGTCGCTGAACATGGTATACGGCACCCACGTGCTGTTGAGCGAGTCCGCCATCCGGCACACAGGAAAAGACCTTTTCAAAATTCGGGAAATCGATGTACTGCAGATCCGCGGGCGGCCCGAGCCGGTCCGGCTTTATGAGCTCATTCTGCCGCAACAATACCCGGATACCGGCTGGCTTACGGAATTCGGCCGCGGCTACGACCTGTTTCGTGCCGGACTCAGATCTCAAGCGCGCCTCGTATTTCAGCACCTTGCGGAAATTGCGGGCGACCCGGTAAGCCGCTGCCTCCTGGAACGCTGTACCGGGCCGCGGCGGCGGCAGGAGGACTGAAGCTTGGCCCACACGGTCGGTCGGAACGGCCGCGCTGCTGCGCGGCGTCGGCACGCATCCGCGCCAAGAATCGCCCGGACGGCAGGCAATGCAGGTCAAGCGCCTATTTCGAAAAATGGCGGCCCGTGCGGCACCGGACGCTGCCGGACCGCACACCAGCCCACATGACAGCGACAACTGCTTCTCGCTCCGCGTGCACACGGGTAAAATGCCGCGCCACGACGCGATAGCGTCGCCATCACCGCGGACACGACCTTGAAAGAACACATAAGCGATCTTCTGGCGCAGGCCGTGCGACGGCTCCAGGCCGACGGCACGCTGCCGGCGGAAATCGAATACGTCAACGTTCCGGAGCATACACGCAACCCGGAGCACGGAGACTTCGCGAGCAACGTTGCGCTCGGCCTGGCGCGCAGCGCCGGCCTCAAGCCGCGCGAGCTGGCGGGAAAAATTGCGGCCGCGCTGCCCGGGTCCGATCGAATTGCGCGCGTTGAAGTTGCCGGACCGGGTTTCATAAATTTCTTCCTGGCGTCCGACGCTCACCAGGACGTGGTTAACCGCATCCTGGATGCCGGTGAAGCCTACGGGCGATCGACAGTCGGCGGTGGCCGGCGCGTCCAGGTGGAATTCGTTTCCGCCAACCCCACCGGCCCACTGCACGTTGGTCACGGGCGCGGCGCAGCCTATGGCGCGGCGGTGGCGGACCTGCTGGCGGCGGCAGGTTTCCAGGTGCATCGCGAATACTACGTCAACGACGCCGGCCGGCAGATGGACATCCTCGCCACAAGCGTGTGGCTGCGCTATCTCGAACTGAGCGGCGAAAAATTCACATTTCCGAGCAACGGCTACAAGGGTGACTACGTATTCGATATTGCGGCTACGCTGCACCGCGAAAACGGCGACGCATTCCGTAAGCCAGCGGACAAGGTATTTGAAGACATTCCGCCGGATGAGCCCGTGGGCGGCGACAAGGAAGTCCATATCGACTCGCTGATCGAACGCGCCAAATCGCTGCTGGGCAAGGAACACTACCGCCGGGTTTTCGATCTTGGCCTGACGGTCATTCTCGATGACATTCGCCAGGATCTCGAGGAATTCGGCGTGGTTTACGAGGAGTGGTACTCAGAACGCACCCTGACGGAGCGCGGTCTGGTTGACCGGGCAATCGAACGGCTTAAGGCCAGTGGCCACGTGTACGAGAAGGACGGCGCATTGTGGTTTCGCTCCACCGACTTTGGCGACGAAAAGGACCGCGTGATCGTGCGCGAAAACGGCCAGAAAACGTACTTTGCCTCCGATATTGCGTACCATCTAGACAAGATGGAGCGTGGATTCGAGCGCGTGATCGACGTCTGGGGTGCCGATCACCATGGTTATATTCCACGCGTCAAGGCAGCCCTGTCCGCGCTTGGACGGGACCCGTCCAAGCTTGACGTGCTTCTCGTGCAGTTTGCGATCCTGTACCGTGGCGGAGAGAAGGCACAGATGTCTACCCGCAGCGGGGAATTCGTGACACTGCGCTCCCTGCGCCGCGAGGTGGGCAATGACGCCGCGCGCTTTTTCTATATCCTGCGCAAGTGCGAGCAGCACATGGATTTTGACCTAGATCTCGCCAAGTCGCAGTCCAGCGACAATCCGGTCTATTACCTGCAGTACGCGCACGCCAGAATTTGCAGCGTCCTACGGCTGGTGGGCGAAAAGGGGTTGACCCGCGATCGTGAACGCGGCCGTCGCTGCCTCGGTCTGCTGAGCGAGCCGCACGAGCAGGCGCTGCTCGCAAGTCTGGCGCGGTACCCTGAAGTCATCGAGGCGGCAGCACTCGGCTACGAACCGCATCAGCTGGCATACTATCTGCGCGAACTTGCAAACGACTTCCATGCGTATTACAACGCGCATGTTTTCCTGGTCGAGTCGGATGACCTGCGCGACGCGCGGCTGAATCTCATCGATGCCGCACGCCAGGTGCTTGCCAACGGGCTCGGACTCCTCGGCGTTTCTGCTCCACAGGTGATGTAGGGAATTATCATGGCACAACAGGTCCGACGCACTGCGGTACGACACCGTCCCGGCGCTGCCCGTTCCGGCTGGCAACTGCTTCTGATCGGTTTCGTTCTTGGGCTGGTCATCGCGTTGGCCGTCCAGCACATACTGAACGGCGGACGGCTGACCGGTCTGCGGAAATTGTTTGCACACCACCCTGCCGCGACGGCACCTGCCCAGCCACCAGCTGCGGCATCTGCTCCACCCAAGCCGACGTTCGATTTCTATACAATTCTGCCCGAGGTCGGGAGCGGAATGCCCGAGGCAGCACATCGTAACGGCACAGGCAGCGCGGGCGCAAAATCCCCAGGGAAAGGCGTTCGTTACATTCTGCAGGCCGCAGCCTACGTGAAAAGCCATGACGCCGACCACCTGCGCGCCCGGCTTGCCCTGGAAGGGATCGAGTCATACACGGAAAAGGTCAGCGTAGAGGGCCGCGGCTCCTACTACCGCGTGCGCCTCGGCCCGTTTGCCAGCGTGGCGGCGATGAATTCGGTCGACCGCAGGCTTGCCCAGCTGGGCATCAAGGCAATTCCGCTGAAGGTCAAGGCGGCACCGGGGGCCTAAGTCACCGGCCTGGCTGCAGCATCGGAAGACCCGGTTTTGAAATAACGAGACCGCGCCGGAAAAAATTTTTCCAGGCTCGAAAACGAATTGCGTTGCGCGGAAAACACCCCTATCATGCGTCGCGTTTCCGCGGCACAAGGACGGCTCATCTGACCGGTCGTGTGCGGGAGCTACTTCAACTGAATCTGCCGAAGGTGCAGGTTTCCGGGCATCGAACTACTTGGGGGGCTTACCCATGCGCTCGTTAGGGCACCAGATCGTGGCGGAGTTCTATTCTTGCGATCGCGAGATCCTGAACGACGTCGATTTCGTCAGGAACGCCATGCTGGAGGCAGCACGCAAGACTGGGGCCACCATCGTCACGGAAACCTTCCATCATTTCTCGCCGCACGGCGTTTCGGGTGCCGTGATCATCGCCGAGAGCCATCTCGCGATTCACACCTGGCCCGAATTCGGTTATGCCGCTGTCGACCTGTTTACCTGCGGGGACAGTGTTTCTTCGGAGATCGGGTTCAATCATTTGCGCCAGGAGCTGAAAGCTGGCCACGTGTCGACGATGGAACTGCATCGCGGCCAGGTGGACATGATGGGCACAGCACGCGATTCAGGCGCCCCCACAGAGCTGAAACTGGCGCACGCCTGATCAAGGGTTTCCTGCACGGACCCGCCCCGACTCAGTCTTCCAGATAGGTGTAGCCTCCAAGCCCCGCGCGGATCTCGGCAAGATAGGCATCGCGCCGGGCGGTATCGAGCCACTCAGCGGCTTCGATCTTTTCGTGGTACGCCGCAAGCAGGTCCTCAGGGTCGAAATGGACGTAGCGCAGCACCGAATCCGCCGTATCCCCGCGGCGTGCCTCGGTCAGGCGATAGCCCCCGTCCTCAGTCGGTTCGACCTGGACCGAATCGGTATCTCCAAACAGATTGTGCATATCCCCGAGGATTTCTTGGTAAGCCCCGACCAGAAAGATGCCCAGCAGGTAGGCCTCGTTCGGCCGTAGCGCGTGCAGAGGCAGGCTCGGCTCCACCCCTTCGCCGTCGACATAAAGGTCCACGCGCCCATCGGAGTCGCAGGTGATGTCCTGCAGGACCGCGCGCCGCCTGGGCTCCTCGTCAAGGCGGCTCAAAGGCAGAATCGGAAACACCTGGTCTATCGCCCAGTGGTCGGGTATCGACTGAAACAGCGAGAAGTTGCAGAAGTACTTGTCCGCTAGCTTTTCATTTAGCTCATCAAGCACCTCGCGGTGACTCCGAATCCCGGGTTGCAGGCGCTCCCGCACGCGCTGACAGGTGGCAAAATAGAGCTGCTCGGCACGTGCGCGCGCCGCCAGGTCAAGTACGCCGTGCGTGAACATGGCCTGTGCTTCGGACAAGAAATTGGCGGCGTCGTGATAGTTTTCCAGCGTGGGTCGCTGGGCAATTCCGTCAAGCCCGCGCCACAGGTCATGGATAACCTGGGGCTCGTTCTCAGCTGCTGCTGCCGGCATGTCCGCACCGGGTGCCAGCTCCACGTCAACCACCTTGGTAATCAGCACCGCGTGGTGTGCCGTCATGGCACGACCCGATTCGGTTACGATGTCCGGATGGGGCAGGTCGCGCTCCGCACAGATTTCTTTCAGCGCGCGCACGATATTATGGGCGTACTCCTGGATGCTGTAGTTCATTGAACAGAACGAGCGCGACCGGGTGCCTTCGTAGTCGACACCCAAACCGCCCCCGACGTTGACGCAGCGGATATCGGCTCCCAACCGCCGCAGCTCGGCATAGTAACGTCCCGCTTCGCGCATTCCGTTCTGCACATGCTGGATGTTTGCGATCTGGGAGCCCATGTGAAAGTGCATCATCTGCAGCGCGCCGAGCATCCCGTTCGCCTGTAGGCGGTCTGCCACACGCAGAATCTCCGCGGCCGAGAGGCCAAACTTGGACTTCTCGCCTCCCGTGTTCTGCCACTTTCCGGCACCTAGGGAAGCAAGCCGCACTCGCACGCCAAGCAGCGGGGTAACCCCCAGGGCACGCGACTCGGCGATCACCAGATCGAGTTCGGAAAGTTTCTCCACCACGATGTGGACCTTCATTCCGAGCTGGCGACCAATCAGAGCCAGCCGCACGTACTCCCGGTCTTTGTAGCCATTGCAGACCACAATGCTGTCTGGATGGGAGCAGGCAAGGACCGCGAGCAACTCCGGTTTGCTCCCCGCCTCGAGTCCGACACGCTTGCCCCCGTGAGCGAGAAGCGCACCTACCACGCTGCGCTGTTGGTTCACCTTTATCGGATAGACTGCAGTGTAGCGGCCATGATAGGCATCGGACCGGCAAGCGCTGCCGAAAGCGTCACACAGCTCATCGATGCGGTGATGAAGAATGCCGGAGAAGCGAACCAGGACCGGAAGCGTCAGTTCGCGCGCGGCGAGCTCTGCGGCAAGATCGTGCAAATCAATGGACGGGCCTTTGCCATTGCGCCTGCTTCCCGACTGACTCCAAACAGGATTGGGGTAGGCGACCACGTGGCCGCGCTCGTTGATGTCAAAATAGCCATTGCCCCAATGCGCAATGTTGTAGGTGTCACGGGCCTTTTGTATGTTCCATTCGGTCATGGGCGGAAGCCGGAGGAAGTGCGCGCTGATGATACAAGAGAAGCCTGAAAAGTAATAAGATAGATTATCCTGAATTTTCGTGACGATTGAAATCGAGCGTATTTTTCCGCCTTGCCGGCGGCTTACGCATCACCCCGGAGACCTCCCCGATGGCGTTGGACAGCACCTGGTATACCGAACAATGGGCCGACCAAGGTTCGGCAATATCACTCAAGATACTGGACAAGGTCCATGACGAGCAGTCCCCATACCAGCGCATAGAGATCTATGAAACCGAGACTTTCGGTACGTTGATGACGCTCGATGGTCTGGTGATGGTAACCGACCGCGACAACTTCATTTACCACGAAATGATGTCCCATCCAGCGCTGTTCGCGCACCCCGAGCCGCGTCGGGTCCTGATCGTCGGGGGGGGCGACTGCGGTACGTTGCGCGAGGTTCTCAAGCACCCGACCGTGGAGCTGGTCGAGCAAGTGGAGCTGGACGAACGAGTCACACGCGTCGCGGAGCGGTATTTTCCTGAGCTGTGTGCATCGAATTCCGATCCGCGGGCGCGGTTGCGGTTCGACGACGGGATCCAGTGGGTCGCACAGGTGCCGCCCGGCAGCTACGACGTAATCATAATCGACTCGACAGACCCGGTGGGACCGGCCGCCGGACTATTTTCAGAAGAGTTTTACCGGAATTGCTTCCGCGCGACGGGCGGGCACGGGATACTGGCCGGCCAGAGCGAATCGCCGCTGTTTCATCCTCACATAATCAAATCCATGCATCAGACACTGCGCACCGCCGGCTTCCTGGACGTGGCGACACTGAATTTTCCGCAGTGCACCTACCCGTCCGGGTGGTGGAGCACAACGCTCGCCTGCAAGGACTCGTCGCTTTCCGGGTTCCGACAGGAGGCGGTTGCCGGCAAAAAGTTCCCCACCCGGTATTACAACCTCGGCATGCATATGGCAGCAATGGCCAGTCCGGAGTTCCTCTATGAAATGCTGCTGTAGATGGGTAGCCGTACGAGATTGAATGTCCGGCGCGTTCGGGGTATAAATCTCGTGGTTTTGAAATCATAACAATTTTTCCTAAACCACTTATTTCGAGCACCAACCATGACCAATCCTCGAGTTGCACAGAAGGCACCGTATGTTCTCGATCTAGCGCCCGGCACCTACTGGTGGTGTGCGTGCGGCCTCTCCAAGACACAACCATTCTGCGACGGCTCGCACAAGGATACGGAGTTCACTCCGGTACGGGTCGATATCGAAAGCGCGACAAGCGTGGCATTATGCGGTTGCAAATGCTCAGCCAGCAAACCTTACTGCGACGGCACGCATAAGAAACTATAGCGGCGGTTGGCAGGAACGTCGTTCAGCAGCGTGTGGCGGACGGCGTAGCTGGACACGCGGCTGAACTCCGACCAGATTGTCGTTGCAACGGATTTTTTCATAGGGAAGATCGCCATGAAGAAAACTGCCGCTGTCGTTGTCGCCGTGCTTCTGGGGGTAGTTGCCATAGCGGGCGCCGCCTCCTACTGGCTCGGGATTCAGGCCCGGCAGACATACGAAGCGCTTTTGCGGCAAATCGGCGGGGATGCCGGTTTTACCGTCACGAATTTGCGCTTCCAGAACGGCTTGCTGGGTTCAACGGCTGTGGCAACGATAGCGGTGCCAGGGCTTCCGGCGGATATCTCAGTGGTCAGCCACATCCGGCCGGGACCGCTTCCTGAGCTCACCCGGCTCGGGTTCATGCCAGGGATGGCCATGGTAACGACGCGGCTCACCGTGGTTTCTCCGGCGCTGGCGAGTTTTAAGCCCATCACTGCGCACACAATGATTTACCTTGCTGGAAACAGCGTGACCAATCTGAATATCCCTGCCTACAAACGGATTGTTCCCCACGGCGGTGGCTTCGGCTGGGGTCTGGCCACGGGGAAAATCGTCGTTGGTGCCGATCAGAAGACAGTTACCGGGAATATTGATTGCCCGCTGGCGCAGCTAGGGGGTCCCAAGAACTCCGTTTCGCTGTCGCAGGTGACTTTCAACTGGACGCGTCGACCCGGTGTTTCGGGTTTGGGTGAGTCCAGCCTGTCGGTAGGCCATATTAGCAGGCCCAGTCCAGCGGGACCGGTCGGCATTGAAGACCTGCAGATCACCTTATCAAAGCAGCATCAGGCAGGCGATGTAGCCGCCCACTTTGCGATGCACGTCCGCATGGTCAGCGATGGCAACAGCAGCTACGGCCCGGGACAGCTTCTGGTGCAGATCAGCAAGCTGGACAGCGCAAGCCTTGCCGGATTCCAGCGGAGCACCCAGATGCTTGTACGCCAACACCTGCCTGCGAACCGAATGTCGGCGGAGCTGCTTGCCCAGACTGCCGGGCTGTTGCGTGCACTGGCACGCAAGGCACCGGAACTGAAAATCGCCAGATTCGGGCTGAAAATGGACGGCAGCGAGGTTGCCGGCAAGGGCAAGTTCGTCCTGAACGGCACCGACATCGGTGGTTCGGGATACTCCGAGTTGCTGCTGCGGGCGATGAACGGGACTGCGGAACTGCTGGTGCCGAGAGCCGTAGTGGCCGATGTTGCCACGGACGAAATCCATCGGCGGCTGGATGCCTACAGAACCCGAGGGACCCTGACCCCGGATGAAGTCAGCAGGCTAACGCCATCACGAGTAGTCCGCATCGTCCACAGCGCACTGCCGGCGTACATGGCCCAGATTGCGTCACGCTGGCATTTGGCTTCGGCCGGTGCGGACTATATGCTCACTGTGGCCATCCATCAGGGACAAATGCTGATCAATGGCCAGCCGGAAAATTCAGGGCAGGCGACCCACTGAGCGGGTTTTTGCATGGCACGGTCCATTGCCGGATTGAGGCGGCAGGAGAGTGCCGGGCAGCAATTGCTGTCGTGCAGGGAATCTCCTTAGGGCGGGGCGGGTAAGAGCGCCTGTCGGGACGGTATGCCGGATTCGGCCATGCACTTTAGGGCGGCCCCGCGGGGTTTGCGTCCACCTTTCTGCGCCGCTTCGGGGTATCCGGAATGCCCTGACACTGTGCTTCAGACGGCCCACAGGCCTTTCGGTAAACATCTAAGTTCGCGTTAGGCTATGGGCGGTTAGCCGTGCATGGCGACGGTCGGTTAACGTGCGGACATGTATTTCTCGGGTCGTTTCTGCATCGGATAATCGAGTAGGGCGGAGGTCACCCTTCTGGCCCCCTCGCACCATCATACGCACGGTTCCGCATGTGGCGGTTCATGACCCACGCTGAAGACGCCGCTGAGCAGCGAGACCAGCCCCAGGGGGTGAAGTAGAGTGTGGGTAGCGCGTGGTTCGTGTGCGCGGTGACGGCATGCCACCAAAGGCCGCGCCCGGTCACCGACGGCTCCATGCCCGCCCGGGGTCTAGCCCCGACGCAGTCAGCCGACGTCGGCGCGTGGACGGACGCTTCCACCGCCGCCACGGCAGACAGCACAGCCGTCGCGGTAGCCACCAGCCGAAGTCTTCCAGGATAACCACCTTGGCGCATGCGGAAGTGACCGATCCAGCCCTGTAGCAGTGGATTCAGATCCTTGATCGTGCGCTGTAGCGACCGCCCGCTTGCGGCTTGCGAATGTCCATCCGGCGCACCGGCCGCGGTATCCATCTGCTGTGCAACCCACTGTCCGCTTCCTGTTCGTCAGGCCAACGCTTTGCCATCCGGTTTTATTCAGATCCGCAGTTACCGGCGGAATTCTCAAAAAAAAAACGGGCGCCGAAGCGCCCGCAAATGCAACCTCATTCTTTGGTGTCTGAAGGCTAGTCGCCGTAGGCCCGCTCGCCATGCTGGGAGATGTCGAGGCCTTCGCGCTCCTCTTCTTCGCTCGGACGCAGGCCGACGATCATGTCCACGACCTTGAGGATGATGTACGTCATCACTACGTCGTACACCAGCACTGCGCCGACATCGATGAACTGCTTGCCAAGCTGGGCGAAGTTGCCTTCGAGCACACCGGGCGTACCACCGATGGCCTTCACCGCGAATACCCCCGTGAGGATCGCGCCGAGCGCGCCGCCGACCGCGTGTACGCCGAATGCATCGAGCGCGTCGTCATAGCCGATCATGTTTTTGAGGTACGTGGCGGTCCAGAAGCAGACTACACCGCCGGCGATGCCGATCAACAGGGCGCCGGTCGGATCGACGAAACCCGACGCCGGCGTGATCGCCACCAGTCCGGCCACCGCACCCGAGGCCATGCCCAGCACGCTCGGCTTGCCGCGCGCCAGCCATTCGGCGAACATCCACGCCATCGCCGCGGCCGCGGTCGCGATCTGGGTCGTTACCATGGCCATGCCGGCCCGTCCACCGGATGACACGGCGCTGCCGGCATTGAAGCCGAACCAGCCGACCCACAGCAGCGAGGCACCGATCACGGTCAGCACCAGATTATGCGGCGCCATGGGCTCCTTCTTGTAGCCGAGGCGCTTGCCGAGCACGAGCGCGGTCACCAGGCCCGCGACGCCGGCGTTCAGATGCACCACCGTGCCGCCGGCGAAGTCCAGAGCACCAAGCTTGTTGAGCCAGCCGTCCGCGGACCAGACCCAGTGGGCCACGGGCGAGTAGACGAAGATAAGCCACAATCCCATGAACCACAGCACTGCGGAGAACTTCATGCGCTCAGCGAACGAGCCGGAGATCAGCGCCGGAGTGATGATGGCGAAGGTCATCTGGAACGCCATGAACACCGATTCCGGCACTGCGCCCGACAGACCGGAGACCGTGGTCTTGCCCATGCCGTGCAGGAACAACCGGCTCAAATCCCCGATCCAGGGATTGCCGTTCGTGAACGACAGGCTGTAGGCAACGGCATACCATAGCACCGTCACGAGGCAGGTGGTGGCAAAGCTATGCGCCAGGGTACTAAGGACGTTCTTGTTGCGCACCATACCACCGTAGAACAGGGCAAGGCCCGGCACGGTCATCATCAACACCAGCGCCATGGATGTCAGCATCCACGCGGTGTCGCCGGGATTGATCTTGACGTTGGCATCCGCGCTCACCGCCTCCGTGGGAGCAGGAGCAGGGGCCGGGGCCGCCACTGCGGCTGGAGCTGGCGCTGCCGGGGCGGTCGCCGCGGGGGCCTGCGCGGGCGTCGCTGTGCCCTCGTCGCTGAACGCCAGCATTGGGGCAAACAGCAGCAGTACGGCAAGAACTGCCCCCAAGAACATCTTGGTACTAAATTGGTTACGCATTAATGTTTCTCCCGTATCAAAGCGCATCTCTACCGGTCTCACCGGTGCGGATGCGGACTACCTGCTCGAGATCGAAGACAAAGATTTTCCCGTCTCCGATCTTGTCTGTTTTTGCCGAGCGCACGATCGCCTCGGTAACCTTGTCGAGCATCTTGGCGTCGATCGCCATTTCGATTTTCACCTTGGGCAGAAAATCCACCACGTATTCGGCGCCACGATAAAGCTCCGTGTGCCCCTTCTGCCGCCCGAAGCCCTTAACCTCGGTGACGGTGATGCCCTGCACCCCGACTTCCGACAGGGCATCACGCACGTCGTCGAGCTTGAAAGGCTTGATAATGGCTGTGACCAGTTTCATGCTTGTCTCCTTCCGCACCCGGAGTGACGCAACGGCGCCATCCTCGTGCAACGATTAAAATTTATACAGGCCTTCCACACCGATCGAAGACTGGTTGTCCTTCGAAGTTCCGTTGACCATCTCAAAGACGCTCTTGTTCGATTTGTCATAGCGCACCTCTCCGCGCAACTCGGTCTGGACTGTCGGCATGAAGGCGAGAGTGAGCGTGCCTTCTTTCCATTTCTGGGCAATGCCGGTCATAAGCCCATTCTGGTCGTTGAAGTACTCCAGACGTGCGGCCACGCGCCACAGGGAGTTGATGCTGTAGTTGGCGTAGGCGGCAACACCGCTCCACTTGGCCTTGGAGCCGACTGTCACTGCGTCTGCCTGCTGGCCATAGTCGGCTTCCAGAGCCAGGGTGAGCGCATCGGTGGCATTGTAGCTACCCACCAGATCCAGAAGATCGCGGCGTCCCGCCACACCCGCAGTTCCGGGCGCATCGCCGCTGTAGAGAACCGCGTTCAGTGACAGCGGCTTTACCGGCGTTGCCGCAAAGCCAAGCTCCAGGGTTTTCCCGTAGACACCGGTTGTCGAAGGCGTAACCACATTCCAGCCGTTGTTGACACCGGCGATGAGCTTGTAATCGGAGTTGAGTGCATAAGTCGCACGCACACCGGTGTGAGAAAACGGTATGGCATAACCGAAAAGTATTCCGCGCGTGAAGTTATAATCGGACGGGCTTGCGATTACTTCTTCTCCTGCCAGGGTGTCGTATTTGCCCGCCATTACGGTAAGCGGCCCGGTGGCATACTGCAGGAACGCCTGCTGCACATCGACCTCGGAACCTCCGTTGACTGCAGGTAGTCCGGTACCAGCGCTAGTCACCGCAGCGTCTGTGCCGTAATCGAGTTGCGTCATTCCGCCGAAACCGCTCGCTGGGAGATAAGAAGCGGACAAGTCGATCGTATGCAGGCTGAAGGCATTGTGTTGCGCGTCATAGACTCGATCTGGCGTTCCGCTGGTAAAAAGACCGTTACCGGTCAGATAGCTGTAGGAAGTGTCGATATAGCCACTGAACGTGATGTCCGAGGCCTGCAGGACATCACCCAGTGTGGGCGTCTTGTTTGCGGCCCAGACTGTTGCCGAGCACATCACCATGCTTGTGGCAAGGATGGATTTGTTGAAACGGTTCATCGGTTTTTCCTCGCGTGTAGTTGATTCGATCCGGCGATCCTCATCCCGGACCGGTTTAGGCGCTTTTCCTTAATGTGCAACAGTTACCCAAATGAATCATCATCGGTCGCCATGCAGATCCATTGCAGGCTCGCCACAGCAGAATCCATGCCAATTTAAAAAATGTTGTATAAACATATAGATAGCGCCACTTTTGATTTCAGAGTGAATTCCGGATGCACCTCTTTGGCGAGCGCGACAATCCACATCGCACCTTAATGGTGCGACTGGTATGGGTTCAATTGGCGGAAAAGCACAAGTCAGCTTTGTAAACAAAGAACGAGCGAATCTACGGGTCCGCAGTGAATGAGGGGCCGGTTTGCGCAAGGGGGTAGGAGCAGCGGAATTGTAAGGATAAAGCGTCGCGTTCGTTGCGGATAGCGCGCCGCTTGTGTTGAGGCGCTGAGCCGGCACCAGGGAAAATCAGCAAGCCCGCCGCTGCGAGCTGGCGAAGGCGCGAAGCACCGGGGCGAGGTGTCCGCGGAAGGCGCAGGGTCCCGGGCGGGTGGGCGCAAGCCCCCTTGCCAAGGACACCCAAGCCACCGTCCGGCCATATGTGGATCCCTTTCGGCTTGCAAGAGGTTCTTTAGTATTCAGGCAGACGAAGGTCATGACCGCACACATATATCCGGCCTTCAAGTGGACGGGTGGTCTCTTCCGGGCCGCCATGGAATCCGCACGCTTGCTGCACATCGTCATTAGTTAGCGGTGGGAGCATGACGGCACGTCGAGCCAGAGTTTGTCGAGGAGGTATAGATTCTGGTCCGTCTTCCCGGATGGCTAATAGTCTGGTTCAGACACCAACCGGCGGGGCAGCGCCGGCTCCCTCGACCGGAGTCCAACCACTTCCACCGTGCTTGTCCGCGACATTCGGCAAAGTGGCGGCAGCCATTCTGCAAGTTGTTTTTCGCACACTGGGCCAACGGGACGCAGGGTGCAGGCGTCGAATGAAAATATAGGGACACCGATGGCACCGCATTTGATCTGCTGTGCCAGGAACCCGGAAAGGTCTTCACTTTTGAAATACGCGCGCCGGTGCGCGGGCCGCTGTCGAAAGCGGGCGCATGATCGATCCGGGCTCTTGCCCATACAGACGTGCTTTGAGTGACGTACCTTCCGGCGCTTGCCCGAGGGCTCCTTGCTGCCGCTGCTTCGCGATCGCCGTCTCAGAACCGCCAGATTCGTCGGGAAGGGGAAATTTTGCCTTCTGGAACCTGCTGGACTTGAATTCTTCGCGCGACGCCTTGCCTCGCTCCCTGACTCCTACCGCAGCAAGCCCAGCTCCGGGCGCCCGGCTGCCGCCCCTTGGTCAGCGCGGAGCGTAAACCAAGGGCCACCCAGGACCGCACGACGCCCCCCAGGCAGGGCACGCCTTTGCCTAGGCACGCATTGAGCACCAATAAAGCGTGGATTTTGGTAAGCGCGCGTACGAACGAGAGACAAAGCCCCTCATTGGTCTGCTCAGCCCTGACGTCAGGGGCGGTCAGAGTTCTGAAGCGACCTGATGCGCTAGCCATTTTTTGCCGAGGGATCGTCGTTTGGCACGTTTTTTATACACCAATACAATGTGGATTCTTACCCGGTAGCGGCAGCGCTGAGGGGGAAATTGCGCTACGGACTGGATGCACCACAATAGGGCAAAACGGGGATTGGGCCAGGTACGCAGTCTGAGCGGGACGCCGAACGGCCCGTCCGGCAGCGTCTACTGATTAGCTTCCTGCCTGCACTAAACAACCTCGGTTACGGCGCAGCGCAGACTCTGGGGATCGGCGAGTGTCGGTGATCCGCTCAAACAAGACCTGTGAATCTCGTTCCGATCTCGACGGCCTGCCAGCGTCGCAACGCGGCCGGTATCTGGGCCCTTTGGTGCCATTCACAGCGGGTTACCGGCTCGGGTAGGCCATGTACCGCAATCAAAGACTGGCCCTCGCGGTAAGGCAGTGTGGAACGTCGAATCTCCCAGGATACTTGGCCGCGCCGGACACCGAAACTGATTTCGTGCTCTAGCCGGAACACAGCGAACGTGGACGGGCGGGTGGATCGCATCCGTGCCCCGCTCGCCAGACAAAGGCTGCGGTCAAGCGCAAACATGAAGTAGTCGCCGAGCACCACGAATACACCGCGGCGCGCACGCCAATCGCCAGCTACGGTACATTCGTCCCGCAATGCGAGCGCGAGCCGGTCATCGCTGGGCGCAGCCACACGCTCCCAGATTTCGCGGAGCGGGGCGCGTACCCCCTGTCCGACAAGATTTTGTCCATCGAAATGCATACGCCGGATATCGGCGATGTCGGCGTCCTTCGGATTGTCGAACCAACCCTGCCAGGTAAGCAGATCGTCGCTCACTTTTAGCGCACCGGCGTTTCCTTGGCGGCGTGCCCGCCGATCGGGCGCTGCGGTCGGCAGGTGCAGGGCGGCATAGAGCTCTTCGGTTTGCAGCCACCAGACTTCAGAGTCGGTGTCGCACACGGTTTCCGTCTCGAACAACCGCCGGCGCCATAGCCCGATGAGATTTTCGGGACCGGATCCCGCAATGGCGATGCGGTTCAAGGACAGGCCTCGGCGAAAGAGCTGCCCGCTGGGGTGCCGGGGTCAATGTGACATGGACCGGCCCCGGCAACGGGACATGTTCGGATCGACTCAGCCCAAATGCACTTCGTGACACGGGGTAAGCCGCTAATTTCATCGCACGTAAGTCGTTGCAACAAGGCTTCCCTTCTCGGCGCAGCGTGATTTGCAGGACGGATCTGCGGTCGCCAGACCGCGATCCTTTCAGGAATCCCGACGCAAACGCCATGCCACCTTGGCCTGGCTGATCTCAGAGACCGCGAAGCGGCAGTATCACCTTATGCATCAGCGATTTATGGGCAGAGTAAGCGGCAATGGCATCGTGCGGACGCCTCCGTCTGCCATCCGGCTGCTGGGCGATGCTCCACAAGTCACCCCCGACGCGCCATCGGGGTGCAAGCATCCGCGGATTTACTGGCCCCGGTCCGGCGCCCCGCGGGGCGCGCATGGATCGGGCGGCAGACTAGAAGCGGTAGACTCCAGAAATAACAAGGGTCGTGTCATTGAGCTTGCTGTTCGGCTCCTGGGTCGTATCGGTAACCGCAATCGCTGCGTCCAGATCGCCAAACATCCGGCTGAGGCCGATGCTCCCGTCAGAATAGTTGCCACCCATGCTGGGGTTGCTCAGCAGATAGTGACCGGCATGGAGATGCAGCCTGACTCCACTGCCTATGTCATAGTCGAGCGCCCCCTCGATATAGTCGTCGTGATGCTCAAAGTCATGCGACCACTTCACGGATGCCGGACCAAAGAACAGTCTGCCGTAGGCCTCCCAGAAGGAGCTGCGGTTCTGTCCCGGGAATACGAAGGCATTGGAATAGGCGTGCGCACCGACATCGAAGCCCAGGCCGGAACTTCCCTCGTAAGCGACACCTGCGTAGGCATCTCCGCGCAGATTCGCACCGCTGCTTGGGATGTTTTGGGTTGTGCCCCAGAGGCCGGCATAGAAGCCGCCAGGATGTTTGATCTCGACACCGCCCTGGAGTGCCGGCTGATTGTTTGTTTGGGATATGCCGCGAAACACATAGTTGCTCACGACGCCGACATTGTAGGTTGGCGGCTCGAAACCCTGCGCCCAAACTGTGCCGCAAGCGATCAGACCGGCTGCCAGAACCGTGACACGCATCTTCTGCATGAATCTCCTCTCGTCCCCGAACGGTGGGTTTCCGGGTGGTCAACACCCGGCTTCTAGCCGGGACGCGTGGCGCGATTTTAAGTTATCGGCAATACAAAATGAATGCCGCTCAGCGGGAAATTGGGGAATCTGGGAAGAGAATTTTCACACACACGCGGAAATCGGGGCCAGGCAGCGGCACGCAGCGGGCGCATCTGGTAAGATCGCCGGGAATTCCGTGAATGGAAGGGTAATGAACCGAGACCCTGTCAGGTGATAACGCCATGTCAAATGCTAACCCCATCGATCAGATCCTCTCTGCGTTGCGCGGGGCTTTACCACAGGACTTCGTCGCAGACGGCGAACGCAACCTGCGTGCAGCACTGAGCAGCGTGTTTGAGCGACTGGACCTGGTAACCCGGGACGAAATGGATGTTCAGGCGGCAGTCCTCGGACGCACACGCGCCAAATTGACCGAACTCGAGAAACGGATTGCCGAACTCGAACGGAAATCATCCACCCCCTGATCTGCAGCGGTGGTTTAGGCGACTGTGTGCCAGCGGGACTACACTCGTTCCGCGCTGAGGTAGGGGGCATTTCCGTTTCTGCCTGCCGGGGGTTTGCTTGATGGTGAACGCGGAGAGCATTGGGGTCTAGACTGCCATCACGCTGGGCACCCAACTTCTTGCGATTCGACACAACCTCAAGTGAGGCGATTGAGTTCGACACCGGGCGTGTGGTCCGGCATCCGGTGGTTCAAATAGAACACTGCAACCGCTGATGGGCGGACACCAGTGAGGCCAGCCCCATGCTGGCAAAGAGTTTTTGTTGTATCGCGTGGGTCATGTGACTGGCTCCCGCATTCCGCCATGGCCCGCGCCCGTTGACGCTCGACTTTTAGCCACGGAGGGCGTCGATGCCCAACGCGCAGGGCGCGATTCGCGCGTTCGCGGATGCTTCCACTGCCGCCAAGCGATGATCCGCAGGCGATGCCATACCCAGGCATCCAGGCTCGGCGATCGACACAAGATCGATCGTCCTTACTCGTTTCGGCTCTTTAGCCCGTCCTGGCACCTAACCTATGGTCTCTGCTGACCCCTGAGCGCGCATCCTGTCGTCTCTCGATGGGGCCGGCAGCCTCGCGGCACACGTTGAGGCCTCTCTGGGTATTGCGCACCCGCTGTCACACTTATGCCTGTCGAATCAATGCCGTGTCTTTCCGTGCAACTATCGGGCTTCGAAAAATTGCGCCGCCGCACCGGGCGGTTCGAGAGGGTTAAGGTCAAGAGAGACGGGGCAGGCCTAAACGGTCGAACCATGCCAAGTCCAAGACGCCGTTGAGCAACAGACCGCTGTTGCGCCACCATCGGCGGCTGTTGGCAGCGATTCGCCGGACCACAGCGGGGCGAGCCCCCCCCAGGGGACAGAGTGCCGGGTACATGGTCGTCCCGCGCTTCCGGTGCTTGAGTTGGATAGCGCGCAGACGGTGGCGCAGCCATTCGTTAAGCGAACGCCACACACCCGGCGTTTGCGCCAGTCCGAAGTAGGCTTTCCAGCCCAGCAGGTAAGGTCGCAACCGTTCGATGACCTCCTGCATGCTGCGCCCGCCATTGCGTCGGGTCAATTCTCGGACCCGTTTGACCTCATCTTTGGCGAACCAGAAGCAATAGCCCAGGAACTTGCGCCCCTTGACGTCTGCCACCGCGCTTTTGGACTCATTGACCGTTAGGCGCAACCGGCCGTACAGACGCCGCAGCAATGCCATTACCCGCTCGCCTGCTTTTCTGGCTGCGCACGTACACGTTGCGTTCATCGGCATAACGCACGAAGCGATGGTGGCGGCGCTCCAATTCCTTGTCCACCTCATCAAGCAGCACATTGGCCAGCAGCGGCGAGAGCACGCCATGGACACAAAAGCGAACTTCGAGTTTGACCGCGACGTGAAATTGAACCGCTCGTTATCGGTCCTTGACTTGCGGCGCAAGAGGTAATATATATATGACATATGGCCCGATCGACCCTCGCCGAAAAAACGCAACGGCTGAATGCCGCCCTCGATCTGATCAACCGGGAATACTCCCCCAACGAGGCCGCCGACATATTGGTCAAGCGCTTTCGTCTCTCGTTGCGCCAAGCCTACCGTTACCTCAACGAGGCACAGCACCTCAAACACCCGATGGAAGTGCCCATCCCCACTATTCCCATGACGATCAAGGTACCCAGCGACGTGGTGACGAAACTGCGGGCCTACGCGCAGCGAAGTGGGCTCACGATCGGCGAGACGGTGGCGCGGGCGGTATTGCGATTTATTGCTCAGGCACGAGGCCGTGGCTGATCGCCGCGCCCCCGGCCATCCCGTCCATCTGGAGTACGTCTTCGACCGTCTGCTGGCCACCAAACTCGAGTGCGTCTATGCACTGCTCGTCCCCGATCAGACACGCCGCGTTGGCGTGAATCCCGCCCCGCAAGGAATCATCGATGAAGACCGCCGCCCTCTACGCCCGGGTATCCTCCGATCAACAGAAGGAAGAAAAGACGATTGCGAGCCAAGTGGCCGCCTTGGTGGAATTCGCTCGAGCCGAAGGCTTTGCCGTACCGGATGAATGGATCTTCCAAGACGAGGGGTACAGCGGCTCCAACCTCGTGCGCCCGGGGCTTGAGCGCGTGCGCGATCTCGCCGCCGCGGGCGAGATCGAAGCCGTGTTGGTGCTCTCGCCCGATCGGCTCTCGCGCAAATATGCCTACCGGGTGTTGCTGATGGAGGATCTCGCGCGTCACGGCGTCGAGATCATTTTTAAAAACAGCCCGCACTCGGGCTCGCCCGAAGATCAACTGTTGGTGCAATTCCAAGGCATGATCGCCGAATATGAACGCGCCCAGATTCTGGAGCGCTCACGCCGCGGCAAACTCCATCGGGCCCGCCAAGGGGAGGTCAGTGTATTAAGCGGCGCACCCTACGGCTATCGCTATATACGCAAGACCGATGAGCACGCGGGTTTCTACGAGATTATCGAGGCCGAAGCCGACGTGGTCCGCCAGGCGTATGCGTGGTACACCCGTGAGGGCTTAAGCATCGGGGGGGGTCACGCGCCGATTGAACGAACGCGGGGTGCCGACGCAGAAGTGCCACGCTCAATGGGAACGCTCCACGGTGTGGGCCATGCTGCGCAACCCGGCCTATCAAGGCACCGCCTGCTTCGGCAAGACAAAACCCGCCGCACGCACGCGCACCAACAATCGCGCGCTACGCCAACGGGGGAGCCTGCCCTCACGCAACAGCGCGAGTCACGAGGTGCCGCGGGAGCAGTGGATCGAGATCGCGGTACCCGCCTTGATCGAGGAGCAGACCTTTGCGTTAGCCCAAGAGCGTTTAGCCATAAACAAGAAACTCTCGGCCCGTCGAACGATTGAACCCGCCATCTTGCAGGGACTCGTGCACTGCCGTCATTGCGGTTATGCATGGTACCGTACGGCCACGCGATCGAGTGCGCGCAAAATCTATTACTACCGTTGCTTGGGCTCGGATGCGTGGCGCTATGCAGGCAAGGCGCGCTGTACCGAGCGTCCGGTCCGCCAAGATTTACTCGAACCCCTCGTGTGGCGCGAGCTCATGCGCTTGCTCGAAGATCCGACCTTGATCAAGGCCGAGCTAAACCGACGTCTTGAGTGCGCGCGTAACTCCAGTCCGATCAAGCGTCGCGAAGAGACGTTACACCGGGAACTCGTGCAGACCAACAAACGCATGGAGCGACTCTTGTCGGCGTATCAGGAGGAGTTGCTCTCGCTGGATGAACTGCACCGGCGGATGCCGGAACTTCGTGGCCGTGAGCAGCGTCTGCACACGGAGCTTGCGACATTGCAAACCCAGGTGGCGGATCAGGCCACCACCTTACGCCTGGCGCAAACGCTGTCGGCCTTTCTCGAAAGTCTGCGTGCCCATGCCCAAACCCTTGATGTGCGGGAGCGTCAACGGATTGCGCGACTGCTCGTGAAGGAGGTGGTGGTCGGCCATGACCGCATTACGATTCGTCATTCGATCCCCAACGCGGTACGATCCGGCGGCAATCCGAGTTCGTCGAACGTCTCTGGATCTGTAGATAAAACGGGGTCGGATAAAAATTACCTTTTGTGTCCATGGCATGAGAGGGCCGCCTTGCGGCGTGCCCACGTACCGGCGCTGCACCACGCCATCGCCCATGATTCCGCCATCGGGATACGCACGAATCAGCCGAACTACTCCGGCGCCCGGGATGCGCCTTCGCGGGCGGTCAATGAGAATGTCGTGGCTGACCCGGTCGAAGAACTTTTCCAGGTCAACATCCACCACGATTGTGCGCCCGCAGTCGCACGTGCGACTGCGCGGCCAATACCGCATCGTGCGCGCGCCACCCAGGGCGGAAACCGTAGCTGTGCTTACTGAAGGGGGGATCCAGAACCGGTTGCAGCCCTTGCAGCAGTGCCTGTTGGATCAGCCGATCCGTCCCCGTCGCGTGCGGCTTCACCGCCCGCCGCCCCGGACCGCCCCGCTTGCGCGGGCATCTGACACATTGCTCGGTGCATCGGCATGGTCTTGAGCACTTCCCCTCGTTCGGCCCTTCGCCCCGTACGGGCAGCTACTACGGCCTCTGCTGACTTCTCGCTTGCGGTTCGACACCGTCACCCTTTCAGGCGCAAAGCGAGATCTCCCCGGGCAAGAACGCACTCCTTCGCTGCACAACCGCCGCATTTACGCCGACCTCGCCTTGATCACGAGAGCTTCGCGGTTTCATGCCCGCTCGCCCTGCGAGGCTTCGCCTTCTATGCGGTTCTTGTCCATCGGCTCGCAGCTTCGCTCCACGCTTCCTCCCCACACTCGGTCGCCCTCATGCAGTTGCGCTTCGCTACGCTCGTTGTGATCAGCTTACGGCGGGAGTCACACCCACAAGAGTGCGCCCGTGCCGGGCGCACAAAACAAAAAGCGGCCAGAAGGCCGCTTTTTGCGTCATCGACGGGACACTTCTTTATTTGCCATGGGCAACCATGTATCGAACGGCCGCCTTGACGTCAGCGTCTGACAGACCGGGGTTGCCGCCCTTCGCAGGCATGTAGCCAGCCTTGCCCGAGAAACCATGAAGCGCATGCTTATAAAGGGTAGGCAGACCCTTGGCGATGTGAGGCGCCCATGCCGCCTTGTCGCCGAACTTCGGTGCGCCAGCGACGCCGGCTCCATGACAGGCGACGCAGGTCGACTTGAAAGTCGACTCGCCCGGGTTTTTTACCGCCGCACTCGCGGCAGGAATAAGGCTATTCACGACCGGCGCACTGCTGACGGTTACTTCGCCAACCGGCTTGATTCGCGCGGCGATGGCCGCTTGATTCTGAGCCAGCGCCGTCTTGCCCGCATTGAGCCTCAGTCCGCTGGTGACCATCTGGGCAACCACAAAGATAACCACCGTCACTGCGACCAGCGCTGCGACCAGGCCTGTAAATGTCTTGTACACCTTGCGATCAGTCATTTCTGTTTCCTTATCAACAATGTCTGAGAAAACCAACGCCCGCCACCGGTTACGGCAAGCCCCAAGAATCGAGCGCGAATTATAGGCGGAATGCCCGGAAATTGCACACTTCAACGCGGCATATCAACCTTGTGCGCTAGAATTAGTCCATACGGGACATAGGGTTGGACTGCTGGTAAAGCGCTTCCCTAAGCCGGCGGCCGGAGGTCCTGTATTGCCGGTGGACGCTGCCCTAGGTGAAACGGTATTCTTCCGGCATAGCGCCCTTAGCTCAGCTGGATAGAGCGTTGGATTCCGATTCCAAAGGTCAGAGGTTCGAATCCTCTAGGGCGCGCCAATAAATCAAAGTGTTACAGCAATCAACATCGCCCGGATCCCGAGTTTGCTGTAATCCTGCTGTAATCCGGTTCCAAAACCGGGTAGAGTGCCCCCACAGATAACCACTGATGGAGGGCACATCATGGCATCGTTCATTCCGCGTAAGGGTCCGGCGGGCAAGCGCGTCTGGCAGGCGCACATCCGCCGGCGCGGATATTCCGCGCAGGTTCGGACGTTCGATTCCAAAGCCAAGGCCGAGGCTTGGACTCGCAAAATCGAGAGTGAAATGGACCGGGGCGAGTTCGTCTCGCGGACAGAGGCGGAGAGCACTTCGCTCAGCGAGGCTCTGGAGCGCTATGGACGGGAAGTGTCGGCAAAGAAGAGGGGGCACGCTGCCGAAGCGTCGGTCGCGTCAGCCTGGCGGCAGAGCGCTATCGCGTCGCGTCCGCTGGCCGGCATCCGGGGTCACGACCTCGCCAAAGTTCGCGATGCGTGGCTCGGTGAAGCGACGCCGGCGACGGTGCGGAACCGGTTTGCCCTGCTGTCGCATCTGTACAACATAGCCCGCCAGGAATGGGGCATGGCGTCACTCGGGAATCCCGTTCGGGACGTGCGCATTCCGCGCACTGCCAATGCCCGGAGCAGGCGGCTCGTGGAAGATGAGGAATCCCGTCTCATCGAAGCCGCGAAGACCTACGGCGGCGAAATCCAGCACCTCATCCCCTGGGCCATCGAGACCGCCATGCGTCGCGGCGAGATCGCTGCCATGCGCTGGGAGCATGCAGACCGGAAGGTCCGAGTGTTGCTAGTACCCGAAACCAAGACCGGCACGCGCCGGCGGGTGCCGCTGTCGTCGCGCGCCCTGCAGGTCCTCGATGACCTGCCCCGCCGGCTGGACGGAGCGGTGTGGTCGATGCGCCCGGATTCCATCAGCCAGGCGTTCGAACGCATCTGCGCTACCGCTGGTGTCGAAGGCCTGACCTTCCACGACCTGCGCCACGAGGCGACCTCGCGGCTCTTCGAGAAGGGGCTCAATCCCATGCAAGTGGCGGCGATCACCGGACACAAGACCTTGCAGATGCTCAAGCGCTACACGCACCTGCGGGCAGAGGATCTGGTCGAGTTGATCGGCTGACACTGCCGTTCCTCAAAGATTGCAGCGTGGTTCGATGCGGAAGGCACCGCAGCGGACGTCGTTCATCGGAGCCACAACGATAACAACTGGGGGACTTCGATGAGCCTCCGGAAGAAATGGTAAAGCCGACATTCCTGCGCCGCCAGCGCGCCCAGCCGGCGTTCCAATTCGCACGGCGGGGGTGACCACAATCACTCACGACCTCATCCGCCGACCCAGATCGGCGACCGCGCTCGACACGCCCGCCGGCGGGGCCGCAGGCTCCGGCGCGGTTACCCCGGTCGCCGCTGCCACGAACGGCCGGCAAACCTCCGCCCGCGCGGGCGGGATCGGAATCTCGACCCGCGCGATCGGAAAATCTCCCGCGAGCTTGAGAAATCCGCACCGATCGCGCAGCCCCGCGATCTCCGACGGCAGCACCACCCGTTCGATGCTGATCTGCTCGCTTTCACCGGAATGCGACCCGCCGACACCGGATCCCTCGCTTTGCACCCGACGCGACAGCTGCTGATCGCCAATCGCCAAACGATGCATTGTCGTGCGGCTCCATGCACCTAAGTACCTGATCTGAAATAACGTTGCCATGCATCGAAATGTATCATGGCGCACTGGAGCGCAACACAATTACAGCAGGATTACAGCATAGCTTGCTTGTGCAGGAAAAGGAGCCAATGCGCTATCTCGGCTATCGCTGACGGGTGGGCGCACACTATTCAGCGGCGGGTCCTCGGCCAATGCGGACAACTCGTCCCGCATCGGAATCTGGCAGCTCAGCTGACCAAAGCAGGTATCTGGCAATATAATTGACGAGAGAACGACCTGACTCGCACCGATTGGCGGTTACAGCCCGTGTTTCTCCATCAACAGGCCCAGGTCGATAAGGCGGTTCGAAAAGCCCCATTCGTTGTCGTACCATGCGAGGATCTTCGCGAGTTTGCCGCCGATGACGAGAGTGGAGAGCCCGTCGATTATGGATGAACGCGGATCGCCCTTGTAATCGCACGACACCAGTGGCTCGTCGCTATAACCGATAATGCCCCGCAGCGGACCTGATTCCGCAGCCTGGCGAAATGCCGCATTGATTTCGGCTGCCGTAGCTTCGCGCTTCAGAGTGACTGACAAATCGACGACGGAGACGACCGGAACCGGAACCCGCAGGGAGTAGCCAGTCAGGCGCCCATCGAGTTCCGGGATGACCTTGCCGATGGCTTTTGCCGCTCCGCTGGAGTAAGGAACGATCGAGAGCGCTGCAGCCCGGGCTCCTCGCAAATCCTTTTCCGGCTGGTCGTGCAAGGCCTGGCTGTTGGTATAGGCGTGGGTGGTGTTCATCAGTCCATACTCGATGCCGAAGGTCTGGTGGAGCACTTGGGCTGCCGGTGCAAGGCCGTTGGTGGTACAGCTGCCGTTGCTGACTACCTTGTGGAGCGCCGGGTCGTATCGGTCATGGTTGACTCCCATCACAATGGTGATGTCGTCGTTCTTCCCTGGTGCGGAGATGATGACTCGCTTCGCGCCACCCTTGGTGATGTGCGCCTCGGCCTTGGCCTTGTCGGTGAACAAGCCGGTGGCCTCGATCACGACCTCGACGCCCACGCTTTTCCATGGGATGGACCCGGGATCCTTTTCCGAGAAGACCCGGATGGGCCTGCCATCAATCATGAACTGGCCTTCGCCGGCTTCGACCTTCGCCGACAAGACGCCCAGCAGCGAATCGTATTTCAGGAGATGGGCCAGGGTCTTGCTGTCCGTCAGGTCGTTGATGGCAACAACCTGGAATTCACTTCGCCCTAAGGCCGCGCGAAGGACATTGCGACCAATCCTGCCGAATCCATTGATTCCTACTTTTACCATGCCGAACCCCTTAGTTATTTATCTGTCCTGAATCGAAACTAACATGAGTAAGGAATGGCGCAAACGACAATAAACGATCAAGTTACGCCAAGCTGCGGGAACAAAACCGTTGGCGATATTCCGTAGGCGTGATCTTCAGGGTTTTTTCGAACACACGGCGTAAGTTGAGGCCATTTCCGAACCCCATGGTCGCCGCGATCTGCTCGATAGAGTCCGTGCTTTGTTCCAGGCGTTGCCTGGCCGCATCCAGACGTGCCTCTTCCACATATCGGGCTGGAGGAGTGCCCGTCTCTCGGGTGAACACGCGCGTAAAGTTGCGCGGGCTCATGGCAACGCGATCCGCCAGGTTCGCGACTGACAGATTGTCGGCGAGATTCTCGAGGATCCACGACTGGAGATCGCGGATCGGACCAGGTTTTTTGGCCTGGTTCAGAAGATAGCGGCTGAATTGTGACTGTCCGCCAGGCCGACGCAAGAACAAGACGAGGTCTTGGGCCACATCGCGTGCCAGGGCAAAACCGTGGTCGTCCTCGACGAGCGCCAAAGTAAGATCGAAGCCCGAGCTGGCTCCGGCTGAAGTCCAAAGTGACCCATCGCGGACAAATATTGGCCCTTTTTGGACTTTCACCTTGGGAAAACATGATTGCAGTGTGTCCAACAGCTGCCAATGCGTAGTGGCTTGGCGGCCATCGAGCAGGCCGGTCCGGGCCAGGAGCAAGGCCCCGCCGCAGACCGAAACGATGCGCCGTGCCTTGGGTGCTGCACGGCGTATCCAATCCGCAATGCAAACGCTTTCCTCCTCGGACGATCCTTTTCCCACGATCATGATGGTGTCGCGCTCAAGCTCGGGGTCAAGGTCCGACAGACGATGGTGCGCCAGCAGGTTCAGTCCCGATGCCCCACGTATCACGCAATGAGGTTGGCTGGCGGCAATCGTCACCTGGTAGAGTTCCTCGTATACGCCCTTCGATTGCAAACGACTGGCTCGTACCAGGATGTCGGCGATGCCCGTCGGCTCGAATAACAGCCCCCCTTCCGGGACGATAATCAAGAACGTTCGCATGTCTGTATTAGTACAAAACAAACAAAATACGTCAAGTTGCCTATGCCGCATCCGCGCCTGGCGCCAGCGATGCTGATCCAGCGCATTTTTACTTTCCCCCGGTCGCGGGCTGCAGCGAGCATCGCGGATGATCTTGGTCGGGTGCTACTCCAGTGCCCGGGAGAGGTTAGTGATTCCAGTTTGTTTCAATAAATCCACAGCGGACCCGGTATGTCTCTCGCTGCCGGTGCCAGAAAACCCTTGACCTTGGGTCCATCTCACTCGGTCGTGAGATTGAACCGCCCCGGGGCGATTCAGATTGCATTGAACGCCCGGTTGTCGGCCGAAGCGGACGCTGGAGCTCACTATGCAATCCGTCCGCAGTTCGTCGGCTACCAGACTCTCAGGGAGGTGCGGTAATATTCATCAAAAGTCACATGATCCAAAAATCGCCACGCAGGTCGCCCCTCCCGATACGGCATCGAAAGTGCCAGGGTGAAGTTGGATCAATTTCACTCAACCTGAAGAGGAGGCGACCGATGAAGATTACAACCGCGGGACTCGACCTAGCAAAGAGCATGATCCAGGTGCATGGTATGGAAGGACGGGGCGAGACGATACCAGAAAAGCAGCTCTAGCACGGGCAAGTGCCGCCGCTTTTCGGAAAACTCGAACCCTGCCCATCGGCATGAAGACTCGCGGCAGCGTCCGCCGCTGGGCACACAAGCCTGAGCAACTCGGACACGCCATCAAGCACGTGAACAATAAATACAGCGGGAGGACCGCAACAAAGAGGAGGGACTTCCAGCGCGGTTCAGCGATTGCGTCAGTCTCAACTGCTTCGACTAATCGGCAACGGGTGTCACGGCCACGCTGAAGAAGACTGCGGCGTAGGCAATGATGGGAATGCGCTTAAAAGCATGGGAGGCATCACATGAGTGACATTGACAAGATCATGGAAGCCGCACGCAGGATTCCAGTTTGGAAAGGCCGCTCTGGCACAGAGGCAATTATAAATATCTTTAAACAGCTAGGACGCGATTTAGGCCATGAAGTCATTTCTGGATGGCTATATGACTTGTCATGGTATACACAACAGCGCTACGAGAGAGGCGAATTTCTCACTCACATGGCAATGGTTTTAGAGTCAGAACTTAACAAGCGGCACCCTGACATTGATGGCGACTTTCAGAAACTCATACAAGCTCGCGCAGATATACGAGTTTGGGTTTCGACCTGTTCCGACGCGCGATTGCATATTGATGACTGCAAGCAACAAATTCAAATGTTTTATGGAACCCTGCCAGGGGATCAATACGTATTCGCAATCTATGACCAAAAATCGGGACAACCTCTCATCGAGAAATATGTTCACTCATAACCATCGTCACAATCAAATTGATCCCGATTGCGCGATAGATGAATTGATGTTAAACCCATTATCACGTCCTCCCGCGCGAAAAGTCGCACAGCTGGTGGTTTAGCCACTATGCCATCCTCCTCAATACTGGCGTTCCGCGGCAACATTGTCGATGTCGATAGATTGATTGAAAGCCATGGTCAGTTGCATGACGGAAGCCCTGGCAAAAAGGGCCTCGGGCATATCACTCGTAGTGGTGTGGTAATGCTCTGCGCTGCGTGGGAACTCTACCTTGAATCCCTCTGCGTGGAAGCCGCAAATTATTTTTGTGACAAGTGCCAATCTCCTGACCAATTGCCGCGTCGGGTTCAAAAGGAATTAGCTAAGGTGGCCAGAGAATCCAAGCATGAATTGAAGCCCCTTGAATTCGCAGGTGATGGATGGAAACAAGTCCTTGTCACACATGTAAGAGAACTTTGCGGTGCGATCAATACCCCCAAAGCAGGGCCAATCGATGAACTGTATTTGCGTGCTATTGGACTCGAAAGGCTGTCTGATCACTGGTCATGCGGGAAAGACACGATCAATGATTTTGTTGGTGTCCGTGGCGACATCGCGCATCGCGGCCGCGACGCTGATTACATCAAGATTGGGGAACTACAGAGTTACCGAACGTTGATCGACGCCACCGCCGTTGAATGCGACAATGCGGTTTCGGAGTTGTTGGTTTCTGCAACGCCTGGAAACTACAAGCCATGGCGGGTGACCACATAGCTGATTAGCCCAGCGTGAAGTAGGACGGCAAAAGTATGCTTTGTGCGTCCGCTGGCCCTGCACTGACGGGCGCCGGTCGCCTCGGTGGGCAGCTTTCAATATGCCCTGCTTCAAACGGAGTACGTGACGTGTGGAGTTCCAGATACAAGCGTCCGGACAATAAATTCGGCGGGTTAGCGCTTGTCAGCGGCCGTTGATCTTTCGATGCTTGACCGTTTGCTTAGGCCGAGTTGCACTCCTTGGGCATTTGGCAGGTCTCAGAGCGGAGCGGTCCTTCGAATCTACTGCGGGGAAGCAGCCACGCGCCTTCGAAGCTCCTTGAGCAGCTTTCTCAGGTCTCGTTGCGACAGTGCGCCGGTCAGCAAAAGCATTTCAGCCATCGTATCGTCTTCGGCATACAGGAACGGGGTCGGCACGCGAAGCACATCCGCCAGACGCCGTGCCGTCGCAAAATCCGGCCTGTGTTTACCGGTCTCGTACTGGTTGATTCGCGGGCTCGCCGAAAACGCGTCGATGCCGGCTTTGATGCCCAGCTGTTTTTGCGAAAGCCCCGCCCGGGTACGGGCTTCCTTGAGACGTTTTGCGATCGGTGATGTCTTGCCGGTCATTCGCGCGATCCCAAGTGTCGATACTGGTGTATCCCCTCGTTACTCAAGGGTTCCATTCCTTGACTAAGAGTTCCTGAATCCAGGCAGGATGATCGTCGGATTCGGCTTGACAGGATACTAAGGATTCCTTAGTCTTTACGTGGACCCGGATCATTCAACAACACTGTCCTGCGG
>JAJYEE010000017.1 GCA_021790335.1 Pseudomonadota bacterium | reverse complement strand
CGTCCAGAACCGCCATCGCTTGCTGCATAGTGATCGGGACTTCGACCCGATTGAAAAGCATCTGGGCCTGCGCGTTCTGCGGCCATGATACTTTGTCAGATGTATCACCTGTCACACACGCTCTGGGATTCAGGATAATCCGCTGCGACCGTATTGGTCGGCGCCGCACGGCCAACGTGTCCGCTTTTGCATGATGTGACTCACCACTTCTCGGTGAAACGAGTGACCGGAACTGGCCGATTGTACGCGCTCGATTTACCTTCCTGAAAGCGGCCCCTGGCTTACTGGTGTGTCTGCCAATGTCTGCAATGCGGCACACTTCCTGTACCGGGGCTACTGGCCAATAGCCGACTTTCATAACCACATGCCGACCGTCGACATTGGTTCTTCCTGGCCTGAGATTGCATTCGACCATTTGGTCACGCGTAGGTGCTGCCTTGACTGAGCACGGCAAGACCAAGACCACGGTTCAGGCCGTACAACAATCTCAAACAAGATGGGCACGGGCTGTGCATGACTGGATGCAGAAACAACACACCTATGGCACGCGCAGCTGGTTGGCGCCTGGAAGCGGTCGCGGATGTGCGGCTCTTTCGCGTATCTGGAGCCGCCGGGCGTTCGACCGCTTCCAGAAACATGTGACGGAATTTTAGATCATCGACCCAAATGGATATATCTTTTCCGGCGTAACGGATTGGTCATTGTATGCCGCGCCGTATTCCCGACATGTTGGTCGTTGATATTTGTGTGAACCCCGGTGGATTGAACGGCTCGCGGCCCGGGTCGCAGAATTCCTTATACATCGTGCCATCGTTACAGGGTGGCACGAACCAGACCGGTTTCAGGGAAGACGACATTCATGCACAACAATCTAGCGGGAAAGCGGTCCGACGTTGATGGCTTTCTCCGGCTCCCGGAGGTGCTTGTATTGATTCCCGTGAGCCGCAGCGGATGGTTGGGCGGGTATCCGGGCGGGCCGGTACCCCCGCGGGGTCAAGCTCGGTCCCCGGACGACGGCGTGGCGCGCCTCTGCCAGCGCCGATGTTAAATGTCCCCTGATCGCCGGGTTAATTTGTCCCCCACCCTGTGCGACCGGTATGCGCCCATGCGGCCAAGCAACGGAAAGAACGGAGATGCTCAAGAGGGGAGACTTTCTCATGACTGCAGGCCCTCGGGTGGACGGCCTTGTATTCCTGCCACAGCGGCGCGCGGGTCCCACCGGGACGTTTGAGTTCGGCCTGGATCCTGGCAAAATCGGGTAGCGGGCTGCGTGGTGTGGGCACTGTGCGCCGGTAGAGCCGCGCCTGCAGGCCTTCTTCATCGAGATCCTCGGGCAAGGGCCAGCCGATACCGGCTTCCCGGCAGCGGCGCAGGCATTCCTGCACCGTGGAGCGGGCGGCCCCGATCGCCTCGGCGATCCGTTGATCGCTTAGGCCGGCTTCCGCTTTGAGACGTAAAATCTCACGAATCTTACGCATGGGTAACCTCTGTTGCGCCACCGTCGACCCCCTTTCCGAAATGGAAAAAGGACCACGGTAACGCGGGTTACCCGCTTCACGCCCTCAGCCCGGCATGGGCCGGAATCCGCACACGCCATCGTCCCGAGAGTATTTCGAAACCGCAGAAGTGGCACCGAGAACAAAATGCTGCCGATAATCGCCAGCCAGGCGGATGCCGTGCGCGATTGCCATGGTGGCAGGCAATCGTCCCTGATATGCTCATACCTGAATCTTTTCCCGGTGTGCGATGTACCGATTCTTCACCTAATGAATGAGGGCATTGCGCAGCCAGGGCTGGTCAATGCCTGGGGCAGGTGGTCCGGGTGGCGATTCGCGCGACGGAGGTAATTGATGATTGGCGCACGACCCGATTCTCCAACGGTGTACAGCGGCGTTCGCAAGTTCAGCCTGCTTTCCGATTACGACATCTTTCTGTTCAAGCAGGGGCGCCACTTCCGGTTGTATGAAAAGCTCGGGTCGCATCACCTGAATGCGGACGGCGTCGAAGGAGTCTATTTTGCAGTCTGGGCGCCAAACGCGCTGTCAGTGTCGGTGATCGGAGATTTCAACGCCTGGCGCAGGACGGAACATCTCCTGATTGCGAGACCGGACGAATCGGGCATCTGGGAAGGGTTCATCGCGGGCATTCTTCCAGGAGCCATCTACAAATATCATATCAAGTCCCGCTATAACGGCTATGTAGTCGACAAGGCCGATCCTTTTGCGGTCCGATTCGAAACGCCACCGCGCACCGCATCCATTGTCTGGAACCTCGATTATCGATGGAGCGATTCGCAATGGCTGGCGAACAGGCGCGGGGCCAATGCCCTTGATGCTGCCATGTCAATCTATGAGGTTCATCTCGGCTCATGGCGTCGGGTGCCTGAAGAGGGCAATCGTTCGTTGAGCTTCCGGGAGTTGGCCGTGGATCTCGTCGAATACGTTCGTACCATGGGTTTTACACATGTCGAGCTTCTTCCTGTGTGCGAGCATCCGTATTACGGGTCCTGGGGCTATCAGACAACCGGGTATTTCTCACCAACGGCACGCTACGGGGTACCGCAGGACTTCATGCACTTGGTCGATGCGCTGCATCAGGCTGGAATAGGCGTACTGCTCGACTGGGTGCCGTCACACTTTCCCAGCGATGAATTTGCGCTGGCATATTTCGATGGTACCAGCCTGTTCGAGCATGCAGACCCGCGCCAGGGTTTTCATCCGGAGTGGACGAGCTACATATTCAACTACGGGCGCAATGAAGTGAGCTCTTTTCTCGCTAGCAGCGCCTTATTCTGGCTCGACCGTTATCACGTCGACGGTCTGCGGGTCGATGCAGTCGCATCAATGCTCTACCTCGACTACGCGCGTCAACCTGGAGAATGGGTTCCGAACTATTATGGGGGCAATGAAAATTTCGATGCGATGCATTTCCTGCGCGCCCTGAATCATACCGCCTATCGCGAATACCCAGATATCCAGATCATTGCGGAGGAGTCGACCGCCTGGCCCATGGTTTCCCGGCCAACCGACCTGGGCGGCCTGGGTTTCGGGCTGAAATGGAACATGGGCTGGATGCACGACACGCTGGAATACTTTTCGCGAGAGACGATTTACCGCAAGTACCACCATAACCAGCTTACATTCAGCTTGTGGTACGCGTTTTTCGAAAATTTCGTCCTTCCACTGTCCCACGACGAGGTGGTCCACGGAAAAGGTTCGCTCCTGGGAAAAATGCCAGGTGACGTCTGGCAGAAATTCGCGAATCTGCGGCTGCTGTTCGGGTATCTTTACGCGCACCCCGGCAAGAAGCTGATGTTCATGGGTGGGGAATTTGGTCAATGGCAGGAGTGGAATCACGAGCAGAGCCTGGACTGGCATCTGCTCGGCGAACAGGCACATCATGGGGTGCAGCTCTGGGTTCAGGACCTCAACCGTGTCTACCGTACCGAGCCGGCATTGTATCAGCAGGACTTTCAGTCGGAGGGATTCGAGTGGGTTGATTTTCACGACTGGGAAAAAAGCATCGTGAGCTTCGTACGCAAGCGCCGCAATACATCCGATGCCGTTCTCGTCGTGTGCAATTTCACTCCGGTGGTGAGGACGGATTACCGCATCGGCGTGCCTGGGCCCGGGTTCTGGCGGGAACTGCTGAACAGCGATGCCGGGTGCTATGGCGGAAGCGGGACGGGAAACCGTGGGGGTGTAGAGTCCGAACCGGTCGAAGCGCACGGGAGACCGCATTCGGTCTCCTTGACTCTGCCTCCGTTGGCTGTTCTTTTTTTCAGATCGCCGGGCGCCTGACGCAACACGGTCCGTCCGGCACGGTAACCTCAGACCGCGCTGCGGTTGTCATGGGACCCGAATGTCGGGGTGTCCTGCCGGGTCCGGGACATTTTCCTCACAGCTTCCGGTATTCCCGGAAGTCAGTCACATCCGGTCCTGCGGCGAACCGAAATCGTTGACAGGCCAGAGAGCCAGTTGCGCCTGCCAGGGCTGTCTTCTGCCGCTATGTCCGGAATGAACCCGTGTGGGATCGCAGTTTTTGTGCGCTGCTGACCTCTGTCCTGGCCGGTCTTTCGCGCAAAACTGGATTGCTTGCCACCGAGCCGATGCGGGCTTTCGCCCCGCTGTGGTGGATATCGCCACCTTCTGGTCGGAACTGCTCACCCGGCGAGCCTTAGCACGCAATTTGCGTCACCCGGGTTCCTGCCATTTGGATCGCAGATTGCCAGCACATATCAACTTCCAATTCCCGGGTAGCTGACATAATGCATATGGACCGATATTTAATGGGTAAAACAGGGGCTTAAAGAAACCAGACGTCGACTTTCTGTCCGCAGTTTGGGGACCTTCCGAAGCGGAAGCCGGCATCAGCCCTGCGCGGTCGGGATGGCACGAATTTTGAAAGATATGCAATATTCTAGAATGGAAAATTTCCACATCAATGCCACAAACCATTCTGCTATTGGATGACGAACCCGATAACATCGTGCTCATGGAGCAAACGCTCCAGCGCAAAATGCGCGACGTATCGACGATCAGTTTTGTTTCACCGCGGGAAGCCCTGGCCTGGTGTGCTGAAAACGAGCCCGATCTGTGTCTTATCGATTATCGGATGCCGGAAATGAGTGGCATCGAGTTCATGGCCCGAGTGCGCCAGAATCCGCGCTTTTACGGAATTCCCATAGTGATGATCACCGGCGTGGCTCCCGAGGACGTGCGTCCCGCAGCGCTCGTCGGCGGTGCCACCGAATTTCTGAGCAAGCCGATCGATCCCGCAGAGATGGTGGTGCGTTGCCAGAATCTTCTGATGCTGCGCCAAACCCTCCGCGACCAGCGTCGGCAGGCACGCCGGCTTGGGGGTGAGGTGAGCGAAGCGGTGCGCGGGATCGCGCTGCGCGAACAGGAGATCATCATCGGCCGGTTGGCGCGTTTCAGCAAGGCACGCGACGAGGAAACCGGAAGCCACATGCGCCGTATGGCCTTTCTGTCGGAGCTGATTGCGCGGGAGGTCGGGGAAAGCCGGGAATTCTGCGATATGCTGCTGCTTGCCGCGCCCATGCACGACATCGGCAAGGTTGGCATTCCGGATCGGATATTGCTGAAGCCTGGGCGTCTCGACACAGTCGAGTGGGAAATCATGAAAACCCATGCGTCCATCGGCTATGATGTGCTGAAGGACAGCGATTCGGCCCTGCTGAAGATGGGTGCCGAAATCGCCCGTTCCCACCATGAGAAATTCGATGGCCAAGGCTATCCGCGGGCGCTATGCGGAGAGTCGATTCCTCTTGTCGGGCGGATTGTCGCCGTAGCCGACGTCTTCGACGCCCTCGTCAATGAGCGTCCCTATAAACAGGCATGGGCACCCGGAGATGCGTTCGATTTTCTGCGGCGCGAACGCACCAAGCATTTCGATCCTGTATGCGTGGATGCGTTGTTGAAGCGCATCAGCGAAGTGATGGACATCGAGAACGAATTCAGCGAGCACCAACTCTCTGGCGACGGTTCCGCATCTCGTTCGTTGCTGGGCGAAGTATCCAGCCGCTGATCGCCGCCGGTGTTGGTCCCTGGCCCGGACGATTGCCCCGATCCGTGCGGCGGTCACAACCCGAAATTCTGCATACAGACCGCATTTGCACCGGGAGAAAGTACCGCGCTGCTGGCGCAGGCCCCGAGCCGGCGCCAAAGGCGGCAAAGCCTGCGCTTGGCGTCGGGCTGAGACTTTTCCGACTGTAGCGGGTGCGTCCGGATTCCCGTGGCCACGGCAGGCAGGTGGCATGCGGCATGCGGATCGTTTTTTCAGGCCTACGTCATTACGGCTACGCGGTGTGTCGTCAGAACTTTCCCGGGTCGGTAGCCATCAGGTCTTTCCGCGGCTTTGTCGCACACCCGGCTTGGCCTGTAAAGACGCCTATTTTCCGTTACTTAACCCGGGCCCGGCGGTAATCGGCGAGGTATGTACCAGGTTGTACCACAGGAAACCGAGGCGCTCCCGCAGCGCTATGGCGCTCATCGACAGGCCTTTTGTCGACGGCAGGTAGCCCAGTAGGCCGGAATACTTTGCGCCGAGTGTGGCGAAGCCCGTCGGAGCGGGGGTCACATCGATCCCGTTGGTCTCGAATGCCCATTGCGCCCGCCGCATGTGCCAGGCACTGGTGACGAGATACACGTGGCCGATTTTGGCGGCTGTTAGCAGCTGACGGGTGTAGCGGGCATTTTCCCAGGTGGTCCGGGATTTACCTTCCACCCACCGGACATGTGCCCCGAAATCCTGCGTGAGGCACTGCTGCATGAGGTCGGCTTCCGAGACAGACTCTCCGAACGGCGAACCGCCGCTGACCAGTATCGGTAAACCCGTCCGTCGCTGAAGCCAGGCGGCGTACCGCAGGCGGAGAAGATCGGTTCGTCCGACCGTGTCGCCGCCGTACTCAGACGCATTCGAGTACCGCCCGCTGCCGAGAACGACGATGGCCTGGATATTCTTGCCCGCCTTTTTCAGAGAAGGGCTAAGGGCCGGGGCGTAAGTCTCGAGCCCGGCCATGAGATCGTGTCCAGTCAGGGGAAGGGACAGTACGATAAGTGCCGCAGTGCCGAGACCAATAACCGCGGCGCCTAACCACGGCCTCTTTACATGCAGCAACAGACCCAGTACGAGGACGACGATTATCCCCCCCGGGGGTAGCAGCAACAGGGAGACTACCGAGGTCCAGTCAGCGCCGTTCATGATCTGTGTGCCTGCTGCTCGGCATGGTACGAAGAGCGCACCAGCGGCCCGCTTGCCACATTGCTGAATCCCATTCCGGAGCCGACGGCCGCGAACTGCTTAAATTCCTCGGGTGTTACGTAGCGACGTACTGGCAGATGGTGATCACGGCTTGGCTGCAGATACTGTCCTATAGTCAGCATCTCGCATCCATGGTCACGCAGGTCGCGCATCGTAGCCTCGATTTCTTGATTCGTCTCGCCCAGACCCACCATCAGTCCGGACTTGGTAGGAATTCCGGGGTGGCGCTCCTTGAACCTGCGCAGAAGTTCTAGGGAATGACCATAGTCGGCACCAGGGCGCGCCGCCTTATAGAGGTGCGGAACGGTCTCAAGGTTGTGGTTGAATACATCCGGAGGTGCCTCATCCAGCGTATCCAGCGCCTTGTCCATCCGTCCGCGAAAGTCCGGCACGAGGATTTCAATGCCGATTCCGTGATTGTGCGCGCGCAGCGACCGGATGCAGGCCACGAAATGTCCGGCCCCGCCGTCGCGCAGATCGTCCCGGTCCACCGACGTAACCACCACGAACCTCAGCCCCATTCGGGCAACCGTCAGGGCAAGGTGCAATGGTTCCTGCGGATCGAGAGCCCGGGGCCGGCCGTGCGCAACGTCGCAGAACGGGCAGCGGCGCGTGCAGATATCGCCCATAATCATGAACGTAGCCGTGCCGTGGCCGAAACATTCGCCGATGTTCGGGCACCCCGCCTCTTCACAGACCGTATGCAGCCCGTTGGAACGCAGAATCGACTTCAGGCGTGCCACCTCGGGTGTATTGGGCGATCCCGCACGCAGCCAGCGTGGCTTGGGCAGGCGTTCGACGGCCGGCGTGACTTTTATCGGAATGCGCGCGGTCTTGGATGCGCCTTTGAGGGGGTTCGGCTTCGAATTGAAGCCGTCCATCCCATCGGTGCCCTGATTGTCATGACGCATTATGGAAGTTCCACGACACTGGATTGTTTTTCATTGTAACCCAGATTTCCGTACAGCGTGTCAAGCAGTGCCGATTCGACCTCGCTGAGGTCCGGTTTGGGTACAAAGTCGGCCAGCTGCGTGACTTCCAGGCCTGGATAGCCGCAGGGATCGATGCGTCTGAAAGGGCCGATGTCCATATCGACATTGAAAGAGAGACCGTGATAGCTGGCACCACGGCGGATACGCAAGCCGAGTTGCGCGATCTTGCTCTGTCCGACATAAACGCCGGGCGCGCCTTCACGCCGGCATCCGGTGATTCCGTAGCGGTGCAGGAGATCGATTACAGCCTGCTCGAGGATGCGTACGAGCCCCTTGGGGCCAAGTCCGCGGCGTCGCAGATCCACAAGGACATAGGCCACCAGCTGGCCCGGCCCATGATAAGTGATGTCTCCGCCGCGGTCGGTCTGGACCACTCCAATGGCGCGCTCGTCGGCGGGCGCTCCATGCTTTGCATTGAAACCCATCGTGTATACCGGAGGGTGCTGGAGCAGCCAGATTTCGTCTGCATCGTGCGCCTCGCGCCGCTCGGTGAAAGCGCGCATCGCGAGCCAGGTTTCACGGTACTCTACAAGCCCGAGCCTGCGCACCTTTGGCCCATCCGGCTCCATGTATCCCCTTGGACACTTCGCGGGCATGCGGTGCGGACCCTGGTTCATCGCTAAAGGGCCACCAGAACGTCGTCGCAAGCGGAAAGGTCCTGGTAGATCGCGTCGAGTTGCGCGCGGCTATGCGCGGTGATGGTCAGAGTGAGCGCGACATACCTGTTTTTGCGGCTGGGTCGCGCTCTAACGGCGTGCAGATCCTGCGGCTGGACATGGCGCGATACGATGCTCTGTACCAGAGCTTCGAACCGGATGCTCTGGCGCCCCATCGCCTTGATATCGATGCGGCAGGGAAACGCCATAGGCGCAGGCGGTGGTGCCTGCCCAGATCCGTTGCCATGGCCATTGCCGCGCTGGGGTGCGCTCATTCAACCTCACCGTTACGGAAGGTGTGCTTGTAGTCCTGGTAGAGAGCCTGCAGGCGCGAATGCATCGGCCCGGGTCGGCCCCTGCCGATGTCGCGGTCGTCAATGCGTACGATGGGCAGAATTTCCTTGGTCGAACTGGTCAACCATACTTCATCGGCGGAAAACAGTTCAGACCTGTGGATTTCCTTTTCAACGCAGGGGATGTTGTTGTGATGTGCCAGCTCTATGACCAGGTCGCGTGTGATTCCCGGCAGAATATACGGTCCCTTTGCCGGGGTAGAAAGTACACCACCTGCCACGATGAAGATGTTGCTGGCGGCGCCTTCGGTTACGCGATCATCACGGATGAGTATGGCTTCCGCGCAACCGTTTTCGACCGCCTTCTGCCGCATAAGAACGTTTGCCAGCAAAGCGATTGCTTTGATATCGCAGCGTGACCAACGTATGTCCGGAACAGTGATTGCATGTACCCCGGACTCAATATGTTCGGGGTCCGGATAGGACAGAGGTTGCGCATAGGCAAAGACGGTAGCAGCGATCCCGGCAGGAAAAGCATGATCGCGGGGCGCAACCCCGCGTGTCACTTCGAGATAAATCGATTGGTCGACAGAGCCATGTTCCTTCCCGAGTTCCCGGAAAATGTCTTGCCACTCGCGCGGCGTCATCGGATTCGAAATCCTGACGGCAGCGAGGCTTGCATCGAGACGCTGCAGGTGGTGGGACAGACGAAACGGACGGCCGCCATAAACCGGAATGACCTCATAGACCCCGTCGCCGAACACGAACCCCCGGTCGAACACGGAAATCCGGGCCGACTCGGAGGGTACGAACTTGCCGTTCAGGTAGACGCGCGTGGGTAATGCCATGTTCGTTCCGTCCAGACCGCAGTGATCGCCCGCGGCAACTTTACCTTAGCTTTGTCCGGCAGCCCGCCGGGCATGGGTTATGACGCATTATACTCTGGCATAGCCGCGGTGCTCTGTCCCCATCAATGCCGCCGCTGGCATCCGCAAGAGGATCCCTCGGGCGATGGGCTGCAGGCCAGCGACCCAACAATGGGGGCAGGGCCGCACGTCCGGGATCCGGCGACTAGGCGCCCGCTTCCGGGCACGTCCGGACCGGTGCGCCGGCCGGCTTATTCCACCACGACATAGGCATTGCGAATTCCGTAGGCGGCAATGCGCCGCGCGAGCCTGTCGCTGTCTGCGACACTTGGCAGCGGGCCGATACGCACCCGGAAGGGCACATTCGGTGTGGAGCGCGATCGCTGCACGCAAACTTGTGTGAAGTCGGCCTTTTCGAGCCGCGTGCGCAGTGTTTCCGCGTTGCGCCTGCTTGCAAAGGCGCCGACCTGAAGGTACAGCCGCGGTGGATCGAGAGTGGTAGCTTTCGCGGCCGGTGCTCCGGGGGCTGTGCCGGTCTGTGTCTTGGTGACCTGAACCGGGTTCTCCCATGGCGCGATCCCGTCCACTTCGACCAGAGCGGTCCCGGTGCGCAGCATGCCGAGCTTGGCCGCCGCCGCGTATGACAGGTCGATCAGCCTGTTGTTCAGGAACGGACCGCGATCGTTGACGCGCACGATAACCGAACGCCCGTTGGTCAGATCGGTTACCCGGGCGTAGCTCGGCAAGGGCAGGGTCTTGTGCGCGGCTGTCATCGCGTACATGTTGTAGCGTTCGCCGTCGGAAGTGAATTTGCCTCGGAATTGGCGTCCATACCAGGAAGCGATGCCGCGAGCGTGGTAACCGGCTGCGTCTTTCAGTGGGTAATAGGTCTTGTTGAAAACCGTGTAGGGTTGATTACCTATGGGGCTCAGTGGTTCTGGTTTGGGAACGGCGTTCGGAACGCTCTCGACTTCCGCCAGAGGCATGCGTCCGGGACCGTCGTGCTCATAGTAACCGCCTTTGCGCGGGATGGTGCTGCAGGCAGCTTCCAGAAGCAGCAGAAGCAGCAGCGGCAGGCGACCGAGGGGCCAGTGCTTGTCGCGCCTGGTTTCGGCGTGGCTTGGGAATTCTTGCGAGGAAGCGGCAAGGCGCATCAGTGAGTGATGATTCTGCGATGTGTATGGACACTCATGATCATCCCGAAGGCCGCCATCACTGTCACGGTCGCACTGCCGCCATAGCTTACCAAGGGCAAAGGAACTCCGACGACCGGCAGCACGCCGCTTACCATGCCGATGTTAACGAAGAAGTACATGAAAAAGGTCAGCGCCAGGCCACCGGAGAGCAACCGCGTATACGTGTCCTGCGCATAAAACGCGATTAGCAGGCTGCGTCCGATGATGAACAGATAAAGACAGAACAGCATGGCAATGCCGAGAAACCCGAATTCCTCGGCGAAGACCGCAAAAATGAAGTCGGTCGAGCTTTCGGGCAGAAAATCGAGATGGGCCTGGCTGCTGTTGAGCCATCCCTTGCCGAAAAAGCCTCCCGAACCGACCGCGATCATCGACTGAATCGTATGGTAACCGGTACCCAGGGGGTCGGAAGTCGGATCCAGGAGGGTGGCGATGCGTTGTCTTTGGTATTGGTGCAGGTGCGCCCACAAGAGCGGCGCGCCCATGGCGGCCAATACCAGGACTGCCAGGATTGAACGCCAGCTCATGCCGGCTAGGAACAGGACCGTAAGAGCGGAGCCCAGTATGAGTGCGGCCGTGCCGAGGTCGGGTTGCTTCGCGATCAGCAGGATGGGCACCAATGCGATGGCTCCACCCAGCCCGATATACCGTGTCTTGGGCGGCAGGGATTCGCGCGCAAAAAGCCATGCAAGCATCATAGGCATACCCAGCTTCATGATTTCCGCCGGCTGAAAACGGATGATCCCCAGGTTGAGCCAGCGTCGCGCCCCGAGCGTTACGGATCCGATGGCGAGGACGGCAACGAGCAGCACCAGTCCGAACGCAAAAATGTATGGCGACCAGCGCCGCAGCGTCTCAGGTCGGATCTGCGCGACACCGACCAGCACAGCGAAACCGAGCGCCATACGCAGTGCGTGGCGCACCATCAGCATGGAGTTTTCACCGCTGGCGCTGTAGAGCACAAACATGCCTACCACCGACAACAGCGAAAGTGCGAGAAACAGGGGTCTGTCGATATGCCAGCGCTGCCAATTATTCATGGTTCAAAGATTAGAACAGAAACTCTGCAGCGGAAAGCCCGCCCCGGGGCGGACGGCCGCGCCGGTTGCCATCCACGGCGTCACCCGGCATGGTGTGGCGCCTGTCGGGGATGTTTGGGTGCATTTGCCAGCGCAGGGTGATCGGGCAGCAGATAGGCATCCATTACCTTGCGTGCAATCGGCCCCGCCACCTCGCCACCAAAGCCGCCGTGCTCCACGATGACAGCAACGGCGATACGCGGATTCCCGGCGGGGGCGAACGCGATGAACACCGCATTGTCGCGCAGGTTCTCGGCGACTTTCTTGGCATTGTAACTTGCGCTTGCCGGCATGTCCTTTACCTGGGCCGTACCGCTTTTGCCAGCAATCTTGTACGGAGCATCGTGGCCCATCAAGTATCCAGTGCCTCTGGGCGAGCTGACTACGTCCGTCATGTCTTGAACGATCACCTTCAAATCGTTCATGTTGCTCAGCGCCACCGTGCGCCCGGGCACCGGCTTGAGATAGGTCAGAACCCTGGTCGTCGGATTCTCGATTGCACGCACGATGCGCGGCTGGAAACCCACGCCCTTATCGGCCAGCATGGCCGTGGCGTTGGCCAGTTCGAGCGGGGTGACCAGGACTGCACCCTGGCCGACACCCATGATGACCGTTTCGCCCGGATACCACGGCAAGCCGTGAGCGGCCTTCCAGGCCGGTGATGGGACCAGACCCCTGAATTCCCCCGGAACGTCGACGCCGGTTCTGGCGCCAAATCCGAACTCATCGAGAATGCTGTCTATACGGTTGATCCCGAGATGCACGGCGAGATTGTAAAAATACACGTCGCAGGACTCCACGATAGCGTCGTGCAGGTCGACCACACCATGACCGCCTTCGCGCCAGCGCCAGCAATGGAACCGATGCGTACTTCCAGGCAGGCTGTACCACCCAGGGCAGTAGTAAGTCTTGTTCGGATTCAGGCCATCCTCCAGCGCTCCCAAGCCGAGGAACGGCTTGATGGTTGAGCCCGGCGCATATCGGCCGTCGAGTGCGCGATTGAGAAGCGGCCGGTCCGTGTTGTCCATCAGGGCCTTGTAGGCGGTCGTGCTGATACCATCCACAAACTGGTTCGGGTCATAGCTCGGGGTGCTGACGAACGCCAGAACACCCCCGTTTCTGGGATCTATCGCGACCACCGCCCCCCGGCGGTCACCGAGTGCCTGCTCGGCTGCCGACTGAAGACGCGCATCCAGGTTGAGATACAGATTCTCTCCTGCTACCGGCGGTATGCGGTCAAGGGTACGGATTGCGCGGCCCTCGGCATTGACCTCGACCTTTTTAATGCCGCTCCGGCCGCGCAGCACGTTCTCGTAGCTCGCCTCGACGCCAAGTTTGCCTATGTACTCGATGCCGCGGTAATCGGCGTTGTCGATCACTTTGGTGTTGCTCTCGCTGATTCTGCCGACGTAGCCCAGTGCGGCAACCGCGAGCGCTCCCTGCGGATAGTAGCGCTCCAGGCGCGCATGCAGCTCGGCGCCGGTGAGTCTGTAGCGCTGCACCGCGAAGCGGTCGGCCTCCTCTTCCGTCAGATTGTTGCGCAGAACCAGACTGTCGAAATGTGGTTTTTCGCGGAGCTGCCTGTAGAAATTCCTCAGGTCACGATGGTTCAGCGTCACCACCTTGCCTAACTCCGACAACAGGGTCTTCATGTTCTTCACCTGGTTCGGCACGATTTCCAGGGTGAGGACCGGGTAGTTCTCGGCGAGCACGACCCCGTTGCGGTCGAAGATCAATCCACGCACCGGCGCAATCGGGACCGGGTTGATGCTGTTTTCATTGGACAAAGTCGCGTAGTACTTATGGTCGATGGTCTGCAGATACGCAAGCCGTCCAATCAGCACCAGCACCAGCAAGGTAATGACGGCCACCACGACCAGTATGCGTGAATTGAACAGGCGCGATTCGCGCAGGTAGTCCTTGATCGGTGTTCCAGACATGGGCTCAGCTTACGCGCGCCCGGCGTCGCACGTCCCTCAGGATGACAAACAGCCATGGCCAGATGAGCATGCTGACAACGCTCGATGACCAGTATGACCACTGCACAGGGGTATGTGTAACCAGGTCCTTGATCCAGAGTACAACCAAGTGGTTAATGGCCACCAGAACAAGCACCGTCACCGCCTGCTGCCAGCGCGGAAACATGCGCATGCGCAGGTGCAGCTTGAGCGTAAGGAATGCGATCAGGGTCTTGGCCAGCGCCTGTTCTCCGAGCAGCGAGCCGTAAAGAACATCCAGTATCAGTCCGACTGTCCAGCCGACGCCCACCCCGACGCGTTGCGGTGTGGCCATACACCAGTAAATGAGTACCAGCGAAACCCAGTCGGGACGAAATGGCTGAGCCCACGCGGGCCCGGGCAGAATCGAAAGGATCAGGGCCACCACGAAGGTGAAGGCGATTACCATCCGGCTGCGGTTGTTCTGAGCGAGACTCATCGAAACCCTTGTGGCTGGCGCGTTGCCCCGGCGTTGCAATCTAAGGCAGCCGATGAACGCAAATGTTCAATGCCCATGGGCGGCGCCAGCGGAGCTATCTGCGGCGCCCGCAGCCGGCCGTGCGGGCGCACGGCCGGCTGGCGGCCGCCTGGTTGCGTCGGGTATCGCCGGGACTCCGTTCGAAGGGGTCGGCGGGGAACCCGGCACGGATGCCGGTGGCAACATCCTGCCGGGAGTGGTCTTGGTTGGCCAGATCAGCAAGACTTCCTTGTTGTACTCCAGGTGTGCGACAGGGCGGGCATGGATATTCAGAAAGGGTTCGTTCGGATTGTTGACAATGCGAGTGATGCGCGCCACCGGGTACCCAAACGGAAAAGTCCCACCGATACCGGAACTGACAAGAAGATCACCCACCTTGATGTCAGTCGGCGCCGTGAGGTAGCGCACCGCAACACTGCTTTCATCGCCGATTCCGAAGACAATGGCGCGCAGGCCGTTGCGGGTATCTTCGACCGGAATGGCGTGACCAGGGTCGGTGATCAGTGTGACGCGGCTTTGTTCCGGGTCGACTTCGGTGACCTGTCCCATAATGCCGTGGTTATCTATGACCGGCTGTCCGTCATGCACCCCGTCTAGGCTGCCCTTGGCAATGACAATCTTGCGTGTGAACGGCTCCTCGCTGACCTGAAGAATTTTGGCAACCACAGCCCGATCCGCGACCAGCGCCGCAGATCCGAGCAGCTTTCGCAGGTGGGTATTTTGAGCCGCGAGCGCGTCGTAGCGTTCAAGCTTCGCCTCGAGCAGAGGCTGTCTGGCAGCCAGCTTGTCGTATTTCCGCTGCAATGCCTCATTGCCGCCGACGAAGTTGAGGAACGATTCGACCGCCCGGGCCGGAAGAGTTGCCGCAACTTCAATGGGATAGAACACAACGCTCAGACCTGCACGGATCTTGGCGAGGTGCTGGCCACGGTGGTCAAGAACCATGAGTGCCAGAGACAGTGCGGTGAAGACGACAAAGCGGGTCAAGACGGTAGGCGTACGCAAAGACCAGCCGGGCGAACTCAGCATCAATACATCCAGTGTAGATTATTCGTGGACGAAAACCTCACTCAAGGTTTCTGTTTCCTCCAGCGCCCGCCCGCAACCACGTACCACGCATGTCAGGGGGTCTTCAGTGACAACAATAGGCAAACCGGTCGCCTCGCGCAACATCCGGTCCAAATCGCGCAGCAGCGCGCCGCCACCGGTGACTACCAGGCCCTTGTCGGCTATATCGGCCGCGAGTTCGGGCGGGGTCTGCTCCAGTGCTGCCTTGATGGCGCTGACTATGCCGGTAAGCGACTCCTGCAGCGCGACAAGTACCTCTTTGCTGGTTATCACCATGCTGCGTGGAACGCCGTCGGCGATGTGGCGACCCTTGATCTCCATCTGCCGCACCTCGCTGTCCTCCCAGGCGGTACCGATTTCCTTTTTTACCTTTTCGGCGGTCGCCTCGCCGATCAGCAGCCCGTACTTGCGTCGAACGTAATTTATGATTGCTTCGTCCATCTTGTCGCCGGCGATGCGCAGCGAATGGGAATATACGATGCCGCCGAGAGAGATGACGCCGACCTCACTCGTGCCCCCGCCTATGTCTAGGACCATGGATCCGGTCGGGTCGGCGATCGGCAGGTCGGCCCCGATGGCCGCGGCCATCGGCTCCTCGATCAGGTACACTTCGCGCGCACCCGCGCCGATTGCAGACTCGCGGATCGCGCGTCGCTCGACCTGGGTGGAACCGCAGGGCACGCAAATCACGATACGCGGGCTTGGCTGAAACAGGCGCTTCTCGTGCACCTTGCGGATAAAGTGTTTGAGCATCTCACCGGTTACGGTGAAGTCGGCAATAACCCCGTCCTTCATCGGGCGGATTGCCTGGATGCTGCCCGGAGTGCGTCCTAGCATGCGTTTGGCTTCAGAACCGACCGCGAGAACGCTGCGGCTATTGCGGGCCCCGAACTCCTGGCGGATCGCTACGACCGATGGTTCATTGAGAACGATTCCCTTGCCACGCACATAGATCAGCGTGTTTGCCGTGCCAAGATCTATGGCCAGATCGCTCGAAAAAAAACCGCGCAATGTGCGAAACATGGATGAGGTTTTACCTTGTCAATTAGTCGTAATGTGGGAAAAACGCATAAAATCATCCTACTCTATCAACCACCGAGAGCGGGTTCAACAGCGGACCTTAATATGTTAACTTGGACGACCGTTTGAGGTGCGCTGCGCACTTGAGGGACTCGAATGTCATTGGATCGAACAGACGTAGAACGCATTGCCCATCTTGCACGCCTAGAGGTCGGCGAGCAAGAACTGGCTGCCTACGCCGAAACCCTGTCCCGGATACTCGGTTTGATCGAGCAGATGAACGCCGTCGATACCGAGGGCATCGCTCCGATGTCCCATCCCCTTGACGCCGGAATGCGTTTTCGCGCGGACGAGGTGACTGAAACCGATCAGCGGGAGGTTTTTCAGAGCATCGCGCCGTCTGCGCAGGCCGGCCTGTACCTCGTGCCGAAGGTGATCGAATGAGCCATAACCTTCCTTGCATCGCCCGTTCGGGTCGCTGATTTTGCCCATGTCCATGCACGAAAAATCCCTCGCCGAGCTGTCCACGGCACTGAATAATAAATATATTTCGTCCCACGAGCTTACTTTGGCGTATCTCGACCGGATCGAGGCGCATCGTGATCTCAATGCCTTCGTTACGGTTGACCGGGCGCGCGCCTTAAAGCAGGCGCAGGCTGCGGATGCGCGTCTTAAGTCCGGCCAATCTAATGTGCTGACCGGTATCCCGATTGCCCAGAAGGATATTTTCTGCACCGATGGCCTGCCGACGACCTGCGGTTCCAGGATGCTGGCGAATTTCGTGGCGCCCTACGATGCGACCGTAATCCAGAAGTTCAACGCCGCCGGCTGCGTGCTGCTGGGCAAGACCAACATGGACGAGTTCGCAATGGGGTCAAGCAACGAGACCTCCTTTTTCGGACCGGTGCATAACCCTTGGGATCGCCGCTGCGTTCCGGGCGGCAGCTCAGGGGGCTCGGCCGCGGCAGTGGCAGCGCGGCTTGCTCCGGCTGCCACCGGTACCGATACCGGCGGGTCCATCCGTCAGCCAGCGGCGCTTACCGGGATTACCGGGCTTAAGCCCAGTTACGGGCGGGTGTCGCGATACGGCATGATCGCCTTTGCGTCGTCCCTCGATCAGGGCGGCCCCATGGCCAGGAGTGCCGAGGATGCGGCGCTGCTGCTCAACGTTATGGCCGGTTTCGATCCGCGCGATTCCACTTCTGTCGATCGCCCGGTTCCCGACTACACCCGCACCCTGGATGAATCGGTCGCGGGGCTACGCATTGGGCTGCCGCGCGAGTATTTCGGAGAGGGTCTGGGCACCGAGGTCGGGCGCGTGATCGAGGCTGCGCTCGACCAGTATCGCAAGCTCGGTGCCAAGGTCGTGGAAGTGAGCCTTCCGAACAGCAGGCTCGCAATCCCCTGCTACTATGTGCTCGCGCCGGCCGAAGCATCCAGCAATCTGGCCCGCTATGACGGGGTCCGCTATGGCTACCGCGCACCTGAATATGCCGATTTATGGGAGATGTACGCGAAGACCCGGGCCCAGGGATTCGGTGCCGAGGTCAAGCGCCGCATCATGATCGGCACCTATGCCTTGTCTGCCGGGTATTATGACGCCTACTACCTCAAGGCGCAGAAGCTGAGACGACTGATCAGTGGCGATTTCGACCGTGCTTTCGAGCACTGTGACGTGATCATGGGGCCGACCTCGCCGACTACTGCTTTCGAGTTTGGTTCGAAGACGGACGATCCGGTTGCGATGTATCTGAGCGACATCTACACCATTTCGGTCAACCTCGCGGGGTTGCCCGGAATGTCGATCCCGGCAGGGTTCGACGGCAGCCGACGCCCGATCGGGCTGCAGATCATCGGCAGGTATTTTGACGAAGCCCGGCTGCTCAACGTAGCTCACAAGTATCAGCAGGTGACGGACTGGCACCTGCGTGTGCCGGAAGGATTCTGAGATTCCTGCCAGAAGCCGGGGAAAGGCTGCGGGATCTGTTGTCGATGCGAGGGGCAGCAGCAAATCAATAATGAGGGGTGCGAAGGCCGAACTCTGCAATTATACTGCGGGGCAAGAAAGTCCTGCAGCGCCCGACGACCCGTGTTCCTCTGGCGGCACGTCTAACGGAATCGACGGAGGAGTCTTGATCCGAAGATCCCAAAAAAAGGAGCCCAGCGGTCACGGAAACCACCACGGGTGGTCGCGACGGCGCGCGTCGGGCTCGCGTAAAATCCAGGAAAAGGCTTGTTGATGGAATGGGAAACGGTTATCGGTCTTGAGGTTCATGTGCAGCTGCTCACTAAAAGCAAGCTGTTCTCGGGATCCAGCACCCGGTTCGGGGCGGAGCCGAACACGCAGGCCTGCGCGGTCGATATCGCCCTGCCGGGTGTGTTGCCGGTCATGAACAAGGAGGCGGCGCGCATGGCCGTGAAGTTCGGCCTCGCGGTCGGTGCCACAATAAACCGGCGCTCAGTGTTTGCGCGCAAGAACTATTTTTATCCGGATCTGCCAAAGGGTTACCAGATCTCGCAATACGAATTGCCGGTCGTGCAGCTCGGCAGGCTCGTGATTGACGTGGACGGGGAACGGAAGGAGATCGGTATTACTCGCGCCCATCTTGAGGAGGATGCCGGCAAGTCGTTGCATGAGGAATTCGAGGGGCTTACCGGCATCGACCTGAATCGTGCTGGTACTCCGCTGCTCGAGATCGTCTCCGAGCCCGATATGCGTTCGGCAAGGGAAGCGGTGGCCTATCTCAAGAAGCTGCATGTTCTGGTGCGTTACCTCGGGATCTGCGACGGCAACATGCAGGAAGGATCGTTCCGCTGCGACGCGAATGTTTCCGTGCGACCCAAGGGTCAGCATGCATTTGGTACCCGTGCCGAGCTCAAGAACATAAACTCCTTCCGTTTCGTGGAAAAGGCGATCGAATACGAGATCGCACGACAGATCGACCTGATCGAGGGTGGCGGCAAGGTGGTGCAGGAGACGCGGTTGTACGATTCCGTCAGGAATGAAACACGGTCCATGCGCAGCAAGGAAGAGGCCCATGATTACCGCTATTTCCCCGACCCTGATTTGCTGCCGCTGCAACTCGAAGCCGGATTCATCGAGGAGACGGCGAAAAGCCTGCCGGAGCTACCTGACGCTAAGCGCGAGCGCTTTGTCCGAGAATACGGCCTTACGGCCTACGACGCCGAGGTGCTGACGGGTGCTCATGAGATGGCGGATTACTATGAGGCTGCGGTGGGCGCTGCCCCCGGACAGTCAAAATTGACTGCAAACTGGGTCATCGGGGATCTCAGCGGTTACCTCAACCGTGACAATCTCGAGGTTGCGGCCGCGCCAGTGACTGCAGACATGCTGGCCGGGCTGATTCGCAGGATCGCGGACAATACGATCTCCGGCAAGATCGCCAAGGAGATCTTTGAGGCGATGTGGGGCGGCGAAGGTGATGCGGACGCCGTTATCGAGAAAAAGGGCCTCAGGCAGATAACCGACGGGTCCGCCATAGAGCGGGCCATCGAAGATATTATGGCGCGAAACCCAAAGCAGCTGGAGCAATACCGCTGCGGCCAGGAGAAGCTTTTCGGATTCTTTGTCGGACAGGTCATGAAGGCCACGCAGGGCAAGGCCAACCCGGCACAGGTTAACGAATTGCTAAGGAAAAAACTAAGTGGCACGCCGGCCTAGCAGGTAGCCGGCGCGATCCATCATTCACGATAAACCAGCCAACCGCACGGGGAAAAAATGTGAGCAGCACAGCTGACGACCGCGTCGCATCCTATCGCAGACTTTTCTATATCACGCTGTTTTCCACCCTGGTCATCAAGATCATCCTTGCCGCGGCAATCCCGATAACGGCTGATGAGGCCTACTTTATCGAGTGGGGCCAGCACCTCAGTGACGGCTATTATGATCATCCGCCCATGGTTGGATGGATCCTGTGGGTGCTTCTGAAGTTCGGAAACTCAACGTTGCTGATGCGTTCGCCAGCGGTGGCGATGTCGACGATCATCGGCGTCGGGATCTATCTGCTGCTGCGAAGCTATGATCAGGGCCGTGCCTACTTGGTCGCGGTGCTTTACATGATTTCGCCCATAGCCGTTTTGGGCATACTCATCACCACTGACGGGCCGCTGATCATATTCTCGTTCCTGTCCTGCGCGTTTCTGTTCAGGGCGCTCAGGGACAACTCCATGAAGTTCTACTTCTGGGCCGGCGTCTGCCTTGGCCTGGCGTTTCTTTCGAAGTATTTCGCGGTACTGCTGATAGGCTCCTATCTTGCCTACTACCTGTTCTCCGACCGCAGTCGCGATAAGACGCGCGGATTCGCGCTACTCTTTCTGGCATCGCTCCCGTTCGGTCTGATCAATCTGTACTGGAACTACACGCATTGTTGGGACAACATACTTTTCAATCTTCTCACCCGCAATCACGGAATGCAGCTGTCCTGGGGCAAGTTCCTGATGTGGGCGGGGATTGTGGTCTACCTTGTTACACCGCCGTTGCTTTTCTACCTCATGCGACACCGGCGTGAACTGGCAGAGCGTGCGCGTGCAAGCGACCTGAAGATCTTCGTTTATTCGTCAGCCATACCGTTCGCATTCTTTACAGTGCTGTCGACCTTCAAGGACATCGGTCTGCATTGGCCATTGTCGTTTTACGGATTTGTATTTCTGTCGCTGGCCATCTACCTCAGCAATAAGGAACTGGTGACGGCCACCAAATTCATGGCGTATTTCACGGTTTTCCACCTTGTGCTCGTGACCGTGGGCCTGGTCATGCCGCTCAAGGACTGGAATTTCACGAAGCAATATGACTCCATTGTCTTTACCGAGAGGAACAACGTGCTCTGGAAGGACATGATGCCGTATGCGGGCAAGTACGTGTTCGCGACCGACCGCTACACGACGTCCTCGATCTTCTCCTACCTCAGGAATCAGCATGTCATCGTGTTCGGTGTCGGCTCCTACCACGGCCGGCAGGACGACATACTTACCGATTTCCGCAAGTATGCCGGCAAGAACATCCTGATCATGACCAAGAGCACGCCGCCGGTTCCGGACTATGCGCCTTATTTCAAGTCGATCAGGATCCAGAAGCTGATGGTCGCCGGCACCCCTTTCTATATGGTGTTCGGCCAGGATTTCAATTACCAGGCCTATCGCGACAAGGTGCTGAAGTGGCTCATGACGGCCTACTACAAGATGCCGGACTGGCTGCCTCACGGACCCTGCTACATGGACGTGCGCTATGGGGCGCACTGAGGGAACGTCTGCCCGGAGCGCAGCGCCACGGAGGGCGCTTATTCTTCCTTCATGCAGGCGCGTTCCACGTCGACCTTGGCGACACCCTCGATGGAACTCACTGCCTCGCGGATGCTGCGCACGATCTGTTCCGCGTAGGGGCAGTGAGGAGTGGTGAGCTGGATGTCCAGGCGGACATAGTCGCCGATGATGTCAACGTCCTGAATAAAGCCGAGCTCCACGACATCGTGCCGCAATTCCGGGTCAATGACCTTCCTAAGGGCCTGGTAGACCTTTTCTTCGGTGACTGGTGTGGGCATCGATCGTCCTCCTCGGTTTGCGCCAGTCTAGCAGAATTTGCGTTGCCTTCGCGCATTGCTTGATCCGCCAGTGCCGGTGGGCCGGGGGCGTCATCGTCCCGGGGTCAGAGTTTGAGGGGTTTGACGGGATCGCTCATCCAGGCATCGGATTTTCGCCAGTCGACCCCGGGGTCATCTACGAAGAGTTCGACCTCGTTTCCGTCCGGGTCCGAGAGATACAGACTCTGGCTCACCGTGTGGTCCGCCATGCCTTCAATGGGGTAGCCCCTGGCCCTGATGTGCTCGTAGACCCGGCGTAGATCGGCGAGACTCTCGCCAACCTTCCAACCCACATGGTAAAGCCCAATGCGTCGACCGGAAGGAGGCGCCGGCGCATCTCCGACTTCTATCAGTAGCAGCTCGTGATGGGTCCGGCCACCGGTAAGCAATGCGGCGCGGCCGCCGAATACGTTACCGACCTGAGTAAGGCCGACGATTTCCGTATAAAAGGAAACCGCCGGCGAAAGACGCCGCACGTAGAACACCACGTGTGCCAGTTCCGTCACTATTGATTAGCGGGCCGTCGTTGGTTGTGCGTCGATTCGCACGCAGGAACTCTTGTGCTGCTGTACATTCAGGATCTCAGTATACAATCCGCGGCAGCAGTGCGAAACATTCCTTTCCGCGAGGTGCGTTTGGCGCGCGGCTTCCCGCGGAACCGGCCAGGCTGTGGCAGCGGCGAGGTGACCCGTGCCGAAGGCACCCGTTCCGTGTGTCCGCGGCCGCCACGGAGGGCGGTGCCAGCCCATCGGCAAACCGCCGGGCTTAACCTTTGGCACCATATTTGCTAATACTTGTGTAAAGTCATCGGCCCAGGATGGGGTTATGGACGAGCGGCCAAACAGACCCAGGATCGGACTGATCATGTCCGGTGGCGGAGCGCGCGCGGCCTACCAGGTGGGCGCGCTCAAGGCCATAGCCGAGATACTGCCGCCGGGAACGCCCAACCCGTTCGCAATCATTTGCGGGGCCTCTGCAGGTGCGATCAATTCCGCTGCACTTGCGATCTATGCGCGCAACTTTCAGCAGGCGGCACGCCGCCTTGAAAAAGTCTGGAGCAGCTTTCACGTCAACCAGGTGTTCCGGGCCGATGTACGCGGATTGTTTGTGAACTGGGCCCGCTGGCTGGCTGCACTGTTTCTCGTCGGCATGGGCAGAGGCAATCCGGTCGCGTTGCTGGACCGGGCCCCGTTGTGCCGCCTGCTGCAGCGCTATCTTCCCTGTGACCGCATCCAGCAGTCGATTGATGCCGGCTATCTGCACGCACTCTGCATCGCGGCATCCGGTTATACCTCCGGCCAGGCGGTCAGCTTCTTCCAGGCGGCGCCAACGCAGATGTCCTGGAAGCGCGCGACGCGGGTTGGCGTAGCGACGAAGATAACAATCGAACATCTAATGGCGTCATCGGCAATCCCGTTTGTGTTCGAAGCAGTCAAGCTCCAGCGTGAATACTTCGGTGACGGGTCGATGCGCCAGATGGCACCCATGAGCCCGGCGATACATCTGGGCGCCGACCGTATCCTGGTGATCGGTGTTCGCCCAGAAAACAACGGCCAGCCGCCGCGAGCGGCGAGTCCTCAGGATTACCCGTCGCTGGCGCAGATCGGGGGTCATGTCCTCACCAGCATCTTCCTCGACGCTCTCGAGGCAGATCTCGAACGCCTGCGGCGTATCAATGAAACCCTGGGTCTGATTCCAGCCGAGCACCTCACCAAACAGGATCGCACCGCACACTTGCGTACCATCGGCGCGATGCTTATTTCGCCCAGCCGTGATCCGCGTGAAATCGCCGAGCACCATAAGCACAATTTCCCCAAGCCAGTGCAATTCATGCTGCGCGGTCTTGGCGCATTCGACCGGGGCAGCGGAGATCTGATCAGTTATCTGCTGTTTGAGAAGCCGTACTGCCAGGAACTCATCGCGCTTGGTTACGCTGACACGCTGCGACGGCGTGAGGAGTTGCTGGCGTTTCTCGGCCAGCAGTCGGCGCAGGACCAGCCGGGACTGGACCTGAGGTCCGGCTCGATTTCCTGATGGCGATGGTTGCGCGAACGCTAGTTATCGTCGGCGTCGTCCTGGTGGTCGCCGGCCTGGCATGGCCCTGGCTATCCCGTATCGGACTTGGTCGTTTGCCCGGGGACATCATCATCAGGCGCGGCAACTTCCGCATCTATTTCCCGATCACGACGTCGATCGTCGTGAGCCTGGTACTCAGCATTCTTTTCTGGCTGTTCCGCAAATAACCGCCAAGCGGCGCCGATCAGTGTCCGCGGGCGGCATTGCGCCGGTGCCATGCAATGTCAGGCGCGCGACATTGGCCTTGGACAGGGACATCCGCGTGGCGGGCCTATATCTGTTTTAAGTGATGGTGCTTACACCCCCCGGTGCAGCTGTGCTAAAATTCGCGGCCTATTGACGGGGACCCATGCAGGCACCGGTCTGCCCGATTCGGGAATCAGCCCGAAACTGGCGGGCGCCAAGGCTGGGTTGGAGACTAAGGTCGTGAATATCACGGCCAGTCGTTGCGGCGCAAGGCGGGTGTGACTGCCGGCCCTGTTGTGTTGCTGACGGCTTGTGCTCGCGCCGATGGCGCGGATTGTTCTACGGTGACTTCTGCTCGTATCAATATACTGGTGTCATTGCGCTCACTGGCAGTTTGTGCCATTTCGCATTCAGGCGCACTGCGGCTGAGGGCGCCGTCTTCCGAACTTCGGGGCAGGCCCTATGCCGGGTGACCGTTTTTCAGGCTGCGATCGCTGCCGCATCCCGCTATGCCGGTGGCGAAGGGGTAACGGCAGGCCGTCGTGCCTGTGCTTGAAATCATTCCGGATATCGTGGACCTGCGCGCCCCGCTGTCAGTGTGCTGTTCCGACGATCTCGAGCAGATCCAGGCAAATGGCCCTGCATCGCAACTCAGCTGCCCGTCGTGCCCGTACCCCAGGTTGTTCTGCGCCGGAAAGCGCGCTGCTCCTGAATCGAGGTACCAGAAGTTGTCTCGATGCAAACCGAGATGGGCTGTGCCGGTGTCCGCACGGTGTTTCGGGACCGATCATTTTTCTGTGCCAGCAGCCCAGCGTGCAGGATCTAGTGGTGGCCGTTCCCCGTCTGTCCTGCCAGGCGCAAACTGACCAAGGAGATCGATGCACGTGTTAACCGCAGTTCAAAGCCGCCTGCTGGCATTCTGGCGAAATCTGGATCCTATGGTGCCGATGATGATGGTCGCGGCGCTGGTGGGGGTGATTGGTTCGATCGCGGTCGAGGGTTTCCGCCAGGCGATGTATGCCATCATCCATCTGTACAGCGTCCATGAACATCTGGTAGCCGCAGCGCAGGGGTTGCCGCTGTGGCTGCGGGTGCTGATTCCGCTCGGGGGCGCCACTGCCGGCGGACTGATCATGTGGGGCGGGCATCGCTGGATCAAGCAGCCGCGCGGACCGGAATACATGGAAGCGGTGCGCGTTGGTGACGGTGTTCTGCCTTTCGCACCAAATATTACACGCACGCTGTCTTCGCTTGCCGGCGTGAGCGGCGGCATCACGATAGGGCGCGAAGGCACGATGATCCAGTTCGCCGCGCTGATCTCGTCGATCTTCGGACGTTTCACGCGCCGCGATCCCGAGCATCGCCGGCTGATTGTCGCCTGTGGCGCCGCCGCCGGCTTTGCCGGGGCATATCACGCGCCCATCGCGGGGACGATGTTTGTATCGGAAATCATCCTCGGTGGCCTGGCCCTGCGTGAGATCACCGCAATTCTGGTGGCCGCGGTAATGGGCGAGCTGACTACCCAGGCGCTGTTTGCTACCGGCCCGCTGTATCTGGCCCATACCATTCCCGCTGTCGGGTTTCCCGACCTCATTGATGCCACGCTCATCGGACTTCTTTGCGGTCTGCTGGGTCCGGCGTTTCTATGGCTGCTCGACAACGCACGCCGCCGCTATCAGTCGAAGGTCAAGTTCATACCGGTGCGAATGGCGCTGGCCGGACTGGTTATCGGACTGCTCTCGATGTTGCGCCCGGAGGTGTGGGGCAACGGATACAGCGTGGTCCAGGCATTCCTGGTTCATCACTGGGCACTGTCGTCGATAGCGGCAGTGTTTGTGTTGCGCCTCCTGGCTGTCACGGCGGCGAGCGCGGCCGGCATTCCGGGTGGTGTGCTTACACCCACCCTGTCGCTGGGCGGGGCTCTGGGACTGATCGTTTATCATACGCTTTTGACCTCTACGGCTACCCATTCGCAGGCGCTGTGGGTGCTGGTCGGTATGGGCAGCCTGCTCGCGGCCACTACACATGCGCCAGCAATGTCGGCCATCATGGTGTTCGAGACCACGCGCAGCTACAACGTAGTGCTCGCGGCCATGCCTGCCTGCGTGGTGGCGTCGGTCATCGGCAGCCTGCTGCGCGGCCGTTCGGTATATACCGAGGCGCTCGGGTTGGAGGAAGGTGCGCCCAAGCCATCGCTGCTCGATGCGATCACCGGCCGCCGCCCGCGTGCGCACCCTGAAAACGGACCGACGGTAGCCGCCGAAGTGGCGCTCGCTGAGCCAGCGCCGCCGGCCGCTCCAAGCTTGGAACGAGTCACCTCTGATCTCGAGACGGCAGAAGAAGCGGCGCAGCGTCGTCGCGCGGCGGGGGAATCCAGCGATTCCTGAGATTTGACGGGCTAGGGATGCGGCGCCAGACATGCGCCGCATGGGCAGGTGCCGAAGGGTTCGCCGGGTGTCGTCTTGCCCAGCCCTTGTGATGGGCTGGCTCACGCTTCCCCGGCTGCCATGACCGTCGGAAGGCGCCCGGGCAGCTTCACGTCGCCGCAGTGCTGATGACCTGCAGCCGCGTTCCCGGGGACAAGGCCGGGTCAGGCTGGCGTTGCTTTGCTGCGCTTGCTTCGCAGCCACTTGAGCAGGGGATCCCACTGCTCAAGATCGGTTGCTACGGAAGCCGAACCCATTTCAAAGATTCCCACGCCGCGTTCCGCCGCCGTGACGTAATTCTGGCTGTCCCGCAGGCTCGTGAGGAATGGCAGGTCGAGTCCTCCTAAAAATTCCTCGAGCGTATCGAAGGCGCGAGTGTTCTCCCGTACGCGGTTTGCCACGACTGCAATCTTCGGTGCCAGGCGGGACTGCGCATGGATACCGAGCAACTCGCCGATGAAATCCGTGGCGGCGCGCATATCGAGGGCCGATGGCAGGACGGGGATGATTATGGTTTGTGCCCGGCGCAGCAGCCGCGCCAGAAGGCGGTTGCGCACGCCGGCCGCGACATCCATCACGACGGTGTCGGTCCCCTGCGGTACCCAAAGCATGTCGCGCCAGGCGGCCAGGCCACGAATCGGAGCGTTCTCTCCAGGTCGCGCCGCGAGCCATGCCAAGCTCGAGCTCTGCGGATCGAAATCGGCCAGTACAACCGGCTTTTTGCGGGACGCATAGTAGCTGGCAAGGTTGGTAGCGAGTGTTGTCTTGCCGCTTCCCCCTTTGCTGTTTATCACCATGATCGTGCGCGTCTTGTGCGTGAGAGGCTTGTATTCACCCGACATCAGCTCTATCAAATTCATTTTCAGGTTCCTCCACGGGTTCCAGGTCCTGTCAGGACGACCCGGGTCGGTAGTGATCGAAAGCCGTCGTGGCGGCGATTCGCGCTAAGTGTGTTCATCCGGTGTGCCGGCGTCAACCGGAGCCACGCTGACGGTACCGGACGAAGCCTAAGTCTCCGGCGTGCCGGCTGAGTCCGCTGCCGCCTTTCCGACGCTATCCTGTTCCCACTCAGGGACGAAGAATGCCAGGAAAAAGCCGCGGCTTGTGCGTCCGGTTTCGGTCGGTGCGGGCTGCAACGCAGCAGCAGCCATGACGACGACGGGACCATCTCCTAAGGCAACGACCCCGAGATGCATTCGCCATGGCCCGATGCGAGAAGAGTCCTGCGCCCGCCTTCGAACCGGGTGTTGCGCGGGACGCGAGAATATCCGCTGCCATCCGCCGGCAAAGGCTTGCCGCGGGGCTCGCAGCCGGCCCGTCAACGGACACAAGCGAAGACTTCCTGGCTGGCCGTCGACCGGCGCGGCTGGCGGATCGGATTACGCCGATTTCCCGTCCCATGAGCGAAAGGCCAGGATTCTGCCGTCGAGGGCAACGTGCGCGATCCTCTTACGGGCCGCCACCCGCGCCGTGCGTAAATTAAGTCACATTCAGCGGTGCCCGCTGCCCAAGCTGCGGCAATGAAACGCGGTCGTTTGCAAGGCACATCGCTTATTGCGATGGGGTGTATCCAGCACGCCAATAGTTGCCGCGTGACTGAAGCGCCTTGTGATGCCACCTGTGCCGATGTGACGGGTCCGATTGGACAGAACCTTCGGATCTGGCCGGTCATCGGTCCAGCCCCATCAAAAGTCGATGTGCGGGGCAGCGCCGTTGTTCCTTCCGGGCGCGGCGACCGGATTCCACCGGATAGGCCGGAGAAGGCTGAGCGAATTGATCGGAAGTAGGTCGCGGGCGGGTTGATTGCAATCCAGCGCGTGATAAGGTGCCTGGGTCACTGCCGGGTGACGCGCTTCGGCAGATACCGCCGCCGGCGAGCGTGGCAAACGTCTCATGGCGATGCGGATCGGGCGAGCCGGTACTCCAGGTAAGTGCTTGATTTGTAAAAACTCATCGGCTTGGAGGGAGGTGAGTTGCTAGGGACTCTTAATATATTGGCGCGGATTTTGCAAGATTAATCATGAACTTATTGCCGCATGGCAACCCCTATGAAAAAAAGGATCAGCGTTCACGATCTCGAGCTGGGGATGTATGTCTCCGACCTGGATCGCCCCTGGCTGGAAACGCCGTTCCTTTTCCAGGGGTTCGAGATCCGTTCGCTGGAAGAAATCGCCCAGCTGAAGCGTTACTGCGAGTTTGTGCACATCCAGGTTTTGGACCATGAAAGTGACCGGCGTGGCCGGGTTGCGATCGGGACTCCAGGAACCCCGAGTGCTGCCGCATCCGGCGAGCAGCAGAAAAAGATCGAGTTCGAGATGTTGCGCAAGGCAGCGGCGCCAGCGCTTTCCGGACCCTGCTACCAGGACCTGACCACCGTAGAGGAAGAGATTCAGGCCGTGCATGCGGTGCACGAGGAAGCGAAATCGCTCATTCGCAGCGTCATGGAAGACGTGCGCCTCGGACGCGCAATCAATGCCGGGGCAGCCAGGAAGGTGGTCGCAAAGCTCTCCGAGAGCGTGATCCGCAACCCCGACGCTCTGGTCTGTTTCAGCCAGTTGCGCAGCAAAGACGAATATACCGCCCTCCACAGCCTGCGCGTATCCATTCTGGCACTGGTATTCGGCAGGCATATCGGCCTGGACGTCGACACGCTCAATGTGCTTGGAATCGGTGCGCTGCTGCACGACATAGGCAAGATGAAGGTGTCCAACGACATCCTGAACAAGCCCGAGCCGCTCACCGAGGAAGAGTACCGGATCATGCAGACCCATGTGCCCCAGGGCGTTTCGATCCTTGAGGGCACGCCCCACATTCCGCATGCTGCAATCGAGGTGGCACGCTGTCATCACGAGCGTCACGATGGTTCCGGATATGTGAGCGGAATGCGCAGCGATGAGATCGGGCTGTTCGGCCAGATCGGTGCCATCGTCGACTACTATGACGCGATTACGAGCGATCGTGCCTACCACACCGGCCTCTCGGCGCATGTCGCGCTTAGGCAGATGTATACGGCGCGGGGCCGCAGTTTCCACCCGCAACGGGTTGAACAGTTCATCCAGTGCATGGGCATCTACCCGATTGGCAGTATCGTCGAACTCAGTTCCGGAGAGGTGGGCGTCGTCGTTACCATGAACCGGCAACGCCGGCTCAAGCCACGCGTGACCGTGGTGCTCAAGCCCAACGCGGTACCCTACGAGATCCCGCACACTGTTGACCTGGTGAACCAGGTCGCAGGCAAGGACCAGCCCCTGGAGATAGAACGTGTTGTGGAGCCGGGACTCTATCAGATCGATGCAGTGGATTATCTGCCGGTTGCAGTGAATCTGTAGGCGCAACCTCCTTGTCCGGGCATCGGACACCGTTTCAGGCCTGAAGTCATGGACACGGGGGAGTGTCCTATCGGCATTGGCTGTGCCCGGTCACCGTCGAACCTGCTTTTCCCGGCCGCTCGCATCCGAACGAAGATCCCTCGACGGACATTCGGCTATCAGCAAATTCCGTCGCCCGCCGAATGCACTGAGGGACGGTCAAGACGACTGCCAGCCCCGGCAACGGCGAACGCCGCCATGTCGCCCTCAGTCCACGGATTGCGCTGTCTCTTGAGCTCCAAGGCGGTGAGTACGGGGGTCGCGCTCAAGGGGGGAATCTGCACCGTGTTCCGCGAGCGCAGTCGGGGACGGTGATGCGCGCTTCAAGTACGGCCGTTTCAGGCCGGATTTTGTCGGCGAATCTGCGCACACACTGGTCAAAACGCTGTTTACAATGCAGGCCAGCTGTTCAGTCAATGGGCGCGGCTGACTGCGCGGTGAGTAAATCGCCGCGCCAGATACGGCAGAAGGCGGGCGCGGCATTTTCCCGGAGTTCCGGCCGGAACCCGATCACACACGCTGCAGCTTGTGCTTGGCGAGCAGATGATTTAGCCACAAACCGGTCAGATATTCCTGTACCCGGTTCTGTGACAGGCGCTCGTCCAGATTGTCGAGATCGACGATGTCCGCGGGTTGGTCCTGCCATGAACAGGCAAACACCGCCTTGGTGCGCCGTCCGGTATGCGGGTCGATCTGCCACTGAAGGCATTGGGAGCAGACCCCCTTAAGCATGCACTGCATCGGTGTGCCGATGGAGGCGGTGGTCTCGGGATTCTTGACCAGAAAACCTTTGAGTTCATGGCCGCGTGCATCGCGCAGGCGCCGCACCAGGCAGCTTGATCCGATGATCAAGAGCCTGTCGATATCCTCCAGCCGCACGGGCGGCGCATCACCCGCAGCCCCGAGCGCGCCCGTTGCGTAGCGAACCAAGACCTCTACCAGGTCGCCGCTTGCCGCCAGATCCTGCGGGCGGCGCGTGGCGGGCGGATCGCCTCGTTCGGCGATCCACAGGATGCAATCTGCCGCATCCTCCACTTCGTCACGGCAGATAATGGCATCCGCGGAGGGAAAGACGGCAACATAGAGCACGCGGTTGCCGGCGCTGCGCAGCGCTGTGCCCACCGATCGCAGATACGCGGTACCGAGCACGCCGCCTACGATCATGACCGTTTCGTTGCCATCGGGAATTGTTGCACGCACACCGGTCGGACCCATCAGTGTCACCGGGTCTCCGGGCTTCAGTGTTGCAACGAGGTGTGAGCTGGCTCCCTGTTCGATGACGACGACAGACACCAGTCCGCGGTCCTTGTCGACCTTTGCGCCGTACAGGGCAAGCGCCTCGGACTGCAGCCGGGTTCCGTCCACGAATGGCGCGCGCGTCTCGAAGTTCTGCAGACGGAAAAACTGGCCAGGACGGAATCGTCGCGCCGCCATCGGCGCGCGTACGGTTAGCTCTACCACCGTCCTGGCAAGACGTTCAACCCTCTCTACCCTCGCGGTCAGTAGCTCATCGAGCTTCCCACGGAAGCGCCCGTACTCCTGTGCATCGCCGCGTTGGCCTGCGCGTTCACCCAGAGCCGTGAGTATTTTCGAATAAGTGCGTTTCCCGGAGGCCACTGCCTTCACGACGCTGCCGTGAAACACCGGATGCGTATCTCCAAGAAAGCTTACGCGCCGGCCGTCCACGCCGTAGGAGGTAAACGGTCCGAAATCGTCGATCTTGCAGTGCGCCGCGACCGGCACAGCAATCAAGCGGCCACCGGCGTCGTGGAAGGTCTGATAATGGCCGCGCTCCTTGTCAAAATGCCCGCGATGCTCGAATTCATACGCGACATTCGGTCGCGCCCCGGTCGCCACGAGTATAGATCGCGCGGGTACCGAGATTTCCTCGCCGGTGTCCTCCCAGCTTCCGTCCGCGTTGCGCCTGAGTTGCCGGCACCGCAGCGCCTCGACCTGGCCATAACGGTCGGTCAGTGCCTCCTTCGGATCCAGCCCTTCGGCGTAATAAATTCCTTCTTCCAGGGCCTTGATGATCTCTTCGTGGTTGCGCGTGTATGCCGGAGACTCGTTCATTCCGCGCCGGTACGCGACAGTCACCCCGCCCCAGGCACGCAGCAGTTTCTCGAAATTCGGCTGCGTTTCCGTGGCTGCGGCCCGTACCCGTTCTGCGCGCACCAGCCGACCGTGGGCGACCAACTCGTCAAGGATAATGCGGCCACCTTCATCCAGCCCGCTACGCACCCCCTCCTCCCCGAGACTGTCGCATAGCAGTTCGTAGCGCTCGAGCGTCTTCTCCGTCTGAGCTATGTAGTAAGCACCGACCTCAGTCGCCGTATCTATGCCGGTGAGGCCGCCGCCGACGATGACGGCTGGCAGGCGCACCTGCAGATTGGCGAGGCTGGCGGCCTTGGCTGCGCCGGTCAGCTGCAGCGCCATGAGAAAATCATTGGCCTGACGCATGCCGGGCGCGAGGCTCCCGGGTACCGGCAGCGCCTGCGGCAGGCCCGCACCGATAGCGATGGCGACGTGGTCGAATCCCAGATGCCATGCGTCCTCGACCGTGAGGGTCCCGCCGAAGCGCACGCCTCCGAAGACTTGGAACCGCGGTCGACGCGCCAGGCTTAAATAAATAAGCCTTAGAAAATTCTTGTCCCAGCGGTTCGTGATGCCGTATTCCGCCACACCGCCGAAGCCTGCCATCACCCGCGTGTCGAGCGGTTCCTCGAGGGAGGAGTAATCGCGGATGGGGTGCCGCAGAAGTTCCTCAGGCAAAGGTTCGATCTTGAGACCCTCGATGCCCACGACGGCAAACCCTTCCATGAGCATGTGGTGGGCCAGGGTGAAACCTGCTGGCCCCATGCCTGCGATCAACACCTTCAGTCCGTTATAGGGCCTGGGCAGCCACTGGCGCCGCCGCAGCGGGTTCCAGCGTATGAGCAGATCGTAAATCTCAACGCCCCAGGGAAGGTTTAGAACATCGGTAAGAATGCCGGTCTCTGCCTGCGGAATGTTAACCGGATCCTGCTTTTGGTAAATGCAGGCCTTCATGCAATCGTTGCAGATGCGGTGGCCCGTGGCGGCGCACATGGGGTTGTCCACGGTGATCATGGCAAGGGCGGCGATCGTGCGGCCATCCCTTTTCATTACGTGCATCTCAGAGATCTTTTGGTCGAGCGGGCAGCCCGTAAGCGTCACGCCCAGAGGATTGACCTTGAGACCCTTTTCCGGCTCGCCCTTTTTTTCCGGAAACCCCTTGGAGCAGAAGTCGCCATCATGATCGTGGCAGTAGATGCAATAATGAATCTCGTTCTGGATCTGGCGGGGCTGCATGCGCAGATCGGTCAGTCTGAAACCGTCACGCCGGCGACGGTCGCTCTGCGGACCTTCGACGCGACCCATAGGATCTGCGGCCACCGGGACAACCGGTACGAGACGGCCGTGGTCGATCCCTTGAGGCAGCCGGAAGCTCGCCCAGCCATGAACGCAGGCCTGGCCTTCGGCGGTCTTGATCGCCTGAATGCACCAGCGCGTGAGCATTTCAATCGCATCCTGGTTTGACTGCTGGTCCGCGAGTAATTGCTGTCCCCACTTTGCGATTGCGAGCTCGCGATCGGAGTCGTTCTGTCCCGCCGGCCGCAGCGCACGGTCCAGCGCGGCGTCGAGCTCGACGAACGGCTCGATCTCCTCCTTGGCGAGCAGGCGGCGGCGGGCACGGCGCTGAACGAAGAGTTTTTTGAAAGCAAACACCGGATCATGCGCAAGAGTGTGCAGGCGCGAGCGCTCAAGGGCGTCCTGGATGCCAAACAGTTCGGACAGGAATTCTTCGAGCACCGGCCCGGTGGCCAGAAGCAGTTCGCTCACCTGCAGTGCGCTGAACTCCCCGCCAGCCCGATAGGCGAGCAGTTGGCTGTGACGCGCCGCATCGCACTGCGCGAGACGCTCCAGAAACTCGCGGTCGAGCTTCTCCAGGCCTTCCTGTTGAAACAGATCATCGTACGTGAGGCCCGGCAGGCCTGGTCTGAAATCGCTCACGCTGTTGTTGCTGGTCATACACTCACAAAAATTCAGGGGTATCGGGTGGAAGACCCGTCTATTGTAGTGGTCGCCCTATCGATTACCTAGGAGCTCGTTTCGCAGGGCCTGGCGGAGCGGAACGGCGCGCCTTCGCCGTCCCCAGGAAGATCAGCCGTCGCGCAGCCGCTGCGGGGCGGGCCGACACGCCCGCCCGACACCTGTCCGCGGCAGGCGCCCTCAGTGTTTCTTGGAGGATGTGCTCAGGCCTATCAGCGAGTAGGCCGGGCACCAGCCGACAAATGCCGTGAAAATGGGGACCAGGCCGATCAGCCCCAGCCAGCGGTTGCTGCCTTTCACGAAAAACACCAGGCTCAGCAGAACCAGCCCGATGACCACGCGTATCACTTTGTCTGTGCTGCCGACATTCTGTTGCATGAAAGATTCCTCAGGATAGAAAGTTTTAAGTAGTGATGCTGCTGGCAGTAACCAGGATTGCCTTCCGTTCGTGCCCCGGGCGGCGGGCGACCATCAGGTGCGCGTCCACTTGCCGGAGCGCCCCCCCGATTTTGCCAAAAGCCTAATATCCGTCATCACCATGGCGCGGTCCACCGCTTTGCACATGTCATAAAGCGTCAGCAAAGCCAGCTGGACAGCCGCCAGTGCCTCCATTTCCACGCCGGTCCGGCCGGATGTGCGTACCGTGGCGTGACAGTGAATGGCCGACGCCACCTCGTCGGGCTGCAGCACCACATCCACGGCGGTCAACGCGATGGGATGGCAAAGAGGTATCAGATCCGCGGTTTTCTTGGCCGCCATGATCCCTGCGATGCGGGCTGCTGCAAGTACATCCCCTTTCTTGTGTCCGCCGGCCAGCACCAGGTGCAGGGTCTCGCGCTGCATGCGGATCGTCCCGGTCGCCACCGCCTCGCGACGGGTCATCGCTTTCGCGCCTACGTCTACCATGTGCGCTTCGCCTGCGGCATTGACGTGGGTCAGTTTCCTCCCCGTCCTTGTGCGGGCGGCGGGCCGCGCGGTCCTGGACGCGCCCTTGCGAGGCGGACTACTCATGGCGAATGCGTGGCAGCAACTCGACGAGGTTGCAGGGGCGGTGTCGGCTGTCGAGCTGGCTAAGTATGATCTGATCCATGCCCAGACGGCAGGCGTTGGTCGATCCGGGAAGCATGAAAATCACCGTGCCGTCAGCGATTCCAGCCTCGGCGCGCGATTGTATCGTAGAAGTTCCGATCTCCTGAAACGACAGCATGCGGAACAACTCCCCGAATCCCGGGATCGGCTTGGTGATGAAGGGTCGAACCGCTTCGGGCGTAATGTCGCGCCGGGTCATGCCGGTGCCCCCGGTAGATATGATCACGTCTATCCCGGGGTCGTCGATCCAGCTGCGAAACTGAGCGCGCAGTTTTTCCATGTCTTCGCGCACCAGGGCGCGTTGTGTCACACGATGACCGGCACTTTGTGTGCGTTCCTGGATGAGGTCGCCGGACGTGTCATTTTCTGGCGTGCGCGTGTCCGACAGCGTCAACACCGCGATATTGAGAGGAACGAAAGGCATTTGTGCTCTGGTCATGCTCTATCCTTTGGAAATGAGCGCCGCGCGCTTCATGCAGTATCGTCGGGAACCGGCACATAGGCCAAGCTGCGCAACCCGCGCAGGTTGCGCAGCGTAATGTGGTTTCCGTTCACCTCTATGAGGCCGAGCCGCTTCAGTTTGGCAAGGATGCGCGAAAAAGTCTCCGGCTGGATAGCCAGTTGCGAGGCGATCACCCCTTTGGGGGTCGTGAGCTCGATTTCCGTGGTTTCGGCCAGACCCTGGGGCGCATGCTCGAGCAGATACATCACCAGGCGGTAAGTCGCATTCTGCAGAGTCAGCCCGTCGATCTGGTTGATGAGCATGTGCAGCCGGCGGCTCATTGCTGACAGCATGCCGAGGCAGATCTCCGAGGACTCGGATAGGACCTTGAGAAACTGCTTCTGGTCAAACGCGTACAGCCGGCTGTCGGTCATTGCCTGGGCGTTCACCGGATAGTGTCCCTGGCTGCCCATGAACATTACCGCCTCCGCGAAGGTCTGTCCGGGTTCGACGACTTCGATGATCTTCTCCTGTCCTTCGGGTGATATTCGGAACAATTTGACCCGTCCCGAGCGCACGAAGAAAAAGCGCTCGGCCGCCTGGCCGTGGGTAAACAGCGTATCCCCGGGCGCAAGTTCGACCTCCTGCATGACGCGTGCGAGCGTCGCAAGCTGCGCGTCGTCAGCCTGGGCAAACAGATGCGCACGGCGCAGTTCGTCGAATTGTTTAACCATGTCTTTCATTAAGTTATCATAGTCCGCAGCGGACCCGGCTTGACCGAAGTCAAAGGGAAATTTCCCGCTTGGTCGTATTCTAAGCAAAAAGCGAGGTTTCGGCATGCATAGACGAAACCGTCTTTTCGTTACCCTGAGTCTCGCCTACGCGCTGCTCGGTGGATTGATAGGCATCACATGGTTGTCCGATCCGGGGCTGATACCGGGCGATGTTGCGCGCCTGCACGGACATATCATGCTCCTGGGCTTTATCGCCATGATGATCTACGGCATTGGCCTGCATGTCCTGCCACGGTTCTCCGGCAACCCGTTGTTTTCGGAACGCCTGGCGAACTGGCAGCTGTACGTGTCCAATGGCGGATTGTGGTTGATGTCGGCGGGATGGCTCGGGACGTTCAACCTTCTGGTGCTGATCGGCGGCATGGTCAGCTGGATCGGCATCGGGATGTTTGCGCTCAACATCATGCTTACCGTCAAAGTGCACGGACCTGCGGGTTGAACCATGTCTGAATACCGAGGCTGCGAATTGCCGGAAGACCTGTACTATGACCTCGATTACGTGTGGGTTCGTCCGGAAGCCGACGGCACCTACACGCTCGGCATCACGGATGCAGCCCAGACCATGGCCGGTCGCGTGCAGTACATATTTTTCAAGAAACCGGGAGCGCATCGGGCCAGCGGCAAGCCAGTGGCGCGGCTCGAATCCGGCAAGTGGGCCGGAGGCATACCGGCCCCCTTTGACGGCGAGATCCTGCGCATCAACGATCAGGTTGCGGCCAAGCCCGGGCTGGTCAATGTCTCTCCCTATGGTGACGCCTGGCTCGTGGTCATGCGCCCGGATGACCCGGCAAAGGCAATGGCGCGCCTGCACACGGGAGCGACAGCGATCGCGGCGTTGCATAAATGGATAGACCGGTACGACGTCCAGTGCATGCGCTGCCAGGATTAGTCCCGGACGCAGCCGGTTCGGCCGGAGAGCGCGCATGAAAGTCCAGCTCCTGGTTTCGGATTGGTGTGCCTCCTGCCACCAGGCTGAAAAAGTCTGGCGCGAAGTGTCGGAAGAGCGCGAGTTCGAGTTTGACGTCGTGGACATGGGCCAGTCCGAGGGCAAGGAACTGGTCAGCCGGTTGCGGCTGAAGACCATCCCGGCGCTGGTGGTCGACGGCAAGCTGGTGGCGATCGGCGTGCAGAGCAGGCAGCAGGCACTTGCCATCGTCGGCGCCGCGCCGCCCAGGGCTGCCACGCAGGCGCACCATGTCGGACTCAGCATGGGGTTCAGCGGTCGCGTTGCCGTGCATTCCTCGCTGGCCTATCTTTTTGCTGCCGGGGGATTTCTTGCCGTCAATGGTTCGTTTTTCCTTTCCGGTTTCGCGCGTGTTGCACCCCTGCATCTGTTCACGCTCGGGTTCATGACGTTCATGGTGTATGCGCTCGGCGAGCACATGCTGCCGCGGTTTACCGGCAATCCCATTCGTGGCGGCTCGCTCGTGTGGTGGCAGCTCGGCCTCGCCCACGCCGGATTGTTGATGCTGGTCACGGGGTTCGTTTCCGGCTGGCGCTGGCTGGCGCTCAGCGGCGGTGGCCTCGCCTGGATTGCGCTGCTGCTGTTCTGCCTGAGGCTCTGGCCGGTGCTGTGGCCGAAAGTGAACGGCTCGACTCCGGTGGAAGACAGTGTGCTGCGCTTCTTAGGATAGCGCGGCTTCAATTCATGCACGAATCGATCGTGCGCGGAAACTGCGTTCCGGCCAGTCGAGACTTCCCGGGCGTGCCGCCTGCGCGGATGCAATGGGCGGCGGAGCACACGCGTGGCCACTGGTGGCGTGAAGCCAACCGTGAGACCGGAGGAATTTGATCATGTTGTCACTGGAAGAAGCCCGCGCCGCGATTCTCGGCCGCATCCGCATCTGCGGCGAGATCGAAGAGGTGTCGTTGCGGCAGGCACTGGGGCGCTTTGTCGCGAAGGAGCTGTGCGCGCGGGTGGACAATCCGGCGTTCACCAATTCCGCCATGGATGGGTACGCCCTGGCTCTCGCCGATCTGGTTGCCGCCGGTTTCGAGCTGCCGCTGCGTGGTGAGTCGCGCTGTGGTGATCCTCCGGGAGCCCTGACGCGGGGCACGGCCATGCGCATATTTACCGGAGCGCCCTTGCCGGACGGTGCGGATGCCGTGGTCATCCAGGAAGACATCCGGCTCGAGCGCGGCAAGGTGGTGTTTCCGCGCACGGTGCAACCCGGACAGAATCTGCGGCAGCGCGCAGAGGACTTCCATGCGGGTGACAGCCTCTATGTGCCGGGCCGGCGGCTGACCGTGTACGATCTGGCGCTCCTGTCTTCTGCCGGAGTCGACCGCATCCCGGTCTATCCCAGGGCGCGGGCGTTCGTGGTGGCGACCGGCGACGAACTGGTCGCCCCCGGGACGCCGTTGAAACCTGGCCAGATCTACGAATCAAACCGGCTGGCGACGCTTCTGCAGCTGGAGGCGCTGGGCGTCGAGGTTATCGATGGCGGTACGGTGCCCGACGAACCGATGGCGCTGCGCGCGCTGCTGAAGACCTGTGCCGGCTACGATTTCGTCGTTACCAGCGGTGGTGCTTCGGTAGGCGACCATGATCTTGTGCGCCAGGCATTTTCGGAAATCGGTGAGATTGATTTCTGGAAGGCAAGAATCAAACCCGGCAAGCCCCTGGCATTCGGGCGCCTGGGCGAGCGCGGCCACTTCTTCGCGCTTCCTGGAAATCCGGTGTCGAGCCTCGTCACCTTCAAGCTGTTCGTCGAACCGGCGGTACTTGCGTGGAACCACGCGGTGCCCGACACGATGCCGGAGTTTGCCGCCAAGGCCGGCAACCGGCTCAAGCGTCATCCCGGGCGCACGGAGTTCGTGCGCGCGCGCCTGCATCTCGATCGCGCGGGGCACCTGATCGCCACAGCGCTGCGTGGTCAGGGCTCGCACCAGATCGGAACGTTGCGCGACACCAATGGCCTGATCAAGATTGCCGAGGACAGCGCCGGTTTCGAGCAGGGCGATACGGTTATCGCGATCCCGCTCAGCCTGGACCGCCTTTAATCGCCCGCTTTTTTCTGCCGGGCAGTCGCCCTGGCCAGATGCCGATTTCCGGAAATCGACCCCGCCGCCGGGCGCCATATCCATGATTGCGGATCAGGCCCCAGTGACGGAGGACTCATGGCGCAGGCCATTTCCGTGAGTGTACTGATTCCCGGTCTGTTGCTGCTGCTGGTGGTGGTTGTAAGCATGCGCGATCCCCTGCCAGGTGTCACCAAGCACCCGTTCTGCGCAATCCTTTTCGCTCCAGGTCGTCTGCGCTCCGGAAAAGGCGTATATATGAAGGCACGCCGGGTGCGCATGAGCCGCTGCAGAGGAATGCCGTACCATGAATTCAGCAGGGCATCTCGAGGATCGGCGCATGGACCTTTGGGGGCCGGGCACAGCGCTAACCCACGTTCCCGACACGGTGCATGCCCGGACTTCCGACCCTGGATTCCCGGGCCGGCCAGATTGCCGGCGCGTTCCAGGCAGCGGCGATGATAAGGCCGGCGAGTGCTTTCGCAAACCCGTCCGATAGGACCCGATGACTGCCACCTACCACATAGGTACCAGCGGCTGGCACTATCCGCACTGGCGAGGGCTGTTCTATCCACGCGGACTGGCGCCTGATGAGTGGCTGCCGTTCTATGCGCGCCAATTCAGCACAGTCGAGGTCAACAACAGCTTTTATCGTTTGCCTGATCTACGGACCGTGCGTGCCTGGGCAGAGGAGTCGCCACGCGCATTCCGCTTCGCCATCAAGGCCAGCCGCTACATCACCCACATGAAGAAGCTTGCCGACCCGACCCGCAGCCTGGAGCGGTTTCTGAAGGTTGTCGACGGTTTCGGTGCGAAACGCGGACCGGTGTTGTTTCAGTTGCCGCCGCACTGGCATCGCGACCCGAAACGTCTTGCCGCATTCCTGCAGGCACTGCCCCGCAGGCTGCGCTGCGCCTTCGAGTTGCGCGATCCGTCCTGGCATGATCCGGAAATCTTCGGTCTGCTGCGGCGCCATCGTGCCGCCTTCTGTATCTGGGAGCTTGCCGGATTCCGCGCCCCAATACAGCTCACCGCGGATTTCGCGTATGTGCGGCTGCACGGACCGGATGCTGCCTATGGCGGTTGCTACAGCAGACGTGCGCTCATTCAATGGGCATCGAAAATCCGGTCATGGCGGGACATATCCGAGGTGTACATCTTTTTCGACAACGACGAATCCGCCTATGCTGTACGTAATGCGCTTCAACTCAAGGCGCTTCTCGATGGAAAGTGCTGAGACAATCGCAGCTCGGAAATGACCGCAGTGCCGGCTGACTTCTGGCACTGTCCCGGTCTTGGATTTATCATGGATGTCCCCATATTAATTCTTACAATACGGATGCCTTTGGAGGAGTTCCCATGTCCGCCCTGAGCAAGCCCCAAATCCAGATGTTCAGGAAGCAACTGCGTGACCGGGAGATGGATCTGCGCAAGGCTATCCACGCGTCGCTGCTGAACTCCGACAACAAGGACTACTCGGAAGTGGCAGGCCGTGTACTCGATATCGGAGATCAATCTCTGGTCGATCTTCTCGCTGATTTCCACATTATCGAGCTCGAGAAGGAAGTGGCCGAACTCGCTGACGTGGAGGCCGCAGTCGCGCGCATCACCGCAGGAACCTATGGGCAGTGTGCCGACTGCGGGGCCGATATCGATGTGGAGCGCCTGCGCATCTACCCCACCGCCAGGCGCTGTACCGAGTGCCAGATGCGGCACGAGCGCATGGCCAAGGACATGACGCCCAGCTTGTAGCCGGTCGATGCATACCAATAAACGCCTTGGAGGGGGTATGGTCAAGGGTGAGCGGTTCAATAGCATTACCCATCTGCTAGGTTTTCTGTTCGCGGTTACCGGTCTGGCGGTGCTGGTAACGCTTGCTGCTTTGCAAGGAAACCCCTGGAAAATCGTCAGCTTCAGCATCTATGGCACGACGCTGGTGCTGCTCTACGGTTGCTCGACCCTCTACCACAGCCTCAACGGACCCGCCAAGCGCATCTTCCGGAGCCTCGACCATTACGCAATCTACCTGCTGATTGCCGGTACCTATACGCCTTTCGCGCTGGTTACTTTGCGCGGGGACTGGGGTTGGTCGCTGTTCGGAGCGGTCTGGGGACTGTCAGTCGTCGGAATCGTGGTGGAAACATGGTCGCGCACCGGTCCGCGCATCGTCCCTGTGGTGTTGTACGTTCTCATGGGCTGGCTGGCGGTGGTTGCGATGCATCCGTTGCTCAGGACCCTTCCCGCGGCCGGTATTTTCTTGCTGTTTGCCGGAGGCGTGTTTTATACCGGTGGAATCGTTTTCTACGCGCTGGACAAACGTCTGCGCCACGGACACGGCATCTGGCACCTGTGCGTTCTCGCCGGTTCCGTCTGCCACTATCTCGCCATCGCATTTTACGTTCTGTAGCTGGACGTGCATCGATGCGGCACATGCGCAGGCCAAATGGCTTGGGCTGGCAGCGTTCATGCGGTGAGGGCGTCTGGTAAAATCCCCCCGTCGAGCCGGAATCGCGATTCGCATCGCAACGATGTTCGCCATGGCCTGCGCTTTTGTCCCTGCACGGGTGACGGCCGGCGAGGTCGTGTGCACGGTACGGGCAAAGCGCCACGCCGGAGCGAAGTCAGGCATTGTGCAGCGCAGCGATCGTCGATTGCCGCAGACGCTGTTTTCCGCTGTATCGGCGCGGTTGTCTGTGCTGACGGGACCAGCCCGTTTTCCATCGCCTGTGCGGCGGTTCGCGAACACGTCGACAGTGCGGACGATGAGCCAGATCGCAAGCGTGGCCGTCTCCGATGTCGTCAAAAAACTGTTCCCAGTTTATCATCGCAGTACGATGCCCTGAGCGTGCGCTGCCGGAGCTAAGGACGCAACCCATGTCTGCCCCCCGTTTCTACTGTCCGCTGACTCTCACCGTCGGCATGGTTTTAGATCTGCCGTCGCGGGTGGCACATCACGCGACGCGCGTGCTGCGGCTGCGTACCGGTGCCGGCATCACCGTTTTCAACGGCATGGGCGGCGAATATTCTGCGCAAATCGTGAGCGTGGCGCGTGATCATGTTGCGGTCGGGGTTCAGGCGCGAGTCGAGGTCGAACGCGAGTCGCCTCTGGACGTGACTCTGGTTCAGGCGGTTTCCTCCGGAGATCGCATGGATCTTACGATCCGCAAGGCAGTGGAACTCGGCGTTACCCGCATTGCGCCCGTCATCAGCGTGCGCAGTGTCGTGCAGTTGAGTGGCGACCGCGCCGCAAAGCGGGTGCAGCATTGGGAGGATGTGGTCATCGCGGCCTGTGAACAGTGTGGCCGCAATCGCCTGCCGCCGGTGGCGGCGGCACTGCCGCTAACAACCTGGATCCGAAGTGCGCAGCGCGTGCCCGTACGGTGGATGCTGGCCCCGGACGCGGCCGGTTCGGTACGCTCGCTCGCGCGTCCTGACGGAGCCGTGCAGCTGCTGGTTGGACCGGAAGGGGGGTTCGCTGCGGAGGAAAAGCAGGCCGCCGCAGATGCCGGTTTCGTCGGAGTCAGGCTCGGCCCGAGGACGCTGCGCACGGAGACTGCGGCGCCAGCCGCGCTTGCGGTCTTTGCGGCTCTGTGGGGCGACTTCTGACAAAACCGTGAGGCCCCTTGAGCCTGGCGACCAGACGCTGTGCAGCGTCGCCGTCCATGGCAGATTGCGCTGCGGGGTGAATCGAGCGCGGCATGCACCCGGATGCCGCGCATCGGCAGGGAGGACCCGTGCGCGGCAACGAGATTGACCTCGCTTCAATTCCGGAGCGGGCGCTGCGGGTGCTGACGCGGCCCACTGCGTTTTTCCGGGACATGCCCAGGACTGGCAGATTTCTCAGGCCCTTGGTGTCGGTCGCGGTCATGGGTATCGTGAATGGCCTGCTGGTCGCCGTGCTGTCCGGTTTTGTTTCCTGTATGAACCTGGTTGCGTTCGTCCGAGGTCTTTATCTGGTTGCGGCGGCGAGCGTCGGGGTTCAGGGGCTTCCGGCAAAGTCCGCCTGGATCGTGTTCGGCTTTTTCGCGTTCATTGGGGTGATGCTATCTTTCAGTGCCCAGTACGCCGTACGCAGTATGGGCAGCTATCCGGCCGACCTTGAACGTGTGCGCGAGCCTGCACATGGACCAGCCGTATGGCCCGGGTGATGCCGGGCGGAGTGCGTCGCGACGGGAAGGCTTCTGACGGCTGTTGCTCCGAGCCCGCAGATCAGGCCGTCTGCGATGGGGCGGCTGCAATAACGAGGACTCAGGCGATGCGGCACGACATCGAATTTGATGCTCCATGCTGTTCCTGCCGGCGACCCGCGCTGCTGAAGATGGCAAATCTGGTGCTGGTGTTTTTTCTGTCTGCAGCAGGCAGCGCCGCGGCTCAGGCATCCTCGAATCTGATCCGTCAGGGCCTGTGGCAGATCATCGTGACTATGAGCGTTCCCGGCATGCGCGCAGGCGTACGGCCATTCACGCACAGACAGTGTTTTACGTCCCGGGACGTACAGTACGGGCGCGATATGCTCCAGATCAATCCGGCAAGCCCCTGTCGGTTCATGGATGCCCATCGTTCCCACGGCCGTGTCAGCTGGGACCTGCAATGCTGGGGTCGCCCCGCAGCGAGCGGCCATGCCTGGTTGACCTATGGGCGCGACCGGTACGAGGGTGCAATCGCGATGCGTATCGACGTGCCGCGTCGCGGTCAGATGTCCGTAACGGAGCAAGTGCGCGGACAGCGTATCGGCGCCTGTCGTTAGCGCGTCATACCGGAATGTCCTTGCGAGCCGACCGGACGACTGTCCGGGGGGCGGCCGCACAAGGCGGCAGGTCTCCGCAGGCTGTTTGGCAATCGCTGTCAACAGCTGTCGTGACTGAGCAGTTTCCGGATTCCCGATCGAGTTCCCGGCATGCGGCGTGTCGGCGATTGCCAATGGACCTGAAAGCGGGAATGCGTGTATCGGTCTGTCCGCCTGCGTACAACCTTCCTGTTGGTCTAATTTTAAGTGTTCCGGGCAGACCGGTATAGACCCGGAATTTGCAGTGAAATACCCATGGCAATGTTGACGTGGGTCAAAGCCTGAACTTTTTGGGTCATGTATTGTCGCCGGCAAAGTGGCTGCCGCTATGTGGCGAACGGCCTAAAGAAATTTCCGGATTTGGGATGTGCGTCGCGGGTGAGGGAGTGGGTGCGACGTCGTCGGTCAGATTCTGTCAACGAAGCAAGGGGGATTAACAATGTCCAAGTTTTCCATGTCCAGAAGTTTGATCCTCGCCGGCGGGGGCGCTTTCGCCCTGCTGGCGTTGTCCTCGCCGGAGGCGCTCGCGGTGCCGAGCTACGCGCGCCAGACGGGTCTTGCCTGCGAAGTCTGCCACACGATTTTCCCGGAACTCACGCCGTTCGGGCGTCTGTTCAAGCTGAACGGGTATACGCTTACGGGACTGCGGCAGATCGAAGCGGCTGGCGGTAATGCGCTCAAGATCAATGCGGGCGCGCCGCTGTCGGTGATGATGCAGGTCGGAATGTCGAACGAAGGTAAGAGGGCACCGAGCAAGCAGAACAACAACGTCGAATTTCCGCGTCAGCTGAGCCTGTTCTACGCCGGCGAGATTTCGCCGCACATGGGTACGTTCATGCAGATCACCTATGCGCAGAAGGATGCAGCTTCGAGCTTTACTTGGGACAACACCGATGTCCGCTACGCCAACCATTTCACCCTGGGCGGCCAGGATGAAATCTACGGTTTGACGCTGAACAACAATCCGTCCGTCGAGGACGTGTGGAACGACACGCCGGCCTGGGGATTCCCCTGGATCCACTCGGCCGAGCATCCCTATGACAAATACGTCAATGGGGCTGCCGGCGGTCCGCCTGGTTCCATGCTCGACAGTCTGGGCGGCAACGTCGCTGGTCTCGGTGCCTATACGCTGCTCAATAACCAATGGTATGCCGGGCTCTCTTTTTATCGTTCTGCCGTTCAGGGGACGCTGCCCGAACCGACATACGCTAACGGTGCCACTATAAATGGCCTTGCGCCCTACTGGCGGCTGGCGTGGCAGCACCAGTTCGACAATGCGTATTGGGAGATCGGCACCTTCGGGATGCAGACCAAGTTCCTGGAATCCCCTGGGGTCGAAAACAAGTACACGGATGTTGGCGTCGATACGCAGTACGAGATGCCGCTCGGAGCCAATCTGCTGGCGCTGCACGCCCAGTACCTGCATGAGAGCCAGAATTACGGTACCGGGACCGCCTTGGCGGCCAAGTCGAGCGATCATCTGAACGATGCCCGTCTCGATGCGGAGATGCACTTCCAGCGCATGTATGAAGTGGCGCTGGGCTACGACAACTGGAGCGGATCCACCGACAAAGTCCTCTATCCCGTGTGGACCAACAGCGCGGCGAACAGTCCAGATACGGCTTACTGGACCGCCGAGGTGGATTACCTGCCTTGGGAGAACACCAAGCTGGGACTCCAGTACCGCGGCTACACCAAGTACTACGGATCAACGACCAGCGTCTCGAACGATAATTACACGTACCTGTACGGATGGTTCGCGTGGTAGGCGCCGGATCATTGTAAGTCCGGTATGGCAGCAAATGCGTCGCTTCTTTCGCGGAAATCGCGGGCGGAAACCGTCCGTGATGGCCGCGGAAGGAGCAAAGGCCTGAAGGCAGGAATAGCGGTTCAAAGGGGAGCGTCCTGGTCTCGGATGGAACGATGCAAGGATGTGTTCGCATCGACCCATTCGAGGCCGGGAGGCCATCAGAGCAGGTCCTTCTCGAACCGCAAAGTCCGCCCCTTCCCGGAAGGGTCCATCCCTTTCGGGGACGTTGCCGGAGGTCTCTCCGGTGGTGAAATGCGCGATCAACCCCTGTTTCTTAGTCGCCATATGAAATACGTGTTTGATAAGGCGGATTTCCGGTTTCCGAAATCAGGAATCGTTCCGGTGTCTACGGGAGAGTCGGGTTCGCTGTCCGGAAAAGCAGGAATGGGTTCGTGCTGTTGGGCCGAGTTTAGATCTATGATAAATTGTTCGCGTATCGCCTGATGATCAATTTTGCTTCACAAAATGAAAGGGGTAATAACATGCGCAAATTTATTATGGTAACGTTTTTTGCAGGACTGGCGGCAGCTTCGGTCGGCGCGGCACTTTCGGCGGGTCATCGCAGTGTCACCGTGATGATCCATCCCGAGCCCGGTTTCTACGTCCACGAGAGCGGTAAGGCTGTGCTTACGGCGGAAGGGGACAAGACGCGGGTTGTTGTAATGCTCCGGGGCGAGCCGAGGGGGGCAGTTGAACCCATTCATATCCATGAGGGTGTGTGTGGCCACATCAACCCGACGCCGAAGTGGGGGCTCAATTTCCTGAAGAACGGGCGGTCAGTGACCGTAGTTCCGGTTTCGCTCGAAACATTGCTCAAGGGCAAATACGCCATCAACGCACACAAGAGCGCCAAGGAATTGGGCGTCTACGTTGCCTGCGGTAACATCACGGAATAGAACACTCGCTGCGGAACGCGGTGTTCAATGAACCTCCGGGCTTGATGCCCGGAGGTTTTGTTTTTGGGGCATGCCCACCAGAGACGCCGGCTTCCCGAGGTGGTTCCTGCCGTGCCTCGCTTCTTTAACGTGAGTTGCGTCGCCGCAGAGCTGCCGTTCCGGCAGGCGCAGTCAGCAGCGGTGTCCCGGATAAGTGTGCGACGCAGCCCCTCCCCGGGGTTGCCTTATCCGGAGTCCGGCTGTGGCTGCTGCCGGGCCTGCGTGGCAGAAACGCCGCTCGGTTGCGGGATAAGGCCAGCCCTGACCCCCTGAATCAGGGCGTCTGCATCCGCATTTCGGCTGAGCAGGGTATCCCATAGCGGGAAAAGGCGGGTTTCCTCGCGATACTCGTGTTTGGACAGAGCCGCCGCCAGCAGACCGAACCAGATTTCCGCCTCGACCGGATCCGGATCTGCCTCACGGAACAGTTCCTCGATCATGATCGTCTGTTTGGCGATGTCCTCGTGTTCACGCAGCATCGTGGTGACAGGGTTGTCCTCTTCCGGTCCGTACAGCGACGGAAAGGCTGGCGCGAGCAGATTGTTTTCCACGGCGATGTGGCGACGCAGCCCTTCGAGGAATTCCATCACTTCTGGCGTTGCCGCGGAAGCCCCGCGGGCGCGCAATCGCATCAGCGCCCGCAACAACAATGCGTCCAGCCGCTCATGATCGCGGCTGAGGATATCCTGAAGTGTTGATGCCTCGATCTCTTCGCGCCTGCGTATGGACACTCTCCAAATCTGTTGCTCACGTACGCACTGCCACCAAAGACGATTGCGAAGCTGCAGCTGCAGCTGTTTGAGCAGCAGTGCCGGATCCTCGGCGGAAATCAGGACCATCTCCGTGCCCGGCTCCAGGTCCCTGAGCGCATAGAACGCGTAGGTATGCCCCGGCATGCCGGGTGGGGCGGAGCGCAAATCGAGATAGCGCGTCTTGACGTTCATGGTGTCACGTCGGCAGCTGATGCAGGCGAATCCGGTGCCTGTGACGGCCCAGCGGGTCTGGACTTTTTGTGATCGGCGAGTGAGCCCGTCCCCGGGCTCTGTTCCTGCATATTTGCAGCCAGCGTAATGGATCCCTGACCGAGCGGCAGCGGATTGCGCGCCACTGCTACGGCGACGATATAGCCCAATACGAGCAGCGCTCCGAGCCACGCAGCCACGCGTATGCGCCGGGTCCTGCCGCGCTTGAGTGCAACCGTGCCCAATCCGATATAAGCGACGACCGCGAGAGTCTTTGCGGTGAGCCAGCCATTGACGAAAGGATACTGGTGGATCTGCAAGGCAAGTTCGGCTCCGGCGGCAAGCAGCAGGGTATCGACTACGTGCGGCGCGATGCGCACCCACCGTGCCTTGAGCAACGGTGAACCCGTCATCATCCAGACGCCGCGCAAGACAAAGCCTGTGATAGTCAGAATCACGCAGGAAACATGCACTAGCAAGATCCAGTTCATCCGGGAAATCCCTCAGCCAGAATCCTCTTGTACAGGCGCCAGGCGCTGACCAGGTTCAACCATAAAAGCAGGTTTGAGAATCCGAGCGCCGCCGCCGCCGGATAGGCCAGCAGGCGGGGCATCCATGCCGCACCCGCCAGCAGCAGCAGCGCGGCAAGATGCAGCCAGAACTGAATGCCGGCGCGTCGTTCCGGAATGATCTGCTTCATATTGGGCAGTTTGCCACGTCCGGCCGGACTGGCCTGAAGGTGTAGCCAGACAAGAAACGGTACGATCTTGTAAAGCATGCCGTTGATCACCGACACGCCAAAGCCGAGAATCGCGAGTATACCCCAGGTGAGCTCGATCGATGTCGAGACGCCCCGCGGCCCCCATAGTCCCATCCAGCCGAGCACTGCGCAGGCGAGCAGGCTCGTCATGCCGATACGCCAGAAGCGCACCGTGATATCGGGCATCTCGCGCCGCCGCCGCTGCTGCAGCACAAGTGTTGTGGCTGCGAACACGGCATAACCCAGACCCAGCAAGGACGCAAGCGCCGGAGCGGATTCTCGCGCCAGCGTCAGATGACCGGACAGCCACTGGGCTGACGACCAGAGCAGCAGCGTCACAAAGATCGCCCGCGTAAGGTGGCCAGTCAGGATGCGCGGATAGTGAGGTGTGGTCTGGAGCATGGGGACAACCTGGAAGCCAACGCCAACCACCAGCAATCCGACCCAGCCGAGCAGGCCCCAGGCCAGGTGCAAAGCCGCAAGTCTGGACACAGCCAGCGGCTGATGCCAGGTGCGTCCGGCCCCGAGCAGCAGACCGACACATACTGTTACCCCGAGCGCGCCGATGGAAAGCCGAATGCCGCGCACGGTGATGGCCGCTGCGCGGGCGCGCACCAGGCTTCCCGCAGCCGCGCCGATGAAAGCGACGAAGGCGAGCGCGAGCAGCGCCAGTGCCAGCGCCAGCAGCGGCGCCCGAGCAAAGAGGAAGCCACCGGCAAGCGCCAGCGTCCCCAGACTGAGCAGAACATGCACCCTGCTGCCTACCCTGCGTGCCTGCGCAACGGGTGCGCCGGCGACGACCGGAAGCATCTGCATCAGGGCGCCTATCATAACCATGGCGAGAAAGCCGAGGGTCATCAGGTGTGTTACCGCAAGCGCTCCGGCTGACCAGCGAGATGCCCAGACCGCAGGTCCCAGCGACAGGAGCGCCAGCGCCGCAGCGATCGCGAACATCGGCGCGGTCAGAAAGAAACGCAGGGGAACCGAGATGGGAGGTGCCTGCTCGAGAGAAAGCGTCGCAGTGCCCATGCGAACGGCCGCGCCCGGCACGCTGGCGGAGGTCTGCGGCTTCTGTTGCTGACCGGCCATCGCCGCCTAGGCTGGCCGGTCGGCACGCATGCGCTGCAGGAGCTCAAGAACTTCGTTGGCGAGTGCGCGGTCGGCCAGCGGGTACAGAACCTGTTCTTCCTTGAGGTTGTGCTGCTGCAGCAGCGTTAGCAGGGTTTCCGATGACCCCAGATAATGTCCACGATCCTGTGACCCGATGTCCTGCTGCAGATCCTCGAACAAGGCGCGCATCTGCTCGTGCTCCGTGCGCATGATGCGTGTCGGCCCCATGGCCTGTCCGGTCCGCATTTCGAACGCAGGAAACAAAATGGTCTCCTCAACTTCGAAATGCCGAAGCGTGGCACTCAGAAAATCCTGAAGGCTTTTTCCTGCGCTAAGCCAGTCGCCGCGGTGAACCTGGTTTTCAGCTGCGCTGAGCAAATCATCGCAGCGCCGGTGGTCGGTGCTGAGTTCGGAATATATGGAATCCGCCATGAAATCATCCTCTGCGCGTGAGCTGCAGCAGTTGACTTTGTCGCAAGTGCCATGCGTGCGCCTTGATCAATGTCAAGGCATGAAGACCGAACTCATCCGGCGCGACCATCGATGCGTGGCCGCAGATACATCGGCGCATAGCGCCAGACCCAGGGCGTAAGACAGACAAGCCACGCTCCGGCGGCGGCGAGATTGAAAAGATAAGCGTAGACAAAAAACGGCCCGGTCAGCGCCGCAGCCAGGCGCAGCAGCGCAGTTACGTTGATGCCGAGTAACGTGATCCACGTGAGGTGATCGGCGACCAGCGCCCTGCCCGAGTGCCCGAGGCTCACTCGCGAGACCATGGCCACCACCATGCCCAGCACAAAGCCGATACCCAGGGCGTGCAGCGGTGCGCGGCCGAACAGCAACCGTCCGCTGCCGAGCAGGACCAGGCTCTGAAGGCCATACAGCGCCGTCGCCAGCGTGAACCAGGAAAACGCGATATGAAGCATGGCCAGCAGGCGATCGTGGAAACTGCGGCGAAATCCCCAGGCGACCGAATGGTAGAGGCCGGTCAGCATCAGCGGCAGGTCGCACACGAAAAGCCAGCGCCGCTCGCCCGAGAGCACAAGCACGGCGTGACCGGTTGCGCACACCAGCACCAGTGGCAGGCTCCATGCGGGACGCACGATGCGGTAGTTTTCCAGCACGCTGTTGCCGAAAAACGGGATCATACGGTGGCTGACGCCGAACACCACGGGAACGAGAAACATCCACAGTCCGAACTCGCGCGCGGCGGCAAACCACGTCGGGTTCCCGCTGATCGCGGCAACTGTAAAGCATGCGATGCCCACGGCCCCCGCGGCAAGCGCCAGATTGAGTATGCGTTCGTGCGGACCGTGCTGTCCCGCCGCGTGGTAGACCCGCAGCAGTGCGATGAGGATGGTCAGCCAGCCGCACAGGAATACGGTGGTGGCAAGCGCAACAATCCCGGTTCCGGCATACAGTCCCAGGCAAAACAGCGCCCCGCCGCCCGCCATGAGCAGGGATGCGCTGACATAGGTACGGCGTGAGAGCGCAGGAGTACTCATCCAGCGGGGGTAGACTGTGGCAAGAAAGCCGAAGATGAAGAACGGGAACAGGCCGTAAATCATGAGGAACGCATGCGCCCAGACCGGATTCAGGCGTGTCCCGGCGGCAGGAAGGATTCCATAGAGGCCCGACAGCGTGACTGCCCACCAGCCCATAATCAGGACGATCTGTACGGCACCCGCCAGAAAGAACATGCGATGAGGAGCGGCACTGAACGCGTGCCAGATACCTGAGGGGCGCGCCGCGGCGGCACTTTCGCGGGACGTGGTCATGGTTTCCGGTTCCTGATGCGGGTATCCACTTATCCTCATCGCCCGCGCTGCTGTCCTTGACATAAATCAAGCGCCGGAACACACGCCCAGGAGCGTGACGCAAGGCCGTAGGGCCGGGTGTTGCCAGGACTACGCGAACCCGGGCGCGGTCGCTTTCGACAAATTCATGCCGTCTCCGGCCTCACGGCGGGTGTCCCTGCGGGCGGTAGCTCTGAACTCAGGAAACAGGCCGTGCGTTGCGCATTGCGTGGCTTACGAACACGGCGATGGTGAACAGTGTCAGCGCGCCCGCCTGGTGCGTCGCGGCGAGTGGCGTAGGCACCACGAGCAGCAGCGTGGCGATGCCCAGGGAAATCTGGATCGCCAGCATCAGCAGCAGCAGATGGATTGCGATACGCGGGCGCGTGGGCAGGGGCGCGCGCCGTGCCATGAACCAGAACGATGAAATGACGATCACCAGCAGGTAGGCGATTATGCGGTGGTCGAATTGGACTGTCCCCATGTTAGCGAAGAAGTTGCGCCACAGCGGGTGCAGCGCAAACATGCCAAGCGGCAACCAGCGTCCGTTCATCATCGGAAACGTGTTGTAGATGAACCCCGCCCTGAGTCCGGCGACGAACCCGCCGGCGATGACCATCAGAAACACGAGCGCAGTGACGCCGTAGGAAAAGCGCCGCAGGCGAGTGAATTCCGGCGCCGGAACCGGTACGGTCGGACCCAGCAGATCGAGCGCCACCCACAGAATGAAAGCGTAGATGAGAAACGCCAGAGACAGATGTGCGGTCAACCGGTACTGACTGACATGCGGATTATGGATCAGTCCGCTGCTGACCATGTACCAGCCGAGCGCTCCCTGCAGCCCGCCGAGCACAAACATGGCAATCAGTTTGGGTACCAGCGGTTTCTCGATCCGGCCGCGTGCCAGGAAATAGAGAAAAGGCAGGAGGAAAACCAGGCCGATGCTGCGGCCAAGGAGGCGGTGGGCATATTCCATCCAGAAAATGGACTTGAACTGGGATAAGTCCATGTCTGAATTGACGTCACGGAACTCCGGTGTCTGCTGGTAAAGATGAAAAGCTTTGTTCCACTGCGCGGTATTGAGGGGCGGAATGGCCCCGACGATCGGATCCCACTGCACGATCGAAAGACCCGAATGCGTCAGGCGGGTGATGCCGCCGACGACCACCATCGCAAAGATCATGGCACAGCACAGCAGCAGCCATATTGCGATAGCCCGCTGGGAGCGTGCTTTCGGCGCGGGTTTTTCGGGCCGGGTTTCCTGGGCAAATGCGAGGTCTGTCATGGTTCAGGGTTCCGTAACGAATAGAATGGCATTCTTGGTAATCCGCAAGCGCGCGGCGCGGGTCCAGGAATTCGAGGTACGACCCCGGCTGCGGAGCATCGCAGTGTTGCTTAACGCGGGCATGGTTTGCGGGAAATCCCCCGGTCGGGCGGCAGATCGGAGCGGTATTATAAATGATCTAGCTGCGGTTTGCCGCAGCTGGCGCGAGACGGTTTCGTCAACGGCTGGCAGCGAGCCGGTTTTCCGTATGGGTTCTGATGGCGCTCCAGCGTGTATCATGAGCATACCCTTAGAATCTCTTCGCCATGCCTTCTGCCGCAGGGGTGCCTCGAGTGTGCCGGCACCGTCTGCCGCGCGGGGTGGGGATGGATCGGTTCGCGGTGCGCGGCTAGCCGGCGCGCAGGGTGCTCAAGCCGCGCGCGAGGGTGCGGGCCCGCTCGGGCGTGGAGAACACGGCACGCAAGCGGGCCTTGGGGTCGATCAGAAAGATCTCGTCGCTGTGATCGACCGCGTAGCTCGTGCCGGCCTTCCGGCTGCGGGGTTTATAGTAGACACCCATCTGCCGGGCAATGCTGCCTAGCTCCCGATTGTTTCCGGTGACACCCACGAATCCGCGATTGAACCGCCCCAGGTAGCGTGCCAGGACACGCGGGGTGTCGTGCTGCGGGTCCACCGATACGAAGACATACTGGATATCGTGAGACTTGCCACCGACGAGCCGGTGTAGCCGTTTCAAAGTGGCAAGCGTCGCCGGACAAACGTCGGTGCAGTGCGTGTAGCCGAAATATACGAAGCTCCAGCGCCCGCGCAGCTGTGGCAGACCGAACGCGTGACCATGCGTATCGTACAGGGTGAAAGCGGCCAAGGCCCGTGGCGGCTGCAGTGTCGTCATCGCCCCGCTGCCAGATGCCCAGGAAGGCCTGTGCCATCCGCGGTGCGAGAACCGGGCGATCCCTATGCCCGCCACAAGGGCAATAACCACCGAAAGCGCCAGGGCTACGGCAGTATTGCGGTTCATATGCGGATTCTCCTCGGTCTGTTCGGTCTGCGCCTACTTTACATCATCGCCGAACGGCGACGACCTAGGGTTTGAGCGGGTCGCGCAGGGGGAAGTTCGCAGCCGTTTGCCGCCATGGTCGGCGTGAGTACGGCTACCAGGTGGGCCCGGCCGGATCGCCTTGTCTTTCCCGCGGGGATCCGAATTCGTAAATCCAGTCGCGAACCTCCTGGTCAGTCGTGCCCCGGAGACAGATCCAATTTCCCGGGCGGGCCGGTTGCCTCGACGATGTAGCCCTTACCGCGGCGGAGTTCGCCTGATCTGGTTTTGACTGGTCAGAACCCACACGGAAGGTACGTTGGACCCACGGACAACGGCCATAAGCGGATGCGGTGGGGTCGTGTCCAAAGCAGGTTCGGACGCGGGTGCTCTAAGATAATGCCCACGTAAGCCCGGCATCGTCAATTTTTCGATTGATAAACAGCATCTTGTGGCCAGTTCCGCGCACCGGCATGGTTTTTTTCCTATCCCAAAGGAGATGTTTGTAGCTATCCCAATGGTTCCCGACGTTCTGCGGTTCACTTGATCTGGATCAATCACTCGTTCTGGCCGGTTGGTTACCGTCTGCACCCGACGCATTGCCATTGCCCAGCCGACACGGCCGTAAGAGCGCCGCTGTCCTGTTGCAGGACGCGCCTGGCTGTAGCCGATCAACGTAAGGAGAACCGTCGTGACAAAGAAGATGTCTGCAACACCGATGATCGACCAACTGGAGACCGGTCCGTGGCCGAGCTTTGTTTCCGGCCTCAAGCGGCTCGCCAAGGACAAGGACATGATGGTCGACCTGCTGGGACAGCTGGAACACTCCTACGAAACGCGCAAGGGGTACTGGAAGGGTGGTACGGCGAGTGTCATCGGCTACGGAGGGGGAGTCATTCCGCGTTTTTCCGAAGTGGCTGACAAATTTCCGGCGTCGGCGGAGTTCCATACGATCCGTATCATGCCTTCGCCAGGCATGCACTACGATACCGCGATCCTGCGCAAATTCTGTGACATCTGGGAGAAACACGGTTCCGGGCTGATTGCACTGCACGGCCAGAGCGGCGACATCATGTTTCAGGGATGCTCCACCGACAAAGTCCAGGTCGCATTCGACGAGATGAACGAACTCGGATTCGACATGGGCGGAGCTGGACCCTCGGTGCGCACCTCCATGTCCTGTGTCGGGCATGCGCGTTGCGAGCACTCCTGCTTCGATGAGGGCCGCGCGCACCGTGTTGTCATGAACGACTTCACCGACGATCTGCATCGTCCCGCGCTTCCATACAAGTTCAAGTTCAAGTTCTCCGGATGCGCCAACGACTGCATGAACTCGATTCAGCGTGCTGACATGGCGGTCATCGGCACCTGGCGCGACGACATCCAGGTGAAGCAGGACGAAGTCAAGAAGTTTGTTGCCGCCAAGGGCCGCGATTACGTGATCGACAACGTGGTCACCCGCTGTCCGACGCAGTCGCTCAAGCTCAAGGCCGACGATACCCTCGCGATCGACAACCGCAACTGCGTGCGCTGCATGCATTGCATTAATGTCATGACCAAGGCCCTGTCTCCGGGCAAAGATCGCGGCGTAACCATACTGGTCGGCGGCAAGCGCACCCTGAAGATCGGTGATCTCCTGGGAGTTGTCGTCGTCCCATTCATGAAGCTGGAAAGCGACGAGGACTTCGACCGCCTCGTCACCCTGGCGCACACCATCATAGACTTCTGGGCCGAAAACGGCCTGGAGCACGAGCGGTGCGGCGAGATGATCGAACGCATTGGTCTTGCCAATTTCCTCGAGGGTCTCGGCATCGAGCCCGATCCGGCCATGCTGGCGCATCCGCGCAGCAACCCGTTCATTCGCACCGACACGTGGCAAGAAGAGGCGGAGCGCTGGGTTGAGCGCCACGCTGCCGCCAAGTAATGATGGCCGGTCTGGATATTCAGCGAAACCGATTTAGGAGACAGAAATGAGTACAGCCCAGACAACGGGTAGCAGCAAGCAGCGCATGCCGATTGAGAGCGGCGTGCCCGACCATTTCCAGTACATGCATCCCATCATGCGCCGCAACTACGGGAACTGGGCATGGCATGATCGTCCGCGCGCCGGTGTCCTGCACCACGTGGCGAAAAGCGGCGACGAGATCTGGACGGTGCGTGCCGGCACCCAGCGCCAGATGGATGTGTACACGATCCGCAAGCTCTGCGACATCGCCGACCAGTTCGCCGAAGGCTATGTACGCTTCACCATCCGCAGCAATATCGAATTCATGGTGAGCTCCTTCGAGAAAGCGAAGCGCCTCATCGACAAGCTTGGGCAAGAAGGCTTTCCGGTCGGCGGAACGGGGAATTCGGTTTCGATGATTTCCCACACCCAGGGCTGGCTGCACTGCGATATTCCCGGCACCGATGCCTCGGGGGTGGTGAAGTCGCTGATGGACGAGCTCCATGGAGAGTTCATCCAGGAGAAGATGCCGAACCGGGTGCGCCTCACGACCTCGTGCTGCCAGATCAACTGCGGCGGCCAGGGCGATATCGCCATCAACATCCAGCACACCAAGCCGCCGAAGATCAATCACGATCTCGTGGCCAATATCTGCGAACGGCCCTCGGTGGT
>JAJYEE010000055.1 GCA_021790335.1 Pseudomonadota bacterium | reverse complement strand
CACGTTCCCCGCTCGATCGCGACCATGGCCTTCAGTCTCGGCCGCCTGATCGCCCGAAGTCTGCCACAGTGTCCTTGCTGTGGCACGAACATGATCCGGCGTCAACGTTATTAACACAGTAGAACTATTTTCCTGGCCCCAGGTGCTGCCGAAGCACCTGCACGAGTCCGGAGGCATCGGCGCTGCGATGCGCACCGACGCGCCGCGGCGGCGACCAGATCGAATCTGGAAAGCTGGCATCATCGACAAAGCGCGGAATCACGTGCCAGTGAAGATGCGGCACCTGATTGCCAAGCGTCGCGAGATTTATCTTGTCTGGATGCATGACGGCACGCACTGCCTGTTCCGCGGCAAACACCACCTGCATGAGGTGTGTGCGCATCCCGGCGGCGAGATCAGTCATCTCCTTTACATGGGCATTCCAGATCACCCGGCAATACCCGGCGTGATCGGAATCATCGACGAGTACAACACGACAGCGGGAGCTGCGCCACAGCACGTTTTCGCCGTGCTCACCGCACAGCAGGCACGATGCCTGCGGGTCCGGCACGCCTTGTTTCATCCGTAGTGTTTCTTCTTGAGGGCCGCAAGATCATTCCAATGCTGGACGATTTCGGGCATGCGCGGCGCATCGAGGTCGAAATTCAACATCTTCAGCACCGCACTGCTGTCGACCCGCCGTCCCTTGGTCACGAACAGCCCCTTGACCAGAGCTATGGCACACAGCCTGCCTCCTGCCTCGAAACGTTGTTCGACGTAAAAGTACTTTTCATCCCAGGTGACGAGGCGCGTCAGCAGTTGGAACTTGCGCAGCGGCCGGAGCGGGCGAATGAAATTGATCTCGGCTGCTCCCAGCACTGGCATCCACCGGGCTCGCAACATCGGTCTTAGCATGCCGGTTTGCCCGAGCATATGTATGCGCCCGAGATCCATGAAGGTCAGATAGCGCCCATTGTTCATATGCATGTTGAAGTCGCAGTCCAGCGGCATCACGCGAAAGGAAAGTCGCGATGGTTCCAGGAGGCCGCGCTGACGAGAAAACAGCATCCTGATCAATACAACTAAAAGCCGCAAATAAAGATTCACACAGTTCTCCGATGTCGGAAAGCCGCACGTAAACGCGTATAATACCCACCAGCCGGCGTTCCGGGACAGATGCTCTCAAATGGCAGAGGCGCGAGAATGTTCCGCTGCCGGACACGGCATCCACTTTCGTCCTCTCTGAAGAATCTATTGTTATGGTGAACTGGAAAAACGTTCGCACGGTCCTGCTGGACATGGACGGCACACTGCTCGATCTGCACTACGACAACCATTTCTGGCGGGTGCATGTTCCGCAGCGCTTTGCCGAAAAAAACGACCTCACGCTTGATGCGGCGAAAGAGGATCTGTTTCCGCGCTTTCGCCGGGCTGAGGGCACGCTCGATTGGTATTGCGTGGATTACTGGAGCCGGGAACTCGGCATGGACATTGCGCTGCTCAAACGGGAGGTTGCTCATCTGATTTCGATACGCCCGCATGTTATCGATTTCCTCGGTGCGGTGCGCGCATGTGGAAAGCGTATCGTTCTGGTGACCAACGCGCACACCAAGAGCCTCGCCCTGAAACTGGATTGCACCAAGCTGGACGTGGAATTCGATGCAATCGTATGCGCACACGAACTCGGCATGCCCAAAGAGCACGATGAATTCTGGGGTCGCATGCAGGACATCGAATCCTTCGGTCGCCGTCAAACGCTGCTCATAGATGACAGCCTGCCGGTATTGCGCTCCGCCCGCAACTACGGCATTGCCCAGCTGCTTGCCGTCACGAACCCTGATTCCAGAGGGCCTGAAAAGGACGCTGGCGATTTTACGGCGATCCGCTCGTTTCTGGACATCATGCCGCAATAGCAAGCTGCCCGGCAACGGCGAGCGAGAGAATCGCTCCAGCCAGCATACAGCCACTGGAGTGGAGCCGAAGGATGGTCCGCCCGCGCTGGAACCGGCAGCGGGCATTCCCGTTACGGCGCTGAGCGGTGCCGCCATCCACCTCGGGGATCGGCAGCGGGCGGACTGCTCGCTGCGGTGCCGAAAGGCAGGATTCCCTGCCCGGCGTCGCGCGATTCGAACCGGGCGAACGGACAGTCGCCGGCACTCGGGAACCCGGCCCGGAGCTGGCGGCACCGGACCCCGCCCGGGCGCACGGACCAGTATCGCGCGATTCTGGCCGATGGCTCCGGTTTGAGCGCGGACTCACGCCAAAAACAGGGGTGCATGGTATGATAACGGCCCGAAAAGCCCTTTGAATTTGGGATTCTCCCGCCATTCGGAAATTATGCGCATTTTGATACCCGCTTTCGAGAACGCCCGCGTACTGATAGTCGGCGACCTCATGCTGGATCGCTATTGGCACGGTTCGGCAGCACGCATATCGCCCGAGGCGCCGGTACCGGTCGTGCTTGTGGAAAATACTGAGGAGCGTCCAGGTGGGGCCGGCAATGTCGCCCTTAACGTTGCGTCGCTCGGCAGTCAGGCGACGGTCCTTGGCCTGACCGGCACGGACGAGGCGGCCGACGTCCTCGAACAGCGTTTGGTTGCGGCCGGCGTAAATTGCCTGTTCTTACGCTGCAGCGGGGTTTCCACCGTGACGAAGCTGCGGGTGATGAGCCGGCACCAGCAGCTGATCAGGCTGGACTTCGAGGACGGATTCCAGGGTTATGACCCGGTTTCGCTGCGCGCTGAGTTCGAGCGCGGCCTGCCGGATGCGGACATCGTGGTACTTTCGGACTACGGCAAGGGCACTCTGCGGTCGGCACGCGAGTTCATCGCCGTTGCGCGCGCTGCCGGCAAGGCCGTGTTGGTCGACCCAAAGAGTCGCGATTTCGATCACTATCACGGCGCCAGCATCATCACGCCAAACCTGGCCGAGTTTGAAGCGGTCGTCGGTGTATGCGCCAACGAACACGACATCGTTGAAAAAGGCGTTGCGCTGCTGCGTGCTCACGGTTTTGGCGCCGTGCTCATTACCCGGGGCGAGCATGGCATGACTCTGATACGCGACAGCGCCGAGGTGCTTCATTTGCCGGCGCGGGCGCACGAGGTCTATGACGTGACCGGCGCGGGCGACACGGTGATTTCCGTTCTGGCCGCGGCACTGGCGACGGGCATGGACGTGGCTGCGGCCACTGCACTCGCCAACATGGCGGCAGGAATATCGGTCGCGAAACTCGGCGCGGCAACAGTCAGCATTCCGGAACTGAGACGGGCACTACAGGGCGAGCAAGCGCCGACACGCGGGGTGATTTCCGAGGAGCAGCTGCGGGTGGCGGTGGAGGATGCGCGCGCGCAAGGCGAAACGATCGTTATGACTAACGGCTGTTTCGACATTCTGCATGCAGGCCACGTCACGTACCTCGAACAGGCAAGGCGTATGGGAAACCGACTGATCGTGGCAGTCAACGACGATGATTCCGTGCGACGGCTCAAGGGCGCGGGACGGCCGGTTAACTCGCTGGAACGGCGCATGGCGGTGCTTGCCGGGCTGGCAGCGGTAGACTGGGTCGTGCCTTTTTCGGAGGATACCCCGGAGCGGCTGATCTGCGAGCTCGGACCGGATTTTCTGGTAAAGGGGGGCGACTATCGCGCGCAGGACGTCGCCGGTTACAGCTACGTAACGGCACGTGGCGGCGAAGTACGGATCCTGCCCTACGAGAACGGCTGCTCCACCAGCAACATCATCGCAGCCATACGCGGGGCCGGACGCTAGCACGGACAGGGTTGCCCTGGACGGTTCAACAATGGAAGGACGACAGTGATCATAGTAACCGGCGGTGCCGGCTTCATCGGCGCAAACTTGGTTGCGGCGCTCAACGCGCGCGGACGTCGCGACGTATTCGTGGTGGACAACCTCAGCAACGGTGTCAAATTCAGGAACCTAGCTGATTGCGAGATTCTCGACTACCAGGATAAGGAGGATTTCCTTCGCACTGTTACGGCCGCCGGCGAACTGGCCGAACCGGTCGATGCGGTGTTCCATCTGGGTGCCTGTTCCAGCACCACTGAATGGGACGGACGCTACATGATGCGCAACAACTATGAGTACTCCAAGGCGCTCCTGCACTACTGCCTGGAAAGACGTGTTCCATTCATTTATGCGTCTTCGGCATCAGTCTACGGCGGCGGCAAGGTGTTTCGCGAGGATCGGGAACTGGAGGCCCCCCTCAATGTTTATGGTTATTCCAAATTTCTTTTTGACCAGTATGTGCGGCGGATCATGCCGTCAGCGACAAGCCAGATAGTCGGACTGCGGTATTTCAACGTCTACGGCCAGCGTGAGCAGCACAAGGGGCCCATGGCGAGCGTCGCCTATCATTTCAACAGTCAGATAATCAACAACGGTCGGGTCAGACTGTTTGAAGGCACGGACGGCTACGGCAACGGCGAGCAGCGGCGTGATTTCGTTTTCGTTGGCGATACCTGTTCCGTCAAGCTATGGTTTCTTGATCATCCCGCCCGCTCCGGAATATTCAACATCGGCACCGGACGCAGCCAGAGCTTCAATGACGTGGCTCGGGCGGTAATTGCCTGGCACGGACACGGCGAGATCGAATACATCCCTTTTCCCGAGCAGCTGCAGGGCCGCTATCAGAGTTTTACTCAGGCGGACATCAACGCTCTGCGTACAGCCGGCTACCAGGAGCCGTTCAAGACGGTGGAGCAGGGAGTCCACGAATACATGCAGTGGCTCAATAGAAAGTATCCGGCCGAGTGACGCGGGGGATCGAGGCATGGCTATGAACATCCGAGACAAGTTGTTCAGCAATCTGCAGGCATCGATCGCCGCAAAGCAGGAGTTCATGAGGCGTGAGCAGCAGATCGAAAGCTTCAGCCGAGCGGTAGAAACGGTGGTGCGCGCATACCGTCATGGCGGCAGACTGTACATCGCTGGCAATGGCGGATCGGCTGCGGACGCTCAGCATCTCGCTGCGGAATTCGTAGGACGCCTCGGGACCCGCGAGCGGGCGTCGCTACCGGCCGAGGCGTTGACCACTGATACCTCGACTCTAACAGCGATCGGCAACGACTACGGCTACGATGAAGTGTTTTCACGCCAGATAGCCGGCAAGATGCACAGTCCCGACGTGTTTCTTGGCATCACCACATCCGGCAATTCGCGCAACATTCTACGGGCTCTCGAGCAATGCCGCTCGATGGAACTTTCAAGCATTGTGTTCTGCGGGCGCGACGGCGGTCAGGCACGGGGACTGGCAGACCACTGCGTCATTGCTTGCGGACGCAATACAAGCACCATCCAGGAACTGCACATCGTGCTTGCACATTCTCTATGCGAGTGCGTGGAAGAGGCGGTCTTTGAAGGGTAAGCAGCCGAAACCGGGGGCGCTGCTCATGCCCGGCCGCGTCACGTACCGGCTTGAGCAACAGTAGTACATCGATGGCCAGGCGCGCAGTCTTCCTTGACCGGGACGGCACAATCAACGTAGAGAAGAGCTATCTGTATCGTCTCGAGGACTGGGAATGGATACCCGGCGCAATCGACGCGATTCGTAACCTCAACCACGCCGGATACCTAGTCATTGTCGTGACGAACCAGGCGGGGATTGCGCGCGGTATGTACGGTGAAGAAGATGTCCGCAGGCTTCATGAGCAGATAGACGCCGTGCTGGCCCCCCTGGGTGCCCGTATCGACGCCTACTATTACTGCCCCCACCACCCCGATTTCGGAGCGCGTATCGCCTGCAGCTGCCGAAAGCCGTCGCCAGGGATGATTCTGCAGGCCAGCAGGGATTGGGACATCGACCTGTCGCACTCTTATATCGTTGGCGACAAACTCGCCGATGTCGAGGCCGGTCTTGCTGCCGGAGTCACACCCATCCTGGTCGCCACGGGCTATGGCGCCGAATCACGGTCAGCGCTCGCTTCCGGTGTTCACTGGGTCGCCGATGTAGGTGCCGCCGCCCGCCTTATACTGGGAGCCGACGATTGAGCATGGAGCACCGGCAGCGTTCAGTCACGCTTGCACCCGGTGCCTTTTTGAGCGGCTTTCTTTAGGCGCCTATCCCAGTTCTTGAACTTTTTCCTGCAGTATTTGAGCAGAGAGACATAATTGGGAAAAAACAGGTCAAAGTCTCCGGCACCGGCGGGACCATCAAATTCACAGCCGTCGTTCGAGTGTTCGCGGCAGATCTGCGGGCGGTCCTCGTAGATCGCGCAGCGCCCGTCTGGCAGGAGGTGTCCACAGCGGTTATTGACCAGCAGGAACCAGCCGTCCTCGTCCTTGTAGGCCTGAGTATTGTGATGAGAAACCTGCCACAACAGCGTGTCGAAATCCTCCATGGATCGCGGCGTGTCGAGATGCTGTGTAAGATAGGTGCAACAGGTTGAATTCGTGCAAAAACCACACTTGTTTTCCGGGGTAATTGCGACCTTGATTGGAGTGGTGATTGCCTTGTTCATGGGCTCCCGGCATGACGACGAAAAGGGTAGTGTAGCAAAAACCCGTAGCAGGTTCATCGGGCAGTTGCCGGAACTGCAAGGTCATCCCGGGTCAAAAAATAAAGCGCGCCTCTTTGCGGCACCCCTGCTTCCGGCGGTACTGGCCTCCGCTTGAGGCAAGGCGGAATAACCCAGGCCGCCCCCCCTAGCGCTTCGCTTCCACGGACAACCATCCACCAGAGTGATGTCAACAGCTTCGGGTGCGACCACTATTTTCTGGTCGGCACGAGGCGGCGGTAACCTGTCCACATGTTTCTGGGGATCTGACACCAACTTCAACAGCAATCACGCTTGCAGCCGGTATCAACAATGTGGCGGTAAGCGCCTGTGCAGTGCTCGGTACGCGTGCCGGCATTCTGATTCCGTCAATCTCCGTGCCGGGAATCGCGAAGGCGGCGCATCGCCAGACTCGGCTGCCAGCGTGAACATCACGTCGTGATGGTACCGGGAGCCGGGGCAGAGACCCCCGATGACACCCGCACTCGCTTCAATATCAGGCACATCCGCGCGCTCGGAACCAGTGTCTTTACTGTTGGTGGTTGGCAAGGGTCCGGACCCGGAAAGATTGAGGGGTTATGCCTTGGGGGGCGGCGAATTCGTGAACCGCAGTGGGGGGATCGTGTATCGGGCCACGCCTTCGACATCGGCATAGACATAAACATAGACACAACAGCAGAAACTGCCTTGTTCCAACTGCAACAAAGGGATAGGGTCAAATCTGAGACAACAGCCCGCCCTCCCGCTCCAATTAGGAGGACAGCGGAACAATGTGCATTACAATACGCTCGGCCAACCCCCAGGAGCACAAATGTGAGACTCAGCAGCAAAGAATTCAAGGCCTTGGACAACAAGTGCATAACCCTACTGGGAATGTCGGGGGTGGGAAAAACACGTTTGGCGAACACACTGTGCAAACGCAACTGGTTTCATTACTCCGCCGACTACCGCATCGGTACGCGCTATCTGGATGAACCGATACTGGACAACATCAAGAGCCAGGCGATGCAGGTCCCGTTCCTTCGTGAACTGCTTCGGTCCGATTCGATATACATCAGCAACAACATTACTGTCGACAACCTGAAACCGGTTGCGAGTTTTCTCGGAAAGCTCGGCAACCCGGAGCTGGGCGGGCTCGGCCTCAGGGAATTCAAGAGGCGCCAGGCGCTGCACCTGCATGCGGAAATCGCCGCAATGAAGGATGTGCCGGAGTTTATACGCAAGGCACGGGAAATCTACGGCTACCGGCATTTTGTCAACGATGCTGGTGGCAGCGTATGCGAACTCGACGACGCTGATGTAATAAGGACGCTGGCCGAACATACCCTGATTGTATATATCAAGGCCACCGAACATGACGAACAGGAACTCATCAGGCGTGCCGAGGAGGATCCAAAGCCGCTGTACTACCGCGAGGCATTTCTGGAAGAGCAGCTTGCCATCTACATGCGCGACCGTGGCCTGCCGTACGTAGCACTTATCGATCCTGACCAGTTTGTGCGTTGGATGTTTCCGAGACTTTTTTACGCACGCATACCACGTTACGAGGCCATAGCTCGCGAACATGGCTACACCATCACGACCGAGGAGCTGGCCCACGTAAGAGACGACTCAGGCTTCCTGCGGCTGCTGGAAAAGGCCGTGGAAAGACAACCCTGACAGATTTGTGGAATATAATATCCGCAATGTTTTCCGCCAGGACCACTCGTCATGCCACTTGTTGCCAGCACCGACCTTCCCACTTTTGAACGCCTGAAGCAGGAAGGCGAGAACGTGGTGCCGCGCGACGTCGCGCTGCGCCAGGATATCCGAGAGTTGCATATCGGCCTGCTCAACATGATGCCGGATGCGGCCCTGGCGGCGACAGAACGTCAGTTTTTTCGACTGATTGGTGAAAGCAACCAGATAGCCCAGTTCTACATGCACCCGTTTACGCTCAAGGAGCTCAAACGCGGAGCGGATGGCACCGCCCATATCGAGCGCTATTACGAGAGTTTTGAACAGGTCAGGCGCGACGGACTGGATGCGCTGATCATCACCGGGGCCAACGTAACCCAGCCAGACCTTGCCCGCGAACCATTTTGGAAGCCGCTCATTGAAGTAATAGACTGGGCTTACGAAAGTGTCACATCCACACTCTGCTCATGTCTCGCCACTCATGCGGTGCTTCAATTCCGCTATGGACAGAAGCGTCGCCCGCTCGGCTTCAAGCGCTGGGGTGTCTATTCACATCGCGTCGTCGATCGGCGACACCCGCTGGTGTCGGACGTGAATACCCGCTTTGATGTTCCGCATTCGCGGTTCAACGATGTCAGCCGCGAACAATTCGAAACGGCGCACCTGCACGTGCTCGCCGAGGGCGAGGTCCCTGGAGTGCACCTGGCTGTCAGTGAAGATCTGTTTCGCATCGTATTTTTCCAAGGCCACCCGGAATACGACACGATAAGCCTTCTCAAGGAGTACAAGCGCGAACTGGGCCGGTTCATTAAAGGCGAGCGCGACGATTACCCGCCGATTCCTGACAATTATTTCTCTGCCAGAACGCAGGCGATCCTGGACGAACACAGGGATCATGTCACTGCAGCACGCGAGCGCAACGAACCTGTGCCAGAGCTGCCGGAGTCACTGATCACCAGGACTCTGGACAACACCTGGCACGACACCGGAGAAGCGGTGATCAACAACTGGATGGGCAAGGTCTATCAGATCACCAACAACGACCGCCGGCTGCCGTTCATGGAAGGGGTCGATCCGGACGATCCGCTCGGGCTGCGCAAGTAGCCGCCGGCAACATGCGCCACCGCCGGGGTCACGGCGCACACGCCAACCAACGCTGCTTCAGGTTGGCGCTTGGTCCACATTAAGCTGTAGCCATAATTCGAGGAACGCCAGATGCCGCAGCGGTGCGCCTCCGATGGGAGTAAACCTCGCCTCGGGTGCAGTCAGCAAGTTTTCCACATAGGCACGATCGAACAGACCGCGCTGGCGGCAGGCTGCGGAATTTAGAATATCACGCATGAAGGCAAGGAACTCGCCACGCAGGCTCGTGAGTGCCGGCATTGGAAAATATCCCTTGGGCCGGTCGATCACGGCATCCGGGATCAGGCCGCGCGCGACCGCTTTGAGCGGGAATTTTCCGCCGTCTTTGAGCTTCATTTCTGGCGGCATCTGCGCCGCGAGCTCGACAAGCTCGTGATCGAGGAGCGGCACGCGCGCTTCCAGCCCCCAGGCCATGGTAAGATTGTCCACGCGCTTAAGTGGATCGTCCACCAACAGAGTCGTCATGTCCAAGCGCAGCACCCGGTCGAGAAAGACTTGTGCACCGGGCTCCGCCAGACGCGCCTCGATGTACGCCGAGCTGTAATCGGCACCGCGGTAACCTGGCGCGACGGCGGCACAAAAATCGGCATGACTGCGGTCAAAGTAGTGCATGCGAAAACGCTCCAGGTCGCTGCCGGACTCGGCCTGCATGCGTGGGTACCAGTAATACCCGGCAAAAGCTTCATCGGCTCCCTGGCCACTTAGGACCACCTTCACATCCCGTGACACACGCTCGGCCAGAAGGTAGAAGGCAGCAACATCCTGGCTCACCATGGGCTCTGCCATTGCGGCAATAGTATCGGGAAGTGCCCGCAACAACTCGTCGTTGGTCAGCAGGTAGCGATGGTGGCGGGTTCGAAAACGCCTCGCCACAATATCGGAGTACTCGAACTCGTCGGCACGCTCGCCGTCAGACTCTTCAAATCCGATCGAAAAGGTCGGAATGTCCTTCGCCCCAGCGGCATCAAGAAGACCGACCAGCAGGCTCGAATCAAGGCCACCGGAAAGCAACACGCCCACAGGAGTATCGGCCGCCCCGTACTGACGTTCCACTGCACGGGTGAGTGCTGCACGGTTGAGCGCAATCCACTCGGCTTCGCTGTGATCCACCGGCGGACGCACGGCGTGCAAGTCCCAGTAACGGCGCTCGTGCTGCCGACCGTCAGCGGTGATCCTCAGAGTCGTGGCCGGAGCCAGTTTGCGAAGTCCGCGCAGTATGGTATGAGGCGCTGGCACGACGCCGTGGAGCGTCAACTGGAAGTGCAACGCGACCGGATCCACGGAAGTGTCGACTCCGCCGGCCGCAAGCAGCGACTGGGTATTGGAGGAAAAACGGAAGCGGGTCTGGTCTGAAGTGTAGTAGAGCGGCTTGATTCCCATGCGGTCCCGGGCCAACAACAGTTCGCGGTTATGGGCATCCCAGACTGCGAACGAAAACATGCCGTTCATGCGCTCTACACAGCGCTCGCCCCAAGCGTGGTACGCTTTGAGTATCACCTCGGTGTCGCCGCTAGAGAAAAAATGATACCCGAGGTTTATGAGTTCAGAACGCAACTCGCGATAATTGTATATGGTTCCATTGAATACCAAACAAAGTTTGAGTTCGCTGTCGACCATCGGCTGATCGGAACCTTCCGACAGGTCGATGACCGCGAGGCGCCGGTGGCCAAACGCCACGGGACCGTCGGCATGCGCTCCCTCGTGATCCGGTCCGCGGCGCTTGAGCGCCCCCATCATACGCGCCACCGCCCCGAGATCCGCGTCGGTGCCGTCGAACCTCATTTCTCCGCAGATTCCACACATGTCCGAGTTTTCCAGAAACAAGTGCCGACATTATAGATAGGGCCTCGAACCGTGCAATCGATGCCTGCCCGGTCTTGGGCATGGCCCATCTGACGGCACGGAGCCGCCGTGGGCGGACGATTCGTGTCCCGGGCGGGGGCATCGCGAAGGCGTTGACGAAGAAAATGTACCCAGTCAGCGCCTTGAAAGTGATACGGCTGATAATACGATCGATCACGCAATCGATGCCGCACAGAAGCACATATTTATGTGCACAGCCATATCGATCAATCGAGCCAAAATTTACAATTTTATTCTTTCACATTGAACTTTATCGTCATCCACCACCATAAACCTGCTGCTCGACGAATACGCTTACGCCAGTTTCATCAATGAATCTGCGGCAGCGAACACGCAGGTCATTTCTCTCGTTGCCGCAGAGGTCCGCTGGAATTGCGATCCTGCAGCCGGCATGTATGACATTCTGCTCGACCCTGGCGACGCTACCCGGAAAATCACGATCAGCAGTAATGAGCAGAGGGGCGGAAGCGCTGCGGCCGACTCGGGTGTCACACCGGAAACTCACGTGCTGGCTGCCAGTGGCCCGCTTGCCACGGCCTCGCCGGATTACCCTACATATCCTATGAAGCCTATCCCGAGCGTTAATCGGCATCAGCCAAGGGCAAATGTGCGATGTTCCGTTTCTAGCCGGCAGCGCATCCTAGGCGGCAGTGCGGATCACAGCACGCGGCCGAGATTTCCCGATTCCGCGCGCCGCAGTCAACAGGCGTGGCGTCAGTGCCTGTGGCCTTTGACGGCGTGCTTGAATGCCCTGCCCCCTGCCTTGGCCGCCGCACCGACAGCTTTCCCGACTTTCTTGGCATCATGTCCAATTTCCTTTCCGACCTTTTTTGCTCCGTGCGCGATGTCATGGACCGCCTCGCCAGTTGCGTGACCGACCCGCCTTGCAACGTGCTTAAGGCTGTTCCCCGAAGCAAACGCGAGCGGCGAACTGACGGTGATCAATACCGCAGCGCAGCTGCAAACCAGTTTCTTGGCAAGCACATTGGGTAAATTTGAATTGCGTTTCATCAGTTACGGATCCTCATTTTTGATGTGCGTTCTGCGAACGACTCTGGATGAACCGGAAATTTCTACCTGTCCCATCCGGATCAGCAAGACAGAGATCGCTTAGGACTTCGACACATACGGGTTGTCCCGGATATAAAATCTCAACAACCTTCTGGCCCACGCGCCCGCATAGTCGACACCAATACGGGGCCTTTTCACAATCCGGAATGGCTCGACTAAAGGGCCGGATGCAATGTAAAAAGTATTGCTGACCAGATCGTGAGCGTTCAGACGCCGATCGATACGCATCGATCTGCACAGCAGGCCGGGGCCCTGTGTTCGGTCAGTGATGTTTTTTACCGGCTCGACTGCGCGCAACAGCACAGCGGAGGCGTGGCCAACTTGCTCGGTTACAACATTCATGCAGTAATACACGCCGTATATCATGTAAACATAGGCATGTCCGGGTGGACCGAACATCACCTTTGTCCGTTCCGTTAGGCCCTTGGAGGAGTGCGCCGCCAGATCGTGCGGCCCGAGATAGGCCTCCACCTCCACGATCCTTCCGACTCGCTGCACTCCACGCGAGTCATGCACGAGATATTTCCCGAGCAACTCCTGGGCAACTACGATGGTGTTCCTCGCGTAAAATGCGCGACTGAGCTTTCGCATAAAATTTTATACCAGATCCCAGTATCGCTCCAATCCCAGACCGACGGCACCTCTGGCTTGCCGCCATTTGGGCAGATCGGGGCTGCGCCGCGCGACAGTATGTTGCAAGGTCGGGGGTTCATTCCATCGCAGCGAAGCCGCCACTCCGCTTTATCCTGAATGGATCACGTAAAATGCGCGAGACCGACAGGGACCCTTCCGACGGTGCTTCACCAAAGTCGCGCCTTAGGCGGATGCCAACCGGAAACGTGGTGGCACATGATGCGATCGTCGCCCATGCCGCATGAAATTCGCATTACTTTGCGTGCCAGCCCTAAGGTCGGCAGCATCGCCCCCAGCGTTCGCCGTCCATGACAAACCACCAGCATGTCCGATGCGCGCTAAAACGCACGCGCGGTGGACGCTGTCTGTTACGCGAGAATTTTATCCCACCGGAAGAAGCTGTTGCATGTCAACGCTATCTCGTGTGTTATGATTAAAAATTGCCGGCTGGCCCTGGGAAAGCGGGTTGCGCAACAGTAACGTACCGCGCAAGTCAGGCCGCAGCGGAGCTGGCCATACACGTGGCGGGCAGGTCTTTCGTATAGTTGACAGGCACCGTCGGCAACGCATGAACCGCTGTAAGCACCCCACCGAGCGGGCTGCTTTCGGCAATTTAAAGGGGCTGGCTGGCATGCTGAGCTTGAAAGACAAAGTGGTGGTCATTACCGGTGCGGTTGGAAATCTCGGTCGCGCCGTGGCGAAATGCGTTCAGTCTCTGGACAGCCACATGGTCCTGGTTGACCGCTCCGGCGATCGGCTGCGCGAGGTATACGGCAATTTGCAGGATGGCGCCCGGCACTGGCTTGCTGACGGCGTCGACATGGCGGATCCGAAAGCCGTTAACACGTTGATGGCGGAAGTACACAGCCGGTTCGGGCGGCTCGACGGGCTTGTGAACACTGTTGGCGGATTCCGAGGTGGCAAACCGGTCCATCAGACCGATATCGCGGACTGGAACTGCCTGTATGACATAAACGTCCGGACAACTCTCAATGCATGCCGCGCGGCAGTCCCTTACATGCTGCAAACACAGGGCGGACGCATCGTCAATATCGCCAGTCGCAGTGCCTTTCAGGGGGGAGCCAATTATGGCGCCTACGGCGCGGCCAAAGCGGCGGTGTTGCGGCTCACGGAAAGCATGGCTGCCGAACTTAATACACGTGGTATCACCGTCAACTGCATCGCGCCTGGAACCCTCGACACCCCCCAGAACCGCGATGCCATGCCGAAAGCGGACTTTTCGTGCTGGGTTTCTCCGGCGGATGTCGCCAATGTGATCGCCTTCCTGCTGTCAGACGAAGCCCGGTCTGTCACGGGTGCCGCTCTGCCGGTATACGGACGCAGTTA
>JAJYEE010000054.1 GCA_021790335.1 Pseudomonadota bacterium | reverse complement strand
GCAGGAACATCCAGGTGGGCGGAGACCTCACCCTGCTTGGCGCCAGCCCGGTGGATCCCCATCATCCCGATGCCATCCGCTGTCCCCAGTGTCAGCACCTCACCTACCGGCGCTCCGATCGGTGCACGCAGTGCCATTTCAATCTGAGTGGCTACCGCATCGAGCGGGTGCAGCAGGAAAAGCGACGCCGGCTCTCGACGGTAATCGCAGTATGCGGCATTCCTGGTCTGCTGCTCTTGCTGGCCGGGACCAAGTATGTTGCCGGGACGCTGGGATTGTATTTGCTGTGGGTCGGGGGCGCGCTGTTGGTCGCGGCAGTACTGGCGGCGCTGCGCAGCGTGCAGCTTTGATTCTCCGGCGCGGGGTCATCGGTGCTTGATTGACGACGCGACACGGGGTCTTGACGAAGCCAGGGCATTTCTCACTATGGCCGCCGAAAACCTGCACCGCAAGGAACACAACTTGGCTCGCTTGCTGCCGCGCCTGCTCCGCTTCCGCGATGCACCGTTTTATCTCGGCATGGACCGCAACCGTTTCAACGTTGAGGTGCGCCCTTGTCTCACCGAAATTCCCATCGGCGAGCAGGGCGTCGCCTTCGACCGTCTTGAACTAGACGCCTGGGTGGATCAATATAAGTCCCGCAACGGGCGTCCCGGTCAATCTTTAGGAGACACGACATGGGACGCAAAAGAGCGGCTGGGCTCTACAAGCGCAGTGGAGTCTGGCATATCGACAAGCAGTACCGAGGTCGACGCATTTGCGAGAGCACTGGCGAAAGCGGGCTCGCGGGGGCGGAACAGTACCTCGCCAGGAAACTGGAAGAAGTCCGGCAAGCGGTAGTCTACGGAGTAAGACCGAAACGGAGCTTCCGCCAAGCGGCGACGAAGTACCTGAACGAGAGCCAGCACAAACGCCGGATCGCCGATGAGGCGATGCACCTGAGGCAACTGGACCCGTTCATCGGAAACCTTCCGATTGAAGGGGTCCACATGGGGACGATACAGCCTTTCATCGAGGCGAGGCAGCGGAAAGGGATCAAGGCCAAAAGCATCAACTTGGCCTTGGGCGTGGTGCGGCACATCCTCAACATGGCAGCATCGGAATGGCTCGACGAGAGCAACCTGACGTGGTTGCCATCACCGCCCAAGATCAAGCTGCTCAAGATCGAGGATGCGCGCATGCCCTACCCACTATCGCAGGAAGAGCAATGGCGCTTGTTCCAGGAACTACCGCCGCATCTTGCGCGGATGGCACTGTTCAAGGTCAATACCGGCTGCCGGGAACAGGAAGTATGCGGGCTGAAGTGGCAGTGGGAAGTACCGGTCCCGGAACTCGCGACCAGCGTTTTCATCATCCCTGGCCAACGGGTGAAGAACGGCGATGAACGCTTGGTGGTGCTGAACCGGGTTGCGCGGTCCGTGATCGAGGAAATCCGGGGCGAACACACCGAATACGTGTTTACCTACCGGGGCAAACCGGTCACGGCGATGAACAACACCGCGTGGCAGGCGGCGCGAGAGCGTGCCGGATTGTCTTCGGTACGAGTCCACGACCTCAAACACACGTTTGGTCGCAGGTTGCGCGCGGCGGGCGTTTCGTTCGAGGACCGGCAGGATCTTTTGGGACACCGGTCCGGCAGGATCACTACGCACTACTCGGCGGCGGAGCTGGAAAACTTGATCGCTGCAGCTGAGAAGGTATGCGGAGCCGACTCCCGCAAAAGCCCCGCACTGGTATTGTTGAAACAAAAGGCGGTTCGATTGTGCGCCGGCCCCTCGTGATGCGCGACAGGACATCCAAGTCTCTCTCGCGCACTCGGTTAGAGCCGGCGCAACTTATTGTGCCTTCGCCTCCGGCTACGGCACGCCGCGGCCGCCCTGCGGTCGAGCCGCGCGCGCTTTCGGCGCGCGCGAAACGCTCGCCCTGGCAACGGCTGGACGGCGTTTCGGGTGTCCTTGCAGGCGGCCTTCGGCCACCCGCCCGGACCCTACGCCTTCCGCGGACTACTCGCCTCGGCGCTTCGCGCCTTCCCATAGCTCGCAGCGAAGGTTGTCACCCTAACTGCTTGAGTTTAGTTGAAAAACTGGCGCGCCCGGAGAGATTCGAACTCCCGACCACCTGGTTCGTAGCCAGGTACTCTATCCAGCTGAGCTACGGGCGCAGTATCAAGCTCACAGGGCGCCGCATTATCCGGAGACCTTGCGGATGTGTCAACAAAGGACGCCGAAGTTGGCGGAGAGAGAGGGATTCGAACCCTCGATGGGGCTTTTGACCCCATACTCCCTTAGCAGGGGAGCGCCTTCGACCAGCTCGGCCATCTCTCCTTGGTTTCGGGCGCAAGGATACATGGACGCGGCGGCCGGGTAAAGAAACACCCCGCGACGGACTTCTTGTTTTCAGCCCATTTGCTGCTTGTCAGCATCCGGGACGGCGACACCGGCCTCTTTTTCCTTCTTGATCCGCTCGTAGATTTCCTCACGGTGAACTGGAACTTCCTTCGGTGCGTTCACCCCGAGCCGTACTTGGTTTCCCTTGATCCCGAGAACCGTGACCTGCACATCGTCTCCGATGTTCAGGGTTTCGCCTATCCTTCTGGTTAGAATCAGCATCGCGCTGTGCTCCTTTCAATCATCAGTAGCTATCCAATACCCAACCCGCAAAAGTGCTGCGCGGCCCATCGATCCGGATCGACCGCCTGCTCTATCCTTGTTGTTATTTAAAACTTGCTTGATGCCGCCGCAGTAACCTTCCATGACCGGCGGCCGAGATAACACGTGAAGCACCAACTCTCTGGAACAATTCCAGTTATTCAACAACCAACTTCAGGCCCGGGCGATTACCTGCCCACCAGCGTACCTGGCATTGGCCAATCCTGCTTGCCAGGATTACCTCCATGCAGCTTCCATGCCAATCATCGGCGATTAGCGCCCTGCGGTAGGCTGCTTGTCCAGCCCGAAGGCAGCATGCAACGTCCGAACACCCAACTCCATGTATTTTTCATCCACGATTACAGAGATCTTTATTTCCGACGTGGAAATCATCTGAATATTGATACTCTCGTCCGCCAGGGCCTTGAACATGGTGCTGGCAATGCCTGCGTGCGAACGCATCCCGACCCCTACCACCGAAATCTTGGCAATCTTGTCGTCCCCCGTCACCTCACGTGCCGCTAATTGTCCAGCGGTCTTTTTGAGTATTTCCAGAGCCTGGCGATAGTCACCGCGATGAACCGTAAACGTGAAATCCGTAGTCCCGTCCGCACCAACATTCTGGACAATCATGTCGACGTTGATGTTGGCGCTGCCGATGTCGCCCAGGATGCGGGCAGCTATGCCGGGTTTGTCCGGCACTCCCCGAACCGTTACCTTGGCCTCGTCACGGCTGAAGGCGATGCCTGAAATGAGCGGCGCTTCCATCTCGTTCTCCTCGTACGTAATCAGCGTGCCCGGACCCTCTTCGAATGACGACAACACCCGCAAGGGAACCCGGTACTTGCCGGCAAACTCGACCGAGCGGATCTGAAGAACCTTGGCCCCGAGGCTTGCCATCTCCAGCATCTCTTCGGCGGTGATGCGATCCAGCCTGCGCGCGTTGGGCACGATGCGCGGATCTGTCGTGTAAACCCCATCGACATCGGTGTAAATCTGACATTCATCAGCCTTGAGCGCTGCCGCCATGGCCACGGCCGTTGTATCCGACCCGCCACGGCCAAGCGTGGTGATATTGCCGTCCTCATCCACGCCCTGGAAACCTGCAATCACCACGACCCGGCCCTTACCGAGATCGTCGCGCACACGGGCATCATCAATGTCGATGATCCGGGCCTTTCCGTGGGAATTGTCGGTGCGGATATGAACCTGGCTGCCGGTGTAGGAGCGTGCAGCACACCCGCGACGCTCGAGCGCCATACTCAGAAGTGCTATGGTTACCTGCTCGCCGGTCGAAATCAGTACGTCCAGCTCGCGCGCCGGAGCCTGCGGATTGACACTCTTGGCGAGACTGATCAGGCGATCGGTTTCTCCGCTCATTGCCGACACTACCACGACCATGTCGTCTCCGGATGCGCGCCGGCGCGCAACCTTCTCGGCGACAGCCAGGATGCGCTCGGGACTTCCTACCGAGGTGCCACCATATTTCTGTACGATCAGTGCCATGTTTTTCATCACGGCGGCGCCCTGCAATACCGTTCTATGGTGCCGGCGGCCGCCCGAAGTTGGGCTTGGGAAAAAGGTCGCAGATTAAACCCTGTTTTACCCAAAGAGTAAACACAGGCAGGGAGGCATTACGCCCCCCGCCGGGCGAGGGATTTCACGGAATCTTGCGCGCGATCCAGTCGTGCACCTGGGCCAGGGCTCCGTCCAATGCCGAAGGGTCGTTGCCGCCCGCCTGCGCCATATCCGGCCGGCCGCCGCCCTTACCACCCACATGGCTCGCCACCTCATTCACGAGCTCCCCGGCATGCAACCGGCCGACAAGGTCCTTGGTAACCCCCGAGATCAGGGTGACCTTGTCGTCCTGCACCGAGGCCAAAACGATTGCGGCACTGCCGAGTTTGTCCTTGAGGCGATCCACCGCTTCGCGCAGCGCCTTGCCATCGGCCCCGTCCATACGTGTGGCGACGACTTTCACGCCCTTGACCTCGCGCATCGTGTCAGCCAGGGCATCGCCCTGGCTGACAGCCAGACGGCCGCGGTAGGCATCGAGCTCCTTTTCCGCCTGGCGCAGGCGGCTGTTGAGCTGCTCGACTTTGCGTTCAACATCATCGCCGCTGCCGCGCACTAGGTCCACCACCCGCGCCAGGCGCCGCTCGGTGTCGCGCACGTAGTCGAGCGCCACCTCGCCGGTGACTGCCTCGACGCGCCGCACGCCCGCCGCGACCCCACCTTCCGCGACGACTTTGAACAGGCCGATATCCCCGGTCCGGCGTACATGGGTTCCGCCGCAGAGTTCGGTGGAAAAACCGCCCATGCCGACCACGCGCACCTCGTCGCCGTACTTTTCGCCGAACAGCGCAACCGCACCGGACTCCATCGCGCCGGCAATCGGCATGACTCGCGTCTCGACGACGTCGTTCGCGCGGATCTCACCGTTGACCAGACGCTCGATCTCCTCGATCTGGGCGCGTGTCAGCGGCTCATGATGACTGAAATCGAAGCGCAGCCGCTCCGGTTCGACAAGTGAGCCTTTCTGCGTCACATGTGTTCCCAGCACCTTCCTGAGGGCAGCATGCAGCAAATGCGTCGCCGAATGGTTAAGGGCAGTCGCCCGGCGCCGCGCACCGTCCACCTCGCAGGACACCCGGGCGCCAACCCGCAGCACACCACTCTCGAGACGGCCGATGTGGCCATACCCCTTCTGCGTATCCTGTACCAGGAAGCGGGCATCCCCAACCAGCACTCCGCGGTCACCGACCTGGCCGCCGCTCTCGGCATAGAACGGTGTGCGGTCAAGAAATACCACACCCTCCTCGCCGGCGCCCAGCGCCTGAACCATCGCCTCGCCGTGACGGATCGCGGTCACCACGGATTCGGTATGCGTCGTCTCATAGCCGGAAAATTCGGCAAGGTCCACTCCGAATTCCTCGGGGACAATGCCAGCCGTCTTGAATGTGGACGCATCGCGTGCGCGCCGCCGCTGCGCGTCCATCTGCTCTTCGAAACCGGCAAGATCGAGCGCGAGCCCGCGCTCGCGAGCGATGTCCCCCGTCAGATCCACCGGAAATCCGTAGGTATCGTAGAGCTTGAAAATGGTCTCCCCGGGGATGGTTTTCGCCTGCAGTCTTCCGAAGTCCTCCTCCAGGATGCGCAGTCCCTGCGTAAGGGTCTCGGCAAAGCGCTCCTCCTCGACGCGCAAGACGCGCTCGACCTGGGCACGGGCGGAACCGAGCTCGGGATAAGCCTGACCCATCTCGCGAATCAGCGGCTCGACCAGCCGGTAGAAGAACGGACCTTCCGCCCCGAGCCGGTGACCATGGCGTACCGCGCGGCGGATGATGCGGCGCAGCACATAGCCGCGCCCTTCATTCGACGGCACCACCCCGTCGGTGACGAGGAAGGCGCAGGAACGGATATGGTCAGCGATGACGTTGAGCGACTTGTCTTTGAGGTCGCGTGTACCGACGATCTCGGCAGCATTCCGGATCAGGCCTTGGAACAGGTCTATTTCGTAATTGCTGTGCACGCCCTGGATGACGGCGCTGATGCGCTCCAGTCCCATACCCGTATCGACCGACGGCTTGGGCAGGGGGTGCAGAGTACCGTGCGCATCACGGTTGTACTGCATGAACACCAGGTTCCAGATTTCGATGTAGCGATCGCCGTCTGCATCCGCCGTGCCCGGCGGTCCGCCTGCCACCCCCGGGCCATGATCGTAGAAGATCTCGGAGCAGGGTCCGCACGGCCCGGTGTCGCCCATTGACCAGAAATTATCCGTGCCGCTGATGCGCGCAAAACGCGCCGGGTCCACCTTCATCTCATTGAGCCATATGTCCGCCGCCTCGGCGTCGTCCACATACACGGTCACCCACAGGCGTTCCGGAGGAAGTTGCAGTTCCTCGGTCAGAAAATCCCACGCGTACCGGATCGCCTCGCGCTTGAAGTAATCCCCGAAACTGAAGTTGCCCAGCATCTCGAAGAAGGTATGGTGGCGCGCGGTGTACCCGACGTTTTCGAGATCATTGTGCTTCCCGCCGGCGCGCACGCAACGCTGTGAACTCACCGCCCGCACATACGGGCGTTTCTCCACGCCGAGAAAGACATCCTTGAATTGCACCATGCCGGCATTGGTGAACAGAAGCGTCGGATCATTGGCAGGGACGAGCGGACTTGAGGGCACAATCGTATGCCCACGACGCTCGAAGAAGCGCAGAAAGCGGTCACGGATTTCGGTACTTTTCATAGGATGGAGAAAGAGAATCTGCCTAATTCAGTCGAGATCGTCGGCGTTCAGCGCCCGCGTGATCTGATCGTGCGTGTAGCCGCGCTGCTGCAGAAAGCGCATCTGGCGCGCCCGTTCCGCAAAATCTCTCGGCTGCTGCTTTCCATATTTTTTTTCGCGTACCCGTCGAACCTGTTCTATCCAGTCGGCGCCGGACACATCCAGCCACCGGTCAATCATCTCCCCGGAAACACCTTTCTGCTCCAGTTCATGACGGATGCGCAGCGGCCCGTAACCGCGCGCGCGGCGGACGTTCAGCAACGCTTCGGTGAAACGTGCGTCCGAGGCCAGCCCTTCACGCGTGAGCGCTGCGACCACCTCCCCGGTCACCCCTTCCGGATACCCCTTGGCACGGAGCTTCGCCTCTAGTTCCTGAGCGCTGTGCTCACGTCGTGCAAGCATGTCCAGCGCGGCTTGCCGCGCCCGCGTCAGGTCCGGCGATTCGCTCGCAGTCCGCCGGGCCGTTATCAGGCCTCTGCCTCTTGCGGAATGCCCGGCTCTTCATCCGCGGTCACAGCCCCTGCTTGCGGCAGGTTGTGGGTAACCTCGCGAATGCGCGCCTCGATCTCCGAGGATATCGCCGGATTCTCCTTCAAAAACTGGCGCGTGTTGTCCTTGCCCTGTCCGATTCGGTCCTTTTTGTAACTGTACCAGGCGCCGGATTTCTCGATCACCCCGTGCGCAACGCCGAGGTCGATCAGCTCACCCTCCATGGAAATGCCCTCATCGTAGAGGATGTCGAATTCGCACTGTCGGAACGGCGGAGCCAGTTTGTTCTTCACCACCTTGACGCGCGTCTGATTTCCAACGACCTCTTCACCCTTCTTGATCGATCCGATGCGGCGGATGTCGAGGCGCACAGAAGCGTAGAACTTCAGCGCATTGCCACCGGTCGTGGTCTCGGGGTTGCCGAACATAACGCCGATTTTCATGCGTATCTGGTTGATGAATATGACGAGAGCGTTGGAACGCTTTATGTTGGCAGTAAGCTTGCGCAGGGCCTGCGACATGAGCCGGGCCTGCAGACCCATGTGCGAGTCGCCCATCTCGCCCTCGATTTCGGCCTTGGGTGTGAGCGCTGCCACCGAGTCCACCACCACCACGTCCACCGCGCCCGAACGCACCAGCATGTCCGTGATTTCGAGCGCCTGCTCGCCCGAATCGGGCTGCGACACCAGCAGGTCGTCGATATTGACCCCGAGTTTCTTGGCATACGCCGGATCGAGTGCGTGCTCGGCATCGATAAAGGCTGCGGTGCCGCCCAGCTTCTGCGCTTCGGCAATCACCTGCAGGGTAAGCGTGGTCTTGCCCGAGGACTCTGGGCCATAGATTTCGACCACCCTGCCACGCGGCAGACCTCCGACACCGAGGGCGATATCAAGACCAAGCGAACCGGTCGGCACGATTTCGACGTTGGCCGTTGCGCCGCCGTCGCCAAGGCGCATGACGGATCCCTTCCCGAACTGCTTCTCGATCTGACTCAATGCTGCGCTGAGCGCCTTGCCCTTGTTGGTATCCATTGCCTGCCCTCTCGATTAATCTTGCCGAGTGTGGTGGAGGCGCGCATCCGGTCGCGCCCGATGACTTCGAAAGAAAAGATGTATCTGGACGATTATTTCATAACTGGGCAGGCCAGTCCTAGCCCCCATTCGCGCAGCGTCGCTGAAGACAGCGGCCGATTGCGGCCGCAGCACCCTTATCCCTGGGCGGCATAATCGCGCAGCCCCTCCAGGGCGGCCGCCACCGACTGGCGGCGGATCTCTTCCCGGTCTCCCGAAAAGAGCCGCGTGGCACTATGGCTGGGGCGCTGTCGCTGCACCCATGCAAAGCACACAGTTCCTACGGGCTTTTCCGGTGTACCTCCTTCCGGACCGGCTATTCCGGTGATCGCCAGCGCATAATCGGCATGGCTGTGGGCGAGCGCACCCTCGGCCATGGCCCGGGCGGCCTGTTCGCTCACGGCCCCGAAGCGCGCCAGGGTCTCGGTCCTGACCCCCAACAACTCGCGCTTCGACAGGTTGCTGTAGGTCACGAAGCCGCGCTCGAACCAGCGCGAGCTCCCCGGAATCGACGTTAGAACCTGCGCCACCCAGCCTCCGGTACAAGACTCGGCGGTGGCCAGAGAATGACCGGCAATCCGCAGATCATGTCCGATCTGGCGGGCCAGGGCGGTCAGTCCGTCATCCATGGCCGGTCCGCATCGGGATTTCCGGCCGGCCCCAATGCCGGCTGTCATTCCGTACCATGATCATGACCCTCTCCATCACGTTCCGGTGCGGCGAGCCGTGCGTATCGCCCACGTCCTGCCGGACGGGCCGGAAACCGGCCACGGTCCGCTCAGACACCGCGAAAATGGTCGAACCCCTGCCTGTCCGGCCGGTAAACCGAACCGGACGGCTCCATCAGGCGCAGACCGGGCTGCGCTTCGATCACTCCGATACGCCGCAGCCCGCAACCAAACCGCGCTGCCTGCGCTTCGAGCACCGACTGCCGCTGTGCCGGTAAAGTGAAGCAAAGCTCGTAATCGTCGCCGCGTGCCACAGCCGGATTCCACCCGACCTGGGCGCGGACCGCCTGATAGACCGAGGACAGGGGCAATGCCGCAAGCTCGATGCTCGCCCCTGCTCCGCTCGCCTCCAGCACATGACCGAGATCGGCCACGAGTCCGTCGGAAATGTCGATGCAGGCCGAGGCCAGGCCGCGCAGCATCTCGCCTTCATGCACGCGCGGTACCGGCCGCTCCAGGCGCTGAATCACCTGGTCCCGCTCAGCCTCGGGCAGCCGCAGCTCCTGCCGCAGACACATCAGCCCGAGGGCGGCATCCCCCAGCCATCCCGTGACATAGACGCTATCGCCGGGCTGCGCGCCGCTGCGCAGCAGCGCCTGCCCGCGGGGCACGAAGCCGGCGATCTGGATGCCCACCGTGAGAGGTCCGCGGGTGGTATCGCCGCCCACCAGTTGCAGCCCGAACGGGCCGGCCAGGCCAAAAAGCCCTGCGCAAAAGCCCTCGAGCCAGCCGGAATTGGCGGAAGGCAGGCTGAGGTTCAGCGTAAACCAGGCCGGGCTCGCGCCCATCGCCGCCAGGTCGCTGAGATTGACCGCGAGCGCCTTGTAACCCACCGCCGCCGGCGCCGTGCCCTCCGGAAAATGCACCCCGGAAACGAGCATGTCGGTCGATACGACCAGCTGGCAGCCAGCCGGGGGGTCGAGGACGGCGGCATCGTCGCCGATTCCGACCACCACATCCGCGCGCCGCACCGGCTGACGCGCGAAATAGTCCCGGATCAGCTCGAATTCGTTCAAGTACTTTTATGATGCCCGGCGGCTGATCTCGTGCGAGCGCAGCTTTGCCGCCACCTTGTCCAGTACGGCGTTGACAAACTTGTGGCCATGTTCGGCCCCGAAGACCTTGGCCAGCTCGACCGCCTCGTTCAGCACAACCTTATAGGGAATTTCCGGATGAAACTCGAACTCGAAGGTGCTGATCCGAAGGATCGCACGCTCCACCGGATCCACCTCGTCGATAGTTCGATCCAGATGTGGCGCAAGATGATCATCAATCTGATGCCAGTGTAACGGCACCTCGCGCACCAGATGATGGAAATAATCCAGGTCGACTCCGCTAAGCTCGTGATCGCTGATGAAGTGGCTTTCAATCTGGTCGGGTGGCTGCTCGGTCATCTGCCACTGATAAATCGCCTGGACAGCCGCCTGACGCGCCTTGTTGCGGCCTCCCTTTTCCGGATGCGCGATCACGTGCGCAGCCGTTTCAGCAGATTCGTCATTTCAATCGCCGACATCGCCGCATCCACGCCCTTGTTGCCGGACTTGGTGCCGGCGCGCTCCACCGCCTGTTCGATGCTGTCGACGGTGAGCACCCCGAACGCGACGGGCAGGTCGAACTGCATCATGACCTGGGCAAGTCCCTTGGACGACTCACCGGCCACATACTCGAAATGCGGGGTCGCACCCCGGATCACAGCACCGAGGGCGATCAGCGCGTCATACTTTCTGCTCGCCGCCATCGCCTTGGCGGCGAGCGGCATTTCGTAGGCTCCCGGAACCCGAACGACCTCTATCTGCGAACGATCCGCGCCATGACGCACGAGCGTATCCAGCGCCCCCTCGAGCAGCCGCTCCCCGATGAAGCTGTTGAACCGCCCCAGAATTATGCCGAAGCGCGCACCACGCGCAGTCAGTTCACCGTCGATGTATTTCACTTCCGCCATGGTCATTTTCTCGTTATGCGCGCGTGCTGGCGCTTTCCGCCGGCGGCATTGGCGTCGCCTCCGCATGCCCCGCCGGACTGATGTATTCCACGATTTCCAGCCCGAATCCCGACAACCCCGGAGCCTTGACCGGATTGCTGAGCACCCGCATCTTGCTCACGCCCAGATCGGAAAGGATCTGGCTGCCGAGACCATAGGAGCGCAGTGCCTGATGCGGGCGTCTGAGCGGCAATTCTATGCCCTGCTCCTGGCGATGAAAATGCTGAATCTGCCGGATCAGGTCCGCGGAGGGTTCCTCCTGGTTCAGCACAACGACCACCCCCGACCCCTCCTCGGCAACGCGCTCAAGTGCCGCCCTCAGGCTCCACGTCGAACCACGGTGCGCCGCCGTGAGCAGATCGAGCAGACTCGACTGCACATGGACACGGACCAGGGTCGGCGTGTCGCGATCGATCTCGCCCTTGATCAGCGCGAGATGTGCGGTGTCGTCGATCTCGTCGTGATAGGCCACCGCCCGGAACTCACCAAACTCGGTCGCAATGTGGCACTCGGCGGCACGCTCTACCGTCGACTCGTTCTCCATGCGGTAGCGGATGAGGTCGGCGATGGTGCCAATCTTCAGTCCGTGCGTGCGCGCGAACACCTCGAGCTGCGGCAACCGTGCCATGCTGCCATCCTCGTTCAGGATCTCGCAGATGACGCTCGCCGGGAAGAGCCCTGCCAGCCGCGGCAGATCGATGCCGGCCTCGGTGTGCCCGGCGCGCGCCAGCACTCCGCCGCGCCTGGCCATGAGCGGGAAGACGTGTCCGGGCTGAACGATATCGCGCGGGCCGGCATCGGCCCGGATCGCCGCGCGCACCGTCGTGGCGCGGTCGCCCGCCGAGATGCCGGTGGTCACGCCCTCGGCCGCCTCTATCGATACAGTGAAATTGGTCGACATGCGCGAGCCGTTATCGCTCACCATCAGCGGCAGCTGCAGCTGGCGACAGCGCTCCTGGGTGAGCGTGAGGCAAATCAGGCCGCGCGCGAAGCGCGCCATGAAATTGATGTGCTCGGCACGCACGTGCTCGGCCGCGATGATCACGTCGCCTTCGTTCTCGCGATCCTCGTCGTCCATGATGATGACCATGCGTCCGCGACGCAGCTCATCGACGATCTCAACTATGGGACTGATTGGCATAGTTCGCCTGCCTGAAAACCACAATTATCGCCTATTTCCATCCAGAATGCCGCCGTGACCAGCCAGGACGACCTAGCGCCCTGTCGGATCATCTATTATATATGGATATCGGGAAGGAAAGCGCGCAGCACCGGCGCAAAGCCGCAAACGGAGCCGGTGGCGGTCGCAAGAGAGACGAGCCTGTGGACTCAACCAAGAAGGTGGAAAAGCTGGCGGTCGGTACCCGGCCTGCTGCAATCCGTCTGACCGAGCCGGCGGCGCCGGTCAACGTGCTTACGTCCGCATCGTTCGAGCCGGGCGTGCGAATCGGCTGCTATACCATCCTCGACAAGCTGGGCGAAGGCGGCATGGGCGTGGTCTACAAGGCCCAGGATACCAGCCTCGAGCGCATCGTGGCCCTCAAGTTCCTGCCCCCGCACCTGTTCCACAATCTGGCGTTCATGCAGCGCTTCCGCACCGAGGCTCAGGCCCAGGCGCGCCTGAACTCGCCCAACGTCGTCACCCTGTTCCAGCTGATCGAAGTACCCGCGGGCCTGGTCCTCGTCATGGAATACGTGGAAGGCGAGACCCTCGATCAGCGCATCCGCAATCGCGGGCCGCTCACGGTCAACGAGGCTGCCTGGGTGTTCGACCAGGCGCTGCGCGGAGTGGAGAGCGCCCACGCGATGGGCATCATCCATCGGGACCTCAAACCGAACAACATATTCATCACAAACAGCGGCGAGGTGAAACTGATGGACTTCGGTGTCGCCCGCATCCTCGACCGCGGCGAGCCGGGACCGGGCGGCGCCGTGCTCGGCACGCTCCTTTACATCGCGCCGGAACAGATCAACGGGCGCGAAGCCGATTTCCGCTCCGATGTGTATACGCTCGGGATCAGCCTGTTCGAGGCCGTCACTGGACGCCTGCCCTTCGAGCGCAAGACCGACTACAGCCTCATGCATGCGCATGTCCTGGAATGCCCGCCGAGTCCGCGCAAATTCCGGCGCGATCTGCCGCCGCACCTCGAGGCGGTGATCCTGAAGGCCATTGAAAAGGATCCTGGCAGACGGTTCCAGACCGCCACCGCGTTCCGCGAGGCTCTGCTCACCCCTGCCCGGAACCCGGCCAGACGCAACGCATCCGGCCTCAATCCGCTTCTGCAGCGACCCGCCAGCCTCGCGACCGTACCGCCATCGGGCGGGACCGCGCGTGCGCTGCTCGCACGCTGTTATCCGGCACTCCGGAGCCTGGGTGGAATCTGGCTCGACATGGTCCTGCTCGCGGCCTTCGCAGTGCTCGCTTTCCGCCTCGGGTTCGTGCTGCCGCCCGACCGGGCAGCGAGCATCGCAGCACGCCGTCTTGATCCGCCGGCCGCGACACGTGCCCAGGGCATCGCCGCATTTAAGCCACCTTCGAATCCCGGTCATGTCACCTCCGCGGCGATACCCGTCGCACCGGCCCGCCAGCGGCTACCGCTGAAATACAACGTGCTGCGGCGCGCCTGGGGAGGAAGCTGACATCGATCCGCGCCGCATGTAGAGTACCGGGCGCCACCTAGACATGGAGACTAGAATGACCGCCCGCGCGCATATGACCCCGCCATTTCCGGCCCCGGTTGTGCTTGTCAGTCTGATTCTTGCATTGCTATCCGGATGTGCCACGGCCCCCCAGCACGAATGCCGAATCGAGGCAGCCGAAGCCGGAAAAGTGGATCTTGCAACCCATTATCACAGCGCTGTCCGCACCCTGGCCTTCGGTCCATTGCCGCGCGGCGTACTGGCGCAGGCGGCACTTTACCGGATCGGAGTCAACCGAGACCGGATCCGTCCCTGCGAGTACCTGAAAATCCGCAAGGAACTGTATCTGCGGCGCAACGCGCACGCCAATCTGACGTTCACGGAGACGCGCGAGTTCTTTGCCCAGGACGGAACCCTGGTCGCCTCCCATACCGAGGAACTTACCGGCCAGCTTCACACAAGCGGATCCTACGAAGCGACCACGCTCCTGCCCATTCCGCGCACGGCGCCGGCCGGCAACTACCTGATCGTGAGCAAGCTCGCTTTCCGCCGCCGCGGTGAACGCTTCAGCGTCCCGCTCGCCCGCGCCGAGGTGAGCTTCACCATCGTGCCGCGCCAGCCGGCCACGACGTCGACGAAGTTCCAGCGGTAAG
>JAJYEE010000053.1 GCA_021790335.1 Pseudomonadota bacterium | reverse complement strand
GCGGGGATCAGGTCACGATCGTCGGGTTCGGAACGTTTTCGGTGAGCAACCGCGCAGAGCGCACCGGACGCAATCCGCGTACCGGCGACACCATCACCATTCCTGCTTCGAAAAACCCCAAGTTCAAGGCTGGCAAAGGCCTGAAGGATGCCGTAAACTAGCGCTCCTTCGGGTGCTTAGCTCAGTTGGTAGAGCGTCGCCCTTACAAGGCGAATGTCGGGGGTTCGAACCCCTCAGCACCCACCACCACGTCATTGCGGAATACAAGATCTGGAGTGGTAGTTCAGTTGGTTAGAATACCGGCCTGTCACGCCGGGGGTCGCGGGTTCGAGTCCCGTCCACTCCGCCAGTGGCACGAAGGGCGAGTGACTGCACTCGCCCTTTTCCATTCGGCATCTCCCCAGATTGTCCCCTCAGGGGGCGAATGTGCGGCAGCGATGCGCGCGCATGTCCCGTCAGGATCCTGATCGCATGCTTACAACCATACATGAAAAGACCCAAGGCTGGATTATGGCGGTCATCCTTGGTCTGTTTACGATTCCCTTCGCCCTGTGGGGTGTGAGTTCGTACTTCGAGTATGCCGGCGCGACCAAAGTCGCAACAGTGGACGGGCACGGCATCAGCGTCGCGGCCTACCGGAGCGCCCTGGAACGCCAACGCGCAGCGCTTGAGGAGGCCATGGGCCGCTCGGTCGATCCGAGGATCTTCGACACCCGGAAATTCAAACAGCAGGTCCTGGACGGACTCATTAATCGCATGCTCCTCGATCGCGCAGCGGCATCGCAGGGCTACCGCATCAGCAACACTGATCTTGCCGAATACATCCGGCGCGCACCGCAGTTCCGGCGTGGTGGCAGGTTCGATCTGCAGCTCTACCGCAGCTTTGTGCAGAACACCGGATACGGGATCCGGCAGTTCGAAGCGCGCGTGCGCGAGCAGCGGGTGCAGCAGCAGATGGAGGCCGGGTTCGTTGCCAGCACGATCATCACGCCCGACGACCTGGGAAACCTGGTCCGGCTGATGGGTGAGAAGCGCGTTGCGTCCTACGCGGTACTCAAGCCACAGCAGTATATGGCCGGCGTGACGGTCACGCCGGCTCAAATCAAGACCTACTATGCAGCTCATCTGGACCAGTACAAGACGCCGGAGCGGGTCCGTGTCCAGTACATTGAACTTTCTGCGGCAAGCCTTCAGAAGACCGTCAATCCTTCGGAACAGGACCTGAAGCGCGAGTATGAGAACAACATTGCCCGCTACACGACGCCGGAGCAGCGGCGCGCCAGCCATATACTCATAGCGCTTCCTCCGAACGCTTCCCCGCAGGCCGCGCACAAGGCCCTGCTCGAGGCGCAGAACATCCGCGCGCGCCTGCTGCACGGCGCGAACTTCGCCCGGCTTGCCAAAGAATACTCGGCAGATTCCGTGTCGGCCGCCAAGGGCGGAGACATCGGGTTCGTGGCACCCGGTTCTCTCGAAAAAAGTTTCGTGACGGCGCTGTACGGCCTCAAGAAGCCAGGGGACATCAGTGAGCCGGTACGCACGAAGTTCGGCTATCACATCATCGAACTGACGGCGATCCGTCCCGCAGTGACCATCCCCTTCGCCAAGGCGCGGGCCGAGGTGGCGGCCGATTGGCGCCAGCGCCATGCGATCGACCGCTACTATGACGAATCAGAGCGGTTCCGCAATCTGATATTCGAGCAGTCCGACAGTCTGGCGCCGGCGGCGAAGGCGTTCGGGCTCAAGGTCGAGGAAAGCGGCTGGTTCTCGCGCTCAGGTGGTCCGGGAATTGCCGCGAACCCCAAGGTGGTCGCGGCGGCGTTCGACCCCGACGTCCTGACCCAGGGACACAACAGCCATGCCATCAGACTGGGCTCACACGTGCTGCTGGCGATCCGCGATGTTGCGCACCAGGATGCTTCTGTCAGACCACTGACCGAGGTGAGCAGTCAGATCAGGCAGAGCCTCGTGATGAAGGCGGCGCTGGCCCGGGCAGGGCTGGCGGGCGCCTCGGCACTCAAGTCCCTGAAGCAGGGCGCGTCACTGGCTGCTGTAGCGAAGCGGGATGGACTTCAAGTCGTCGGCCCCGTCACGGTCACGCGCAACCAGACCGAGAATTTGCCCCCGGCGCTTGTCGAGGCGCTGTTTGTTTCCGGCCGGCCGGCCGGAAACAAACCGGTGTACGGCAGCGCCGATCTGGCGACCGACGGTTATGCCATATTCGCCCTCACGCGGGTGGTGCCGGGCAGCATGACCAGTGCGACGAAGGATCTGAAGGAAAGGGCGGTCGGCGTGCTGGCGCAGCGCCGGGGAAGCGACTATTTCACGGATTACCTGAACGGTCTGCGCCAGAAGGCGAAGATCAAGATTTACCGCAAGCTCCTATAGCCGCAGGTTGCCGGCCGCGCTGCCGGTTGCTCAGGCGAAGGCGTGGCCGATTCCGACCGTGTTGAAGCCGGCATCCACATAGGTGATCTCGCCGGTGATGCCGGATGCCAGGTCGGAGCACAGGAACGCCGCCGCATTGCCCACCTCCTCGATGGTTACGCCGCGACCCAACGGCGTCGATTTCTCATAGTAATCGAGCATCTTCTTGAAGTCGCTGATCCCGGCAGCGGCGAGGGTGCGGATCGGGCCGGCAGAGATTCCGTTCACGCGGATGCCCTCGGGTCCGAGGGACTGGGCGAGGTATCGCACGTTGGCTTCCAAACTGGCTTTCGCCAGTCCCATCACGTTGTAGTGGGGTATCGAGCGTACCGCACCGATGTAGGACAGCGTGAGCAGAGCACCCGCACGTCCCGCCATCAGGGGGCGTCCCGCCTTGGCCAGGGCGGCGAAGCTGTAGGAGCTGATATCATGGGCGGTGAGGAACCCGGAACGAGTCACGGCGTCTATGTAGGAGCCGCTCAGTTCTTCACGTGGGGCGTAGGCCACCGAATGCACAATGACATCCATGCGGTCCCAATGCCGGGCCAGGCCGTCGAAAACTTCCTGGATCTGCGCGTCGCTGCCGACGTCGCAGGGCAGGACGATCGAGGACTCGGTTTCGCCCGCGAGCTTCTGGACCCGTGACAGGAGCTTGTCGTTCTGGTAGGTATACGCCAGTTCGGCGCCCTCCCGATGCATGGCCTTGGCTATGCCGCTCGCAATGGAGCGTTCGCTTGCGACGCCGACGATCAGCACCCGTTTCCCGGCGAGGAATCCCATGTCGATTTACCTGTATTTTCTACTAGTTGGAGACCCGCTGTCCGAGCCGATGCGACCATCGCCGACGGACGCGGCAAAGCCGCTACATTACCGGAAATTGATACAGGCTGGAAGGGTGAATTCCAATGCATCGAGCCGAGTTCCGACAGCGTGCCGGGAGCGGTTTCCGGAAGCGGGCTGCCGGTCCCGTATCGGGTGCGGTACGCGGACGGCGGTCCGGACATGAGCGCTGCGGTTTTGCGCGCCTCACGGATCGCGGCGCTTCTGGGCTTGTTCGTATTCCTGCTGGTCCGACCGGCCCCCCTGCGGGCGCAGTGGAACGACCCCTATCCGGCTGCCGACGGGAACAAGAACATCCTGTATGCGGCATTCATGGAGCGCCCCAAGCGCCTTGATCCGGCCCAGGCCTACAGCGCCGACGAATACGCGTTCATTTCCCAGATCTATGAGCCGCCGTTCGAGTACCAATATCTGCTGCGGCCCTACACGCTGGTGCCGTTGACGGCACGTGCGCTGCCCCAACCGGTCTACCTGGATCGTCACGGGCGGCGTTTGCCCGCTAATGCGTCTTCCGGCCGCATCGCCTACAGTGTCTACACAATACGGATTCGCCGCGGAATCATGTACCAGCCACATCCGTGCTTTGCGCGCGATGCCTCCGGGAAGTATCTGTACCAGTCGCTCACGCGCGCGCAGCTCAAGGGAGTCAGGACGATTTCGGCGTTCAAGCACACAGGCACCCGCGAGCTGGTGGCGGCCGACTACGTTTACGAGATCAAGCGCCTTGCGAGCCCCTGGATCCATTCTCCGCTGTACAGCGTGCTCAGCCACTATATCGTCGGATTCAGGCGCTTTGCGCATACGGCTGCGCGCCTTCGCGCGGCCTTGCCTAAAGTGGACGGCAAGCCGCCGTACATCGATCTCGGGCACATCCCCATGGCTGGCGTGAAGGTGCTCGGGCGCTATACATACAGCATCACCATCCGCGGCAAGTACCCGCAGTTTCTTTACTGGATGGCGATGCCGTTTTTCGCGCCCATGCCGCCGGAGGCCGATCACTTTTTTTCCCAGCCGGGCATGGCGCGACGCGACCTGACGCTCAACTGGTACCCGGTAGGGACCGGACCCTACATGCTGACGGTCAACGATCCTAACCGCGAGATGGTGCTGGAACGCAACCCCAACTACCACCCGGATTTCTATCCGCGGCGCGGCGAGCCTTCCGATGTCCGGCTCGGGCTTCTGAAGGATGCCGGCAAGCGCCTGCCGTTCATCCGGAAGGTCGTGTTCAGCCTCGAGAGGGAGGGCATACCGTACTGGGATAAGTTTCTGCAGGGCTACTACGACGAGTCCGCCATCAGCGCCGAGAGCTTCAATCAGGTTGTGCATTTCACGGCGGGCGGCGAGGCACAGCTCACGCCATCGATGCGTGCGAAGGGCATGCGACTCGTGACGGGCGTCGCTCCGTCGATATCCTATTACGGCTTCAATATGCTCGATCCGGTCGTGGGCGGCTATTCGCAGCGCAGCCGCTGGCTGCGCCGGGCGATATCCATTGCCATCAATACCCAGCAATACATTTCGATATTCCGCAACGGACGCGGGTTGCCCGCCCAGGGGCCCGTGCCGCCGGGGATATTCGGTTACGAGCCGGGCTGTGCCGGGCGCGATCCGTACGTGTACGCCTGCGTCGACGGCCGTATCCAGCGCAAGTCGATCGCCACGGCCCGCCGCCTGCTGGCCGAGGCCGGTTACCCGGATGGGCGCGACGAGCGCACCGGAAAGCCTCTGCTGCTGTACTACGACACGGCGGAAACCGGTCCCGAGGCCAAGGCGCATATGGACTGGATGCGCAAGCAGTTCCGCAAGCTCAACATCCAGCTCGTAGTCCGGGCGACGGACTACAATCGGTTCCAGGAGAAGATGCGCCGCGGCGAAGAGCAGATTTTCTCGTGGGGATGGAATGCCGACTATCCGGATCCGGAGAATTTCCTGTTTCTGCTCTATGGGCCTAACAGCGAGGTGGGGGACAATGGCGAGAATGCCGCCAATTACAACAATCCGGAATTCAACCGGTTGTTCAACCGGATGCGCAACATGGGAAACACCCCGGCGCGCGCGGCTATAATCAGGCGCATGGTCGCAATGGTCCAGCGCGATGCACCCTGGGTATGGGGTTTCAATCCAATGGAGTTCCGCCTGCACCAGGCCTGGGTGTTCAACGTCAAGCCCAACTACATGGCTACCAACGACCTCAAGTACCTGCGCATCGACCCGGCGCTGCGCGAAGCTGACCGGAAGGCCTGGAACAGGCCGGTGATCTGGCCGCTGTGGGTCATTGTGGGCCTGCTGGTCGTGCTTGTTCTGCCGGCGGTGCATGTCTACCGGCAGAAAGAACGCAGGTCTGCACTGTGATCGCCTATATCATCCGGCGCATCATGTATGCCATCCCGATCTTGATCGGCGTCAACCTGCTGACGTTTGTACTTTTTTTCCTCGTCAACACCCCCAACGACATGGCGAGATTCCATCTCGGTATGAAGCGGGTGACTCCGCAGGCCATCGCAGAATGGAAGGCTGAGCATGGGTATGACGAGCCTCTGTTTTACAACTCTGCCGCTTCCGGGGTGGGGACGCTCACGCACACCATATTCTTCCAGCGCTCGGTAAAGCTATTCGTGTTCGACTTCGGACAATCGGATGACGGCCGCGATATCGGTTACGACATCAGCCAGCGCATGTGGCCCAGTCTTTCCATCCAGCTGCCGACTTTTGTCGTGGGGCTGGTGGTCTATATCTCCATGGCGCTCATGATGGTCTTCTTTCGCGGCACCTACCTTGATACCGGCGGGGTCGTTCTGGCGGTCGTCATGATGTCCATCTCGATGCTGTTCTATGTCATCGGCGGGCAGTATCTGTTCAGCAAGGTATTGCGTCTGGTGCCGATATCGGGCTACGACACGGGACTTTCAGCGATCAAGTTCGTCATTCTTCCTATCACGGTCGGCGTGATCAGCGGTGTAGGCTCCGGTGTGCGGCTGTATCGGACATTCTTTCTGGAGGAATCCGGCAAGGACTACGTGCGCACGGCGCGCGCCAAGGGCCTGTCGGAGATCCGCGTGCTCTTCAGTCATGTGCTCAAGAATGCAATGATTCCCATCCTCACCGGCGTGGTGGTAGTGATCCCGTCACTGTTTATTGGCAGCTTGATCCTGGAGTCATTCTTTGGAATTCCCGGACTCGGCAGCTATACGATTGACGCAATCCGGTCGCAGGACTTTGGCATCGTGCATGCCATGGTTTTTCTCGGATCGGTGCTGTACATCGTCGGGCTGATTCTGACGGACATCAGCTACACCCTTGTCGACCCGCGTGTGCGGCTGAGGTGAAATGAAGCATCCTTCCGTGCTGACGCCCGCCGCGGTATGGTCCGCGACCCGAGGTCGGCCATGGTGATGCCGTTCAAGCCGGTGATCCTGTGGACCGATGCGCTGATCTATCTGCTGCTCGCGGTGTCCATCGCGTATGGGATCTATGCGGCACGGCATGAGCACCTGCGTGCCCCCTGGCGGCAGGTGCGGCGCAATCCGCTCGCCATGGCCGCGCTCATCGTGCTCGCCGCCTACATCCTGACAGGGTTGGCGGATTCGATCCATTTCCGAATGCGGTTGAACGGCCCTCAGACCGGAGTGCAGGGCCCCATCTATTCTCCGCAGGTACTGAGCGCGCTGGACCTGCTATGCGCTCCGCTGCGCACCCATGTGGAGCAGACCTATTCCGCCCCGTTTGCCCTGTATGCCTTTACGCCCCAGATGGTCCGGCTTCCGGACGGCAGCCATGTACTGGAGTATCCGCGGCTGCGTTACGGGGGTGCTGGGCTCAAAGTCCCGGGTGATCGTGCACGCGATATCACGGTTCGCTGCCTGCGGGCGGGGGCCGAGAGTCTGCTGCTGTGGGCGGCCATTGTCGGTGCGGTCGTGGCTTGGTGCGTGCGCCAGCCGCCGGAATCGCTTCGCTCCGCGCTCACGCGCCTGGCGCGGGGCGAGACCGATACGCCGTGGCGGGCCATGCTCGCCAGCCTGGGTGCCGTCATTCTGTTTATTGCCGCGGTGGCAAACCTTGGAGGGGCATACCACATCCTGGGCACCGATCAGGTCGGTCAGGATGTGCTGTTCGAGGCAATCAAGAGCATCCGCACCGGACTGCTGATCGGTACTCTGACCACCCTGGTGATGCTGCCTTTTGCGCTGGCTATGGGCGTGATGGCCGGCTATTTCGGCGGGTGGGTCGACGACCTCGTCCAGTATATCTATACGACGCTGAGTTCGATTCCCAGCGTTCTGCTGATCGTGGCCGGAGTCCTCAGCCTGGACCTGTACATGGCCAATCATGCCGCCGCCTACGACAACATCGCACAGCGCCAGGATGTGCGGCTGCTATCCCTGTGCGTCATCCTCGGAGTCACCTCCTGGACCGGGCTGTGCCGGCTGTTGCGCGGCGAAACGATGAAGCTGCGCAACATGGACTATATCCAGGCCGCCGTCGCTCTCGGTGTGCGGTCCCGCCGGATCATGACGCGGCATATCATTCCCAATGTTATGCATATCGTCTTGATCTACGTGGTGCTCAATTTCAGCGGCCTGGTGCTGGCAGAGGCGGTCCTGTCCTATGTGGGTGTCGGTGTGGACCCCAGCATGAACAGCTGGGGAAACATGATCAACGGGGCGAGGCTGGAAATGGCGCGCGATCCGGTGGTGTGGTGGTCGTTGGCCGCGGCATTCTTGTTCATGTTCACGCTGGTGCTTGCAGCCAATCTTTTCGCCGATGCGGTGCGCGACGCATTCGACCCGCGCATGAGGAAATGATGGCTTCGATCCGTCCCAAGGGAGCTCCATGCCCGCGCTGTTGAAGATCGATGGCCTCAAGGTCTGGTTCGATACCGCCGGTGGCACGGTGCGCGCCGTCGACGGCGTATCGCTCGATATTGCGGCGGGAGAGTCCATGGCGCTGCTGGGCGAATCCGGCAGCGGCAAGTCGGTGGCGGCCATGGCGCTGCTGCAGCTTTTGCCGCAGCCGGCGGGGCGCATCGTCGCGGGCAGGGTTCTGCTTGGCGAACGCGACCTGCTGCGCACGCCGGAACGTGACATGCGCGCGGTGCGCGGGCGGCGCATCGCAATGATTTTTCAGGAACCTCAGACCTCGCTCAACCCGGTGATGACCCTGGGTGATCAGATCAGCGAGATCCTGCCGGCATCCTGGCCGCGAAGAAGGCGGCGCGAGCGTGTCATCTACTGGCTGGATGCCGTCGGGATCTCCGATCCCGAGCGCCGCTACCGCGAATATCCGCATCAGCTGTCCGGGGGAATGAAGCAGCGAGCGATGATCGCCATGGCGCTCGCAGGGGAGCCGGAACTGCTTGTCGCCGACGAGCCCACCACCGCCTTAGACGTGACGATTCAGGCCCAGATCCTGGACTTGCTCAAAGAACTTCAGCGGCGCACCGGAATGGCGATGCTTTTTATCACTCACGATCTCGCGGTCGCATCCCAGGTTGCGGACCGCGTGGCGGTGATGTATGCAGGCGAGATCGTCGAATCGGCTGACCGGTCGGCGTTCTTCGGCGGTGCCCGCCATCCCTACACGCAGAAGCTGTTCCGGGCGGTGCCCGGACGTGGCAAGCGCGGCGAGATGCTGGAGGTCATCCCCGGCGGGGTCCCGTCGCTGATGCAGGAATTCCGGGGCTGCCGTTTCGCCGACCGCTGTGACTATGTGTGGGATCTGTGTCGGACCACCATGCCGGCCTGGCGGGTCGATTCCGGCCACGGAGTGCGCTGCCACCTGTACGGTGGAGCCGCAGGCATATCGACGTCGGTGGCAGCGCCCAGGCCGGCGGAAGTACCGGTGCGTGCAATCGGCCCGAGTCAGCCGCTGCTTCAGGTGAGGGATCTGAAGGTTCATTTCCCCATTCACAGCAGCATCCTGCGGCGTGTTGTCGGCCAGGTGCGCGCCGTAGACGGAGTCACGCTGTCCGTTGGAACCGGCCGCACGCTCGCGCTGGTCGGGGAATCCGGTTGCGGCAAAACCACCGTCGGCAAGGCGATTTTGCAGCTGGTAGCCCCCACGGCGGGCGAGGTGTTATTCGAGGGAACACGCCTCGATCGCATGACCCCGTCGGCCCTTCGGCCGCTACGTCGGCGCCTGCAGGTCGTTTTCCAGGATCCGTACGCCTCGCTCGACCCGCGCATGCTGGTCAGCGAGATTCTGGAGGAGGGCATGCATGCCCAGGGGATCGATGTCGCCGCCGCCGGGCGCCACAGCCGGGCCCGTGACCTGCTGGAACAGGTCGGCCTGGGTGCTGAAGCGCTGAACCGCTATCCTCACGAGTTCTCGGGGGGGCAAAGGCAGCGGTTCTGCATCGCGCGCGCGTTGTCGGTGGAACCGCGCCTGATCATTTGTGACGAACCGACCAGCGCGCTCGATGTGTCGGTGCAGGCGCAGATCCTGAACCTGCTGCGGCGATTGCAGCAGGAATTATCGCTCAGCTATCTGTTCATTACGCACAACCTGGGCGTTGTCGAGTACCTGGCCCACGAGGTGGCGGTCATGTATCTGGGGCGCCTGGTGGAGACCGGAGTGGTGCATGAGGTGCTGGAGGGGCCCAGACATCCTTATACCCAGGCGCTGCTTGCGGCCGTTCCATCGATTGCCGGCAACCGGGCGGGGAATGGGCCGGTGCCGCCGTCTGCCGGTCTGCCTCGCGGGGAAGCACCGTCGCCCGTCAACCCGCCGGCGGGATGCCATTATCATTCCCGTTGCCCGCAGGCGATGGCGCAGTGTCGCACGGATTACCCGGCGCCAACCCGGATCAGTGCCACCCACTGGGTGCGCTGCCACCTCTATCCGGCCGACCCCGACCCGTCGTGAGCCGCCCCCATCAAGCCGCGGCCTGACGTGGCAGTACGGTGCATGCGCGGGTAAACGCGAACAGCAGAAGGAAGTGCGGGTCAGCCGCGACCGGGACCGACACTGGCCAAGGCTGCAGCGGGAGCGGACCGCACCCAGATCCTCAGCCTCTGACCAAGACGCAGGACGGCGGTGGCGTCCATCAGGTTCCAGTGACGCAGCTGGCGGACGTAGACATTGTATCTGCGTGCGATACTCCAGAGCGTTTCGCCGGCCCGGACCCGGTGAACCACACGCACCACGCGACCGCGCCACACAGGGTGGTAGCGGTGCACCGGACGATACCGGCGATAAACGGCATGATAAATGCGTGGCCGGTGCCAGTGTGCCCTGTTGCGTGCGAGCCGGTCCATAGGCACCGGGATCAGCAGGTTTTGGCCGATACGCAGGAAATTGCTGCGCAGGCCGTTGGAGGACTTGATAGCGCCGATGCTGACTCCATACCCGCGGGCAATCTGGCTCAGCGTATCGCCGCGATGTACGACATGGTGCCACCAGCGTACCCGCTCATCCGGGGGGAGCTTGCGGAGTCCCTCGAGCACGGCTTCCTTGGTGGCGGCAGGAACGAGCAGATCGTGGTCTCCGTGCGGACCGGTCACCCAATGTATGTACGCCGGGTTGATCCGGTAGAGTGTGTTGACTGACTTGCCGGTCAGCTTGGCGACGACGCTGAGATCCACCTGGGTGTGGGTCTTGATCTGCGCGAAGTACGGGCGGTTCGGTATTGCGGGAAAGGTCAGGCCGAATTTCGCGGGGTCAGATACGATATCCACCATCGCCATCAGCTTGGGCACGTAATTCTCGGTCTCCGGCGGAAGCCGCAGGTCCGAGTAATCGGTCGGGAGACCGTGTCGTCGGTTGTAGTCAATTGCATACTGGACTTCCCCCTCGCCGCAGTTGTAAGCGGCGAGAGCAAGCTGCCAATTGCCATTAAAGTCGTTATTGAGCTTCTCGAGGTAGTCGAGCGCCGCATCCGTGGAGGCCACGACATCACTGCGTCCGTCGTACCACCAATCGGTCTTGAGCCCGTAACGGCGCCCAGTGGAAGCCATGAACTGCCACAAGCCGACCGCGCGGGCGCGCGAGTAGGCATGGGGCTGGTAGGCGCTTTCGATTGCCGGTAGCAGGGCGATTTCGGTGGGCATGCCCCGCTTCTGCACTTCCTGCACGATATAGTACAGGTAGAGCCGCGCCCGCCGCAGCATGTTCTGCATGTAGACCGGATTTTCCGCGAACCATTGTTCCTGGCGCTTGACCCGCCAATTATCGAGTGGCGGCAGAGCGAAGCCGGCGCGTATGCGATGCCAGAGACTGGTGTAGCTGGCCGGCAAAGGTTTCGCTGCTGGCGGATTTCCCGCTGGACCGCTGGCGGTGGCCGGCAGAGCATTCGCAGCTCCGGCAGCGGCAATGATGGGCGTCCCCGGAGTGCCAGGCTTAGCGCTCGCCTGAACGGTGGAACCGGAAGCTTCCGGGGCACCGGCTGCAAGTTTAGTGGCCGGAGTTGCGGCGGCCGATGCGGCAAAGTGATGCGGGAAGGAAGCACACCCCGCCATTCCGGTGAGGGTGGCAAGGATGCTTAGGGTTGCAATGAAGTTTCGCAGGGCCTCATTATTGCTTTTAGCTCGGTCCATGTCAGTAGATAGTAGGGTGTGGCGCTGGATGCGTCAACCCTTAACTATGCGATACTTTTCGATCGATTCTGTTCTAGACCGCTTATCCTTTGAAGCCATCCTTCCATCGGCGCACGGCCGCGAACGCCTCGCACTCGGACGCCAGTCGCCGGCGCGCGAATGTTTCGGCCGCAGCGTGTACCCCGGGCACGCTGCAACGCAAGAACGGATTGACGGACTTCTCCCGCGCGATGGTCGATGGCAGGCTGGGGCGATTGTGCTGGCGCAAGGCGATGACCGCTTCGCGGTATTGCCTTGCCTCGGCATTTCCCGGCTCCACGGCGAGGGCGAAATGCAGATTCGCTTCGGTGTATTCGTGCCCGCAGAAAACCTCCGTGTCATCGGGCAGTGCCGCAAGCCGCTGCAAGGAGCGGCACATCTGCTCTGCCGTACCTTCAAATAACCGGCCGCAGCCTGCCGAAAAGAGGGTGTCGCCGCAGAACAGCATGCCCCCGCCATGATAGGCGATGTGTCCGGCGGTATGACCGGGTATATCGATGACCCGCAGTTGCAGTCCCAGTGAGGGCAGCGCTACCTCGTCGCCTTCTCCGACCGGATGCGTGACCGCCGGGATGGTTTCGCGTGCCGGGCCGTACACGGGTACCGGATTGTCGTCGACGAGTTCGGCTACGCCGCCCACGTGGTCGCCGTGGTGATGTGTGCACAGGATCGCTACCGGCGTCAGCCGCAGCCGTGCAAGGGCCGCGCGCACCGGGGCGGCTTCGCCTGGATCGACGATTGCCACGCGGTCGCCCGCGTGGCCGCGGATCAGCCAGATGTAGTTGTCCTTGAAGGCCGGGACGTGTAAAACAGCGGTCATGAAAGCAGTGTGGAATCCCGCTGCGCCTGGGTCAACTGATGGGCGATACGATGAGTGCATGTGAAAATGGCCCGGATCTGCGCCAGCACCTTTGTCATTGGTTTGGCGAACCTCTGGGGCGGTCTTTGCAGGCGATCGAGAGCCATCGCCTGCGCGAGGTGTGGCCCCATCTGTACGGGACGACGGCACTTCAGCTGGGCTGCATCGGTGCCATGGATTTGCTCGATTGCTGTGTTGCGCCGACACGCATCATTCTCGATTTGCCCGGTGCTGGCACTGTACGGTCGCCGGCGCGGGTTGCGGGCGCGCCCGAGGCGCTGCCCTTCGACGCCCGCAGCATCGATCTCGTGCTGCTGCCTCATACTCTGGAGTTCTGTTCGGATCCGCACCAGGTACTGAGAGAGGTTGAGCGTGTGCTCACGCCCGAGGGCTACGCGGTGATCCTGGGGTTCAACCCGTTCAGCCTGTGGGGAGCGTGGCGTCTGTTTGCCCGCCGCAGCAGGCGTGTCCCCTGGTGTGGACATTTCATACAGCTGCCTCGCATCAAGGACTGGCTCAAGCTGCTCGATTTCGAGTTGACGCGCGGGCGCATGCTGTATTACCGGCCGCCGCTGGGCAACGAGGCGGTCATGGACAGGCTCTTTTTTCTCGACAAGATCGGCGACCGATGGTGGCCAATGGCTGGCGCGGTCTATCTGCTGGTGGCGCGCAAGCGGGTGGCGGGCATGATTCCGCTGCGGCCCGCCTGGAGGAAGCGGCCAGCGTTTGCAGATGCCGTGACTCGGCCGCTCGCCCGGGGCAAGCGCCCCGCGCCTGCGGGGCGTGTGGCCCGACTGGGTGGTAGCGGTAATGGTAGGTAAGGTGGTGATCCATACGGACGGAGCCTGCCGTGGCAACCCCGGGCCCGGCGGCTGGGGCGCGATTCTGGGTTATGGCGACCACGAGAAAGAACTGCGTGGCGCGGAGCGGGATACCACCAACAACCGCATGGAGCTGATGGCCGCGATCCAGGCACTGGAGGCGCTCAAGCGATCTTGCGAGGTGACCCTCACGACGGATTCGGAGTACGTACGCAAAGGCATCACCGAGTGGCTGGCCGGCTGGAAGCGCCGCGGCTGGAAGACGGCGGACAAGAAGCCCGTGAAGAACCAGGATCTGTGGGAGCGGCTCGAGGCGGCGTCCCGCAAGCACACCATTCATTGGAAATGGATCAAAGGGCACAGCGGTCACCCGGAAAACGAACGCGCAGACCAGCTGGCCAATCGCGCGATCGATGAGATGCTGGATAGCGATCGCGGAGATTCACGGTGAGGCTGCCGCGCGCAATGCTATCGTGCAGCGATGGATTCGGCGCCTGCGCTACGGTTTTCCGGGAGCCGGGGTGTCCGTACCACGTCCGAACATAAGAAGGAGCCAGCGAGATTGCGCCAAATCGTCCTCGACACCGAAACAACCGGCCTTGAACCGTCCCAGGGACACCGCATCATTGAAATCGGGGCGGTGGAGCTCGTCAACCGCCGCGTCAGCGGTAACCGGTTCCATCAGTATCTGAATCCGGAGCGCGAAATCGAGGCTGGAGCGATGGAAGTGCACGGCATCACCAATGAGATGCTTGCCGACAAGCCGCGATTTGCCGACATCGCGGCCGATTTTCTTGCTTTTGTGCGCGACAGCGAGCTCATCATCCACAACGCCCCGTTCGACGTGGGATTCATCAACAGCGAGCTGGCGTTGATGCAGGCGGAAGACAGGCGCATTGAGGACCTCTGTCGCGTGCTCGATACGCTCAGGCTGGCGCGCAGCCGGCATCCTGGCCAGAAAAACGACCTCGATTCACTGTGCAAGCGCTATCACATCGACAATTCGCAGCGTACGTTGCATGGTGCGCTGCTTGACGCGGAGATACTGGCCGACGTTTATCTCGCCATGACTGGCGGACAGACCGCTTTGTTCCAGGACGCGGCGGCGCAGCCCACGGCGCAGGGCGCCGCCCGCGCCGGCGGTCCGGTTGGCCGTGACCGGC
>JAJYEE010000016.1 GCA_021790335.1 Pseudomonadota bacterium | reverse complement strand
TTCAAGAGCTGCGTGAATGCTCGTTCAGCAGTTCCTGGCTGCGGATGCGGATGCGGTGATTCTCAATGCTGAGCAGACCACGGAGCTTCAGCTCGCTCAGTACCTTAGTGACCGTCTGGCGGGCAGTGCCGACCATGTCGGCAATCTCCTGATGGGTCATGCGGATATTGAGGTGAACTTCATTGCCAACTCGGGTTCCGTGACAAGCGCTGAGCCGCAGCATCAGCTTGACGATTCGGCTATTTACATCGTCATCGATCAGGTTCACCAGCATGTCGCCCAGCACGCGCATGCGGCACGCAAGTGCCTGCATAATGACGAAGGACGCTCCGCTGTGGGTCGCGAGATAATCCTTGAATTGTGAGCGCGCGATGCACAGGACTTCGGCCCGCTCACAGGTCTGCGCGTTCACGGCCCGGCCCGCGCTATGAACGACCTCGGTCAGCCCGAAAATCTCCCCAGGGAAGCAGAACCACAGAATCACTTCTCTGCCCAGCGTCGAATTCTGATAGATCTTGACTCTTCCGCTGCGCAGAAAATGGACATTCATGCCCGGATCACCTGCATGGTAGATGAACTCGCCCTTCTCATAATTGCGTACCGTACCGATGGCCAGCAGGTCGGAGAACTCGTTCGGACTGAACTTGGAAAAGATATCGGACGGCGCCGTAAATACGGGATCGGTGGTCGCGCATGGCGAATCAAAGCCTTCGAGCATTGTGGCACCTCTTCCGGTACTGCATCCGGTTCAGTATTGACCAGCCATTCTACAAAAAATGTCGCCTGCGTGACATTCGGCAGCGGCACCACTCGTCTGATACCATATATATCCCGCATCGCAATTGTCCCTAAGTTTTGCGGATCTACTGCCCACATCGCCATGCGGCGCAGCATTGCAGACAGCTCCCGCCATCCGCGATCCTCCCCGCAAGGCTCGAACTGGCGCTCCATGGAATCAGGCAGTTATGATCACGCATTGGGTATCTTTCGCGATGTCGCGACATAGCTACCCGTCTGCGATACAACATCAATGGCCGCAATAGCAAAATATTCACATTCATTAAAATTGGCCGGACGGTACCACGCCCCCTCCGTCGCCGCACCCCGCCGGACGCGACCTCAGCCACCGGACTGTGGACCATGCCAGTCGGCGTTGCGGATCGCTCCGCCCTCTTTCACCTCTGATGCGATACGGGGCTGCACAAAGGCCCAGGCACCACAGGACTCAGTCAACAAAAATGATTTGATGTCACGCCCCTGACATACCATGTTCCAACCTTTATGTATTCTCATTCGAGATCCTGATGTGGGTATAGGATAGGTCGTTCGGCGCAATCCATCGATATCACACTCTATACGGGAGCCTGGAATGGAAACTGCATCAGCCAATATCACGCCACCGGCGGCCGAGGCCGCCGCCGCATCCAGCACCAGGACAAGACAGATCGCGGGGCTGGTCATCGCCTTCGCGGTCCTGTTCGGACTGCATCTCGGACCAAGGATACCCGGCCTGAATCCTGAAGGTCAGACAGTGCTCGGTGTGTTTCTGTGGTTCATCGTATGCATGGTCACCAGTGCCCTGCCGAAAGCAGTCGTCGGCCTGGCCTCTCCCCTGTTGCTGGTGGTGTTCGCCCACACCAAGGTTCCCGTCGCTTTCAAGGCCTTCAACACGGACATTTTTTTTCTCGCCGCCGGCGCCTTCACCATAGCCGCGGTCATGATGGGCACTCCGCTTGGCAGAAGGGTCACCTGCACGGTGGCGTCCACGATGAGATCGAACCGGGTGACCCGGGTTCTGCTCGGGCTCATGCTCGCCGAAGTGGCCACGCAGCCCTTTCTGCCGGTCGTCAATGAAAGCGCCCTGTTCCTGCCCATGTGCAAGGGCATTTCGTCCTTCACGGAAGGAAAGGAGCACCTACCCGAGGTGAAGAGGATAAACACCGCAGTGCTGTATCTGATAGCGGGTCTTGTCCCTCTGTTCATCGGTCCACTGATGCTGACGAGCGCGTTTCCCAATCTGATACTGGCCGCATATCTCAGGACCACGCAGCATATAAACATTTCGTGGGCTCACTGGTTCTGGCTTAATCTTCCATTGTGGGGCTTGCTGCCAATCCTGTACATCTATGTGATCCGCTACTTCAAGCTGCAACACCTGGACATACCCGGCCTTGAGGCGGGAATGGCAACCATGAAGAAGGAGCTCGGCATCATCACGTGGCCCGAAATGTGGACATTGATTTGTCTCGCCATCGGAATGACCCTGTGGATCACAGGCTGGCTTAAACCCGGAATGACGGCTCTGCTGGCCGCATCGCTGATGTTCGTGCCATGGAGCGGCATCAAATACGACAACATCGGCAAGTACATGCTCTGGGATGTGCTCATGCTGCTGGGCGGTGCGATTTCCCTCGGCACGGCGCTTTATGCTGCAGGAACTGTCACCTGGCTGGCGCACGGAGTAGTCAGCCCTTTCAAAGACACCGGCCTGCCGATCCTGGCGGTGCTGTTTCTGCTGGTATTCAGTTTCCACATCCCCCGCGCCGGAATCGTCAGCGCCGTAGCCGCGGGCGCAGCATTCGTACCGCTGGCCGTCGGACTGGCCAAGGTGCTGCACGTACACGTACTGCCATTTTCTCTGATAATCATCAATTGCATGCAATATGCATTCTTCCTGCCGATTTCCATTACAGCGTTTTTGATCGCATGGAGTGCATCAGGAACTTCCGGTTGGGACGCAGTCAAATTCGGCACACCCCTGACGATCATCGCCAATGTCTACGTTCTTCTTGTGCAGCCGATATGGCTGAAGATGATCGGATTTCCGCTATAGCGTGCGGCAGATACTTAAATTCTCAACAGAATTGATGCAGGAGATGCCTGATGAAGAAGATGACGGAGTCCGAACTCGAAAAGCGCCTGGGTCACTATGTCGCCCCACAGGGGCTGTACGCCAAGACCAAGGACCTTTCGTTCCTGGGAAAAGTGACTTGCAACGTACGCAAAATCGTTGCGGGTTCATGGCAGGAGATCGTTCTCGACTACGAACTCGGTGCCTCCGGAATGGCCGATGGGTCGTGGTTCAAGGCAACCTTCCGATTCTACTCCGACTGGGAACTGTTCCAGACCTCCGACCCAAAAAGCGCGAATTACATCTCCGCGGAATATCACGCCGGCGCTCTGGTGGCAGGCCAGTCGCCGGCAACGGTCCAGTCGCTGAAGGTGCGCTTCGACCAGAAAGGCCATGAGCGCCCGTTCCAGAAGGCAGTCATCGTGGACACGGTGGACGGATACCTGAAGGCCGGCGACCACATTGTCATCCGGCTCGGAGACCGGCGCTTCGGAGGTCCGGGCACACGTGTGCAGACCTTCGTCGAACAGAACTTCCGCTTCCGTTGCTATGTCGACCCGCTCGGCACTTCACGGGCCGCCACGGTGCCCGGAGACATCGTCATCCAGATCGTTCCCGGGGTCCCGGCGCAACTCGTCATGAACGCCTCACGACTGGTGCGTGCCGGGGAGAAGCTTCCGCTGCGTGTGTGTGCCGAGGACGAATGGGGAAATACCTGCTGGCAACAACCGGAAAAAGTCCTAATTACCGCAACCCTCAATGGAAAATCTGTCTACGAGAAGCGCGCGACACTCTCCGTCCAGGGCTGGGCGGTGCTGCTGCTTGATGACCTGCCGACCGACCAGCCCGGGGAACTCTCCGTCACAGCCCGTCTGGTCGATCATCCGCACGTGCAGCCCAAAATCTTCCATGCGACCATCGACAAGGACGCGGAGACACCGCGCATCTACTACTGCGATCTGCACGTGCATTCGGAAGACACCATCGGCACCAACAGCACAACCTACAATCTCACTTACGGTCGCGATGTCTCGGGGATCGACGTTCTGGCGTTCGCCCACAATGACTTCAACATCACCAAGGACAAGTGGGATCGCACCGTGGAGCTTATCCACGAGATCAACAAAGACGGCAGTTTCGTCGCCTTTCCCGGCACTGAATGGTGTGGCAGCTCTTGTGCCGGCGGTGATCACAATGTGGTGTTCCTGCACGGCGGTACGCCCGAGTTCCCATATCTCAAAAGCGGTGAACACGTTCGTTCGTTCGAATGGAACGAAGATATGAGTGCCAAAGTCGACGTCGAACCCGGTGCCTGGCCACTGGAAGAGCTTTGGGCCGCATATGCCAAGGATCCCGAGGGGCATTTACTGATTCCGCATGTCGGCGGTCGGCGCTGCATCCTCGACTGGCATTACCCGGCGCTCGAGCGGCTGATCGAGATCGGATCTTCTTGGGGACATTTCGGCTGGTTGTACCAGGAAGCGATGGAGCGTGGCTACAAGATCGGCGCCTCCATGGCCGGCGACGAACACCGCGGGCGCTGCGGAGGCGGCGTGCCGGGAACGGCGGTATTCGGCACCAAAGGCGGCATCTCCGGCGTGATCGCCAGCGGCCTTACACGCAAGGAGATAGCACAGGCCCTGCGTGCGCGGCACACTTTCGCCTCCACCGGCGAACGCAGCTACGGACTAGTGCGCTGCGGCAAACACATCATGGGCGACGAGTTCACGCATACGGGAAAAGCGAAGCTTGAATACCGCTTTCTGGGGGATGCCGGTTGGGATGAAATCGTGGCCTACGACCAGAGCGGCGCGATCTGGCGCCGCGACCTGCAGCAGGAGCTCGGTTACTCGAAGCGCAAGATCCGCCTGCGCTGGGGCGGAGCGCGCGTCAAGGACCGCTACCGCGTGGCGGCGTGGAAGGGAAAGATCACCATCACCAACGCCGTGATCAACGACTTCAGCGCCCGGGGCTTCGAGCATATAGAAGAAACCTGCTGGCGCGAAAGCGCGACCCAGATCGGCTTTAAGAGCGACACCTATGGTGACATGGATGCAATCGAAATCGACATCTCCAATCTTTCCGGGTCCATTCTGAAGGTGGAAGGCAGTATCGACGGCTACGTCAAGGTTGGCGATCCCCTCAAGGGCAACCCGTTCGTGCACTGTCCCACATTCTCCTGGGAAATCAGCGGAAAGGAGCTCATCGAGCAAGCGCGGCTGCGCCGGGATCTGCCGGGCATCGAGATGTTTCTGGCTTTCGAGCGCATGAGCGAAATGCCCACGCCGCGCGAAGTGTCGGGGCATATCGAAATCGAGCCGAAAAACGGTCCGCACGGCCACCGCCCGGTGTATCTGCTGGCGCGCCAGGTGGACGATGCGAAGGTATGGACCTCGGCTCTGTTCATCGAGTTCAAGTAGGGATCGCTGCGCAGACGTGCAGGCGGCCCCGTATCGGGCGGCGGCCTGCACGTCGGATGCACGCTGCGGAAGCTCTGCGCATCGCGCCGGCCCGGAACACCGGGACGCGGACCCGCCCGGCAGCGGCTTGTGCCGAAGTCGCGTGGCGCACGTCGTAGGGCCGGAGTCAGGATCTCGGACGACCGCGATTTGCTCGCTCGCTGCGAGCGAGGACGGGTTTGCAGCTAATCCCGCTAGCGCAGCGGAAAGACGTCCGTCCAAGTTTCAGTGAGCTGCTTCTTCCCGTCGGCAAGTGCCGCCTGCACACGCACGGGACCCGGACCGGTACGCACCACGACAAACTGCAGCCGCCAGTGCCCCGCGGCGCCGTTGCGGGCCACCCAGGCGTTCGTCACCCGCCCTGCGCCGTGGACCCAAACCTCGGGCTGGACCGTGGACAGCGCCGGATCCGCAAGGCGTTTGCCGCGAAAATCCACGACGTAGGTTTCGCTGTGTCGCTTGGCGCTGTAGCTATAGCGGGTGGCAGAGACGTATCCGAATTTCGCACCTTGCGGCGTCCCGCCAGTCCAGACAACCCGGTAGTGAAATGCGAGCGCCCGCCCGGGAGACCCCTGGCTGTCCGGTACCCAAAACACGGTGATGTTGTCATTCGTCTGCTGATCCGTCGGCAGTTCGACGAGCAGCAGGTGCCCGCTGCCCCACTTGCCTTCGGGCCTGACCCAGACGCTCGGCCGATTCTCGTAATTCATACCGAGGGCACGGTAGTCCTGCGCCCGGCGCGGACGCTGGATGAGACCGAAGCCGCGCGGATTCTTGAGCGGGAAACGGAAAACGGCGAGCCTGTGCGGATTGCGCAGCGGCCTCCATACCCGCGGCCCATTGCCGGTATCGATCAACAGTCCATCGGAGTCATGGGCGCTGCGGATAAGCCGGTCATAGCGATGGTCGCTAAAGCGGCCCTGCAGGAACATGCTCGTGAGCGGCGCGATACCGAGCCTGCGCACCTTGCGGCGCTGGAACAGAACCGCCTTAACATCGACTACGGTGCTCGTCCCGGGCTGTACGATGAACCGGTAAGCACCGGTAAGCGAGGGACTGTCGAGCAAGGCGCAGAACCCCAGGTGCCGGGCGTTGCGGCCCGGCGCAACGATCCAAAACGCCCGAAAATAGGGAAACTCCTCGGCACGGTGCGGAAGCGCCGTGTCCACCGCAACCCCGCGCGCCGACGACCCCCAGGCCTCGCCCAGGCCGACCCCCCGGAGATAGCTGGCGCCGAGAAATGACAGAAACTCGTTGACCAATGGGGTGTTGGCGGCGTGGCTGTAGACGCTAAATCCCGCAGTCGGCACCGTTGCGGGAAGCCGTCGTGCCAGCTGCGGATCACTGCTCGCGACCGCCGGCAGCTGCGCGAGCAGGGTGGTGTGGCTGGTGACCACATGGATCTCCACCGGCCACGTAAAAAGATAGCCGGCCGGATAGAGGCTGACATGAAAGGGGCTGTCCTTGGGCCACCCCGGCAGACGTCCGCGAAAGGCGATCTTGCCGTAATCGACATAGCTCAGCGACTTCAAGACAGATGGAATCTGGGCCGGCGCCTGGTAGCGGGCCGCTGCCAGGGCAGCGGCCTGGGTCGTCACCATCTCGAAGACGCTCTCGGTCCGTGCCTTGGTCTGGCCCCAGACCGCCGGCAGCGCTGTCGGGCCACCGGCGTGGTGCTCAGCCTGCAGCTCCCGCGTCAGCTCCGCCTCGTGCGCCGCCAGTTTCGCCATTTCGGTCTGCATCTCCGTTACGGTGTCCCGCCTGCGGGCGGCCTCTGCGCGGGTCTCGGCCAACGCCCGATCACTTTGCCTGAGAGCCTGCTGTGAGCGCATGTCGGCATTCCTCGCCGTCATCGGCAGCGCACAGCCGGTCAAGGCGGCGGCTGCCACCGCCATCGTGGCCACCACGGCCCGCCTGGCTGCATTCATTGATAACGTCTCTCTATTGGAAGTCCGCGAGGATCATCGCCGGTCCGGGGCAGCGCACCCTGCAACGCACCGCAAGGGTGCATCGCGCTGCGCGCGGCTTCCCCATCGGCCCGAACGTCGTGCAACCAGCGATGCGCGTCGGACTCCTGAAGCGCCCAGATCCGCCGATGCAGCGCCGCCAGTGTCTCTCGATCGCTCAGCAGACACAGTCTGTCACGCGCATCAAGGGCGCCCGGCCCGCTCCTGATGGCACGCGCCATGACAAGCCGGCGATGCAGCACCACGGCTTCGCCGGGTCTGCCCGAAATCCCCAACAGCGCGCAATGCAGCGCGTTCACGCCGGGATCAACGACGGCTGCACGAAAGCCCCGCGTCGGTGTGCACCGCCGCGCCGCCGGCCGGGCGCGAACCTGCTCGAAGATGCGAAGCAGCGGCGGCCTGTAAATCTCCTCCGGAGTCATGAACAATCCCAGTCTGCGGGCAGTCAGACCTGGCCCTGTGCGGCTCAACCATACCGACGTCGGGATCGCGACGAGCCAAGCGGCGACGATGGGCATTAGCCACCAGAAGTAGCTCGGGCTCAGCAAGTAAATGATGCTGCCCCAGACAACGGCCAGAACCGTGCCAGGCCCATGATGGCGCAAAGCCTCACGCCACGACGTGCCCCCGTCGCCCCGCACCTGCGGGCCCCAGCTGATCTTGCGACCAGCCAGGATCGATACGACGAACATGGTATGAAACAGCATGCGCACAGGCGCAAGCAGCGCCGATACCAGGCTTTCCAGGGCAATGCTGGCAACAAGCGGCCTCAGGCCGCCGAACAGGCGCGTGCGCCGGCGCACGACGACCAGCAGAAGCGCCAGCAGCTTTGGCAGAAACAGAATCAGCATCGTGAACCAGAACAGCGCCAGCGCCCAATGCGGATGCCACACCGGCCAGACCGGGAACAGCATGTGGGGCCTGGGAAAATAGCGAGGTGTCACGATGCGATGCGATACCACCTCTACGCTCGACAGCACCAGAAGTGCCAGCCACAGCAGCGATGAAACGTAGGACATGATGCCGTTCAGGAAGACGGCCCGGTGGGGAAACGCAATGCCGCGCGTGAATATCATCCGTGTATGCTGGAGATTTCCCTGCGCCCAGCGCCGGTCGCGCTTGAGCTCGTCGAGAAGCGTCGGAGGCACCTCCTCGTAACTTCCCTCCAGTCCTGGCTCAAGCCACACAGCCCAGCCCGCCCGGCGCAATAGAGCCGCCTCGACGAAGTCGTGGCTCATGATTTCGCCACCGAGGGCGCTGTTCCCGGGCAAACGCGGCAACGCACAATGGCGCATGAACGGTTCGATCCGGATGATGGCGTTATGTCCCCAGTAGTGACCCTCGCCCATGTGCCAGAAATGCAGCCCGGCGGCAAAGACCGGGCCGTAGAGGCGGTTTGAGAACTGCTGTATCCGGCCGAAGAGAGTGCGCTGGTGAACGGCCGCGGGCAGCGTCTGGATCAGACCGACCCGGGGATTCGCTTCCATGGTCTCGACCAGCTGCAGGAGCGCAGCACCACTCATCAGGCTGTCGGCATCAAGCACGACCATGTAGCGGTAATGGGCACCGAAGCGGCGGCAGAAATCCGCGATGTTGCCACTCTTGCGCTTGATGTTGTTGCGCCGGCGCCGATAGAACATCCGCGCTTGCGGACCGAGCCTGTGGCGCAGATCCGCCCATGCCCGCTCCTCTTCCACCCAGGCATCGGCATCGTCGCTGTCGCTCAGAATGAAAAAATCGAATTGCGCCGCACGGCCGGTCTGTTCGAGCGATCGATACACGGCTTCGAGACCGGCGCATACACGCGCGGGATCTTCGCGGAATACGGGCATCACCACGGCAGTTCCAGGCATATCGGCCGCTGCCATGTCCTGCTCCCTGCGCAGCCCCGGTCTCCGCCAGAAAAGCAGCGCAACGGCACCCGCAACGGATATCCACAGACCTATGGAGATCCAGCCGAACAGAAGCCCGAACACGACCGCCAGGCTGTCGTTCAGCCAGTCCAGGCCCGGATGAGGCAGGACTCCCAGCAGGAACTGGCTCGCAATATAACTCGGGATCAGCACGAGTACCGCCAGCAGCGCGCCGCGCCAGGGCATGAATGGACCCGTCTTCCCCGCCGACCGCCATCGCTCCGATGCCATGGACCGGCGCACCAGCGGGGGCCTGGCGGTGATGTCGACATGAGCTTCGCTATCGGCTCCGTCAAGCCAGGCATGAACCCGGAAACGCGCCGCATCGGCAACCCGGCCCGGGGCCTCCGACTCTGGAACTGCCTGCCGGCGGGCCATGAGGCCTTCAAGGCGCACAAACGCCTCGTCGGCGTTGCCTGCACACTCGCTCGCCTCGCCGACCCATGACACAAGCAGGCACTCCGGAACTCCGAGCGTTTCCAGATAGGACCGCAACCGCATCTTGATCACTTGGCGTTCTTCGTCATGAAGCAGCGATTCACCTGCGAGATCATGCATTATTTTGTTGGGTATCACGGCCTTCCCTACCCGGTGAGAGTTGACGCACATTCTGCATCGACAACCGCACCAGTAGTGTTTTGTGTTGCTTCAACTTTGATCCCGTCCCACCAGCCGCTGATCGGACTATGGCATCCGGAGAGTGTCACTGGAGATCCGTGGACTCGCCTACCAGGCGGGTCGGCAAGCCGCGGCACGATGACCACGCGAATTATCCGATTTTTCATGGGCGAACACCACCCCCACACATGTCCTGCAATCGGGACATGTGTGGGTATTCCTGCACTGATCCGGACCGGACTTCGCACAGGATCGACGATGCCGGGTCACTACCGGCATCATAAAAAGTTCGAGAACCGAAACGTGCCTCGGAGTAAGCCCGATCCTGATTAAGGACACCGCGCGCGACCGCACAATGATCCGCGGGCGCATGCGGGGAAAGGCACTCACAGGCAGCATCGTTGCCACAGTCCGGTTTTTTGCCAGCCTGTGCATTACCTGTGCGAACACGAATCGATTTCACCCGCAGCACCACGAAAAAACTCCCATGCCGGAGTAGATCGCACCCGGAGCATATGGTTTCAGACACCCGCTGACCGTGACGACACAGCCCTCCCGCACACGGGCTAGCCGCCGAAATTCGGATGACGAAAGGCAGGTTTCCGTGGATATTCGGCACGGTCAGGCAAAGGCGGCGCAAATCGCCAAAGTCGTATAATTAAATTAAATATGGATCGGTAAGACCGACGGCAGCTAAGACGCCCGACTACGCCACGGCATCGGTCGCAAAAAGTGCCGGTACCTGCAGTCTGGCAGGGCGTCTCCGCCTAGACCTCACACCACGATCCCGCGCCCCTATTGGGTGCGCAGATTATTGGGACACCTCCAGGCGCGGAGGGTCCTGCGATACCGGCATTTCCGGCGGTCAGGGTGCTTCATTTTCGAAGCGCTGCCCCCTTTTGGCGCTGCCGAAAAATCAGATGTCACGGGCAGCCAAGTGAAAATCGATGACAGCCGGGTGGACTTCGCGTCATGCGGCAACACGGTCAGGCTGCGGGCACCAGGGTCAGAATGACAAAAAGACCGGCAAGAGTCAGCACCGCAGCTACCACGTCGTCGAACATGATCCCGAACCCGCCCTTTATGTGACGATCCGCCCACCCGACCGGGCCGTGCTTGACGATGTCGAACAAACGGAACATGCCGAACGCAATGGCCTGAGTGAGCCAACCCGCCCGCTGCGGAAAAACTCCGTCCACAACGCACAACACCAGCCACATGGCGATGACTTCGTCGAGCGCCAACTGCGGAGGATCCGGCAACCGCAGTTCGCGCGCACCTCTCTCGCAGGCCCAGATTCCGGCTGCAAACCCGACGCCGATCATGGTGCCACGCAGCGGAAAAGACAGGCGTCTTACCAGCACGTCATAGGTCAACCACCCCATCAGGCTGCCTGCAGTGCCCGGTGCAATAGGCGAAAGCCCGGCACCGAACCCGGTAGCCAGAAACAACACGGGGCTTCGAAGCACCCGCTTCCAGAGTGGTGATGTTTCCCGCATCGAGACGATACCCGATCCTGATTGACGAAATGGCCGGCCGCAGACCCATCAAACCATGCCAGCGTCGGTGACGGAGGCAAACAATAACCGGATCTGGCATCCCGATGATACAAGAAAAAATGACCCGTTGCCGGTCCCGTATTCCTCTCCGGCGATCATTCAACCAGCCGATAACCCACTCCCGTCTCGGTGATCAGATGTTGCGGCTGGGCCGGGTCGGATTCGAGCTTCTGCCGCAGATGAGCCATGTAGGTCCGCAGATAATGGCTGTTGTCCACGTGCGCCGGGCCCCAGACTTCCCGGAGCAGCTGCCGATGCGTAAGCACCTTTCCGGCATTGCGAATGAGGACGCCCAGAAGCCGGTATTCCGTGGAAGTCAGATGAACCTCCACACCGGCACGGAACACCTGGCGCATTTTCAGATCGACCCTCACCTCCCCGAAGCGGAATTCAGAATTCTCGGTCGCGCCGGGCACGGCGGCATACCTGCGCAACACCACACGTATGCGCGCCAGTAGTTCGCCGACTCCGAACGGCTTGGTGAGATAATCATCCGCCCCGGCGTCCAGTGCGTCGATCTTTCCTGCCTCCCCGGTCCGCGCGGAAAGCACGACAATCGGCAACTCTGTCCAGTTGCGCAGATCGCGTATCACGTCGACACCGTCCATGTCGGGCAGGCCGAGATCAAGAATCAGCAGATCGGGCTTGCGCGTGGCGACCTCGACCAGCGCCTGCCGACCGTTGTCCGCCTCATAGACCACGAATCCCTCGGCTTCGAGCGATGTGCGCAAAAACCTCCGTATCTGCCTTTCGTCCTCGACGACGATTGCTACGCGCTGGCTGGCTGTCATTCCTGTCCCGGTCTTTCGGCGCTGACTTCGAGTTGCTCGGGTATTACAGGTGGCTCGAGCAGAGGCAACGTGAAAGTGAACCGCGCACCACCCTCCCGTACGTTTTCGGCCCAAATCCGGCCGTGGTGCGCCTGAACAATCGCCCTGCAGAGCGCCAGCCCCAGACCAACACCCGCCGTGGACGATTCCCGCTCCCCGCGGGTGAACTTGTCGAAAATGATCTCCAGCATGCCTACTGGAAGACCAGGCCCATTGTCCGCGACCGAAATCGCAATCTCACCATCCCGGATCTGCGCAGTGATGCCGATCATACTGCCCGAGGGTGTGTACTTCACGGCATTTTCGACAAGATTGTAAAGCACCCGTTCGATCAGCACACTGTCGACGAAAATCAGCGGAAGTGATGCATCCAGGGACACCTGGACATCATGTCCGGCAATGGCCTTCCCGAGAATGCGCAATGCACCGCCCACGATCTCCTCGAGAACGTGCCACTGGCGGTTGAGGTGTACACCTTCCGCCTGAAGCCGCGCCATATCGAGCAAGTTGTTCACCAGACTGCTCATCCGCATTGCCTCGTCTGCAGCCGCCTGCGCCAGCTCCCGGCGGCTTTTTTCAGGCAGATCCGGTCCGGTAGCCAGCATGCTCGCCAGTCCCACGAGGGCTGTGAGCGGGGTGCGCAGATCGTGCGAAATTGCGCTGAGCAGCGAATTGCGCAGTCGCTCCGACTCGATCTTCATCAACGCCTCCTGGGCCACGTGCACGAAGTGCACGCGTTCAAGGGAAAGTGCGATCTGCGACGCGAACGTCTCCAGCAGCCGGTGCTGCTCGGGAACAAACACCAGACGCGGATTTCTGGGTGCGAGCACCAGAACGCCGCGCGGACGGATCGGTGCTTTAAGCGGAAGGTAATAGACCGGGCTTGCCGACAGGGTGCTGGTGCCATAGCCCGCGGGCTGCTGGTGATCAAAGACCCATTGCGCGATCGCGGTGTCCAGAGCAGGCATCTTCTGCTCCGTATCTGCGCTCACCGGCGGCAGGACGATCCGCTCGGACAGGTCCGGGAGCAGCACCGCCGTCTCGGCCTGGAATACGCCGTGCAGATTGCGGTTGGCGATCTCCACGATCTGCTCGGTCTGGACCGCTCCGCTCAGCTCGCGCGCTGCCTCGTACAACGACCGGGCACGCCGCTCGCGCAGCGTCGCGACGCGTGCCTGATAGCGCAGGTTATGGGTCAGACTGCTAATGACAAGCGCGCTGGCCAGCATGACCACGAAAGTGACCAGGTACTGTGCGTCCGAAACCGAAAAGGACAATCTCGGCGGAACCAGGAAGAAATCGAAGCTCAGCACCGACAGCACCGCACTCAGGATCGCCGGTCCCCGCCCAAAACGGAACGCAACCAGCATCACGGTCAGCAGATAGAGCATGGCGACGTTCGTGAGGGACAGGTGCTGCGCCAGCGGCATCGCCACAACGGTCGTGACCACACAGGCGGCGACGGCCGCAATGTAGCCGCGGTTCTTCCGGCGCTTCTTTCCTCCCGCAACGAGGCTGTACGCGTCCGAATATCCGTCTTCGGCAGGAGGCGTCTCGCCATCCCGTTCGTAGCCGACGACATAGACGTCGGCATCGCGCGCCATCAGCGACAGCCGCTCCGCGAGAGGAATCGACAGGCGCCGCAGCCACGCCGGCCGCGATGTCCTGCCGATAACCAGCTTGGAAACATTGCGGCTGCGGGCGTAGCTAAGCAGCGTGGCGGCGACGTCCGCGCCCCCCATGGTGGTCGTCTCGGCTCCGAGTTCGCGCGCCAGACTGAGGGTCTTGAGAATGCGGTCGCGCGCCGCGCCCGGGAGGCGCTGCAGGCGCGGTGTCTCGACGTAGATGGCAATCCAGTCGGCACGCAGATTCCCGGCAAGCCGCGCCGCTCTGCGCACCAGTTTCTCACCGTCGGCTCCCGGACCGATGCACACCAGCAGGCGCTCTTTCGCCTGCCACACGCTGCGGATCGACTTGTCCTCGCGGTACTCGCGCATCTGCGCGTCCACCCGGTCGGCAGTGCGACGCAGCGCCAGCTCGCGCAAGGCGATGAGGTTACCCTTTCGGAAGAAGTTCCGTATCGCCTGTTCCACCTGATCCGGAACATAGACTTTTCCGTCCCTGAGACGCTGCAGGAGCTCATCCGGAGGCAGATCAACGACTGTCACCTCGTCGGCGCGGTCAAACACGCTGTCAGGAATCGTTTCCCACACGCGCACCCCGGTGATCTGGCCGACGACATCGTTCAGCGTCTCAAGGTGCTGAACATTGAGCGTCGTGTAGACATCGATACCCGCGGCAAGAAGCTCCTCTACGTCCTGCCAGCGTTTGGCATGACGGCTGCCGGGGATGTTCGAATGGGCAAGCTCGTCAACGATGACAATGGCGGGCTTACGCGCCAGTGCCCCGTCCAGGTCGAATTCCGCGTGCTCCCGACCGCGGTACTTCAGCATTTGCGGCGGCAGAATTTCGATATCCCGCAGGAGTTCCGCAGTTTCCGCCCGCCCGTGCGTTTCAACAAGGCCGATCACCAGATCCATGCCCTGCGTTCTGAGGGCGTGAGCCGCGGACAGCATTGCATAGGTCTTGCCTACGCCTGCGCAGGCGCCAAAAAAGATCTTAAGCCGGCCGCGCGCCTTCTGCGCTTCCTCCCGCTGCACACGATCGAGCAGGCGATCGGGATCGGGACGTTGCTCATTCATGGGAATGTCCGTTGCCGGTATCCGGCGTTCGATGGCGTGTAGGCATGCAGGAGCTGCGGCCTGAAAACGTGAATCGACAGCGGATGCGATCGTTAGGCAATCCCCCACAGCGACGGGTTCTGCCTGCTTCGCCGGGCAGAGGCCGGCGGCGAAAAACGATCTGTGACGCGGTGATCCGGGCGCGGATCCGGCATCGACCGCCAACAGCCCAGGGCAGGGCGGACCGGGCCGTCTCCTGCTGGCGCGCAGCGGCAATATCGGTTCCGGTCAGTGGTGACCCGGTCATTCGAGACTCAATCAACCGTCTTCCTCGTCGCGGCGCCGTCCGCAGCATCCCCCCACCGGGCATGCTCGGCACGGTCTGTGATACACCGATTCCCAGTGCATTAAATCTACGCCGGAAAATCCGAAAAATCCCGCCTAGCCGGCCATCGACCGCAGAGTGCGCGGCCCGCCGGCTGCTCAATGCAATGCATCCAGCGCCAGATTCAGTTCCAGGACGTTCACCCGTGGTTCGCCGAGGACCCCGAATTGCCGGCCGGTGATATGCCGGGAAATCAGCCTGCGGACACGCTTCAGGCTCAGATGCCGCGCCCGCGCCACACGGGATGCCTGATAATAAGCCGCAGCGGGACTGATGTCCGGGTCGAGTCCACTTCCCGAGGAGGTCGCCAGATCGACGGGCACCGGAGCGGAGTTGCCCGGATCCGCCGCACGCAATGCCTTGATGCGCCCCTCAACCTCTGCAAAGAGTGCCGGATTTGTCGGCCCCAGGTTCGATCCAGACGAGTTAGCTGCGTTATAGGGATAGGGTGCGGTCGCCGACAGTCTGCCCCAGAAGTATTTCGGGCTACTGAATGGCTGGCCGATCAGCCTCGATCCCACCGGCTTCCCTTCCCTGAGGATCAGGCTGCCGTTGGCCTGCTGCGGAAAAAACGCCTGCGCCAGGCCGGTAACCAGGACCGGATAGGCCAGCCCGGTAACCATGGTGAAGAATACGAGCATGGCAATTGCGGATTTCATATGATTCCACATCGACGCTCTCCTCCCTTATGCGAGCCCAAGATGGACCAGGATCATGTCGATCAGCTTGATACCGATGAACGGGGCGATGACTCCACCGACACCATAGATCAGCAGGTTGCTGCGCAGCAGGCGGGCAGCGCCAACGGGGCGATAGCGCACCCCCCGCAGCGCCAGCGGAATCAGTGCGATAATGATCAGCGCATTGAAAATCACCGCGGAAAGGATCGCGCTGCGGGGAGTTGCCAGATGCATGATGTTGAGCGCATTGAGCTGTGGATAGGTCGTCGCGAACGCCGCCGGGATGATCGCGAAATATTTCGACACGTCGTTGGCGATCGAAAACGTCGTCAGGGCACCGCGCGTGATGAGCAGCTGCTTGCCGGTCTCCACGATCTCGATGAGTTTGGTCGGGTTGGAATCGAGATCCACCATGTTTCCCGCTTCCTTGGCGGCCTGCGTGCCCGTGTTCATGGCGACCGCGACGTCTGCCTGTGCGAGGGCCGGCGCGTCGTTGGTGCCGTCCCCGGTCATGGCAACGAGCCGCCCCTGGGTCTGGTGCTCGCGGATGAGTCTGAGCTTGGCTTCCGGCGTGGCTTCGGCCAGGAAGTCATCCACCCCCGCCTCGGCGGCTATGGCCGCGGCGGTGAGCTTGTTGTCGCCGGTGATCATCACCGTCTTGATGCCCATGCGCCGCAGCTCCGCAAAGCGCTCTTTGATTCCGCCCTTGACGATGTCCTTGAGTTCGATGACGCCCAGAATTTCGCTGTTGCTGGCAACCACGAGAGGGGTGCTCCCGCGGCGCGCCACGTCGTCCACCCGCGTACCGACATCAGCCGGGTAGCTCCCTCCTCTCTCTTCCACCCAGGTGCGCATGGCGTCGGCAGCACCTTTGCGGATCTGGCGACCATTGAGGTCCACCCCGCTCATGCGCGTCTTGGCGCTGAAATGCACGAACGTGGCGCCCAGCCCGCGCACATCCCGCTCGCGCAAGCCGAACCTGTTTTTGGCCAGCACGACGATGCTCCGCCCCTCCGGGGTTTCGTCGGTCAGCGAGGCCAGCTGTGCGGCGTCCGCCAGGTCGCGCTCGGCCACGCCGCCGCACGGAAGAAATGCGGTCGCCTGGCGATTCCCGAGAGTGATCGTGCCGGTCTTGTCGAGCAGCAGCGTATCCACATCCCCGGCCGCCTCAACCGCCCGCCCCGAGGTGGCAATCACGTTCGCACGCAGCATTCGCCCTATGCCGGCCAGACCGATGGCCGAGAGCAGTCCCCCTATCGTCGTCGGAATCAGGCAGACGAGCAGCGCTACGAGCACGGTTATGGTGACCGGACTGCCGGCCTTCGCCACCTCTACGCTGTAGAGTGAAAATGGCAGAAGCGTCGCGGTGGTCTTGAGAAAGATGAGCGTGAAGCCGACAAGCAGGATCAGCAGCGCGATCTCGTTCGGCGTCTTCTGGCGCCGCGCATTCTCGACCATCGCGATCATGCGATCGAGAAAGGCGTGCCCGGGATCCGACGTGACACGCACCACCAGCCAGTCGGACAGCACCTGCGTGCCTCCGGTCACCGAAGAGAAGTCGCCGCCAGACTCGCGGATCACCGGCGCCGATTCGCCCGTGATCGCGCTTTCGTTCACCGAAGCCACTCCTTCCACAACCTCTCCGTCGGCGGGAATCATGTCCCCGGCCTCGACCAGAAAGACGTCGCCTTTGCGAAGCTGCACCGAGCTGACCGGCGTGGCTACCGCCCCGTGTCGGGGCTCGGCCAGCTTTTTGGCCATGACGTCGCGTTTGACGCCGCGTAGCGCTGCGGCCTGGGCCTTGCTGCGGCCCTCAGCGACGGCTTCCGCGAAATTCGCGAACAGCACCGTGAACCACAGCCACAACGAAATCGCCAGAATGAACCCGGTCGGCGCCTCACCACGGCCAACCAGGGCCTGCACCCACAGCATGGTCGTCAGGATGCTTCCGAGGTAAACGACGAACATCACCGGGTTTCTCCACTGAAACTGCGGCAGCAGCTTCCTGACGGCATCTATCATGGCCTGCCGGAATATGTCCCCTGTCACCAGCGGCCGGCGCTGCGAAGTACTCGCCGTGGCATGCGTGCTCATATTGGAAATCTCCTGACATTCACCTGATGCCGCCCTAATGGCCGGCGATCATCGACAAATACTCGGCGATCGGTCCGAGCGCAAGCACCGGGAAGAAGGCGAGTGCGCCCACGATCACCACGGTCCCGATCAGCAGAGCGACGAACAGCGGCGTGTGTGTGGGAAGCGTGCCGGCGCTTACCGGGATCTTTCTCTTTGCGGCCAGAGCCCCGGCGATCGCGAGCACCGGCACGATCAGCCAGTAGCGGCCGAAAAGCATGACCACACCGAGTGCCGTGTTGTAGAACGGCGTGTTGGCCGAAATTCCGGCGAAAGCACTGCCGTTGTTGGCGGCCGCCGAGGAAAACGCATACAGGATCTCCGAGAAGCCGTGCGCACCGGGGTTTGAGGCTCCGGACCGACCGGCCGCGGTCATCACGGCTATTGCGGTTCCCACCAGCACGAGCAGCGGCGGGATGAGGATCACGATCGCCGCCATCTTCATCTCGAACGCCTGAATCTTCTTGCCGAGGTACTCCGGCGTGCGTCCGATCATGAGTCCGGCCACGAACACCGCGATGAGCACGAATACGAGCATGCCATAGAGTCCCGAACCGACCCCGCCGAATACGATCTCACCGAGCTGCATCTCCCACATCGGCGCCATGCCGCCGAGTGGCGTGAAGGAATCGTGCATCGAGTTCACCGACCCGTTGGAGGTGGCGGTGGTCACTGTGGCCCAAAGCGCGGAGTTGACGACGCCGAAGCGCGTCTCCTTGCCCTCCATGTTGCCGCCGGACTGCAGCGCGCTCGCCGCCTGGTCGACACCGAGCCTGGCCAGGAGTGGATTGCCGGCCTGCTCGTAATGCTCGACCGGCACGAGCAGCGTCACGAGCATGATGGCCATCGCGACGAAAATTGCCCAGCCCTGGCGCCGGTCGTCGATCATGTGCCCGAACGTGTAGCACAGCGCGGCCGGAATCAGGACAAGGGCGAGCATCTCCAGGAAATTGGAAAACGGCGTCGGATTCTCGAATGGATGGGCGGAATTGGCATTGAAGAACCCGCCGCCGTTGGTTCCAAGCTCCTTGATCGCAATCTGCGAGGCGGCCGGACCCACGGCGATCGACTGATCCTTCCGGATTGCCTTTTCCATCACCGGTTTGCCACTGGCGTTTTTGGCCGGCTGACCGGCAGCATCGAGCCTGGGCGTATCGTAGCTCAGTGATTGCAGGAGCGGCACGGTCTTGTAGGCCGAAAAAGTCTGCACCACCCCCTGCCCCACGAGCAGCAGAGCAAACACGAGCGACAGCGGCAGCAGGATATACAGGGTCCCGCGCGTGAGATCGACCCAGAAATTGCCGAGGGTCTCGACCGACTGGCGCGCGAATCCGCGGATAAGCGCAATCAATACCGCCATGCCGCTCGCCGCCGACACGAAATTCTGCACGGTGAGAGCCGCCATCTGTGTCAGGTAGCTCATGGTCGTTTCGCCGCTGTATCCTTGCCAGTTGGTGTTGGTGGCGAAGCTCACCGCGGTATTGAACGACGAGTCAGGGCTGACCGCCGCAAGCCCCTGCGGATTGAGCGGCAGATGGGGCTGCAGGCGCTGCAGCGCATATACGGCCAGCGTCCCGAACAGGTTGAACACGAGCACGGCCACCGAATACTGCGTCCAGCGCATCTCCTGCGCCGGCTCCACCCCGCACAGGCGGTAGAGCAGGTTTTCGCCAGGAGCCAGGAAGCGGTTCACGAACGCCACACGGCCTTCGTACACGTTCGCCATGTAGGCGCCCAGGGGCTTTACCAGCAGGAGCACCGCGCCCAGGAAGAGCGCGATCTGCAGATAGCCGTTCTCGGTCATCAGAATTTCTCCGGAAAGAGCAGTGCGACGACAAGATAGATGAACACCGCGATGACCAGAATCAGGCTGAGCAGATAGGTCCAGTTCATGAGTCCCTCCTCAGAAGCCGGTCGAGCGCATAGACGAGCCCGATGGTAGCCACGAAAAACCCGATGATGAGCGCGATATAGACCATGTCTGGCATCGGCCGAACTCCCCCAAAGGAACTGACCCGATGGCGACTATAGGCTGGACGGAATCAAAAATCCGTGGAGATTGCGGGGGCGGATGTTAAAAAATCGTAAAAATCGTGCGGATACTCGTGCAGCGGCCGCTGCACGCACCTGCGGCTTTGGCCGGCGACGAGCCCGGCGGTGGCGCCTTTCCATAACGGCGCCACGACGATGTTGAGGCAGGCATGGGCAGCACGCAATGCCGCTTCAGCCTCTGCCGGACCCGGAGCGCGCGCGAAGATGAAGCCGAGATAGCTCGAGCCCTCCGGAAGCGGGACGAGTTCGTAGCCTTCACGCACATCGATCACCACATCTTCAATGCCGGGCACGCGACTCGCCGCCAGCACGCCCTCGACGCGCCGCAGGATTCCGGCGCGCGGAATCGGAATCATCAGCACCCCAGCGCCTCCTTCCTGCGTCCGGGCCTCCACGACATCGCCCAGTGCGTGCGCCAGCACAATCTGTTCCAGGCTGTGGCCGGTGCCGAACCGAAGCAGCCGCCCGCAAAGTCCACCGATGGTGCGCGCTGCCACCTCGAGGATCCAGACACCATGCTCGTTGATGCGGCACTCCGCATGGATCGGTCCTTCGCGCAGCCCGTATGCACGGCAGGCGCTGTCCAGTGTATGCCGCAGCAGGAGCTGCGAATCCCCACCGAGGCGGCTGGGCGTTATATAGCAGGTCTCTTCGAAAAATGGGCCATCGAGCGGGTCTGGCTTGTCGAAAATCGCAAGCACCCGCAGCTGCCCGTCCGTCAACAGGCCTTCGACCGCCACTTCGAAGCCGGGAATGAACTGTTCGACGAGAATGTAGCGCCGCTCTTCAGCATCCCGGACTCCGGAAAGAATTCTGCTGATCCGTGCAACGGCTGTCTGCAGCGCGTGGGGATCATCGGCACGGATCACGCCACGGCTGGCTGCCAGGCTGACTGGCTTGAGGACACAAGGATAGGGGATATCGCCGATCTGGGCGGCGAGCGGACGATCGAGATCGAGCCGCCGGTGCCAGGGCACCGGAACACCGCGCTCCGCCAGGCGCGCTCGCGCCAGATCCTTGCGTCGCGCCAGGCGCACGGCTTCCACCGGATTGTGACGCAAGGCCAACGCGGCGCTCGCCCGGGAGGCGAGTTCGGTGCTGGCGTCGTCGGTGCCGATAACCGTCGTGAAGGGCCGGGCCCGGGCCTCCTCCACCAGCGCCTTCAGCGCGCCATCCGGATCTGCAAAATCTACGTGCAGCCCGCGCACATAGGCACTGACCAGCGAATGCCTGCTCTCCGAGGCGATCAACACCTCGGCGCCGCGCGCTGCGGCAGCCTCCATGAACGGCACAGTGCGGTAACTGCCGTGCGGCGCGATCAGCAGCAGCCGTCCGGCTGCTGCTGCGCTAGAACCCGCCGCCGCCGCAACCGCCACAGGTACCGGAACCGCCTACGCTCTTAAAAACGTTGTTGAACACGAAACTCGGATTGAGCGTGTCGCTGCTGAAATCGATCTCGCAGCCGCGCAGGTAGTTGAGCGCGACGGTGTCGACGGCAAGCGTAAAGCCGGGTCCGCTTACGACGCTGTCATAGGGAGTAATGCGGTCGGTATAAGTCATCCCGTACGTCATCCCCCCGCATCCTCCGCCGCTCACAAACACGCGGATTGCTGCAATATCGCCCTCGGCCTCGCTCTGCAACTCCGCCAGCTTGACCTGGGCGGTCGCTGTCAGACGCATGTCCTCTTCACCGATCTGCTGCTGATAATCTACATTCACGGGTATCCCCATAAAACCCCCCAAAAAGTTGCGCGATTGGACATAGTTTAACTCAATCCGGCCACCATCCGCGACTCGGCTGGCAGGCCGCGACCCGTCGGGGAATACAATGGCCCCCACAGGGCTTATAATGCGCTCTGGTTGCAAACATGACGGTCTCACAATCCATGCCAAAAATGGTCTATTGTCAAGTACTCAAGCGGGAAGCAGAAGGGCTGGACCGGGCACCACACCCCGGCATGCTCGGCCAACGCATATTCCAGAACGTGTCCCGCGAGGGCTGGAACAAATGGCTCCAGCGCCTGGCGATCATCATCAATGAGAACCACCTCAGCACCGCCGATCCCGAAAGCATTGCGGTGATCGAGAAACACATGCTGGGCTTCCTGTTCGGCGAGGGCGATTCCGGCCGCTTGCCGCCCGGCTTTCGGCCACCGGGCGCGAAGAAGTAACGCTGCCCGCTCAGTCCCGCGCCAGGGTAACGAACGCGACAGCGTGGTCCTCTTCGTCCGCGAGGCTCACATGGGCACTGTTGATTCCGCGGGTGCGAACGAATTCCGCGGCAGTTCCGCTGAATTCAAGCGCCGGTCTGCCGGCCCGGTCGTGCGACACTCCGATATCGTGGTAGCCCAGCCCGCCACTGAAGCCGGTACCCATAGCTTTGGCCGCCGCTTCTTTGGCCGCGAAGCGCTTCGCCAGGAAATGCGCCTTGCGCACCTCCCTGCGGTAATCGTCCATTTCGGCGTCCGTCAGGATCCGCTGTGCAAACCTGTCCCCGTAACGCTCGATATTCTTCTGCATCCGCGCCACGCGGACGATGTCGGTGCCAATCCCGAATATCATCGGCGTGCCTCGAGCATCAGGCGCTTCATTTCCCGCACTGCGTCCTGCAAGCCGACAAACAATGCGCGCGCGACGATCGCATGACCGATGTTGAGTTCCACGATCTCCGGGATTGCGGCGATGGGCTGCACGTTGTGGTAGTTAAGCCCGTGTCCGGCATTCACCTGCAGACCCAGCTCCCGCCCGCGGTCGACAGCAATCGCTATGCGTCCGAACTCGTCGTTGCGCTCCTGGTCGGTCAGCGCGTCGGCATAATGGCCCGTGTGGATCTCGATGACCGGTGCGCCAGCCGCGGCAGCCGCTTCGATCTGTGCCACTTCGGGATCAATGAACAGCGACACGTGCACTCCGGCGCCTGCCAAACGCGCGCAGGCCTGCGCGACGCGCTCGCGGTGCCCTGCCACATCAAGTCCGCCCTCAGTGGTGAGCTCCGCCCGGCGCTCCGGCACGAGACAGCACTCCTGCGGACGCAGACGCACGGCAAATTCAACCATCTCCGGGGTCACCGCCATTTCCAGATTCATGCGCGTCTGAAGTACGCCCTTGAGCAGTTCGACATCTCGCTCCTGGATGTGGCGCCGGTCCTCACGCAGATGCAGGGTCACCGCATCGGCACCAGCCTGCTCGGCTTCGATCGCCGCCTGAAGCGGGTCGGGGTAGCGCGTGCCGCGCGCCTGGCGCAGCGTTGCCACATGGTCGATGTTGACACCTAGCCTGATCATGCAATCTGTCCTTTCCGGGCAGGTCTGCCCGGGGAGCGCTCGATGCGGAACAGCGAGCGGCTGTGCAGCGGCCGGTCGCCCAGGTGCCGCGCGAGGCAGGCGCGCGTCAGTGCCTTGCTTTCGCGCAGCGCTGCAGCGTCGGGAAATTGTCCGAGCGCCAGCGCCAGCAGACTGGCCCCCCTGACGCGTATGCCGCCATCGGCGGCGGGAGCCGGCACCGGGCCGCGATCCAGGACGTAATCATAATCAACATCGGCGGCTATCGGCGAATTTCCCGACACCTCGCGGTCAAGCACCAGGCCGTAGCCCAGATCCTGCAGCAAGTGCTTTTCGAACAGGCGCAGGGCGACTTCGGTCACATCGGGATCCCGTAGCCGTGCGAGCGACAGGCAATAAATGTCGAAAAGGTCCTCATGGGGATCATGGCGGTGGAGCAGGCGCACCAGCAGTTCGTTCAGATACAGGCCGCAGTAAGTCTGTCCGCCGGACAGTTCGATCGCCCCGCCCGCCGGCTCTGCGCCTGCCAGAGTGCCAAGATCGCCTCTGCCGACCCAGTCGATCAAAAGCGGCTGGAATGGCACAAGCAGCGCGCGCAACGACGAACGCGGCCGGCGTGCCCCCTTGGCGATCAGGCCCAGCCGCCCGTGATCGCGCGCAAACACCTCCACTAGCAGACTGCTCTCGCCGTAATGACTGTGGTGCAGAATGAACGCCATCTGCTGCCGCACGCGCATGATCAGACATCATCCCCGTAGCCGAGGCTACGCAGAACGCGGGCGTCGTCTGACCAGCCCTCCCGCACCTTGATCCACAACCCCAGATAGACCTTGCTGCCAAAAAGCTTCTGCATCTCCAGGCGCGCGCGCCGGCCCGTCTCCTTCAGACGCGCCCCGTCAGCACCGATGAGTATCGCCTTCTGTCCCTCCTTTTCCACGAGGATGGTCGCCTCAATTCGGATGAGTCGCGGCTCGCGGCGGAAGCTGTCAATCATGACGCTCACCGCATAGGGAATTTCCTGGCCGAAGCTGCGGAAAATCTGTTCGCGCACCAGTTCGCCCGCCATGAACCGATCGCTGCGGTCGCTAACCTGATCAGCGGGAAATTGCGCCGGGTTCCGGGGAATGTGCCTCATCACCGCCGCCTCCAGCGCAGGGGTGTTCTCGCCGGTACGCGCCGACACCGGAACGATCTCCGCAAACGCCATCCTGTCGCGCGACCCCTGCATGAGGGGCAGAAGCCTTGAGCGGTCCGTGAGCCGATCGATCTTATTGATGATCAGCACGACCGGGCAGGCTTGACGACGTGCCAGTTCCAAGGCGGGCTCGTCTTCGTCGGTCCATCCCGACGCGCTGATGACCAGCAGCACACAGTCCACGCCTTCGACGCTGCCGGTCGCAGCACGGTTCAGGTATTGATTCATGCTGCCACCCCCGCCTTGGTGTACCCCGGGTGCATCCACGTAGACCAGCTGCGACTCCGTCGTGGTCTTGATACCCAGAATACGATGGCGGGTGGTCTGCGGACGGCGAGAGGTAATGCTGACCTTTTGCCCGACCAGCCGGTTCACCAAAGTGGACTTTCCCACGTTGGGGCGTCCACAGACCGCAATGAAGCCACTGCGAAAATCAGCCGCGGTCATCGCCCGTCTGCTCCGTCAGGCTCGCATAGGCCTTGGCCGCCGCCTCCTGTTCAGCGGCGCGACGGCTGCCGCCCTCGCCGCGCACCGGCTGCGTCAGGCCCGACACCACGCATTCCACCACGAAATGCTGCTGATGGGGATCGCCCGTGATCTCGAGCATACTGTAAGTCGGGACGCCGAGGGACTGCTTCTGAAGATATTCCTGCAGGCGCGTTTTCGGATCCTTGATCACCGCAGTCGGATCGATGGAGGCCAGGGATGCGCTATAAAGCCGTTCTATCATTTCGCGGGCCTTCTCAAACCCGCCGTCGACAAAGACCGCGCCGAACACCGCCTCCAGCGCATCGGCCAGGATCGAGTCGCGGTCGTACCCACCGCTTTTCAGCTCACCCTCGCCCAACTGCAGATAGTCGCCGATTTCAATGTCCCGCGCCAGCCTGGCCAGTGACTCACGCCGCACCAGTCCCGCCCGCACTCGGGTCAGCTCGCCCTCGGAAAGCCCGGGAAACCGACGGTAGATTGCATCCGCAATGACCAGACCGAGGACACTGTCACCTAAAAATTCCAGCCGCTCATAGTTTTCGCCGCCCCTGCTGCGGTGGGTGAGCGCACGTCCGAGCAGTCCCGAATCGGAAAATGCATAACCCAGCCGCGCGAGCAGCCGCGCGTACCGTCCGGTCACTTCGCTCCCAGCTGTGCTGTGTCGTTGAAATCCAGCAGCGCCGTAATGTTGTACGCCATCGGCACGCGCACTTGATAGGCTATCTGCACGACCAGGGGACCGTCCGGATTTGGCCGCGTCACATGCAGGTCGGTCTTGAGATGGACGTAGGAGACATCATCGATCTCAAAGCGTCGATAAAGCGCATTGTCGATATTTTGCCGCGTCATCGTGGCAGCCCCGGGCTGGCTCGCCATATTGGCCAGGTCCGTCTTGACCTTGGCATTGTTGATATATGGCGGCAGCAGCTTGAAGAACAGAAGCAGGAAAAAAATGCCTACCGCCGACACGACCATCAGACCCCAGATGGTAATACCTGTCTGTCTGTCACCGCTGCGCATTGTCATCATTCTCCGTACCATTAGCATTGCCCGCTTCTATCAGTGAATTCGGCGTCCGATTCTGTTCCACCGGACTCCGCCGTCACTGCTGAAGTCCCAGCTAAACCAGATCAGGAACGCCTTGCCGACTATGTTCTTCTCCGGCACCGTCCCCCAATAGCGGCTGTCCCAACTGCGGTCCCGGTTGTCCCCCATGACAAAATACTGCCCCGGCGGAACCGTGAATTCCATGGGCGTCGGGTCCGGTCTGTTGCTGAGCAGCAGATCGTGCACCACGCCATCCAGATTTTCCTTTACCTTGCGGGACACGATGCCATGCTGCTGCCCCTCGCTGTACACGAACTGTCCATCCGGGGTTTGCGGCATAAGCTTTCCGTTGATGTACAGTTTCTTGTCGCCGTAGACAATGTGGTCGCCGGGCAGGCCGATTACCCGCTTGATGTAGTCCACCGAAGGGTTCCCCGGATAGCGGAAAACCATCACATCACCCCGCTTGGGTTCTCCGATCGACACGATCTTCTTGTTCAGAATGGGCAGACGCAGGCCGTAGTCGAACTTGTTAACGAGAATGAAATCGCCGATGCGCAATGTCGGCTCCATGGAGCCCGAGGGAATGCGAAACGGCTCGACCACAAAGGCACGCACCAGGAATACCACGAGAATGACTGGAAAGAAAGCACGCGAATACTCGACCACCGCCGACTCTTTGCGCGCCTGTTCCACCGCTTCCGTGGCCGCTCCGGCCTGCTCCAGTGACAACACCGCCCTGCGCCGCGTGGGCGCCAGCAAGGCACGATCGAATGCCCAGATCAGGCCGGTGACCATAAGCGCAATGAACAAGATGAGAGCGAATGGCATGTGCTATTTCTCGCTTACACGCAGAACCGCCAGGAAAGCCTCCTGCGGAATTTCAACCGACCCAAGCTGCTTCATACGTTTCTTTCCTGCCTTTTGCTTTTCGAGTAGTTTGCGTTTTCGGGAGATATCCCCGCCATAGCATTTCGCGGTGACATTCTTGCGCAGCGCCTTTACCGTCTCGCGCGCAAGAATGCGCGCACCGATAGCGGCCTGAATCGCCACATCGAACATCTGGCGCGGTATCAGTTCTTTCATCCGGCGCACCAGATCCTGTCCCCGGTATTGGCTCTGGTCCTGGTGAACGATGACTGACAGGGCGTCGACTTTTTCGCCGTTGATGAGCACGTCCAGCCGGACCAGATTTGACGTACGGAACTCAAGGAAATCATAGTCGAGCGATGCATACCCGCGACTGATGGATTTCAGCCTGTCGAAGAAATCGAGCACGACTTCGTTGAGAGGCAGCTCGTAGGTAAGCATCACCTGGCGGCCAACATACTGCATGTTTTTCTGGATTCCGCGCTTCTCCATGCACAGCCCCATGACCGGCCCCACGTACTCCTGCGGCACCAGGATGCTGGCCCGTATGATCGGCTCCCGGATCTCCTCGATCTGTCCCGGGTCCGGCAGCCTGGCAGGGTTCTCCACCGCGACGATCTCGTTCCTGGTCGTCAACACCTCGTACACGACAGTCGGTGCGGTGGTAATCAGGTTCAGACTGTATTCGCGCTCCAGGCGTTCCTGGATGATCTCCATGTGCAACATGCCGAGAAACCCGCATCGGAAACCGAATCCCAGCGCCTGCGAAGTTTCCGGCTCGTAATGCAACGAGGCATCATTGAGACTCAGCTTCTCCAGCGCCGTACGGAAGGCGTCGTAGTCAGCGGCATCGACCGGATACAGTCCCGCAAACACTCTGGGCTTGATCTCCTTAAAACCCGGCAGCGCAGAGGCCGCCGGACGATCGGCATGGGTGATCGTATCGCCGACGCGCGCGCCGCGCACATCCTTGATGCCGGCTATAATATAGCCCACCTCGCCCACCCCGAGCTCCGAGGTAGCCTTGCGCTTGGGCGTGAAAATCCCGGTCTGCTCGACATGGTACTCTCGCCCGCTGGCCATCAGACGGATCTTCTGCCCGGATTTGAGCGTGCCCTGCTTGACCCGCGCGAGTGAGACCGTCCCCAGAAAATTATCGAACCAGGAATCGATGATCAGCGCCTGCAGCGGGGCGCTCGGATCACCCTTCGGTGCCGGAATCTGGCTTATCACCGCTTCCAGAATATCGACGATCCCCTCGCCGGTCTTGGCGCTGGCCCGGACTGCACCAGACGCGTCGATTCCTATTATGTCAGCGATCTCCCTGATCACCCGCTCGGGGTCCGCCTGGGGCAGATCGATCTTGTTGAGCACCGGCAGGATCACCAGATCGAGTTCGGCCGCCGTATAGCAGTTCGCCACAGTCTGGGCCTGTACGCCCTGCGCTGCGTCCACCACGAGAAGTGCACCTTCGCACGCCGTAAGAGAACGCGACACCTCATACGAAAAGTCTACATGGCCCGGGGTGTCGATCAGGTTCATCCGGTAGGTTTTGCCGTCTCGCGCAAGATAGTTGAGGGCGACGGTCTGCGATTTGATCGTTATGCCGCGTTCGCGCTCAAGATCCATGGAATCGAGGACTTGGTCTTCCATCTCGCGCGCCTCGAGTCCGCCACATTTCTGGATAAAACGGTCTGCCAGCGTGGATTTGCCATGATCGATATGAGCAATGATCGAAAAATTCCGGATCAGCTGCCGGTCCCATGCAGTCATCAGGTATTCTCTTGCCTACGCACAGTCCGTCCGTACCCATTTCCGGAACCAGCAGCAAAAGGGCGCCGCCGGCGCCCTGTCGCATGACTCCAATTGATTGCGCCGGATGCTGTTCCGGGCGATTCATTTGCCAGATAATACCCTTTTTCCACGAACACATGAAAGGCACAAGGCACGCCCGCACCTGCATGGGCACGGAAACCGGGGCTCCATCCAGGGAAAACCGGTTGCGCGGGCTATCGACACCCTGCACTTCGATTCAACCGGTTCCGGCCGCCTGGCCTCGCCGCCCGGAATCATGCGCCGGCCCACCCGCCGGCAATTTAGGTCCGGCCCCGGGAGGTTCATGCCATGGCGATCAAGCGCGGTGGGAGCGCGCTGTCCGGCCAGTCTATTGAACGGGCACCACCGACGTGCCGATCATGTCGACCGTCTTCGCCGGTACCTCGCCCACCACAGTAATCTGATGATCCCCGACGACCTTTCCGAAAACGTGAACTGCGCCTACGTGCGTCAGCCCCTTGATCCGGTCCGGAGGCGATCCTGTGCCAACTCTCTGCACGAACACTGAAACGACCGCAAGGCCATCCGAGTAAACCAGGTGCTCGACCCGGGTCTTGCGTTTGGCGGATGTGCGGACCATTCGCAGCGACAGCACGAATCCCGGTGGCAACTGTTCCACTTTCCAGCCAAAATTGCCACTGATAGGCTCTACGACACCGCTGCCCTCCCGGTACCATACCGTGCCTTTTTTCGGCTTTTGCGGCCTGAGCACACCATCCGGTATGGCCCCCCCGATTTCGACGTTCGTGAACATGAACCGTTCGACGACGTGGTTGCGGTTGTCAAACAAAGTGGACTTCAGAAGAAGATTGGACTTGCGGTCGGCCCACAGCTGGTAGCCGTACCGGTAGGAATCCCGGGGCCTAATGAGTACGGCCCTGACCTCGTGCCCCGCCACCCTTCCGCCGCTGGCCGGCTCGATGATGTAATGCTTCTCCAGCCGATGCAGCGACTGAGGGACGACGGCTGGAAAGTTGCGCATGCTCAGGCTGCGGTGCTCGACCAGCACGGACTTTTCGTCCGGCAAATAGCATTCCACCTCTCTGTGGTTGCGAATTACCTCGCGGGCAGCCCCATTCAGCGAAACAAGGCGCTCGCGCGTTTTGCCGTTTTCCACCTTGTGAAATATGCGCATGGTGTCGAGCTGGTCACCATACTGGTAGACGAACGTACCTTCGTAATTGAGGGTATGCGCTGCCTCGCTCATCTTCAAGAGCAGCTTTTCGGCACTCTCCCCGACGTTGGCACTGGCACTGGCAGTGCGAACGACCAGGAGCAGAACGAACGGCGCCCAGCGCAGGGACAGCGATCGGATGCTCATCGATGAGAATTTTCGTTACGGTACCCGACAACGCGCACAAAGGACATCATGCTGTTCATCCCGGCGGGGGGCGTCACCTCCCCATGCTCCACCAGAAATGCATTGAGGGCATCCTGATAGGCGGCGCGTTCGGTCGGTGCCACCGCCGGCGGCACAGCGGACGCCAGGGATGCGGCTGCCACTCGGCTATCCGCGGTCTTGACCGCTTGGGCCTGGGCCTGAACTCCATTCTTCGCCGGCTGCAGGCTGACGATCGCCACTGTCGCCACGGACGCTGCAATGGCCAATCCTGCCGCGAGCTTGGCTATCCGCGGCGTTACCAGTCCGCTGGATCTGCGCCGCATCGGCACGACGTTTTCCGATTCGATTGCGGCAGCGATACGGTCTGCGATCACGGGGCGCGCGACCACGTCCAGCTCCCGCCGCATCGCGGAACGGATCAAATGGTAACGCTCCCAGACCCCACGCAATTCCCGATCTTCCACAATTCCCTGCAACACCCTGCGGGAATCGCCTTCGGGAAGCTCTTCGTCCAACAACTCCGAGATTTTCTGCTTCATCGGTACTCCAGACATTTCCGAATCTGCCCTGCCATGTTCACGGAAAACACCCCTATTCCGATGGTCCTGAATCAGCCTTCAAGCAACGGCCGCAACTCCGAATCAATCGCTTCGCGCGCCCGGAATATGCGCGAACGTACCGTTCCGATCGGACAATCCATTACCGCCGCAATTTCATCGTAGCTCAACCCGTCGATCTCGCGCAGCGTGATGGCGGTACGCAGATCTTCCGGCAAAGACGAGATCGCCCGTTCAACCGTCCGCGCTATCTCGTCCGCCAACAGATGCCGTTCCGGCGTCATCACATCGCGCAGGCTCGCCCCCGCCTCGATCAATTCCGCCTCTTCGGTCTCCATGTCCGACGCTGGCGGACGCCGTCCCTGGGAAACAAGATAGTTCTTTGCGGTGTTGATAGCGATCCTATACAACCAAGTATAGAACGCGCTTTCGCCGCGAAATCCGCCGATGGCACGGTAGGCCTTGATAAAGGCCTCCTGGGTAACATCCTCCACCTCAGACCGGTCCGACACGTATCGAGACACGAGTTTGGCGATCCGGTGCTGGTATTTCCTCACCAGCAGGTCAAAGGCGGCCTTGTCTCCCTTTTGTACCCGCACCACCAATTCTTGATCGACACTGCGCTCGACCATGCCAGAACATCCCCTTTACCGTGAAGGCAAACGCAGCGCGTCACTTCTAAAGACCATAAGTACAAAATAAAGTTCGCGTTGCCACGCCAATCATGGTTATAGTTGTCTTTGTAAACCAGCGGCTGCGGGAATTACCCGCGGACCTGAAAGTTGCGCAGAATGATATCTCAAAACCGCGATTAGCGCCTTCCCCGTGACTCCAGCCGACATCAAACGCCCCTATGCTCGATGAAATCGCTGCAAAATCCCGGGAAATCACGGCAGATGTCCTGGTCCTGGGAGCGGGAATGGCCGGACTGGGCATTGCGCTTCGAATTGCCCCGCGGGCACAGGTTGCGGTAGTCGCCAAGGCCGACCTCACCCAGGGTTCAAGCCTATATGCCCAAGGAGGGGTCGCCGCAGTGCTCAATGAGGGCGATTCCTACGCCGCACATATCGACGATACTTTGCGGGCCGGTGCCGGGCTGTGCCATGCCGACACCGTAGAATTCGTGGTCCGGAACGGACCCAAGGCCATAAACTGGCTGGTCGATCAGGGGGTGGATTTCACCCGGGAATCGGGACAGGCGGACACCCCGTATCATCTGACCCGGGAGGGAGGGCACAGCCACCGGCGCGTGATCCACGCCGCCGATGCTACCGGCCGGGCCATGGAGACAACCCTCGAGTCGCATGCCCGCAACCATCCGAATATCCGGCTTTTTGAACATCACATTGCGGTCGATTTGATCACCAGCCGCAAACTGGGTCGCCCCGGCCCCAATCGCTGCCTGGGTGCTTACGTTCTGGACATGGGCGCTGGTGAAACCTGTGTATTCCGTGCGCGCTTCGTCATACTCGCGACCGGCGGCGCATGCAAGGTTTATCTCTATACGAGCAACCCCGATACTTCGACCGGCGACGGCATCGCCATGGCATGGCGCGCAGGCTGCCGCGTGGCGAACATGGAGTTCGTACAGTTTCATCCGACCTGTCTTTACCATCCCCGGGCCAAGTCCTTCCTGATCTCGGAGGCGGTGCGTGGCGAAGGCGGCGTGCTCGTGCTGCCCGACGGCACTCGTTTCATGCCACGGCACGATGACCGCGCCGAACTTGCGCCACGCGACATCGTGGCACGCGCCATCGATTTCGAGATGAAGCGCGGCGGCCTGGATTGCGTCTACCTCGACATCAGCCACAAGCCGGCTGATTTCATCAGGAGCCACTTTCCCAACATCTACCAGCGCTGCCTTGAGCTCGGGTTCGACATGACCCGCCAGCCGATTCCTGTGGTTCCCGCCGCCCACTACACCTGCGGTGGCGTCATGACAGACCTGAAAGCGAGAACCGACATCAACGGACTTTATGCAGTCGGAGAGTGCGCATTCACCGGCCTGCATGGCGCCAACAGGCTTGCCAGCAACTCGCTCCTCGAGTGCGTGGTATTTGCAGCCGCGGCGGCAGCCGACATCGCTGCACAACTCGATACCACCCCGCCCCCGCCGGTGAATCTGCCTCCCTGGGACGAGAGCCGCGTTTCGGACCCCGATGAGCTGGTCGTGGTATCGCACAACTGGGATGAACTTAGGCATTTCATGTGGGACTATGTTGGAATCGTGCGCACCACCAAACGCCTGGAACGCGCACGCCATCGCGCCTCCTTGCTTCAGGAGGAGATCCGCGAATATTACAGCAACTTTCGCATCCACTCCGATCTGGTGGAGCTGCGCAATTTGGCGGTGGTCGCCGAGCTCATCATCCGCTCGGCGCTCGCCCGCCACGAAAGCCGCGGGCTGCACTACACCCGCGATTACCCCGGTCTGGATAGCGGTCCGGCGCGCGATACCGTGCTCGTGCCCGAGCAATACACCGACGTCTGAGCACCGCTGCGGCCGGACTGCCTTTGCGCTTCGGTATCTACAGTATCTTGTCCACGATATCCCGCAGGTCATCCGGCGGTGGAGCCTTTTGCCACAGCCACTCGCTCAGCAAATGATCGGGGTGCACCAGCAGGCGCTCGAAATCACCCCGCTCCGTCTCCGAAAGGCCGGCGTAACGGCTGGTGAGAAACCCGCTCAGGATCAGGTCCAGCTCCAGGGATCCCCTGCGGCAGCGCCAGCGCACGCGGTTGAGGTCAGGGTCGCCTGTCACAGGCTGCGCTTCAGCAGCATCTGCCTGATATTGCCGATCGCACGGCTCGGATTCAGTCCCTTGGGGCAGATATCCGTGCAGTTCATGATCGTGTGACAGCGAAATAGTCGATACGGATCCTCCAGATCGTCCAGACGCTGCCCGGTCGCCTGGTCGCGGCTGTCGGCCAGGAATCGCCACGACTGCAGGAGCGCCGCCGGTCCGAGAAAACGATCCGGGTTCCACCAAAACGACGGGCAGGCGGTCGAACAGCATGCACACAGGATGCACTCGTAGAGCCCATCGAGTTGCGCGCGCTCCTCCGGCGTCTGCAGCCGCTCGATCTCGGGTTCCGGATCGTGATTGACGAGCCAAGGCTTTACCTCGCGATACTGCCGGTAGAACTGGCTGAGATCGACGACCAGATCCCGGATTACCGGCATACCCGGCAGCGGACGAAGCACCACCGGCTCTGCCAGCGTGTGCAGAGGCGTAATGCAAGCGAGTCCATTGCGGCCATTGATATTCATCGCGTCGGACCCGCACACCCCCTCGCGGCACGAACGGCGAAAGCTAAGACTGTCGTCCTGCACCTTCAGCAACAGCAATGCATCGAGCAGCATCACCGCACCGTGGTCATCGTCGAGTTCATAGTCCCGCAGGTACGGCTTGGCATCTGTCTGCGGGTTATATCGGTAGATCGAGAATTTCATCGCTCGAGCCCCTTCCCGCAGACATCTGGGTCATGGCCGCTCATCAATAGACCCGCTGCTTCGGCGGAAAGCTATCCACGGTAAGTGGCTTCATCCGCACCGGCTTGTAATCCATGCGCCTCTCCGCTCTGTAGAACAGGCTGTGCCTGAGCCACTTGAGGTCATCGCGCTGCGGATAATCTTCGCGGCTGTGGGCACCCCGGCTCTCGGTACGCGCTGCCGCAGACACCACCGTCGCCAGTGCCACATCCACCAGGTTCTCGAGTTCCAGCGCCTCAATCCGCGCAGTGTTGAACACCTTGCTGTGGTCCTTGAGGCGCACATCCGACAGGCGCTGTCCGATGGCGACGATTCTGTGCACGCCTTCGTCCAGAACTTCCTGGGTCCGGAACACACCGCAGTATTCTTCCATCGTACGACGCAACTCATCGCCCAGGGCATCGACCGACTCGCCCTCGCCCTTGCGGTCCCAGCGTGTCAGACGCTGCATCACCCGATCCACGCTCTCTGCATCGAGCGGCCGGTGATACGGGTTTTCCGAAAGGTACTGCACCATGTGCTCGCCCGCCGCCCGGCCGAATACCACGATGTCCAGAAGCGAGTTTCCACCGAGACGATTGGCGCCGTGTATCGACACGCATGCGCATTCACCCGCGGCATAAAGTCCGGGAACCGGCTCCTCCGGGCCATGGCGCTCAGGCACCACGACCTGCCCGAAACGGTTGGTGGGTATGCCGCCCATCATGTAATGCAGCGACGGAGCGACCGGAATCGGCTTCTCGACCGGGTCGACATGGGCGAAACGTATGGCGGTTTCCCGAATTCCCGGCAGTCGGTTCTTTATGATATCTGCAGGCAAATGATCGAGCTTGAGCAGCACGTGATCCTTGCGCGGCCCGCAGCCGCGCCCCTCGCGCAACTCGATCGCTATCGCACGGCTGACAACGTCGCGGCTGGCCAGGTCCTTCGCGTGCGGGGCGTACCGCTCCATGAAACGTTCGCCATCGGCGTTGACGAGGTACCCGCCTTCGCCGCGGGCACCTTCAGTGATCAGCATGCCGAACCCGGCTATGCCCGTCGGATGAAACTGGATGAACTCCATGTCTTCGAGCGGGATGCCTGTCCGCAGGGCCATCGCCATACCGTCGCCGGTATTGATCAAGGCGTTCGTACCGGTGCGATAAATGCGTCCGGCTCCACCGGTGGCAATCAACGTGGTGCGCGCTTCGATGATCAGCAGCTCACCGGTCTCGATCTCCAGAACCAGCGCACCCAACACATACCCGTCCTGATCGCGCAGCAGATCCACTGCGTAATACTCATCGAAAAAATGGGTACGTGCCCGGATGTTCTGCTGGTAAAGCGCATGCAAAATCGCATGTCCGGTCCGGTCGGCGGCCGCGCAGGTGCGTGCCGCCTGCTCGCCCCCGAAATTCTGACTCTGTCCTCCGAATTTGCGCTGGTAGATATGTCCATTGGGCAATCGGGTGAACGGAACTCCATAATGTTCGAGTTCGATGACCAGGCGTGGCGCGGCCTGACACATATACTCGATGGCGTCCTGGTCGCCAAGGTAGTCTCCTCCCTTGACAGTATCGTACATGTGCCACAGCCAGTTGTCCGGAAGCACGTTTCCGAGCGCGGCATTCATGCCTCCCTGCGCGGCAACGGTGTGGGAGCGTGTCGGGAACACCTTGGACACCACCGCAACATGCGCCTCGGCCTGCGCCAGCTGCAATGCAGCCCGCAACCCGCCGCCGCCCGCGCCGATCACCAGACAGTCAAAACGCCGCCGGGCGATATTCATCCCGCACCCCCCCATAGCACGCCCACGGCCCACACGAGCACTGCTGCCAGCATGGCTGCCGTGAGAATAACTACCGCAAGCCGCAGCCACAGTATCTGCAGATAATCCATGTACACGCTGCGCAACCCGATCCATGCGTGGATGATGGCGCTGACGAAGAACAGCGTGGCAGACACGCGCACGGAAACGCTGCCTGTCCAATGTCTCCATGCCTCGTAGCTGAGACCCGGCATGGCGAGCCAGCGCAGGGGCAGAACGATGGCGTAACCGGCCATGTAGATGGCGGTGAGCCGTTGCAGCGTCCATTCCCCAAGACCGCGATGGGCGCTTCCCGCAGGGCGGATATGAATCATAGGAGCCTCGCTCCAGCGTACACGACCACCGCCGCGCTGGCGGCAAACACCAGCCATGCTCCGATGCGTCCCGCCTGCCTGCTCGTCCCGATGTCCATATCCATCAACAGATGGCGGATACCCGCGAAGAAATGCTGGCCGAAAAGCCATAGCACGATCAGCAGGCCGACCCTGGCAAATGGCCTGACCATGAGCGATGCCATATGTTCGAAAGCCGTCCGGCTCTCGAGCGTGCGCTGCAGCAGATAGACCGAAACCGGAAGCATCGCCACCAGCAGCACGCCGCTTATCCGGTGAACGATGGATACCACACCGCCCACGGGCAGCCGGATTTTCAGCAGATTGAGATATACCGGACGCTTTCTGTTCTGTTCCATGAGTCAGTCCCGTGATGTCAACCACCGCTTCCGTCAGGGATCATTTTGCGCCGGGTACCTGGGCCGACAGCGTTTGCGCTAGCCAGCGGGCGGTGCAACCAGCGCGCGCAACCCTTCGCGGATCGGCGTAGAGGGAACCGATCCGAAGCAATCCCTGAGCCGCTCGACGTCCGCACATGACTTGAGGATGTCGCCAACGCGTGCGTCCCGATGACTCCTCGGGATCGGCCTGCCCACCAGGCCCTCCAGAGCATCGATCAGCTGCAGCAACGAACATTCGACACCCGTGCCGACGTTGACCGTCATTCCGGCCAGACTCTCTCTCCCCAAAGCTCCTGAGAGCAGCGCCACCAGATCCCCCACGTAGACGAAGTCGCGCGTTTGCCGCCCGTCCCCGAAAACCGTAATCGGACTGCCGGCCATGACACGATCGACGAAGATGCTGATCACGCCGGAATAGGGAGACGACGGATCCTGACGCGGCCCGTAAATGTTGAAGAAGCGGAATGCCGTGGTTGCCAGCCCATGCTTCCTGAAATAATAATGGAGATAATGCTCTCCGGCTAACTTGTCTGCGGCATAGGGAGACAGCGGCTGCAGACTGCTCATCTCGGAAACCGGCAACCGGGCCGTGTCACCGTAGACTGCTGCCGAACTGGCGTAGAGAAAGCGCCTCACGCCCTGCTCGCGAGCCGCCTCCAGCAGATTCAGTGTTCCGTCGAAGTTCGTCTGATGAGTGGCAATCGGATCATCGATGCTGGCCTGGACCGACGCAACCGCCGCAAGATGCACCACGGCATCGACGCCGCGCGTGCCCCTGCGGGCCGCATCCAGGCTGCGGATGTCGTCTGCGAGGAACTCAAACCCTGGCGCAGAGGCCGGAAGATTCTCCCGCTTCCCGGTAGAAAGATTGTCAAGCACGACGACTTCATTTCCGGCGGCGAGCAGTCGGTCGGTAAGGTGCGATCCGATAAAACCAGCCCCTCCTGTGATCAACACCTTCATGCAAGCTCCTTATTTATTTCATTATTCTTGCTCGCCGCGATCCGACAAAGCCATTAGCGCGCGCGACGCCTCCGTGCAATCCGATCCGCCCGTCGATCCGAGTCCCGTGCAGCGAACCCGTCGATACAGCACGATCCCGCCCCAGACTGAGGCAATGATCCTCGTGGAAACACGAGCCGCCTTTGTGCGATTATAGCTTCCGGTCGGGATAACAAACAGAGGGGCGCCCTAGCCCTTCAGACGAGATTGAGAGTGCAGTCGTCGCTGCGTGGCTGCCCGCTGCTTCGGGACATTCCTAGCAGACGCTAACATCTGCCGTATCTCATGATCCTGCGTTTTCGGACTCTGGCCTAGTGGCGCTGACTATTTAAACAGATACAGAGAGGAACACCATGAGCGTTGTCGCAGTCGTCGGTCTCGGATACGTCGGGTTGCCGCTCGCCGTCGAGTTCGGAAAGAGATTCCGCACCATCGGATTCGATCTGAGCGCCGCCAAAGTGGAGAGTTACCGGCGGTTCATTGATCCCACCGGCGAAATGTCCAGTGCCGAACTACGTGCGGCCGACAAGCTTTTTCCGACCACAGATCCCCATGAGCTTGCTGCGGCGGACTTTATCATCGTCGCCGTGCCTACCCCCATCGACAAAGCACGCCAGCCGGACTTCTCGCCCCTGGTGAGTGCCAGCCATTCGGTCGGACAGCATCTCAAGCGCGGGGCAATCGTCGTCTATGAGTCCACGGTCTATCCGGGCGCGACCGAAGAGATCTGCGTACCGGTGCTCGAAAACGTCTCCGGAATGAAATGGAAGCAGGACTTCCACGTCGCCTATTCGCCAGAGCGTATCAACCCTGGCGACCACGAGCACACATTGTCCACCATCGTGAAGGTGGTCTCCGCGGATGACGCCACCACGCTTGAGGCCGTCGCAAAACTCTACGGATCCGTCGTAACTGCCGGCGTGCATCGCGCCTCCAGCATCAAGGTTGCGGAAGCCGCAAAGGTCATTGAGAACACCCAGCGGGACCTCAACATCGCCCTTATGAACGAGCTGGCCATCATCTTTGACAAGCTCGGCATCGACACCCTTGATGTTCTGCGTGCCGCCGGAACGAAATGGAACTTCCTTCCGTTCCGACCCGGTCTGGTGGGCGGTCACTGCATCGGCGTCGACCCGTATTACCTCACTCACAAGGCAGAAATGATCGGCTACCACCCCGAAGTGATCCTTGCCGGCAGGCGTATAAACGACCACATGGGCAAGTTCATCGCCGAACAGACCATCAAGCAGATGATCAAACTGGGTAATCCGGTCAAGGGCGCCAAAGTCGTCGTGCTTGGCCTCACGTTCAAGGAAAACTGTCCGGATCTGCGCAATTCGCGGGTCATCGACGTAATCGACGAACTGCGCTCGTATGGCGCAGATGTCTATGTGCATGACCCTGTTCCGCAGCCTATCGAGGCAAAGCACGAATACGGCATTGATCTGGTCGACTTCGACACACTGCCCGTGGCCGACGCAATCATCCTGGCCGTCGCACACAGGCAATTCCTGGGGCGTGCGCTGTCCGATTACAAAGCCAAACTCAATGGAAGGGGCTGCTTCATCGACGTGAAATCCCAGTTCGACCCCCAGACCCTGCAAGCCGCAGGCATTGCCTCCTGGCGCCTGTAGCGCTGCAACCCGGTTTATTCGCTGAATTGTCGCCGGCACCGACGGTGGCATCCGACACCACGGGAAGGAAAAGAACATGCGTATCTTGATTACAGGCGTTGCCGGGTTCATCGGCTCGACTCTGGCCATGCGGCTGTTGCAGCGCGGCGACACCGTACACGGCATCGACAGCCTGAATGACTATTATTCGGTAGCCCTGAAAGAATCCCGTCTGTCGCACTTTGTCGACCATCCGAACTTCAGCTTCCATAAACTGGATATATCGGACCGGGATGCCGTCGCACGTCTGTTCCGGAAAAACCACTTCGATTCCGTGATGAACCTGGCAGCCCAAGCGGGCGTACGCTACTCGCTCGAGAATCCACATGCCTATGTGGACGCCAATCTCGTTGGTTTCGTGAATATCCTGGAAGGCTGCCGCCATTCCAAGGTCGGCCACTTCGTGTTCGCTTCGTCGAGCTCGGTCTACGGCGCCAACAGCAAGCAGCCGTTCTCGGAACACGACAACGTGGACCATCCGGTCTCGCTTTATGCAGCCACCAAAAAGTCTAACGAACTTATGGCCCACAGTTACGCCCATCTTTTCGGGCTGTCCTGCACGGGATTGCGCTTCTTCACGGTTTATGGACCATGGGGCCGCCCCGACATGGCCCTGTTCCTGTTCACAAAGGGCATACTGGAGGGCAGGCCGATCCCGGTTTTCAACCGCGGGCAGATGGTGCGCGATTTCACCTACATTGACGATATCGTGGAGGGAGTGGTCCGGGTCATCGATCATCCGGCCAGACCCGACCCGGCCTGGTCGGGCGATCGGCCCGACCCGGCAAGCAGCCGCGCACCCTACCGCATCTTCAACATAGGCAACAGCTCTCCGGTCGAGCTGATGCACTACATCCGCGTTCTGGAAAAAGAGCTCGGCAGAAAAGCCATCCTGGATCTGCTGCCGATGCAGGACGGCGACGTGCCAGCCACCGTCGCCGACGTACGCGAACTGGATGCCGCGGTCGGCTTCAAGCCCTCCACTCCGGTGGAAGTGGGAATCTCGCGCTTCGTAAAATGGTACAGGGAGTACTATACGGTGTGACGCAGCATCATCGACATGCAGTCTGGCGGGCAGGGCTAGTGTCCCTGCCCGTACAGGGTTCAAAACGGCTTCTGTGATCCCTTTTTCTGCGATCCCGGTCCCGCCGCCTTCTGCTTCATCGCCGGGTCCTGGTCCTGGGACACGGCAACGCGCCCGAGGGCCCGCTCGATGGCCGAAATGCCGCTGGCGATATCCGAAAGCAGCGGCGTGATTTCATTGATTCTGCCAAGGCGTTCGGTCAGTTCCGACAGCCGTTTGGAATTTTCCTCGATAAGATGCCGCAGTTCACGGTTTTTCCCGGACGCTTTCTGGAGCCGGACCCGCGCCTTGACCCTCTCCGAATAGGGCTTCCACCGCAGCTCCCCTATGGCGGTCTTCAGGCTGGCAACGGTTACCGTCGGAGACCTGTCGGTAAAGGCGCAGGTCAAAGCCATATCGCACAGGACATTGATAAGCCGAGGAATGCCTCCGGTGTATTCATAGACCATCGGCAGTGCGTCCGGATCGAATAATAGCCGATCTCCCGCCCCGGCGACCCGCAGCCGGTGGTAGACATAGTCCCTTGTCTCCCTGTCCGACAGTGCCGAGATATGGCAGCGCAGACGCACTCTCTGGAGCAACTGCTCCATTTCAGGGGAGTCCAGTATGTCATTGAGCTCGGGCTGCCCGACGAGGATCACGTGCAGAATCTTTTCCTTCTGCGTTTCCAGACCCGAAAGCATGCGGATCTCTTCGAGAACCTTGGGGCTGAGGTTCTGGGCCTCGTCCACGATAAGGACCAGCTGCTTGGACTGAAGAAAGCTGTCTATCAAAAAGGTGCTCAACATGTCCATGAGCTCGACTTTCGAGGCATTGAATGGACTGAGCCCGAATTCCACGAGCACCGCCTGCAGAAACTGAATTTCGTCGAGCTGTGTCTGATAGATCTTGGCAACCGCGGCGGTGTCATCGAACTCGGAAAGCAGCTTCTGAAGAAGCGTTGTCTTGCCGGCACCGATCTCACCGGTGACGACCACAAAGCCGTCCCGGTTCCAGATCGTATAATCCATATAGGCTTTGGCGCGCGCGTGCGACTCGCTCATGTACAAAAAGTCCGAATCCGGTGTGAGCTGGAATGGATGCTCGTGCAGCTTGTAGAATTCGAGGTACATGATCGTATTACCGGCTGTACATGATGTCCCTTGCAATGTTGTCCTGTTCCATCAGCGATGGAGCCACGTTGCCCGCATTCACGAACGCGAAGTTGCTGTAGTACGAAATGCTCAGGACGATGCGCTTTTCCGAGTATGAGTTCGCAGCGGCATTGCTTTGCTGGCGTGTCACCTGGCCTTCCAGTGCCAGAAAGATGTTGGGACGCGCCTCATACGTCAATCGTGCGCCTCCCTGCCCGATGCGGTTGATGACCGAGCTCTCGTAAAACTTCGACCTGGCGTAGCTGCCGAAAATGCTTCCGAGAAGCGTGCCGGAAAACTGGTAACCCATCTGGACACCCGCACCCGTCTGCAGCTGATCGAGCGGAGCCGTGTAGTACTTGAGTTTCTGGTCGAAAAGACTGATCGAATCCGTACTATAGCCCGCGCTGTACGTATATGTCGTGCTCACGCTGTCCTGGCGATAGATATCGGTACCTACGCTAGTGCCGCCGGAGATCCCTCCCACGGTTTCGGCTGACAGAATCGCGTCCTCGGTATCGGTGATCGTAGACATGGCTGTCACGCCGACCGTCGAACTTTCCGTCAGCCGGTGGGAAGCCAACAGCCTCGCATAGACGCCATTCACGCTTCCCGGACCGGTCTGGGTCAGCCAGGTACCGCCGAGATCCGCGACCCATGCGGTCTCCTGCAGGTGCGTGTTCATGCGCAGGAACAGATCCTGCCGGTTATAGCCGGACGCCGCGACGTTCTGGGTGTACTTGGCGTGCGTGCCATGGTAATTGAGCGAGAAAACCGTGACCGGGGAGTACTGGTAAAGCCATCCGACAAAGCCGCCGACGCGGTTTGAATTGTTATTGGCGACACCGGCATGGAAGTTATCGTAACGTGCCCCGAATGCCAGCGTGTTCAGTGGGTCCATGCGCACCACCATGTTCGGGCCCGTTGTGAACACATTGACGTTCTGGATATTGTTGGGCGTAACGGTTGCAAACGGAATTATCGGGACCTGCCCGTAGTAGTCCTCTGCGGTCCAGCTCAGGCTCTGGGGCTTGATCATCCACGTCGCGGCCGAATTCAGCGTGAACAGGGTCTGGTTGCTGAAAACCTGATGCTGGTAATCGTCATACTCCAGCTGCGAATAGACGCGTGCGCTGAAATTCTGCAGGTCGTTCTCCTGCAGCGCCAGTTTTCCCTTGGCGATATTGAGCCAGTCGGCACGTGGATCAGTGCTGGAAAGTGCCATGTTGTTGCTGTGCACTGCGCTGTAGCCCAGTCCATATCCCAGCTCGGTTGCCGCCGCCAGCGTGGGGATGGAAAAAAAAATCAGTCCGAGGGCAGTCGGCCACCACGTTCTGCAATATTCCCCCTTGCCCGCGCCCCCCACGCGTCACGCCCCAGCCCGATGCCGCAACAACCCTACCAGCCAAGAAATTCCCGGCAGCGAACCGGCCCATGGCCACAGATCACGAAATGGGTTCAATGTTCGGGGTTCGTTGTTGAATACGATCCCCACGAGCTTTTGTGCCCCGATGGCCCTGGCGGCTGCCAGGATCTGGGCTTCATTCACCTTGCCATACGGGACCACGAGCAGAACGTAATCGACAAGCTCAGCGAGAATCCGGCTGTCTGCCGACTCCATTACGGCCGGTGCATCGAGAACCACGTAGCGTTCCGCGTATCGTGCCTTCAGTGCTTCCAGCAGCCGCCGCATCTTGACTGAGGTGAAATATTCGCTTGAAATCTCGCGGCGCGCGCCAGAGGGAATCAGCCGCAGTCGCGGTATCCCCACCTGATAGATTATTTCCTCTACCGGCAAGTCTGCGGCTTCCAGATAATCCGTCAGACCGCGCTGAATTTCCGTTCCGCTTTTTTTCATGAGCCCGGGATTGCGCAGGTTACAGTCGATCAGCAGCGCCGTCTTGCCTTCGTCGAACGCAAACGACACCGCAAGATTGCGTGCCACAAACGTCGCCCCGTCGCCGGCAGTAACCGATGTGACCATCAGCACCATGTTTTCGGAACCGCCTTTCTGGATCAATTTGGTCCGCAACTCCCGGAACGCATCGACAGTGCGGTCGTCGCGCATGTCCGGATAGATGATCCTGCCTTCTGCGAGTTCCTGCCCGCTGATGCGGTCGGTATCGGCCATGCGCGCGATCTCATCACGGGCATGGCCGCGCTTTTCGAGTTCCGCGACTTCCGAACCAGGCGCGCGCACGAGCGCCCGCCCGGTCGCCGATTCCGGCCGCGACCCCTGCGAGCGTCTCATGCTCTGGGCCTGTCTGAGCGCTTCTTCGATTTTGCTCATGCTCAGATCACCCCAGTCACTTTCAAGACAGAGAGTCCCGCAAGCACCATCACGTCCGCCACCATCACCATGCCGAGCCGGCTCAGGTTCCGCATCGTTGCCTCGTTCTCCGTGGGAGTAAACAGATGCGGTACAACCGCCATCAGAGGCAGCTTCATCTTCTCGGCAATAACCGATCCCGTGCAGACACGTGGATCGAACTGCAGCTTGGCATACAGAAGTCCGATGGGCAGTGCCAATCCCAGGAAGAATCCGCCGAAGATAAAGTCAGCGAATCGCAGACCTTCCGGCTCGTGAGGCAATTCTGCATGACTCTGGATCTGGAAGGTGAGACCCTCCTTCTGCTTATCCAGGTTCATGGTAACGCGTGCAATCTCCCGGCGCCTGAGCAGATCCTGGTAGATGTCGCGGTTGACCGTATAGTCTCGCGTCAGTTCGGCCAGGGTCGCCTCACCGCTGTGGACTTCACGCCCGCGCTTGAGCTCCTCGGCCATGAGCTTGCGGTAATCGGACAGGCGTACACTCAGCGTCGCGATCCGCGTCCGCGTCAGGGACAATTCCTGGCGCAGATGCTGGTACAGGGGATTGAGAACCATGCTTTCGTTGAAAGCCGGGTGACTGCCGGCGGTCCTGCCCTCCTGCGCCTTCTTGCGACTCATCTCGATGTCGCGCCTCAGGTCCGCAATCTCGTGCTTGATCTGCACAATGTCCGGATAGGTATCGCGGTAGTTGAGCCGCAGCGTGGCCAGCTGTCCCTGAAGTTTGGCGATGCGCGCTTCGTACTGACCCTCAAGCACATACTCAGCCGTTGCCTGCGCCTCCCCGTTGAGCTGCTTGGTCAGCGAGTTCTGCTTGATCTCGGTCTCCTTGAGTTCCTCGCTGGTCTTGTCGATGTTGTCCTGGAGATTGCTCAGCCTTTTTCCGATCTGCCCTTCGCTACCAGGCCTTGTCGTCAGGTTGGCGGTCTGGAATTTCTTCAGCGCGTTCTCGACATCCGTGAGCTTCGCCCGGTACTGAAGCACCTGCTGATTAATGAAGTTGAACGCATCCTGGCTTTCCTTAGCCTTGGCCGCAAGCGTCGCCGCAATAAACAGATTGGTCAAGTCCTTGGCAGCGAGATAGGCGCGCTGGGGGTTGGAATCGGTGTACTGGATTCTGATCAGATTCCTGTTGTCGCCGACGTGGGTAACGCTGGTGTGCGGGATGAGTATCCCGTGGATAATGTTGGATTCCTGCTTCGGGGTAGTTTTGCTGTTAATCCAGCCGGTGTCACGGGCTAACTGAGCCATGATGTGATGGCCGTAGATCATCGCACGCGCGACGCTCGCCCGGCTGGTTTCGCCGGTATCGACAGCCGTTCCATGCATCAACGGCTGGATTATGTTTTTGCTCTGGACAAGAATCGTCGTGGAGGAAGTATAGCGCTGCGGCCAAAACAGGCCCACTATCGCCGTGCACAAACTGATGACGACAAACAGTGCCACGATCGTCTTTCGATGTACGAACGCCTCGCGTGCCAGCGCTTGGAATAATTGTTCGGAAGGCAAATCCATGTCCAATTCCTGATCGATAGCCCTGAATCCGTGAAGATTAGAAAAGTCTTTGCGGAACGGTGATCACGTCTCCCGGTTCGAGTTGGATGTTCGTTGCCAGATCGCCATCGTTCAAAATCGCGCCGAGATTGATGGGAATGACGATGGTCTTTTTGCCCACCTGGCGGTAAACCTTGGTGCTGTCGGCTGCGGCGAACTGATTCGGTCCGCCTGCCTCCAGGATAGCGTCCAACACCGTCATACCTTCCCGCCACGGTATCGACTCCGGTTTCAGCACGGCGCCCGTAATACGGACACGTGAGAGATATTCGTGGCTTTCGAGCCCCACGACGATCACTGTGACATTCGGATCACGGATGTAATAGGACAGCTTCTCTTTGATCACGGCAGCGACCTGTTCGGCCGTCAAACCGCTGGCGCGCACGTCGCCGATCAGCGGAACAGATATCTTGCCATCCGGACGGACCGGAACGGTAACCGACAGGTCCGGATTTCGCCAGACCGAGACTTCAATACGGTCGGCCACCCCGATCTTGTATTCACCGGTATGAGTGAATGCCTTGTCCGCGCCGGCAAGGGCGGAAGGCTCGACAACCTGCGGTCCGCTGGCGCAGGCAGCGAGCATCAGCAGAAAGCTCAATATGGTCAAAGAACGGAAAACCCCCACCTTTCCCCCCCCCTCAATTCAGTCTTTAACAAAGCATATTATTGAAAACCTGCGTTTTCCACAGGAATGACTTGAATTCGCATGGCCAACAATTTTACCCTGTCTAAACGACGGGCGATAGTGCGCACGGGACGAACGGTCGGTAATGCCGGAGCCCAAAGCGGGGCCTTCTAAAACTTAAGTCGAGACCTGCTGAGTCCGTTCCTGAAAAATTGGACCTACGCGGACCGGCCTGTTTGATCGCAAAACCGGGAAATCGTCACCAGATCCACATGTGCCCGGAAAAATCTTATAATTGCCGCACACCCACTACAGCACTGTCGATACTGCCTGCTGGCAGCGACACACCGATTGTTGTTGCGGGAACACTTCCCTGCGGGCGGAATTCGATGCAACAGGCCTGATCGATGAACAAAGACTATCTTGCCTGTTACCTTGCCTTGGAAGTCGAGCCAGGATGTGACCGGACACAGCTGCGCAGGTCTTACCTTCGGCTTGTGCGTGCCTGGCATCCTGACCGCTTCCATCAGCAGCCCGAACGGCAAGCCCTGGCCGAGGAGAAAATCAAGGAAATCAACCAGGCCTACCAGGTGCTTTCGGGCTATTGTGACCGCCACGGCAACCTCCCGGGGGCCAGTCCCGGGCGCGAGCGTCACTCCCTGGACGGAACAGGGGATAGATGCCCGGCAGAGGAGCCCCGACGACCATGGGCGCCATCCGCGGCGCTGACGGACCCCGAATGGTCGACCTTCCCCCTGGCACGTCCAGCCGCGAAATCCTCCAACCTGCTTCGTCTGGTACTGATCGGGCTGACCGCATGGGCGATTTACGCGCTGTTGTGGCCACAGGGGCAGGCTCCGGCCCCGCTTCCCGTTCCGAAGTACGGGCGTCCATTCACCAGCGGCAGCCAGCCTTCGCAGGCCAGACCTGCGTCTACCGGCATGAACAACCCGACGGGCAACAACGAATTTTTCACGGTCGGTTCGACACAAGACGAAGTGCAAGCTGTGCAGGGAATACCGGACAGCATCCGCAATGGTGTTTGGTATTACGGAAAATCCAGGGTCTATTTTGTGGACGGCACGGTGCTGCGCTGGGTTAACGATCCATCGGACCCCCTCAGGGTTGCCTTCGATATACCGCGAACCCACCATCGACCTACGACTTTTTCCGTTGGATCCCCCAAAGCCCTGGTCAGATCGATTCAGGGAAGACCTCTGCTGGAAACGGCTCACGAATGGGACTATGGCGTATCCAAGGTCTACTTCGCCGACGGCCGCGTTACTGGATGGTACAATTCGCCTTTTTCGCCGCTCAATGTGGCCATGAGCGCACCCTGACCTGCACCGTATTCCGGGAACCACATCATCCTATTTTCCTCAGTTGATCTGTGCCAATGTGACGCAAACGTAGGCTGGACGCGGGTTTGGGGTTGATACGAGGAGGCCCCGATGGGTGAGCACAAGTTGCCGGCGGTGAAGGCGGTGGCGACGGCGTGTCAGGAAGCAGTCAAGGCGATGGTCGAAGCGCCGGACGAAGCGATGCGGGTGCAGACGCCGGGAGGCATATTCACGGTGCGCTGGGACGAGCGTGGCAGCGCCACGGCGTTGGGTCAACTGGCATTCTTCGCCGAGTACCTGGAGCTACCGGCCTGTTCGAGCGATGGCTCAAGAGCTGCCTCCTGAACTACACGAGCCCCAACGCGCCCGACCGGGTCGATGTGCTGGGGACGTGGGTGTTGTCGATTCTGGGCGGACATTGCCGCTACGCCCATGTGAGCGCACTGGAGGGTATCGGTCAGCCTTTCCTGTTCAAGCTGCGCCAGAGCGCCAGCGTCAAGAAGCTCGTGCAGCGCCAGTGGCAGCGCCGCGATTGGGGCGCGGTGGACCAGGGCTGGGAGGCGTGCGAAGACGAGTTGCTACTCACCGACTGGACACAGCGCCGCCGCGTCATCGTGATGCGCCGCGTGCGCAAGATCGACCTGGGGGTCGAGGCCAGGCGCCCCGAACGAAAAGACAAAGAACAGGCACAGGCCGAGCTGCACTTCATCGACGAGAACGCGCCGGTCAAGAGTTGGGGGTACGCGGTGCTGGTGTGCAACACGCACTACGGATTGGAAAACATCGGCCAGCTGTACCGCGACCGTGCCGACGGCGAGAACAGCTTCGACGAGATCAAGAACCAGTGGGGCGTGGGGCGGTTACAGCACGCACGACATCGAACGTTGCGCGCTCAGTGCGCGAGCTGTGGCGCTGGTTTATAACTGGTGGAGCTGGTACGTGCGGCTGGCGCATCCGAAGACCCGGCTGGAAGCTATCACCAGCCGCCCCAAACTACTCAGTGCCCTCGGACGCATGACGAGCCATGCCGGTCAGAACAAAATCGTGCTGACCATCACGCATGAATCCGCGCGCCAGATCAAGGCACTCGTCACAAATGTTCGCCATGGGATACGCTGGATTCAGGAGACCGCGCCGCAGTTGACCAAACCCCAACGCTGGTTCGCGCTGGCACGCTATATCGTCGAGCGAATATTGGCCTTCGGACCTAAACCAAACCTCGGATTGATCGCCTTGGCGACAGGGTAGCTGAGGAATTTAGGATCATTGCAACTGCCGCGGCGCGGCCTTGATGGTTTTCCCGATGCGGCTTTATACTGTTTGCGCGAATCCGGGTGATCGCCGTATGCCTATGCCCTGGAAGGGGGACTAGGCGGTGCCGACATCCTGCAAAGACACCCAGACATTTAGCCGGCCTCTGTTGGATTCCGAGCGAGTACCGATCATTAGATAGAATACCGCCAGGCAACTGGATGAGGAGTCCTGACGATGGCGGAAACAAGACTGTTCGAGGCAACCTTGGGCATTGAAGCGCCCTGGTTCGTGCGGGAGGCGGCCTTCGATGCCAAGGCCCGGACGCTCACGATTGCCGTGGACTTCATCCCCGGCAGCCGGTTTGGGCATCCCGAAGTAGCGGGAGAACACCCGGCCCATGTCACAGTGGCGAAGCGCTACCGCCACCTCAACTTCTTTCAGCATGAGTGTTTCCTCGAGGTGCGCGTTCCGCGCGTGAAACTGTCCGATGGGAGTACGCGCCAGATCGAACCCACCTGGGGTGGAAGACTCGCCGGCTTCACGCTGCTCTTCGAGGTCTTGATCCTCGCCTTCTGTCGGGAGATGCCCTTCCGCGCCTTGGCGCGCCTCACGGGCGTGAGAGCGTGCATCGTGTCAGGGCCTGTGCGAGCGCTACGTGGAGCTTGCCATCGGCCAGCAGGATCTTTCTGAAGTGCGGAGTCTTACCATCGATGAGACCTCCCGGGCCTGGAGACATGACTATGTCACACTTGCCGCCGACACGGCCCGGCACGCGGTCATCGCGGTGACCGAGGAGCGCGATGCGGGCGCCATCGGACATCTGGCCCAGGCACTCAAGGCCCATGGGGGCGACCCCGAGGCCATCGGGTCGGTGTCGCTCGACATGTCGAGCGCCTTCATCAAGGGGGGGGGTAGCCCACCATCCCCCCCATGCGCGGGTCACCTTCGTCAAATTCCACGTCATCCAGCATGCTTCCCATGCACTCGATCTCACACGGCGCGCAGAGCAGAAGCGCGATCCCGCCTTGAAGGGGATGCGCTGGACGCTCCTCAAGGATTCCCGCCGCCTCAACACCGCCGCACTCACCGATCTCGACTCGCTGATCGGCGAGATCACGACCCAACGCACTACCCGGGCCTGGATGTATCGGGAACAGCGGCGGGAGATCCTGAACCGCAAGCAGGTCAGCGTCGTACGCACGATGCTCCAGCAATGGTGCACGAATGTCTGCTGCTCCAAGGTCGAACCCATGAAGGCGGTGGCGCGTCTCATTCGCTCCCACCTCGAGGGCATTTCACCTGGGCGCAGACGCGGGCCACTAACAGCTTCCTGGAGGCCCTGAATGGTCTCTTCCCAGGCAGCTAAACGGAAAGCGCGGGGCTATGGCCGATTCTCGACCATTTGCACGGTGATCTTCCTGATCGCCGGAAAACCGGGCTTCTCGAGAATCAATCCGCATACCGGGAATCAACCCACATGAAATTCAACAGAACCTTTAGCCGAGATTATGCGGAAGCAGGTGCGCGTGTCATGTGTGCGCGTGAACCCCTTCACGATAACTCCGGCAGTCTCGCTGCGACAGACCCTAAATCCTATTTGGCAGCGTCACTGAATTGACCACTGCCATCCAAGAGTACATCGCCTTGCATAATCAGAATCATGGATCCTTCATCTGGACCGCCAGGGCCCATGACATCCTGCAGAAGGTCATTCGCGCCAATTGCCGGTCAGGCTCCAAACAGATAGAAGCACTGCGCTAGGTGTCCGGAATGGAAAACAACTACGAAATTGATCTGGTCAATACGACGGAAGGCTGGGCGACGCTTTCACACCAGTGGAGCGCGCTTCTCTCAGAGTCGGACTCTGATTCGTTGTTTCTCACCCGTGACTGGATGGAAAGCTGGATACACTGCTTCATGGGGGACAAGCGCGGTCTTTTTGTTCTCGTCGTGCGAGATAGTGATGGGCCTGTCGCAATCGCACCTTGGTACCTGGAGACGGGCCGCTGCGCCGGCCTGCGTTCTCGGGAAATCCGCTTTCTCGGAACACCGGAAACCGGTTCGGACTATCTTGATGTCATAGCACGGCATGGCTACGAACAGGATGCCGCCAATGCTATCTATGATTACCTGTTTGGAGCCGGAAGCCGGCATTGGGACCAGCTCTCCCTCAGCGATCTAGCCGCGGAGTCCCAGTTCCTGTTTCACTTCATGAATCGGCTTGATGAGGCCGGGAAGTTCTCGGAACTCCGCCGCAACGCCTATATACCACGCACGACGTTGCCGGCAACAACCGAGAGCTATTTTGAAGGGCTGTCCTCAAAACGCCGCACCCGCTATCGCAAGGACTGGCGACGCCTCGAAGAACACGGAGCGCGCCATATCACCTATCAAGGTCAGAGCACGGCTGAAAGCCTGCCACGGTTCTTTGCGCTGCATGCCGCTCAAAGCAAACATGACAGCAGCACCCTCAATCGTTTCCTGCAGGTGTTGTCCGGCAAAGGCACTACCGTATCGCTCCAGGTCGACTTCCTCGTTGCGAAGGAGCTCGACATTGCCGCGCTTCTTCATCTTGTTTACGGGAATACGCTTCACCTTCTGGCGCAAGCGAGCGACAAATCTTTTGATCGACGCCTCAGTCTCGGCAACGCTCTCATCGGTAAGTGCATAGACAGAGCGATCGAGTCGAAGGTCGCGTGTTATGATTTCCTGAAGGGCGGCGAAGAATACAAGTTCGAATGGTCGAATTCTGCAAAGGCTTCCTTGACCCTTCAGGTGGGGCAACGGAACCTCCAGTCGTGCCTGTGCACTTCTTCCCGCCTGCTACGCAATCTCGCCAAGGCAATCCTGCGATAAACGAGGCTGAAAATGAAAATCAAGTTTGTCTCCTGCTGGTATCGCACTTCGTACGGAGAATACACGGACGGCTTGCGCAGCGCCCTAGAGAGGAAGTTCAGTTCAGAAGTCGGCGTCATTACTTCCAACTGCGGCTGTGGAGATCCAGCGGAAATCAAGGGGGTATTCCAGAATCAGCGCTGCGAGTTCCTTGGATTCCCGCATATCTACTACTACAAATCTGCCAATCCGGTGAAATACTGGCTGAGGACAAAGGCAAGTCACCTGATGTACCAGGAAAGGGCAAGGCGTTATCTGCGTCTTGCAGGCGATGCTGATGTTCTGCACTTTCAGCAAGTGCTCAATGCCTTCGGATCTGCGGCAGCATTCGGCTGGCTCAGTCTTCCCGCGCGGGCGGCACGGGTCATCACCGTTCATGAACTGGATCCACATCAACTGGATCTTCCCGAAAGCAACCTGATCTACAACAGGGCCGACCGCGTTTTCGTCCATACCTCGGACCTGCGCAAAAAACTGGTGGACCTGGGCGTGGACAGCGGGCGTATCGATCTTGTGGAACACGGGATTGATATCGGTCCCCTGCCCAATGGTCCTAGACAGGGAATCATCTTTTACGGCGGACATACGCTGCATCGCGGCAAGGGGGTCGATACCCTGTTCCAGGCCATGGCACAGCTGAAAGCGCGATTGAGAGAAAACATGCCCACACTCGTGATTCACGGTCACTATGGGAATGTGACGCCGGAATACGGCCTGCAGCTCGCAGAAGAAACCGGCATCGCCGAACTCGTGCAATGGCGAAATCAGATCGATACGCAGGAAACTGCCGAGGCGTACGGTAAGGCACTGCTCTGTGTACTGCCGTACACTGGCAGCTTTGCTGGCTGGCCGGCTGTCAACGCCCTGACTTACGGAACTGCCGTCATCGCCACACGTCGCGCCGGCTTGCCCGAACACTTGGGTGAGGCGGCAGTGTGGATCCCGGAGAACGATTCGCAATCACTGGCTGAAGCCATCCTGCGGTTGCTGACAGACGAACGTGCCCGACAGGAACTCGTCGCCAGCGGCCGAACACGCGCTGAGTCGCTGTTTGGCTGGGATACCATCGCTGCAAAGACCATGGCTTCTTATAAAGCGGCTTTGGACCACAAGCGGGCCGGCGCCGGGCGCTAGCAGCCTGTCGGACTTAGCATGTCCCGATATGCGATAATTCGCGCTCGTTCAAACAGGTGACGGACACCCGCTGCGAGCTAGGGAAGGCGCGAAGCGCCGAGGCGAGTAGTCCGCGGGAGGCATAGGGTCCGAATTTTGAGGAATCATTGTGCCGCTGTGCGAGAATTTCTCGTCGGTCGGTCGCTGGCCGGCACTCCTGCGCTGAGCGGTTCAATCCATCATGCCTACGCAACCGCGTTGGTTGTCCGGGGTCAGGTTACACCTCTGCCAGGCTCATCACTTCGCGAGCTGTGCATGCGTGGCAAACACTTAACAATTTCCTGGCTGGACATGCGACCCGGTCCTACGGGAACAGATACCCTCTCTACGCAAAGCTCTCTTGATTGCCGGTCTGGATCGCACTTACGCCCAGCCTCGCAACCGGTAATACCAAAGCCCGATCCACTCGTGCAGAACTCTCTCCAGCACCAGAGGAGAATTGTTGCTGGGTATCCAAGAGTATACCGTCGCATGCTGGTCACTGCGGTAAAAACAGGGATAGGGGATCATGTGCAAACCGAACTTCCGCGCTACAGCCTCCGACCGCATCATGTGGGACGCAGTCGTCACAAGCCATACCGGCCCATGGAAGCGGCGAATCCGTTGCCGAGAAAACTGTATGTTCTGATGTGTGTCGAGGGAATCCGGTTCAATGCGGATATCGTCTGCAGGAACTCCCATTCGTTCGGCGATACGCGCCATTCGAGCGGCATCCGAATCCGTACTGTCCGGGGTCGGAGCTCCGGAAAACAAAATAGTACCGCCGATCCGACCCCATAGCTGCACTCCGGTCTCGGTGCTCACCCATCCGGCCTCACCGAGCTCGGGAGTCCAGCCATCGCGCGTCACCCGCAACCAACCGCCGGAAGCCAGAACAACGATCAGGTTTTTACCATGAATCGCACCGCCCAAAGCTGGCTGCGAATAATAATCCTCCAGCTGGCGCAACAGAAGGTTCGGTAAAAAAGGCGTGCTGATGACGTAGGTTACCATTGCCACCAAAACCAAGACATAGCGCCAGCGGCGCAGGCCGGATGTTCTGGACCAAAATGCAACGACCGCCATTGCGACAACCACTACCAAGACGTAAAACAGGGGTACAAAAAGCACTTCTGCATATTCTCGGATTGACGGCATCACTTCCTTCCTTCAACTGTTGTAAGTATGGTCTTTGTCGGCGCGTAGACAAACCTGAAAAAGGCACGAGTGCACGGATGATCCGCTCGCTACCGCGATTCCTTGTTTGCGCAAGACACGAGAAGTTGCATCTGCTACAACAGATATTACCCGGCAGCCTGGTTCTGTGGCAGCCTTTTTCAGGACCTTGGCAGGATTGATGTCCGTGGTGTCTCTGCGCAAGACATCAACACCTGCGCGCCATGCCTGCATTCCCCGCAATGCGGATGGGCCGGTATGCACCGCCAGAGATTCCCCACAATCTTCATCAGACCACAGGAAAGTGGCCGTTGACGTTCGCAATGATATAAAATCAGATGGACGGTTGCCATACAAACTCTGTGCGCACGCGGCATGACCCCTGCCTCCAGGAGACCGTGGCTCCGCTACACAACCCGAGGACGAGGGACTATGGCCAGTTTCACGCCGGACCCGGCCGATTCCGCAAACGCTGACACAACCATTGCAATGCAGGACCTTTACTCGGTCAAGCTAAGGTCCATTGTTGCCGCAGTGCGGCGCGAACCGCTGTCATTCTGGGCCATCAATCTGTACCTGCTCCTGGAGTATGTCCGTCCGCAGACGGCTTATCCTGCGATCAACATCCTTCCCTGGGACAAAGTTGCGTTGGTCATCGCGCTCGTCGCGCTTCTGGCAGATCGACACTCCATGCGGGTAAAGAACGGTGCAGACAAACTGATGATGCTGTTTCTCATTGCTGTCCTCGCCTCATCCGCTCTGGCAACGTATCCGCATGAATCATTTTCCCATCTATCCGAATTCACCGATTGGCTGGTAATCTACTTTCTCATTACCCGGATCGTCACGACACCGGTAAGGTTCTTCATATTTTTTCTCGCGTTTCTGATCTACAATTTCAAGATGTCCCTGCACGGATTCCGGAGCTGGGCAGGCCGTGACTTTGCATGGGCGAGTTGGGGCGTTACAGGAGCGCCCGGCTTCTTCCAGAATTCGGGGGAATTCGGTATCGAGCTCTGCATATTTTTTCCGCTTTGCTACTACTTCATCATCACATTTTGGAAAAACTGGGGACGGACGAAGCGTTTCATTTTTCTGCTGTTCCCGATTACAACGATCGCTTCCGTTGCCGCAACTTCTTCGCGGGGCGCGGCAATTGGGTTGGCTGCGGCGGTCCTGTTCATGGCCATTCAGAGCCATCATCGTGTCAAGGCGATTGTCATCGGCGCATTAATCCTGGGCACGCTCTACATCATCATTCCACCGCAATCCCTTGCCCGTTTTCATGCTGCCGGCACTGACAAGACATCAGAAGAGAGACTTGTGCGCTGGAAGGACGGACTGAACATGCTCCACAGACATCCTTTTTTCGGGATCGGATACTTCAACTGGGACCGGTATTACTCGCTTCACTACTCAACAGTCACCGGAGGATATGGCCTTCCTCACAACATCTTCATTCAAGCCGGCTCTGAAATGGGATATTTTGGTCTCGGTACATTCATCATGCTGATCATTGCTTCTTTCATAAACAATCGAAAAACACGAATGTTGGTTCCGAAGGCCAACAACCCATTTATCTACAACACTGCCCTCGGCCTGGACGCCGCGCTGATTGGATTCCTCGTCAGCGGATCGTTCATCACAGTGCTGTATTATCCCTATTTCTGGATCAACCTTGCTTACGTCGTGGCACTGAGAACAGTTGCCGAGAATACAACACTGAACACCCCGTCTCTGGCAGCTTTCCCTACCGCCACGGGCGAATCCACGCCGTCGGCATTTTGAGTTCTGCAAAACAATCAACATGAAATTTTCTCCGTCCGATACTCGAATCAGGATACGCATGGTTCGGCTGTGTCCTTGCTTCATTCCCTTCTCGATTCTTTGACCCGCACCCCCTCTGCTCCGGGAAGCGGGCCAGAGACTGGAAGGCATATCCTTCTCCCTAAAATTCAGTCATATTGAACCACAGCGGAAAAAAATGGCTCGAATTATGACCTCCCGGAACATCCGTTCGACGGCAGTTACATGCCTTCAGGTAGCGCGATATAATCAGCTTGAGCATCCGCTTTCGGGGCGCGGTCGCGACTTTTGTCGAAAAATACGATTGCGCCGGGCAGGCTTCTTCTTCGATTATCGGGACGCCGGCTCAACGGTCATCTGTATCATTCCCATTCTTGCGCCAACGCAACCCGGAGGATTGGCTTGCGCACTGGACTGAAGGCGTGACCAGCATTCGGGAGTGCACCTTTTTCCGGAACGCAGTAGGCCATGAAGCCATCAGAGACGTCGATCATGCATCCTGCCGTACTCATCCTTGACGGCAATCAGCGCAGCGCACTCGCCGCCACGCGCTCCCTAGGAAGCCGTGGCATATCAGTCACCGTCGCCGACGAGACATACCGGACTCTGGCTGGATCGTCGCGCTACTGCCGAAACCGCTTCAGCTATCCGTCACCTACCGCACGACCCGATGACTTTCTTTATGCCGTCCAGCGAAATGCCGCCGCACGTGCGGTGAGCGTCATCCTTCCCATGACTGAAGTATCCGCGTACCTTCTTGCCCGAAATCGCGACCTGTTTGCACCGGCAGTTGTTCCCCTGCCCGATCCCGACACATGGGACCTGATCGCCAATAAATGCAGACTACTGCAGGTGGCAAACCAACTTCAGGTTCCGGCTCCCGAAACGCTTTTTCCCGACAACACGGACGAGCTCGTGGCTGCCGCAGAGCACATCGGCTTCCCGGTTGTCCTTAAACCCTGCCGCTCGAAGGTCTGGCATAACGGCCGATGTACCGCCACGTCGGTACACGTGGCCTGCACTCTGTCAGAACTTGCCACACTCACGGCTGCGCATGAATATCTTCGTGATTTCCCGCTTGCTGTGCAGGCACACGTTCCCGGTTCCGGTTTGGGGATATTTGCACTTTACAACCATGGCAAGGCCGTCACCTTCTTCGCACATCAACGCATCCGGGAAAAACCCCCGAGCGGCGGTGTAAGCGTACTCAGCGAGAGCGTAGCGGTACGCGCAGATCTGCAGGCCTACGCCTCCCGTCTGCTTGATCATGCCCGGTGGCACGGTGTGGCGATGGTGGAGTTCCGGGGAACCGAAGATGGAACCCCATACCTGATGGAAATCAACCCGCGGTTCTGGGGTTCCCTGCAGCTGTCGATTGACGCAGGCGTGGACTTTCCTAGCATGCTGTACGATCTGGCGCTCGGCAATGCCCCGGCGGCACCCGAAAGTTACCGCGCCGGCATACGTACCCGCTGGCTCCTCGGAGATCTCGACCGGCTGTATCTGGTGTTGCGAAAACGACAAACCGGCGCGGCTGATACTTCTCGATTACGGGAAATCCTGAGATTTCTGAGGTTTTTTGACGGAAAGACGCGCTACGAAGTCAACCGCATCGACGATCTGAAACCTTTTTTCTTCGAGATCAGCCAGTACCTGAGCCAACTGGTATCCTGAACAGCAGGGATCAGGAATAGGCGGGGTTTCGGACCGTACCCTACCTAAAAGCGCACAAATTGTGGCACCGATAAACCCGTCAACTAGAGAATGAACAGCGTATTTCTGCGCTCGATGGCACCTCCGGCAGGCTGCAGTCGATGTCTCGAGCGCCTCGGGCCATCATCTTCCCGGCCAGCCTGCGTTCCGAACGAACCATTTCCTTAATCTTTCCGTTCAGAAGAATCCTTTCTCAGTTGCGATGACTCAGACGCAGACAGGCTTATTCTGCGCGACCGCATGTGCAGCCCCGGTTCTTCAATGTTCGCTGCGATTGGCTTTTTCCGAGGAAATGCGCGCCGGTGACAAGCCAATGAAATAATTGCCATGTGCGTCCCGCTCGGAAGGCTGATCCGATGTGATCACGACGTCGTCAATATATGCGCTTTGCGTCTGACGGGAATTATTATTGAAGTAGGTGAAAATGAGGCTCTCCATCGACTTGTCAGTGGATTCTTTCAATGTGGAAATACCGCTCTCGTCAAATACAAGGTTCCCATTTTGCCATGCCCTGATTATTCCGGATCGGTCAGGCTCGAACTTGACGTACATTTCCAGCGCCATCCATTTCCCGGTTTTAACGAGTGTGCCCAAATGTTTCCACGCGCAGACCGGATCCCCGGATGTGGTCCCAACCTCATTCACAACTTCCAAGTAATACCCGTTCCATGAGCTTCCATTGATGTACAGCGTTGGATAGCCGACGTTGTGGCCAGTTGAAGTTAAAACGTGGATACGCAGAATCTTCAGCCCTTGGCCCGCAGTATAAAAATTGAACCCCGCGGGAAAATAAAAATAGGCCCTAAACCATACCTGATCGCCTCGATATAGCTTCCTGGGAAAATGATAATATCCGCCCCATTGCCCCCACCCATCAGTCCCTTTACTGACGGTTGTCTTCGCCGCCAACTTGCCGCTATAGACTTCGTCTTGAGTAAACTGCGTACTACTGAACGGCTCGCTGAAGGCACAGTTCCCTCTGGCCGCCCGCCCTGCAGTTCCGCACTCAAAAGTCGAATTGATCGTCCAGGACAATACCGGGCTCGACATCACCAATCCCAAAATGATCAGTAAACCTGAAAGGTAAAATCGGATGCGGTTCATTCGATAGTGTGCTCACTAGCAGACAGAAAATGCGGCCCGATGTTCCTTCTAGCGGGGAGCATGATCAAGAGTTCAAATACTGCCTACTTGCCGGCATCCTCCCGTTTCCTACAACGGCCATTGTGGGCCGACAGAAACTGGCATCATCTTCTGCATTCCTGACCTGCAGACCGGCGACCAACGGCAAGGACCCGACACAATTCGGCGCCAGACGTTAACATCCAGCCACTTCTCAGACAAGCCGGATAACCATCCAACTTCATTTCACCATGGCTCGTCTATACGAGTTGACACGCATACCGAGATCGCATATTCGGTATGCCGGCCGCCTCAAATTGAAAACAGGCCGCATTTGCGCATTTTACTGCGGGCAAGTTGTCCTGGCAGCAGCATTCCTTGGCATAATTCAGACCGGCCCGGCTTAGCATTGCTCTCAAAACCAGCTTTGGCCTTTCTGTTCCGTGTTTCTGATTTTTCCGCTATCGGTCGTCTCGTCCGCCTGCTGCCGTGCCTGTACTGCGGCCTATCAGCTCGTCGTAAAGAGCGTCGTAACGGGCTAGCATGGTATCGAACGTATATCGCGACCGCGCCATATGCAGGGCATTTTCTGCGAGTGATTTTCGGAGGCTGATGTCCTCCGCAACGAGTCTGATAGCTTGCGCCAGCTGCGATTCGACCTGCACATCGACCAGAATTCCATTAAACCCATCGGATACGATTTCTTCCGGCCTGCCGCTGCGCGTCGCCACGACCGGATTTCCACACGCCATCGCCTGCGCCGTAACAAGCGAAAATCCCTCCGAGACCGAGCTGAGCACGAACACGTCCAGCCCGTTGAACAAAGCCGAAATATCCTGCCTCAAACCGATAAAATGCACGGCCTCCTGCAGACCCAGCTCATTGCGCAGCAGCAGGAGCCGCAACGCCAACGCGTTGCCGCTTTCCCAGGCGATGACAAATTGGTAACGGTGCCCCTATGTCCTTCGTCAAGCATTGGCTGTAGGTACCGCATGATAAAAAGCGCCGTCACGCAACATCGCGAAAAGCACATCGCAGCGCCGGCGGGCGAGCGCGATGAGCGCCTGATTGTGCCG
>JAJYEE010000052.1 GCA_021790335.1 Pseudomonadota bacterium | reverse complement strand
GCTCCGGCTCCGGCTCCGGCTCCGGCTCCGGCTCCGGCTCCGGCTCCGGCTCCGGCTCCGGCTCCGGCTCCGGCTCCGGCTCCGGCTCCGGCTCCGGCTCCGGCTCCGGCTCCGGCTCCGGCTCCGGCAAAATCTCCTGGATCCGTGGGAAAGCAGGCAAAGGCCAAATCCAAATCCGCGGCTATATCCCATCCTGTTCAGCAATGTCTGGCGATCGGACCCTTCCGTTCGGTCAAGGAGACGCTTCGTGCCAGTGACTGGCTGGCGCATGCCGGCATTGCTTATGGTATGCGCACCAGAATGGTGAAGGTGCCGGAAAGTTTCTGGGTGTACCTCCCACCGCTGCCCTCACATCTGGCGGCGGTGCGCATGCTTCACGAACTGGACCGCAAGGGAATCCACAGTCATATCCTTGTCAGTCAGCCTGGATTCGATAATGCGATTTCGTTGGGACTGTACAACTTTCCCCGGAACGCGCACATGCGTCTGGCGCAGCTTGCCGAAAAAGGGGTGCACGCCAGGGAGCAGGTTCGCTATCGTTCACAGACGCGCTACTGGCTGGATGCGAACCTGGATCGGCCGGGCATGCTCAGTAAGCTGCAGCACAAGGACTGGAAATTGCCCGGCGTGCGCGTGCACAAACTGCGCTGTGCCGTGGCACCGACACAGGCTTTGCACCGGACCCGCTGACCGGATGCTGACAGCGGGTTGTGCGCCGGCTCGCTGAGTCTGCAACGGGCCGCGGCGGTTCCTGCCAGCAGACTGAACAGTGAGCGCAATCCAGTGACTTTTTGCGGGTTTGAGGCAGGCGGGAATGGGGCCCGGCGCAATAATTTATCAATAAATTGCCGCCGGGTGACGCGGCACGTCGGTCGTGATACAACGTCATTGGCTTGTGGGGCATGAGGATAACTGGGGACCGGATCCGGATTCGGGAGACGATGGCAGACGAAGCCGGTTGTCGGTTCCGGGGATTGTCCTTATGATGACGACAATTTTCCCAAGATCACCGCTGTCCAGTTCAGTGCCCGCATAGCTCAGTCGGTAGAGCATCTGATTTGTAATCAGAGGGTCGGGGGTTCAAATCCCTCTGCGGGCTCCATAAAAACAATCACTTATGTATTTCCGCGCTTGCGATCCCACCCATTTGTTGTAACGGTGCTGTAATTCGATGTAGGCTTTCGTAGTGTTTCAAGTCCAAGGAATGGGGACAGATGGCGAGCTTTATTCAAAGGCTGGGACCAAGCGGCAAACGCGTCTGGCAAGCGCACATCCGCCGGCGTGGGTACAAGGCTCAAGTTCGCACGTTCAATACGAAAGCCGAAGCACAGGCCTGGGCGGCAACGATCGAAAGCGAGATCGCGCGCGGCGTGTTCGTATCACGCACCGAAGCCGAGGCCACCACCTTGAAAGAAGCGCTTGATCGCTACGCGGTCGAAGTCTCAGCCCACAAACGGTCTGTCGGCCGTGAGGCCAGTACGATCCGCTGGTGGCAGGCATCGGCATTGGCTCGCCGCTCGTTGGCAAGCATTCGAGGGAAGGACATATCGGCAACGACAGCGGACCGCACGGTCGGAGCCAATACCGTCCGCATTCGTCTCGCTTTGCTCTCACACCTGTTCAATATTGCACGGACCGCTTGGGGCATGGAGTCGCTTGGCAATCCCGTCGAACTTGTAAAAGGCCAGCGCCCGAAGCTTCCGCCTGGCCGCACCCGCCGCCTGGTCGGTGACGAGGAAACCCGACTGCTCGACGCTGCCAGGACTTACGGTGGCGAAATCGGCCCGATCATCACTTGGGCGATCGAGACCGCCATGCGTCGCGGCGAGATCGCTGCCATGCGTTGGGAACATGTCGACCGGAAGGCACGCGTGCTGTTGGTGCCCGAAACCAAAACCGGCACACCGCGGCGCCTACCCCTGTCAAGCCGGGCGCTTACGGTCCTGGACAGTTTAGTCCGTTGCATCGATGGGCAGGTGTGGAGGATGAGACCGGATTCCATCAGCCAGGCGTTCGAGCGCATCTGTTCCACCGCCGGCATCGAGGGCCTGACCTTCCACGACCTGCGCCACGAGGCGACCTCGCGGCTCTTCGAGAAGGGGCTCAATCCCATGCAAGTGGCAGCCATCACCGGACACAAGACCTTGCAGATGCTCAAGCGCTACACGCACCTGCGGGCCGAGGACTTGGTCGCGTTGATCGGTTGACGCCGCTATGCCTCAAGGATGAAACGGGGTTCGATACGGAAGGCACCGCGTGCCGACCGCACTCCCTCACGACCTCATCCGCCGAACCAGATCGGCGGCCGCGCTCGACCCGCCCGCCGGCGGGGCCGCAGGCTCCGGCGTCGTTGCCATACTCGCCTCCGCCGCCACGAACGGCCGGCAAACCTCCGCCCGTGCAGACGGAATCGGAATCTCGACCCGGGCGATCGGCCAATCGCCCGCCAGTTTCAGAAATCCCCGCCGATCGGGCAGCCCCATGATCTCCGACGGCAGCACCACCCGTTCGATACTGATCTGCTCGCTTTCTCCGGAATGCGACCCGCCGCTACCGGACCCCTCGCTTCTTACCCGGCGCGACAGCTGCTGATCGCCAAGCAGACGGCTGCCCCAGTCCGCGGTCTCCGGATCAGTGGCGCGCAGGATCAACTGGGAAGAGAAGCAGCTTAGGAGCGTTTGCGCACCCTGCAGGCCATACGCCCCACGCAACTGCGCGACCGTCTGCAGACCGGCCACCGCGCACAGCCCGAATTTCCGCCCCTGGGTGAGCGCCTCCGACAGCGACTGGACGCGCCCGAGCGCCGCCAGCTCGTCCAACAACAGCCACAACCGCCGGTCACGATCCGGCGGCAGCGCCAGTACGGCGCTCACCCATTCTCCGATCCACGCCGCAATAAGTGGGCGCAGCGCCGTGCTCAAGTCCGCCCGCACCGGAATCCAAAGCCATCCGCCACCCCCCTCGACCCAGCGGCGCAGACTCCAGGCGTTAGCCCCCGCACCGGGCGGCAAAAACCGATAGGGCGCGAGATACGCACCGATGATCGCGCGCACCGAGCCCAGCATCCTGGTGGCGTCGGGATCGATCAACGCCTTCGCGTTCGCGTGGATCTTCCGGGCCACCTCGCTGTTTTTTGCTCCGAGCCTGGCGGCGATCTCGCCCCATCCGCTGCCTGCCCTCCGCGCCGCCTCGATGGCGTCGACGCGCGCCGCGACCCGCGCAATCAGCTTCATCTTCATCGTTCACCTTCCTTTTTTCGGGCCGAAAATTCGATCCCCTCATTAGCGGGGTGCCGCGGAAATTATTCGCCACAAAAGCGGACGGTGAAGAGAACGGGACCGGAACGGATGCGGAATTTGTAATGAAAGCGGAATTTCCCCGGAACGAAAAAGGAACGGATGCGGAATGAGCCTGGGTTCTTCCGGTTTTGTTCCGCTCCGATGCCGGGAAAATTCCGGGTCTCGACGCTCACCTGACGGTGAGACTGAGCCACACAATCGCACCGGGTGGGGCGGGCGGCTGCGCCGCCCGCCCATTTCCACGATTGTGCCTGGCGTGAAGGACGCCGGGCCTGGCACCGCCACCTCTGGATAGAACGCACATGCTCAGAGGGACGGGGCTCAGGGAAAGCGTGACCCGTCCTCGAAGCGCACAAGCAGGGCAACGTTCCGGCCGGAGGCGGCCGGGTTCACGGGTACTGGGCTCACACACGCGCTCCGGGCAAAGATCCGCCAGCCCGCTTGGCACCGACAAGATTTCCCCATCGATCAAAGCATTCCGCCCGTCTTCTCAGGCGGCTTCCCAGTAGCGAGCCGTCCGAACGCGCGCGAGGCCTTGCGCAATTCCACAATGCGGCGCTTGACAACCTTTTCAACCTGGGGGTAGGGTTTTCAACCAGGAAGAGGAGCGGTCGCAGAAAGCGGAATCCCAAAACGTTCGCGCTGCGATCAGAGAATTCATTGAGAACAAACAACGAAACGCCGCCCGACTTCACTTCAACATCCGCGGTGTTTCGAATAAGAAGAGGGAACAAGGAGGCGCATGAGGCGCGGGGAGAGGGGGAGAGCCACATCAGCCGTATCCGCCATTGGGCGGAATATTCACATCACGCTCTGCCAATGGCTGGGCACTGCAATTTCGCAAGCAGTGCGTTCATTCCGCCCCCGGTACTGCCTGTTTCCCCACCGCAGTCTCCTGGCCAGCATCGCTATGGCCTTCAGCCTGCTGGCAAACCCGACAGCACTCGCCGCCACGCAACCCACCGCGCCTCTAGTCGGCTCATATAATTACATGCCGGTGGGCTGTGAAGGAGACCCGCCCGGCATAGTAGCCACCACGAGCGCGGCGGCGGCAGTGGCGGAATTCGTTTTGTCCCTTCCCTCTTCTCCAGGCTGTCCGCCGTCTTCGGCGGCGTTAAGCATACCCTGGCCGCAGCCGCCACCGGCGCTCGCGGCGGTGAGAGCAATTTGCCGATCATGACGCTTAGCTTCGAGGGCGTCCCACCCCCCTAACGTGAACGAGTACACCACCAACGAAGAAGGGTATACGCTGACACGTTACGTCAGCCCCACCTCAGGCCAATGCAGCACCGCCCAGGGTCCTTTCGTGGTCAATCGCTCCCGCACAGTTAGCTGCCCCAATGACCCGAACGATTACACTTGGAACGGCAACGAATGCGTGCGCAATGGCAGCTACCCCGACCACGCGAAGAACGCCGGCGGCGGGGGGCCAAGCGGCCCGCAGTGCACCGGTAAAGGCAATGATGCCGCCGACCCCTGCAACGCCGGCACCGGCAATGAATTCCGCATCGAGACCGACTACCGGGGCAGCGGACTCTTCCCGCTCACCTTCACGCGCACCTATAACGCCATGTCTTACGACAGCGAGGTGGGCAACACGCTCGGGGTGATGGGGACCTACTGGCAGGTGAGTTACCTCGGCGCCTACATCCAGGAGGTCAGTAACGGCACGGTGAGCACCGCCTTCGTCCACCGCCCCGACGGCAAGGTGCTCTACTTCACGCTCGAAGGCAGCACCTGGACCCCGGATTCCGACGTCAACGCGATCCTGACCCAGACCGCGAGCGGCTGGACCTACACGCTCCCGAACGGCACGGTCGAGACCTATGGCAACACGGTCCTTGATCCCAATACGAACATCGGCAATCTCCTCTCAATCACCGACCCTGCAGGACTTACCCAGACACTGGCCTACAACGCCTCCGGGCAGCTTGCAAGCGTCACCGACCCCTTCGGCCACAGCCTTACCTTCACCTACAACGCCTCCGGGCAGCTTGCCACGATGACCGACCCGAACGGGGACATCTACAAATATTCCTACGACAGCAACAACAACCTCTCCGCCGTCACCTACCCGGATGGGAAAACCAAGACCTACCTCTACGATGAATCGGGCCTCAACCCCAGCCCCACGGCGTACCCGCATCTGCTCACCGGCATCACCGATCAGAACGGCAACCGCTATGTCTCGATCTATTACAACACAGCAGGCCAGGTGATCGAGACCACCCACCCGCAGACCACCAACAGTGTGGGACAGCAGCAGAGGACGCTAAGCTATGCCACCAATAGCGCCGGGGCGATCACGAGCACCACCGTGACCGATGCAGCGGGCAACGTGCGCACCATGAACTTCGGAGTGAACCTCGGCGTCTCGGAGCTTACCTCCGAGACCGTCACCACCGCCTCAGGTGTGGTGAAAGGCACCCTTACCCAGGATTTCGATGCCAACAACAACCTCGTCTGTCAGGAGAATTTCGCCGGGCAGGTCACTACCTACACGTACGACGCCACCAACCAGATGGTGAGCAAGACCGAAGGCCAGACCGGCAGCTGCGGGAGCCGGTCCCGGGAAGCGCCACCCGCACCACCACCTACACGTATCTCTCGCCCGAACTCGATGTGCTTACCGCCATCGACCGCCCGAGTGTGGATCCCGGGCAGACCTTCACCACCACCATTGCTTACGGCGACTCGACCCACCCGCTGCTGCCGACGAGCATCACCCAGAGCGGCTTCACGCCCTCCGGCACCGCCGTCAGCCGTGAAGTCCAGATGAGCTACACGCCCTACGGCCAGATCGCCTCGCTCACCGACCCCGACGGGAACCAGACTACCTTCGCCTACAACACCTGCGCCACCGGGGGCGGGTGCGGGGAACTCAGCAGTATCACCAACGCCCTCAACCAGACGACGACCTTCGGGCCCTACTATGCCGACGGGCTTCTCGAAGCGCGCACGGACCCCAACGGGACGGCCGATTGGCTCTACTTCGATGGCACTCCGCCGTTACACCGAGGATCTCACCAATGCAAATGGGGCCATCCGCTACGTCCACCGTACCTACTGGCCCTCGGGGCAGGTGGGTTCGCAGTCCTTTTATCCCAGCTGCGTATTCTGCCCCACCGTGAACACTGATTCTGATTTATCGTGAACACCCATTATGACGGATCGTGAACGGTCATTCTGATTCATCGTGAACACTTCTGGGTACATTTCAGAATCGGTGTTCACGATCCCGGAATGGCCCTCCACGATTGCAGAAATGTGGCGAGACGGCGCTGGAAATTCACCCCACTTGTTGGTATTCCTCCCCGGTTTGCGGGGAGGAAAAGGTGCCAACCGAGAGAATTTCCATGCGCAAACTCAAAGAAATCCTGCGGCTTCGCTTCGAGGCAGGGTTAAGCTAACGCCAGATTGCCGCCGCGGCCCAAGTCTCCGTTGGCGTTGCCGCCAAGTATGTCGCCCAAGCCGAACGCGCCGGGCTGACGTGGCCCTTGCCGGAAAACCAGGATGAAGCCGCGCTCGCACACCTGCTCGGCAAGGCCAGCGACGTGCCCGCGCGCCTGAGCCGGTACGTGGTCCCCGACGGGGCGGCGATACACCGGGATCTCAAGAAAAAGGGCGTCACCCTGCAGCTCCTGTGGGAGGAGTACCGCGCTCGCGACCCCGAACACAGCTACCGGTATGCCCAGTTCTGCGTGCACTACCGGACGTACCGCGATTCCCTCGCACGCTCCCTGCGCCAGACCCATCGTGCCGGCGAGAAGCTGTTCGTTGATTACGCCGGACAGACCGTGCCGGTAATCGATGGCGACACTGGCGAGATCCACCCGGCCCAGATCTTCGTCGCCGTACTCGGCGCCAGCAACTACACTTACGCCGAAGCCACCTGGACCCAACAACTCCCCGACTGGATCGGTTCGCACGTGCGCGCGTTCGCCTTCCTCGACGGCGTCACCGCGCTTCTTATCCCCGACAACCTGCGCTCCGGCGTAGCGCGCGCCTGCCGCTACGAGCCGGATATCAATCCCACCTACGCCGATCTGGCCGCTCACTACGGCGTGGCCGTGATCCCGGCACGCCCGTACAAGCCCAAAGACAAGGCCAAGGTGGAAGTCGGCGTGCAGGTGGTCGAACGCTGGATACTGGCGCGGCTGCGCCATCGGCAGTTCTTCTCACTCAACGAGCTCAATCGGGCGATCGGTGAATTGTTGAAAGCGCTGAACGACAGGCCGTTCAAGAAGCTGCCGGGTTGCCGCCAGAGCGCGTTCGAAGCGCTCGATCGCCCGGTCTTGAAACCGCTGCCGGCGACCCCGTATGAGTACGCCGAGTGGAAGAAAGCGCGCGTCAGCATCGACTACCACATCGAGATCGACCGGCATTATTACAGCGTGCCGCACGCGCTCGTGAGGCGCGAGCTTGACGTGCGCATCACGGCAACCACCATCGAATGCCTGCGCCAGGGAAAACGCGTGGCGAGCCACGCCCGCAGCCTGAAACAGGGCGCCCACACCACCGTCGCCGAACACATGCCGAAGGCTCACCGCAAACACCTTGAGTGGACGCCCGGGCGGTTCCTGAACTGGGCGCTGGCCATTGGACCTGCCACCCGCGACCTCGTGAACTGGCAGCTCACGCGCAAGCCGCATCCGGAGATGGGCTATCGCGCGTGTCTTGGATTACTCAACCTCGCGCGCCGTTATGGCAAACCGCGTCTGGAGGCTGCCTGCGCTCGCGCGCTCGCCATCGGTTCGCCGACACGCAAGAGTGTCGTGTCCATCCTCGAACGCAATCTCGACCAGGAAGCGCTGCCGGCTCTGGCACCCCAGGCCGCACTGCCCGACCATGCCAACGTGCGCGGACCCGGGTATTACCAATCCAACCCACCCTCACTGGAGGACACCGTCCCATGCTCCACCGCACCACACTGAATACCTTAAGACAGCTGCGACTTCCCGGCATGGCGCAGGCCCTGGAGGAACAGCTCGCGCAACCGCCCGCCCAGGCGCTCGCCTTCGAGGAACGTTTAGGCCTCCTCGTTGACCGTGAACTCACGCACCGGCAGAACGTCCGGCTCGGGCGTCTGCTTAAGGAGGCGCGGCTCAGGCAACCGGCCTGCGTCGAGGACATCGACATGCGCGCCGGGCGCGGGCTTGAAAAGAGCCAGATGGCGAGTCTCGCGAGCGGCGAGTGGATCCGGGCGCACCAGAACCTCCTGATCTGCGGGCCGACCGGGGTCGGCAAGAGTTACCTCGCCTGCGCGCTCGGCAACCAGGCCTGTCGCCAGGGGCTGTCGGTTCTGTACCTGCGGGCGCCGCGACTCATCGAGGAACTGCGTATCTGCCATGCCGATGGCAGTTACGCAAAGCGTCTGGCGCGCTTCGCCAAGACAGACCTGATCGTGATCGACGACTGGGCCTTGAGCCCGCTGACACCGGAGGCGCGCAACGACCTGCTGGAGATCCTCGATGACCGGATGAATACCCGCTCGACCCTGATCACAAGCCAATTGCCGGTAAAACACTGGCATGAGTACATCGGCGAGCCGACACTCGCCGACGCCATCCTTGACCGGCTCGTGCACAACGCGCACAAGCTCACGCTGAAGGGAGAATCGATGCGAAAAACAAAGAACACGTTGACGGATCGTGAACACCTGGAGTAAAAGTCTGACACCGGCGCCGAATCGCCACCGCGGTGTTCATGATCGCGCAGAAGTGGTGTTCACGATCGGCAGAATCTGCACCAGCGGCCTCAAGCTCACGAACTCCTACGACGCCGCCCAGGAGCTGATATGGACCACCGATTCTCTGGGTGACAAGACTCAGTACAACCACGACTCCCGGGGCAACGTCGTCGGGGTCTTTACCTATAACCCGAACGGGGCCATGGCCACGATCGATGCCGGCCACTATGACGCCTTCGACCATCTTGGCGTGTGGGAGGACTTCGACGGCGACACGACCACCTACGTCAACGACGCCCTCGGCAACGTCCTCAAGACCATCTCCCCGAATGAGCAGGGGCAGACCAGTCCCGCGAGTACGCAGAACACCTTCGATGCCCTGAACCGCCTGGTCGAGACGGTGGACCGGGCGGGCGGCATCACGACCTACGACTATGATGCGAACGATCACCTCACCCGGGTCGCGACCCCGAACGGGGCGAAGACGAGCTATGCCGTCGATGACCTCGGGGATATCCTCTCCGAAACGAGCCCCGACCGCGGCACCACGACCTATACGTATGATGCCGCCGGCAACCTGACCTCGAAGACCGATGCCCGGGGGATCGTCACCGACTACACGTATGATGCCCTCAACCGCCTGACGAGCGTCACCTACCCTTCCGATTCGACGGAAAACGTCACCTATACCTATGACAGCGCCCCCGGCTGTACGGAGGGTATCGGACATCTCTGCGCGGAGACCGACGAATCCGGCACGAGCGCCTATGCCTACGACGGCTTCGGGCACCTCGTCTCGGATGCCCGCAGCGAGGGTAACGTCACCTACACCACCACCTATACCCCCGACCCCTTCGGAGCGGTCGACTCCGAAACCTACCCCGACGGGCGGGTGGTGACCTATACGCGCAATGCCGCAGAAGAGATTACCGCGGTCACCGCCACGGTGAACGGGACCACCCAGACGATCCTGAGCCAGCGCAGCTTCGGAGTGAAGCATCGCTTGTTGAGCCAGGCCTGGGGCAACGGGCTCACCGAGAATCGTACCTACGACCTGGCGGGCCGATTCACCGACCAGTCCATCGGGAGCGACACCCGCGTCTATGGCTACGACCCCGACGGCAACCTCACCTCCCTGCAGACGATCCCGCAGGTCGAGTGCTTCGGCTACGATGTCCTCGATCGCCTCACCCAGAGCACGGTCGAAACCCAATCCGGAGCCTCCTGTCCGCCGGCCACTCCCGGCATTACCTATACATACGATGGCAACGGCAACCGGCTCAGTAAGGCCACGGGCACCACGACAATCCCCTATACCTACACCCCCGACAGCAACCGGCTCGCCACCGTCGGGGGGAGCCCCGTCACGATGAACAAGATCGGCGATATCATCGCCGACCCGCAAGGGCGACGCTTCGCCTACGACAATGCCGGGCGCCTGATTCAGGCGACTTCCGCCTTCGGCGTGCTCGGAGAATACAGCTACGATGCCCGAAACCGCCGCGCCAACAAGTTCTCCGCCAATGGGTCCACCTGGTACCACTACGACGCCCAGGGCCACTTGATCGAGGAAACCCATCAAGACGGCACGCTCGTGCGCGACTATATCTGGGCGGATTCCACCCCGATTGCGATGATCACCAAAGACCCGACCACCGGCACGGAAACGGTGACCTATCTCCACACCGACTATGACGATACCCCGAGGATGGCCACCAACCAGAGCGGCACCATTCTCTGGCGCTGGGAGGGGGTCTTCGGAGGTACCCTGCCCAGTCCAAACGGGGTGGACGTGACATTGCGCTATCCGGGTCAGACCTACGATTCCGAGACGGGGCTTTTCTACAACTGGAACCGGTACTATGATCCTTCCACGGGAAGGTATATCTCCAGTGATCCGATCGGACTTGCTGGCGGAGTCAACACGTATACCTACACGGACGACAATCCGCTTCGTTACATTGATCCGCTCGGCCTTGTGCAGTGGACCGGAACCTATTCGTCAATCGGGGTAATTTATGGCGGCGGAGCCGTCCGGTTCGTCTTTAACCTCACCTCAGAATGCGTTGGTGGTGTACGTGCGAGAGCAAAGGTTCTTGCTGGTGGCTTTGCTGTCGGGTTCGGGGCTGTCGCTACAGGGACGAGCGGCAGTATTACTTTCGAAGATGGACTATCAACGCCCGATCCTTTTGTCTTTGAAGGACGAGCTAAGTTCGTTGGGGCGGGACTCGCGTTTGGCCCGAAGAATCCCAGTCCAGGGATTGCTCGACCTACCGGAATCGGCGTATCCGCAGCGGCTATTCAATTAGGCGGGGCAAGATCCTTAGATTCTGGCTGGGAGTATGGGTTAGACGCTAGTGTCTTCGGGGGTGCTGGCATATCTACAGTGCAAGACGCCTCTCGTGAGTCGTGCAGTTGCAATGCGGGAGGCAAGTAGCGATGAGCAGGCCACTATTAGGAAGAACTTATTTCTTTTCCGGTCTCGCGCTCTTGACGATCAGTTTGCTCCTTCAGTCGATTGCCGCATCTGCTGGCAAGGTTGATTGGGTCATGCTGGCAGCTTCCATGTCCTCTATAGGCATTATGTTGCTGTTTCTCGGAGCTGGCGCGTTACTTTTCCGTCAACGATCGTTCTTTGTCAGCAAAGGGCATGCCTCTTCGCGCGCAGGCAGGCTCTTCCAACAAGGATCGGCAGTAGTTAAATCGGCTTTTTTTGCAGCGCTCGTCGTGGTAATTGTAGATTTGATTCTGACATTCATGCACGGCGACGAAATTGCTTCCCAATGGATAATGCGGCAGGCATACCTTGTTTTCCTAATCCTTCTACCGGTGATATTGTTGCTGGATTGGCTCATACATCGCGCAAAGACTTGAGCGATGAACTTGTTCATACGTAACAGTATAACAGGGCGCGGTATTACGACCCGACGATTGGAAGGTTCGTGAGCAGTGATCCGATGGGGCTGGCGGGGGGGATCAATACCTATGCCTATGTGCTCGACAATCCCCTGAGGTGGACCGATCCGAATGGCGAAGCGCTGTTTGATAATCTTTCTCCTTGGGCCAGAACTACGCTCAAAGCAACATGTTTTGCGTGGGGTCTCTGCACAAAGGAAAAGCCGGACTATCCGCAGCCACCGAACCCAAATCCTTCGCCCGCGCAAAATACCGAGCTACCATACAATCCGAACAATCCGAATCCTGGACCGAATCCTGGACCGAACCAATGCACCAATGCCCCAGTCGAACCTGAAATTCCCGAGGTGATGATCCCTGGTGAATAAACGATCCCGCTGCCCGAGCTCGTTGCGGAATGCCTGATGGGAACATCCGGACTGATCGACCCTCCGGGTCGGCCCATGGAGGAGAACACCTATGGCGAGTAATCAGAATCCCGAGCAAAGCGACCCCTACCGGCCGCAGTTGGATCATATCGTCGCTTTGCAGAAAACAGACCCGCGCCACGCTTTCGAAGAACTTGCGGCGCTCGCACCCCGATCCGTGAATGCAATGCTCATGCTGGGCTGGTCCTATGAACACGGCGTTGGCACGGATGTGGATCTGGAACAGGCTAAGATGTGGTACCAGCATGCCGCGGATAAGGGCTCGGCAAAAGGCTTCCACTACCTCGGCGTGGTCTATCAAAACCAGAAAGCCTACTCCCGGGCACTCGAGGCCTACGACAGGGCGGCGGCGATGGGTGATGCCCGCGCACAGGAGGCGTGGCGAAGCCTTAATGAATGGTGGAAGCGCGAGGAAGAGCTCGTACCGGTACGCGAGGCACTTGGCCTATTGAAGACCGACCCCGTCCGCGCGTATGGGGCGTTTCGCAATCTGGCCGAACAGGGCTCGGCGCACGGTATGCTCTATCTGGCCTGCGCCTATGAGCACGGAGGAGGGACTGCCGTCGACCTCCAGCAGGCGGAAGCTTGGTACCGGGCTGCCTTCGAGCGGAGCATCGGACAGGTTAGGAAGGAGGCTGCCTACTACCTTGGATGCTTTTATCAGAAGCGCAAAGACTACACCCAGGCGCGCGAGTTCTTTCAGGCAGGATCTGATCTGCGCTTTGCACCGGCCCTATACCGCTTGGGGAAACTCTATGCATACGGTCTCGGCGTCTCCCGACAGCCAGAGAAGGCGCGGGGGTTCTTTGAACAGGCGGCGGAACTCGGAAATCTTCCGGCAAAGCGGGATCTTGCCAAACAATACCTTTCCGGCCGGTTCGGGTTGTCCAGCATTCCGCGCGGGATTCGTCTATTTCGAAGCGCCATGCGGGAGTTTTCTGCAGTTGCCGAAGACACATCGAACGAACGAACATGGGGCTAAATGCAATGGCTTATCGTCCTGGGCTTCTGGGGTGCGGTTTGGTCGACCGCCTATTGGACCTACATCACTAAGAAGTAAAGGACCCCCTCCGCCCCACACCCGACGCATCTCCCGATGGCTGACAAACCCCGGCGCCAGGCCCCTTGGAAGCCGCTTCCCCCCACGAGCAGGTGGTTGCGAAAGACGAAGTGGATACTGACCCCGCAGCATGCGCATTGACCTTTCCCCACGGTGGAGCACTTTTTTGAGGGGTCGATGGGTCGGCAATCTTGCCGCGCTGGCTACTGACCGGCGTCCGTCCTGCTACGCAGCCGCGCGTTTACGCATCGCCCGGCCTGGGCGCGCAGCGCGTCGTGGCTGCTTCACTAAACGGATCTGGAGCTTACACCCCAGCGCCGAGGCATATTTCTCCAGTGTCGCCAGGGACGGTGAATGTTTTAGGCTACCGGACTCCAGGCGTGCCACCGCTGACTGGGTGGTCCCGATCCGTGCGGCGACCTCGGCCTGCGTCAATCCCGCCTCGGCGCGAGCTTTGAGGATCTCTTCGAGAAAAGCGAATTCCTCCGCCAGCCGGTCGTACTCACGACGGACCTCGGGCCGTGCGAGGGCCCGAGTCTTGAACTGTTTAAGACTGGTAGCCATGTTTCACCTCTTTCATTCGCCTGTGAGCGATGTCTAATTCCTTCCGTGGGGTTTTATCGGATTTCTTGACAAACTGGTGCAGCATCACGATGCGGCGGTCCGCGACCCTACAATAGAACACCCGGGCGATACCCTCTGCCGCTTTCAGGCGCAGTTCAAATAGGCCGCCACCCATCGCGCGGGTATGCGGCATGCCCAAGTCGGGACCAAAAACTTCCATGCGCTCGGCATAGTGCAGAAACCGGGCCAGAAACCCAGCCGGGAGGTCCAGTATCTCGCCCTCAAGATCCGGGCTATAAAACGTCACCTTCCAGTTCACGGATGGACTATAGCATAAATGCGATATCCGGGAAAGGCCAAGCTGCAAAGTTCACGCCCCTGAAAAGCGGCCATCGAGTTAGCCGCTCAATAGTGTGCGCCCACCCATCAGCGATAGCCGAAAAAGCGCATTGGCTCCTTTTCCTGCACAAGCAAGCTGTGCTGTAATCCTGCTGTAATTGTGTTGCACTCCGGTCCGCCATGATACATTTTGATACATGGCAATGTCATTGCCGATCATGCACTTATATGTATGGAAGCGGATGATAACGCATCGTTTGGCGATTTGTAATCTAGAGGGTCGGGGGGTTCAAATCCCTCTGCGGGCTCCAAGACTTTCAATAGCTTATTGCCTGTCTTCTTCTCGCGCCCTTTTCGGACAGTGTGTTTTTGCAATAGCTGACCCATGGCGGAACGCAAATGACTGCTTTTCCATTGGGCCGGTATCGCGGTATGCATGGCCGTCGCCGGTTGCACCGCGTACAGACACTGTCTGATTATGCCCGTACCGGGGTTAGCGTT
>JAJYEE010000051.1 GCA_021790335.1 Pseudomonadota bacterium | reverse complement strand
GCTCCACCGGGCGTACCTGGAGCTCCGATAGTGCTTCGCGGGTGAATTTCGCCGGTTCCATCCGGTGATTTATACCGGGAATCCCGGGCGTTGTCCAGCCTGCTACCTTAATTCTCTGCTTTCTATAACTATTTCCGGTAGGGCAAATTCACCCTGGCCCCCCCCGGGGCGTACCCTGCGCTGCCGGGCGAGGAGGCTTCGCCGGCATCGGCAAAAACCACGGTCGCCGGTCCGGGACCGACGAGCCCGGGGTACGCCCGGCAACACGCCTGGGCTGAATCTGTGACGGAAACCGCCGGCACCGGCGTTGACATGGCCACCGGGTGGTGCGCTAATCCGACACGGTGGGGATTGCCCCGGCCGGAAGGACACTCCGCACTCCTGATCGGGACCGACACCCCCCACCGCAGGCGGGACAGCCGCCCGCCCCCGTTGCCGGGCTGCCAGCCGGTCGATGGCCTGGGCCGGAATAGAGGAAAGCTTTAACGATGCGCAACAAGGCGCTGACACTCGGACTCATGATGACCCTGCTGCTGGTGCTCGCGCCCGCGGCGGCGCCGGCAGCTAATCTGGCCGGCGTACACCTGAGCGATACCCTGACCGTGGGCAACGTCCCGCTCAGGCTGAACGGGATCGGATTGCGCACCAAGTATTACTTCAAGATCTACGTCGGCGGCCTCTATCTGATCCGGCCGAGCACCAACCCGGCAGCAATCATCGATGCGAACGCACCCAAGGCGCTGGTTATGCAGTTCGTGCGCGATATCGGTCGATCCAGATTGGTGGAAGCTTACCGCGAGGCCTTCGCAAAAAACGCGCCGGCACTGATGGCTGCACAGAAACCGGCCGTAGACCGGTTCCTGGCGTTCCTTCCGAACATGAAGGACGGAGAACGGCTGGTATTCACCTATGAACCGGGCAAGGGTTCTACCTTCCTCGCCGGCAGCTCCAGGACGCTCACCATCCCCGGCAAGGCATTCGCCGACCTTTATCTTCTGGTCTTCATAGGTCCAAGACCGCCCACCTCCCGGCTCAAAATGGAACTGCTCGGGACGCACCCGTCCTAGCCTGCATGCACCGCATGCCGCAGATTGGTAGCGGCCCGCGATGCGGATCGCTGCAGCGGAACACGCACACAGATCGAACAGGCGCTGGGCGGTATGTGCCGGCGGAGCCGTCTTGGGGACAGCGCCCGATTTGGCTACCATAATGGCATCGCAACTTCGAATGATCTCCTGAACCCATGTTTGGCCTCGACTCGGGAATCGCCGACGCGGTGGTGGCGGCACTGCTGTTCGGAACCAGCGTGCCGCTGGCAAAGCTGCTGGCCGGGGAAATCAGCCCGGTACTGCTTGCCGGCCTGCTCTATCTCGGCTCGGGAACGGCGCTGCTCGGCTTTCGCGCGCTGCGCCGGCTGCTGTTCGACCGGGGGATTCGTCGCGAGGCCGGCATCGCCCTTGCCGATCTGCCGGCGCTGGCGGCGGCAATCACATCCGGCGGGATCGTCGCACCGGTGCTGTTCGTGATCGGACTGCGTTCGGCGAGCGGCACCTCTGCAGCGCTGCTGCTGAACTTCGAGAACGTGTTTACGGCACTTCTCGCATGGTTTGTATTCAAGGAAAACTTCGATCGGCGCATCGCCCTCGGAATGGTTGCGATCGTGGTCGCCGGTGCATTGCTGGCCTGGCCTGCCTCTGACGCGCGGGGTGGAGGATTCTGGGGCATGCTCGCAATCGTCGCGGCGTGCCTGGCCTGGGCGGTCGACAACAACCTGACACGCAAAATTTCAGCACGCGACCCGGTGCAGATAGCAGCGGCCAAGGGCTTGGTCGCGGGCGCTGTCAACATCGGCATCGGTCTGTTATTCAGCGGAACGCATCTGCACCCCGGCGGGATCGCTGGCGCGCTCGCCGTCGGAGCTGCCGGTTACGGGCTCAGCCTCATGCTGTATGTGCTTGCGCTGCGCCGGATCGGTGCGGCCCGCACTGGCGCATACTTCGCGCTTGCACCCTTCGTCGGGGCTGCTGCAGCCATTGCGGTTCTGGGGGAATATCCGGGACCACTGTTCTGGCCCGCGGCCGGCCTCATGGCATTCGGGGTCTGGTTACACCTGCGCGAAAACCATGAGCATTTCCACCGGCATGAAGCCACCACGCACGACCATGGCCACAGACACGACGAACATCACCAGCACACCCATGATTTTCCAAGGGACGGGCACGAACCGCACGCACACCCGCACTTTCATCCGCCGCTCGCGCACAGCCATCGGCACTACCCGGACCTCCATCACCGCCACCGGCACTGACCTGCCGCGGCAGCCCGATCCTGACCGGCATACCCCTACTCCCGCCGTGGGCGGCTGACGCTGCGTTGCGGCGCGCACGACAAGGTGGTCGCGCCGCGCCGGCCCGGTCCCACGAGCGCCGCCCGAGATTCGCGATCAGGCTGTCACACAAAGCCACCGGATTGCTCCTCACCCGAGCACGGACCGGGCGAGGATGCGGATTTCATTGAGCTGCCGGACGGGTGATTTCCACGGGATCCAGAAGCACCGGAGCGATCCGCTTGTTCGACTGCGGCCCGATCGTCGTTACGCGGCTACAGCCCGCAGGTCGACAATTCGACCGGATCGGCGCTGGCCGGGAACGGCCGAATCTACGGTGTCACGCCACTGCGGCGGTCCACGCCATCCCGGTTCTGTTTCAGCTGAATCCAGAATTCGGCACCGCTCAAGGCAAGCAGAACGGACGTGACGAGCCACAGCAGCAAATAGCCATGCATGGGGATTGGCAGCCCGCCATGCACAAGCCACGCAGTCAGCACACCGCCGGTACAGATCTTGATGCAGATCGCACCTCCGGAGCCCAGCCCGGGAATGCCGAAAATGTGTCGAAAGCGCTCGGCAAGAAGAGCCAGTCCCACTCCGGTGAGCACAGCGCCCAGGACACTCGCATAGAATGCCGTCCCCGGCGGGGCGATGCCGAGCGCGTCGATCAGGATGCGCGGGAAGAACATCAGTCCAATGCCGAAAATCATATGAACCGCTGCGTCAAAACTGAGTAGCATCGATGGCTTCATGGCTATTCCGTCTGCCGACAACTCCGCGTGCTGCGGGTGGCCGGTCTGCCGTTGTCTCGTTGGGGTACGTCTTTTCCAATATAGCGCCCCTGCCGGAAAAAGGTACATAAACCGGAGGAACTGGCGGCCCGGATCCGGTGAGCCGGGCTGGAACCGGTCATTTCGCAGACATCGCCAGCCCCGGCTTCGAAGCCCCGACAGCCGGGGATCCCGCTTTGCTGGGTGCGCACGCCTACCGCAGCGCGGCCTCCTGCCCCCCCAGGATCGCGACGGACTGGTCGCCCTCTGCCCTAATCAGAGGTATGTTGCATTCCACCGCGGTTTCCAGGAACCTCCCTGAAATTGATACACTTAAATCGTGCGGCTCCCTCGCGCCATCTTCAATTTCCACGATTCAAGGGTATAGTAGCGGCACCCGGCATGGATGTAATTGCGATTCCTTCAGCAGGGTCATCGCCGTGGCTTGGGAGATTCCCGTTCGGGTGGACCGTGTCCGAACCCGGACGTCCCCTGGGATAAAGAGAAGAAGACATGACTCCACGGCATTACGCATATCGGCTGCGACTGGCTGTCGTGCTGTTCCTCACGTTCGTGGTCGGGATCGTGACCGGCGTTGCGGTCGACCGCCAGTCCGTGTCCGACATCGTCAGGGCGTGCTCAGTGCCCACCAAGGCGGTTCCGGACTTCCGGCTGATGGCCGAAGCGTGGAATACCATACAGCAGCATTACGTCGACCGCGCCGCGGTCATACCGCGGCGCATCGCCTATGGGGCCATCTCCGGCATGGTCAACTCCCTGGGCGATACCGGGCACAGCACATTTCTCACACCGAGCATGGTGCGCGAGGAACGCGAATCCCTGCGGGGCCAGTTTGCGGGGATCGGCATCGAAGTGCAGATGAAGAACCGGCAACTCCTGATCGTTGCTCCGATCGACGGCTCGCCTGCGCAAAGAGCGGGTCTTGAGGCCGGCGACATCATCCTCGAGGTGAATGGACGAAGCATCGCCGGGCAGCCGATCAATAAGGTGGTCGGGGAAATCAAAGGACCGCCGGGAACACACGTGTCGCTTACAATCCGCAATCCCAAGACCAAAAAAGTGCGCCAGTTCCATCTGGTGCGGGCGCATATCCGGCTGAGCAGCGTAACCTGGCATATGTTGCCCGGAACACGCATTGCACATGTGCGCATCGCGCTGTTCAGCAAGGGAACGGCGAAAGCGCTCGCCAAGGCGCTGGAGGCAGCGCAGGCGCACGGCGCCAAGGCGATCATACTCGACCTGCGAAACGATCCCGGCGGCCTGTTTGACGAGGCGATCGATACGGCAAGTCTATTCCTCAAGCACGGTAATGTACTGCTCGAAAGAAACGTCCGCGGCCAGGTGCGCAATGTGCCGGTTCGCCGCGGGACGCCTAAATTCACGCTGCCGATGGAGGTGCTGGTCAACTCCGGAACGGCCAGCGCGGCGGAGATCGTTGCCGGAGCGCTGCGGGACGCTGGCCGGGCCAGTCTCATCGGGGAAACCACCTTCGGCACCGGAACGGTGCTGGAATCCTATCCGCTTTCCGACGGCTCGGCGCTCGTGCTGGCGGTACAGGAATGGCTCACCCCGCATGGCCGCAGCTTCTGGCATCACGGCATCACGCCAAGCCAGCTCGTGGCGCTTCCGGCCGGTGTCAGCCCGTTGCAGCCGGATGCCGAACACGGAATGACCGTGCAGCAGCTGCAGCACAGCAGGGATACGCAGCTGATGCGCGCGGTCAAATTATTGACCGCGCACCAGCACTCATTGCGCACCTGATGCCGGATGCCGGCAGGCGCTTGGCGCAGCGCACGCCGGCACCTTCGCCTTGACGGTTGCGGGGAAAAACCAGGATGCCCACCTCGTTCTCTCAGGGCAGGGGTAATTCGCTGTTCGCGCCTTTGCGCGAGCCGCTCTATCGCGCGCTGTGGATCGCAACGATCACGTCGAACATCGGCACCTGGATGCAGGACGTCGGTGCAGCCTGGCTCATGACCTCGATCGCCCCTTCGCCGGCCACCATAGCGCTGGTGCGCACTGCAAGCAGCCTGCCGATTTTTCTGCTGGCGCTCCCGGCCGGCGCCCTGGCGGACGTCCTTGACCGCAGGCGGCTGTTGCTTGCCACCCAGTTCTGGATGCTCGCCGCGGCGGCGGCCTTGGGCGCACTTACGATAGCCGGACTGACAACGCCCGGCATTCTCCTGGCAATGACCTTTGCGCTCGGTCTGGGTAGTGCGCTCAACGCCCCCGCGTGGCAGGCGATCATCCCCGAGATCGTGCCGCAAACCGAGGTGACCAACGCGGTCTCGCTCAACAGCGCTGGCATGAATCTGGCACGTGCCGTCGGGCCGGCGATCGGTGGCCTGCTCATCGCGGTAGCGGGCCCGGGCGTCACCTTTCTGTTCAATGCCATGTCTTTCGGGGGAGTCATCGTCGTCCTGTACCGCTGGCGGCGCGCGCCGGAGACGAGTGTACTGCCAGCGGAAAGAGTGATGGGGGCGATTCGCGCCGGGCTTCGCTATGTGCGGCATACTCCGCCGGTGCGCATTGTGCTCGGCCGTTTTGCCGCCTTCATTCTTTTCGGCAGCGCACTGTGGAGTCTGCTTCCGGCCGTTGCACGTTTCGAGTTCGGTCGCGGTCCGGGCGGCTACGGAATCATGCTGGCGGCATTCGGAATGGGTGCGGTCTCGACCGCGACGCTGCTGCCGCGGTTGCGGCAGCGGGTAAACATCGACGTGCTCCTCGCCATAGCAACTCTGGTGTTCGCCGCCGGACTCGTGACGCTGGCATGGGTACGGCTGTATGCGGTGGCTGATCTTGCGGTCTTCGCCTGCGGCGCAGGCTGGATTTCCCTGATCTCCACCTTCAACTCCAGAATCCAGGCGGTGGCGCCCTCCTGGGTGCGTGGACGGGCGCTCGCCGTCTCGATTCTCGTATTCTTCGGAGGAATGTCGATCGGCAGCGCATTCTGGGGCTACGTTGCATCGCTGTGGAGCATACCGGCGGCGCTAACCACCGCGGCCGCCTGCACCTGCCTCGGACTCTTGGCAACGCGGAATCTGCGTCTTCACGGCATGGAAAAGATCGATCTCACTCCGTCCTTTCACTGGCCCATGCCACAACCGGTCAATGAGCCGCAACCGGAACATGGCCCGGTTGTCGTGACCGTGGAATACCGGGTCGACCCGGCCCGGAAGGCCGAGTTTCTGAACACAATGCAGCCGGTACGGCGCATACGCAGACGCGATGGCGCCATCAGCTGGGCCGTGCTGAGCGATGTCGCCGACCCGGGCCGCTATACCGAAGTGTTCGTCGTCGAGTCGTGGCTGGAGCATTTGCGCCAGCATGCGCGGGTAACCAGATCCGACCGGCACATCCTCGATCATGCGCGCTCGTTCCACATCGGTTCCTCGCCGCCGGTCGTCACGCACTTTCTGGTCGAGCCGCCAACGGGAGCAAAGGACAGCGCACAGTGAATAAAGCCGGCTGGCCCGCGGTCAGCGCCGCTTGCGGATATAGTAATAAAACACACCCGCGCGCTCTTCCTGGGCGAGGAGTTCATTGCCGGTACGCTGGCACCACAGGGGTATGTCCATGCGCGAACCGACGTCGGTAGCGACCAGCTCCACGATTTCGCCCGCTTTCATCCGGCGCGCGGCACGCGTCGCTTCCAATAGGGGCGTGGGACAGCACGTCCCGCTTGTGTCCACGGTAAAATCCGCCTTGATTTCACTCATCGCGCTAACTCTCCCGGTTCGCGCCGGTACGGCATCGCCCGCATGGATGGCAATGCGGACCCGATCCCGCAACAGCGGTCAGGACAGGCGGCAGCCGCCTGGAAGCCCGGACCACATGCGCCAGTTCCGAACGTCGGGACGCGGCAACCTGCCACGCCTGATTTAGCCGACATAACCCTCGATGAATTGACGTACCGCGATGGTGTCGATTGCAGCCCCGATGCTGCCGAGCACAAAGCCCGTAACCAGTCCCTCAAAGTTGCCCAGCCAGCCGCCGGCAGGTGCTCCAGAAATTTCCAGGAATCGATGCATTGGCAAAAAATCCCCGTTCGCTATCCATAAGTTATAGCCTAAGATTGCGAACACGCGGATTCCCAGGCATGCGGCTCCAGCAGTACGTTCACGCCTGCGGCCGGCCGTATTGCAGCGATCGGCAGGTTTGCCCCGGCGCGCCAGGCAGCGAGTGCCGCACGCTTCGCCTCGCCGGTGACGAGAACCATGACCTCGCGCGCCGCACTCAGACGCCAGGCGCTCAGGGATACCCGTTCGGACGGTGGCTTGGGCGCCCGCACCACGGCCAGGACCGCCGGCTCCCCGGGCTGTGCTCCCCACTCGGCGCCCGGGAACAGGCTTGCCGTGTGGCCATCCTCCCCCAGTCCGAGCAGCACCAGATCGAAGACGTCGATGCCCGAAAGCGTTGCAGCGTAAGTCTGCGCCGCCGCAGTCACGCCCTGTTCGCACGTGATCGCGTAAATCTGGGACACCGGTATCGGAACATGACTTAACAAGGCTGCAGACGCCATGGTGCTGTTTCGATCGGGATGATCACCGGGCAGGCAGCGCTCGTCGCCAAAGTAGACATGCCACGCGTTCCAGCGCGCGTCGATCGCGGGCAGCCGCGCGTAGAGCGGACGAGGGGTGCCGCCTCCGGCAAGCACAATCCGAAATACACCGCGCTCGGACGTGGCTTCCCGCGCGATGCGCTCGATGGCACGCGCTGCACTCCCGTACAGGGCTTCCGCATCCGGATAGAGATGCCAATGCACGGTCTGCCGCTGCGCGGCCGCAGAATTCATATCTTGGTACCCGATTCCAGAGCCTATTGCACCACCTGCAGCCACCGCCATCGAACAGAGGGTTCGAGTGCGGCAGTTTCGGACAGCGCGCCACCTGGAGGGAAGAGAATCCGCGCCCTCCCGCCCGTCAAATTACGTTCTCGCCCGCCATGCGCCCGGTCTATCCGCCTTGGTCGATAGGCATAACCTGCGTGCCGCTCGCCCGACGGTGCCGACACGCTCCGGCGCGCCGGCAAAACAGCGTATTCCCTGAGATCACGGCCAAAGCAACCAGCGGGGGTCGCGGCAGCCTCTATCGCTGCCGCCCGTGGCATTTTCCGCCTGTTCATGTTTGTTCCACGCCCTCCGCCAGAACGAGCGTCCCGCCGCGTTCCTGCCAGCGCGCCTGCTCGCGACGCAGCATGGCAAACCCGTCTGCGTCGATATAGCCTACGTCGCGCAGGTCAACGTCGACGCGCCCGCTGAACCCGTTTTCCTCGCCAAGCGAACGCAGCACGGCTGCGACACGCTGGGCAGATGCAAAGAAAACGTTGCCATCGAGATGAACGCGGACCCCGTCCTGCGTCTTTTCCACGCGGATCGAGGGCCGCGCGGCTTTTGACAGATAGCCCACGAGCGGTGCAAAGACGCCGACGATCACGGCATCCTGAAGGCCACCGAGCACGCCCGCCACGACGACCGCCGCTACCAGTCCGGCTTGGCCGAAACCTATGCGCCACTGCATTGCAAGCTTGCTCCAATCGATGAGCCCCACTCCGACCAGAACGAGCACGCCCGCCATGGCCGGATCGGGAATTTCCGCGAGAAACCGGCTGCCCAGCGTGGCGGCAAGCATCGTTACGATTGCCGACATCACCGCCGCCATCTGTGTGCGGGTGCCCGCGCGGGCATGCGCCCGGGAGCGGTTGAACGAGCCCGACCCCGCGAATCCGGAAACAAAAGCTGCCGTAACGTTCGCCAGACCCTGGGCACGAATCTCCTGACCGAGATCCAGACGCTGGCCGGTCTCGTCGGCCAGCGTGCGTGCGATCACCGTAGACTGGACAAGGCCGAGGTAGGTAATCGTAAGAATGCCCGGAAGCATGGCCGGAGTCGTGGCGAGCATCCGCGGCCCGAAATCCGGCATCGACAGGGCCGGCCAGCCGACCGGCAGGTGCCCGACAACCAGAAAGCCCATGGTCGCCGACCCGTAGACCGCATCCAGCGCAAGCGACAGCGCCGTGCCGCCCAGCAAGGCGATGAGTAGCGCGAGGCGCCGGACCCATAGTGTCGGCGCGCGGTGCGCAAGCATCCCGATGCCCACCGTCGCGGCAGCCACCGCGAGATCGGGGATGCGCGCCGAACCGGCCGCGACTGCAGCATAGGCGGCCTCCCACGCGGGCACGCCATAGGTCGGTGTCTGCCCGAGCAAATAGGAAGTCTGCGAGAGCACGATCGTCACCCCAACCACCGTCGTGATACCCAGATCGGCAGATGCGGGCAGATAGTCGAGGATTGCGCCGAGACCGAGCGCACCGAGCAGCCACTGTCCCGCCCCGACCATCAGCGTCAGTGTCGCCACGTAACGGATGTATTCGCTGCTGCCGGGCGCCGCGAACGGCGAGACCGTCGCGGCGAGCAACAGGCACAGCGCCGTGTTCGGGCCGGACAGCAGCTGGCGCGAGGACCCCCAGAGCGCCGCGACGATAACCGGGAGAAACGCCGCGTAGATCCCGTACTGCGCCGGCAGTCCGGCCAGGCGCGCAAGCACGACGGCCTGCGGCAGCATGATGCCCGCCGACAGCACCGCCGCCTGCGCATCGCTGTGCCATGCCCCGCTTGCGCGGTAGCTGGGTACCCATTCGAGGAACGGCAGCGCCCATCGCAGCCAGCGGCTGCCGGCTACCTTTCCAAAAGCCATGCCAGCACTCCTTTACGTGGATCGGCCGGGCGATCCTGCAATTCCATCCACGCCGCGACATCGTCAGCCTGCTGGTCGGTGAGATCGGCGTGGCCGTAAGACATGTTCGCTTTGATGAAGGCCGCGGCGACCGGCAGTTTTGCCATGCCCGCACCACGGTTGAACGACGCCGATCCCCACAGCGGCGGATAGCGGTACTGTCCATCCACCTTCTTCCCATGGCCGTCACTGCCGTGGCACACCGCACAGCGGTTCGCATACACCCTTCTGCCCGCGACCGGATCGGGATCATGTCCTGTCTTGGGCACCGGTTTCAGGCCACCGCCCGGCAGCTCCACGCCGATGGGGGCCCCGCTGGCAAGCCAGTGCGAGTAAGCCGTCAGTGCGCGCATCACCTGGCTGTCAAGCGGCGGCGGATAGCCGTTCTCGGAAAACTGGAAACATTGCTGGAGGCGCTGCTGAAAGCTGATCACCTGCCCCGCCCTCGTCTGGTAGCGAGGATACATACCGAACGCCGCCCACAACGGAACCGCGTCGCTGCGGCGCCCGCCATCGAGATGACAGCTTTCGCACGACAGCGCATCGCCGGTGTATTCCCCGGCGTACCGCGGCGTCTGCTCGAAGATACGATAGCCCTCACGGACCAGCGCCCCATACTGTCCGCCGGGCATGGACGAGAACGGTGGCGGGCGGAACGCATGCGGCGATCCCGCATGTGCGGCCGCCGCACATGCCCACGCCAGTGCCGCCCCGATGAAAGGCCGCATTCTCTGCCCGGCCCGCATCAGCGAAGCTCCGATCGATCCATGCTTCTCTCCAATTTTCCAGGCGCACCCGCCACGCAGAATCCGGCAGGAACTGAAGTCGCCGAAGCGGCCAGGGTACCAGGCAGCGGACCGGATGGGATCATGATACAAATTGCGATTTTATGGTTTTATGCAACGTACTGCCGCAACCGCCCGCACCGGATGAGGTGGTGAAGGCTTCTGCGAAGCTCGGACTGTCGAGATCAAGACCCGCTCACGGTGAAGCGCTCGAACACGGACGCAGGATAGCAAGAAGCCGCTGGCCGATCTATCCGAAACCGGTATCCGGATCGAAAAACCGATGCCGCGGCACGGGGCCCGATTCCCGGGCGGTGCCCGCTCCACCGATGGCGGCTTTGCAGGCACCCGCCGAGGCCGTGCATGCGCATGGATCGTTGGGGTGCACGCGCATCATTTGGCATCCTCGCCCACGGCATGTCCGCCGAATCCATTGCACATCGCGCCCGGCCGTTGTGAACCATCTTCACGAAGTGCCCGGCGCCGGTCGGACCGTCGTGCAACCAGCCATCAAGACATAGCCGTCTTCCATACCCCGCGTTGGATCCGGATCAATCCCTGCGCCCTTCGCTCCGGGCCGTCCCGATGGTCCGGCCGGTCTGTCACATTGAACGCGTTCCGCCACCCTGGATCTGCCGAACTGCGTCGAACGGCCTTTCACCTCCCAACCTCCGCCGTCCACCCGGATCGCGAACACGGCTGCCTGCTTACCGCGGAATCCACACAGGCAGCCGCCTTGTCGCGCTCTTCACCATACCTGCGACGGCAGGCATCCCGTGTGCGGCGACCCGGTTCATATCCACCTAGATGGGTGAATATCACACTCAGAAGTACGCTCCGCGCCGCCGGAAATCAAATAACCGACTGTTTAATATACCTTTCATAGACTGGCACAGCGATTGCTGACTCCCGGTCATGGATTACAGATCCCGTATTTCCGGTCGCATCAAATGGCTGGCCCGGCGGACCGCTTGATGCCCGCCCAGTCCGGGCTACTGCGCCCCCGGTCCTGGCGGTGCCATTCGTCTGCGGCGTTGTCCCGCTGCTCATCGCCGGTTTGCCCCTATATGGAACTGCCCGGTCCGGCAAGTATCTATCAGACATGAACTTTCTATCGCCTGCATCCCGCACTCAACGGCCCGCAACACCAAATTGGTGGCCGCCCTCCAGTCGGAACTGCCCGCGCCTGTCGATACCGCGGCGGGGCAATCGACAGGCTGTTCCGCCTTTTTCGCATCGGCGTGCTGCCTCGATGCGCTTCCCGGGCAGACCTCGCCGCGTGACCGGGACGTCCGGCCCCGCATGGCGACTGCGTCCTGTAACTCATACCAAGTCGGGGTAACGCCATGTCCGCTTGCGAATCAGCTGTTCGACCGGAGGCTACAGACATGCCTATGCCTGAATCGCGGCGCATGCGTACGCTTTTTGTCCGATCCGTTTGGCTGCCCGCGATCGTGTCCGCAGCACTGCTGCTGATCGCACTTGGCCTGCTTCTGAGCATGTCCTGGCGCAGTCTCGAGCGTCTCGAGCCGGTACAACAGCACCGCGCACTCGTCAGCCGGATCGAAAATGCCGGGCTTAACCTTGAACAGGTCCTCGTAAAAAGCATCGGCAGCAAAAAACCGGTTAGCGAACAGACCCTCAGGCAGTTGCGCAGTCAGTTCGCAGCAGTCGGCACCCTCGACAACTATCTGGCACCCAAGACGCCGGCACGCATGAAGCGAATCGAGACTCTGCTGTCGGACCGCCGGGGATCGCCGCGGGCCAAGGCGATCGAGGCGCTCGGCCTCATGCGTAGTGTCCTGCTCGACGAAGTCCATGCCCACAACCAACTCGTCGCGCGGGTGTACCGGAACACGGAAATGGAATTCCACGTGGTTCTCATGGTCATCATCGCGCTTCCCCTGTTTGCCATTCTCACGCTGTTCTTCCTGCGCCATCGCATCCTGCTTCCGCTCAACAACCTGCGTTCGCTGATGACGATGCTATCGCAGCAGAACTACAGCGCCGCGCCGGTCAGCGATGTCGACCCAATGCTGCGGCCGCTGTTTGAAAACTACAACCAGCTCGTCGGCCGCCTTGCCCGCCTGGAGGAAGCGCGCAATGCGCGTCAGGAGTCTCTGGAAAAGGACGTGCGGGCCGCAACCCAGGCGCTGCTGGAACAGCAGCGCAATCTCGCCAGTGCCGAGCGCCTCGCCGCCGTCGGCGAGATCGCCGCCGGCCTGGCTCACGAGCTGCGCAATCCGCTTGCCGCCATCCAGATGACTCTTACCAATCTGCGCAAGGAGATGGCCAACACCGACCAAGTCGCACGCATCGATCTCATCATTGCCGAACTCAAGCGTCTTGCACGCCTGTTGAACGATGTGCTGAGCGATGCGCATCAGGCACCGGAGCCAATGAAGGTCGTGTCGCTAGCGAGGGTCGTCGATGAACTGCTGGCTCTGGCACGCTACCAGCTGCCCGAGCATGTGCGCACGAAGTGCAATATCGTGCCGAGCCTTTCCTGCCGCCTGCCGGAGGACCGGCTGCGGCAGGCATTGCTGAATCTGATTTTGAATGCGGCCCAGGCGCTCGACAGCAAACCCGGAACGGTTGCAATCGATGCCCACCAGGAGGATCACCGTCTTCGTCTCGAGATCCGGGATGACGGTCCGGGCTTCCCGCGCGACCTGCTGGATACCGGAATAAGGCCCTTCGTCACCGGCCGCGAGCATGGAACCGGCTTGGGGCTGGCAACAGTCCGAAGGTTCGTCACCGATATCGGCGGCGAGCTGCACATTTGCAATCAGGCACCTCACGGCGCCTGCGTCATCATGGATCTACCCTGCGGAGAGCTTCACAATGGCTGACACTTTACTGGTAATCGAAGACGAAATCCTGCTTGGGGCCGAACTCGCACGCCATTACCGGCGAGAAGGCTGGGAAGTTGTGGTTGCGACCACTCTCGCGCATGCCGAGCGCGCGATTGTGGACCAGCGTATCGACCCTCTGGTCGTGCTGTCTGACATGAGCCTGCCGGACGGCAATGCGCTGGATCTTCTCGAGAAGATCCACAGCCAGCGTGGAGGCGCGGAGTGGGTTCTCCTCACTGCCTATGGCAGCGTGCCGGATTCCGTGCGCGCCCTGCGCCTGGGTGCGTTCGATTTCGTCGAGAAGCCCTGTGACCAGGATCGGCTCGACATGATCGTGGCGGGCGCCGCGCGCAGCGGTCGTGCCCAGCGCCGTCTGCAAGATGAGGCTGCAGCACAGTCGCGCAAATATCCCGTTTCGTCGTTCCTGGGGCACAGCAATTCCGCCAGCGAAGTGCGCAACATGCTCACCAAGCTCAGCCATGTTCCGTTCAGCACACTGGTCGTCAGCGGCGAGACCGGAACCGGAAAAGGCCTGGCGGCGCGCATTCTCCACCACAGCGGTGCACGCCGCGAGGGCCCCCTCATCGAGCTCAATTGTGCCGCTCTGCCGCGCGAACTCCTGGAATCGGAGCTGTTCGGACACGAGGCCGGCGCTTTCACCGGTGCGCGCGGGCGGCACCGCGGCCTGCTCGAGCAGGCGCACGGAGGCACGCTTTTCCTGGATGAAATCGGCGAGATGGACCTGGATCTGCAGGCAAAGCTGCTCAAGGCAATCGAGGATCGGGCCATAAGACGCCTCGGCGGCGACCGCGAAATCAAGGTCGAGGTGCAGATCGTGGCCGCCAGCAACCGCGATCTCGAATCGCTGGTGGGCGCCGGCCGGTTCCGGCAGGATCTGTTTCATCGCCTTAGCGTGTTCCACCTCCACCTTCCCGCCTTGCGCGAGCGTCGCGAGGACGTGAATGATCTGGTGCCGGCATTTCTCGCCGAGTTCAATACGAAGGCCGGGAAATCAGTAAAGTTCGTCCCGCCGGCGGTCCTGAGCAAGCTGCACGCTCACGATTGGCCGGGCAACGTACGCGAACTGCGTAACGTCGTCGAGCGCTGCGTGTTGTTCGCCGAAAGCGAAGTCTTCCCAGAACAATGGTTACAGCTTCGCAGCGCCGCCGCCCCGGTTGCCGCTGCGGCGGCAAACCCGGCGGCGAACCACAATGACCACCTTCTGCTGCCTATGGACGGCAGCATGGCGCTCGAAGACATGGATCGCCATATCATCCAGCGTGCCCTGGAACGTACCAACTTCAACGTCACCGCCGCCGCGCGGTCACTCGGGGCGACGCGCGAAACCCTGCGCTATCGCAT
>JAJYEE010000109.1 GCA_021790335.1 Pseudomonadota bacterium | reverse complement strand
CGGAAACGGGTGGGTAGTGACGTGTCGAGCGCCTCGTCCTTGTCCGTCCTCGGACGCGTTCGGGACGGGCCACCAGGCTTCCTTGGGCCAAACGGGGGTGAGCCCGATGCGGCGACACCCACCGGACAGAGCAGGGCACCCGCAATTTCGTTCTCGTGTATACTGGGCTTCAGCACGTCGATGGAGATTTTCCGATGACCCTGCCGACCGTCATCGGCCCAACCGGGTGATCTTCATCAGGGCCGGCGTCACCACGAACGGGTTTATCCTCCGGTCCCGGCACCAGGAGGAGGCGGCCAAGCGCCCCGCGCGCCGCTGATCCGGGATCGTGTGGCCTTGGGGGGATCTCCCCCGAGCCGCGAGAAGCTTGGGGGAAACACCACCATGAGCCACATTGCCGTCGTCCCGGGACTCATCACCGTGACCCTGATCGCGGTGGTCGGATTGGTCCTGGCCTGGCTCAACGACCGCAACCACCGCGAGCCTCTGAAGCCGCGTACATCGAGATCCCCGCGCAAGGCGTCAACCCGAACACCCCGCATCCCGGTCCCGCCGCGATCGCGAAAGTCTCGGGGCGCCAGGACCTGACCCCCAACGATCCCGTCCCTGGACTTGTGACCGTCGGGCTCCACACAATAGTGGCGCTTTTCATCGCCTGAGCATCCCCCCGCGCTCACGACCGTCGCGACCCGAAACTGCCGGCTGCGCGTGCCACGCCCAAGCCGCGCCGTCCGTGAAGGTACTACAAGAAACGCGCGCGAATGCCGGCGAATTCATATGGAGACACATCCCCTCGCTCGATGACCTGGGGGCGGTGCGAATGAACGCGATGCAGACCTTCCTCTCGGATTACCCGCAAGGCCGGATGGGTGGAAGATACCTCGCAGAAGCCGTGCCCAGCTTGAGCCTTCCTGAAGGCGCATTCGATCTTGCCGTATGCTCCCATTTTCTTTTTCTCTACAGTGATCATCTCGATCTCAAATTTCACATCGAGGGGATCACCGAGCTATGCCGGGTAAGTGGGGAAGCGAGGATCTTTCCGTTGCTTCAATTGGGAGCGACACCCTCTCCCCATGTTCGACCCGTCAGCGAACATTTCAGGGCTGAAGGATACGAGGTGGCACAGGTCCGGTATCCTATTGAATTCCAGCGCGGTGGAAACCAAATGCTGAGAATCAGGAAAGTCGACCGAGCTCTTCCGGCAACTGCGTACAGATCACGCCATTAAAAAGCGCCTTCATCAGTCCAGCGAATCGGTTGCTTGAGCCACTGGTGTCCGCTGATGTCTGTCGATAGACCCAAACAAGCCACTCGGCCAAACCGGTTAGGTGGCCGACGCCGACCGACGAGCCGACGGCATGCTATCCGGAGCGTGGCACGCGGAGGTTAGGAAGTGAGCCAGATGGCGCATCGCGGCATAATACTATCACTCATACCGTGTACAAAGGCGGTGCGTATTCCTACAATGCGCTTGGATAGTTCAACGCGAGGCAGGCACATGAACCGACCGACTCAAGACGAGATGGACGCGACCCGCAGGGCAATGGATGCGGCAGAACAAACGCAAATTCGCATGCTGCGCGAACATATAAGCGGTGCACGGACATATAGCCTGGACGAACGGGAAAAAGCGACAAGGCACTGGTTAGAGTTGCGGCAAGCGTACTTTCGCTTGAGTACTCTATGTATGCCCAGCGGCTATGGGGCAATGCTCGTATAACCTCGTCTTCCATGAACAAGTTCAAGAAGGCTCACCGTGGCGAGTGGCGCCCGGCTTCGCCAGACACCTGACGTGGGGGCGATCAAGCACGTACGACCGGAGAAAGGAGGGTAGGCGCGGAATGGAGACCGTCGCGGTACTCGACTTCGAGACAACAGGTCTTTCGCCGGACCTTGGCGATCGCGCAACCGAAATAGCGATCATATTGGTTCGTGACAGCGAGGTTATCGACCGCTTCGAAAGCCTCATGAACGCAGGCCGTCACATCCCCCCTTACGTATCGGGATTGACAGGAATCACGAACGAGATGATTGCGGCAGCCCCACCGGCGGCAAAGGTGATGACCGAAGCTGCGCGATTTGTCGGCCGGAAACCAGTCGTTGCGCATAACGCTGCCTTTGATAGAAGGTTTTGGGAGGCCGAGCTCGATAATGTCTCACGGCGATCGCTTAACACGTTCGCCTGCACAATGCTGATTTCGAGGAGAATTTATCCGAATTTTCCAGACCATAAACTTCAGACCCTAGTCCGCAAGCTGGGATTACCGAGGGCGCGCCGGGCCCACCGCGCCATGGCGGATGCGGAGATGACCAGCCACCTCTGGACCAAAATCCGGAAGGACATAGCAAATAATTACGGATTGCCGAACGTTGACCATCAGTTGCTGGTCAACCTTCAGGAAGTGGTGCGTGCGCATGTGCCGAGATTTCTGCGTGATCGGTGCGCCCAATGATGACGGTGAGCCGACAGTCTATCCCGTCTTTCAAGTGAATAAGGTCGCAAAGTTGAGTGGTAGTGCCTGGTCGTGTGCTGTTCTTCGTCACTGACGAAACCGGCCGTCTACGCAGCATGCAGCGTTAACATCGGCAAGCTGCACGAAACCGGTCATTCAACTGGGTCGACGTGACTGGTGGCACTGGCCGAGCATCGGCCCGTCATGAGGAGGACACCGAGTTCCGGCAGCGCTGGCAGCGCGCGCCGCCCGGCCGCCTGCGGAAGTCCTCGAGCACCACCCCCCGGCAGCGGTACGGATCCTTCGCACCCCCCCGCGGATGTGTCCGGCAGGCGTGCAGGGTTTCCGAATTTGATGGAGCGCGCCGCGACACGGTCGCGGCCGATACTATCCGTGTGCAGGAACGCCCTGTCAGGCGCCTCAGCGCAGATACGCATGCCAGCCATAGAGGTAGCCTTGGCACCGGTAGCTGAACTGGTCGATATTGTTGTTGAGATGCGCCCAGCACCATTGATCAATCCGGTGGTACGTGGCGGTATGGGCGA
>JAJYEE010000050.1 GCA_021790335.1 Pseudomonadota bacterium | reverse complement strand
TTGTGCAATTCAAACTTCTCCCCGGCACCGCCGCGCCACGGGTTGCCGCAAACATCGTTTACGCACAGGGTTATCAACCGAAGTGGTGGATATTTTCTGGCCGGCAGGGTCCCGTTCCGGCAATTCTTGAGGACCCCATCGTCCCGCTGAATCGGGGGCACGCCGCCGGAAGCGATGTCAAAGGCGGAAGATGAAACGCCGCCGCCGAGACGCGAAGCCTCGACGTGACTGTCTTTTTATGGTTCTCTCTGAGAAAGCAAATGTCATCCGTGCTGCACGGTGAGCCCTTTTAGCGATCGGCATTCCCCGGATCGATGGATCATGCGGTGACAATTGGCGCATACGACCGCCAAGTCGCTAAGGGTATAACGACGGCCTTTGCGAGAAGTGCTTTTCAAAGGCGTCAGATGATGAACGATAATTTAATGCGGTACAGCAGGTGCCATGTATTGGGACATGGCCTACCAGTTCAACGCTTGCTATGGCTTTTTGGGATTGTAAAATTAAGATAGGAATATATATGAGCAGTCGCTCCGCATCCTATATGGGACCAAGAGAAGTTTCTTATTTGTTTATTGATGGCGCCTATTTGAATCGCGCGGTAAACAATGTTGCTAAGAACTTCTTTGGTGAAGAGACCATCCCTATTGATTTCAGGAAGCTCGCGTCTGGCTACACAAAATCCTTTTATTATGATTGCCCACGGCCGCAACGCAATGGAGAACTGAGCGAGGATTATCAGAATGATATTCAAAGGCAAAAATCCTTTTTTAACTCGATTCGATGCTTAGACGGATATCATGTTTTCGAGGGCACAACGACAGGTGATTTGGGAAAGCCCCGTCAAAAGCAGATTGACGTCAAGATTGCGGTAGACATGTTAAGGCACAGCCATCATCGGAACATGCATAAAGCCACGCTGTTAACCGGCGATCTTGATTTTAAGCCGCTGATCGACTCACTGGTCGACGATGGCATGTACGTTACTCTGTGGTATGAAGAATCTTCCGCTAGCCGAGAGTTAATTTTCTCTGCCGATGCACAAAGACGATTAACAATTACATCCGTGCACGGGTTTTCGACGAATGCCTTTCAAGCGAAATTTACAATACCTCAACAACGGGTAATGACTAAAAATCTAGGTGGATTAACGAAACAGATCAAAACGGGTGTTAGTCCTTCCAATTTGCAAGTGGAACTCCATCAAGGGCCGGACGGTTTTTGTGTAATATTTTCTTACCCGGATGAAACTACTGGGCAATTCTTACATATTTACCATGACGATCAGGGTTCTCTTGAAAAATTCGTTGATTCTGAATTCTTCAAAGTCAAGTGGCTACCCGGACTCTGACGCCACACAGGATCACAAGCCTCAGTAGTTGAATAGGGCAATGTGCAAATCGGAAGACATTAGGTGGCGATAGCAAGTAACCGTATTTCGGAAGATCGCCCTGCGGCAGGCGACTCGCGCAGCTCCACAAGAACAGAAAACAAGCCGCTTCGGGAGGATTCCGTGAGATTCCATCCGTATCAAGGACTTGCATCGCTTGCGGCAGGATTTCCAGGGAAAACATGCCGCAGGGCGCTGTACTGGTTTTTGGTCGCCACCCTGACCGTCCTCCCCGTGTCTTCGTTCGGCAGCCAGCCGAACAATCTCGCCGAACAGGTGTTTAGCAAGGTTTCACCGAGCATCGTTGTGGTGATGGTCGGAAATGCCGCTGGCGCTATCTCGGCACAGGGTAGCGGTGTTGTCATTCACCCCCAGACCGTGATCACAAACTGTCATGTCGCCCGGGCGGGCGCTCGCGTTCAGGTACGCTCCGGCAAGCGTACCTTTGCAGCGAAAGTCCAGTACGCCGACACTGATCATGATCTGTGCGAGCTTACGGTCCCAACACTTGTTGCCCCGTCAGTCGTAATCAGCTCGGTGAAACAGCTCGAGGTCGGCGAGACAGTATTTGCTGTCGGGGCGCCGGAAGGACTTGATCTCACCTTAAGCCAAGGGCTGGTATCGTCGCTCAGGCCTGTGGGCGACTCGTCGCTCATTCAAACGAGTGCACCGATCAGCCCAGGCTCCTCGGGCGGTGGACTCTTTGACGCCCAGGGACGCCTCATTGGCATCACTGCCTTCCAGATGACCGCGGGCCAGAACTTGAATTTTGCGCTCCCAGCAGACTGGATTGCCGGAATCGCGGGTAATGCCAAAACTGAGCAGCTAGCGGCTAAAGAAAAACTGTCCAGCCAATTGCACTTTCTGCTCCAAGTTGTCCCTTTCGAAGACGCTAAGAACTGGACGGGGCTAGTACAGTTCGCGCGGACACGTATCGAGAAGGCCCCGGACGATGACGGTGCGTGGAGCAGTCTCGCCGAGGCCTATGGCAATCTAGGTCAGTACAAGCAGGCAGTTGAGGCGGAGAAAGAGGCAATTCGATTGGATCCTGACTTTGAGGAAGCCTGGAAAGCGTTGGGTGTCGCCAACGGGCGGTTGGGTGATGATGAAGAGGAAGTCAAGGCTGAGAAACGGGCTGTTCGACTTAAACCGGATGACGCGGGTGCTTGGTTTTACCTTGGTGTCGCATACAGTGACCTAGGTGAGAACATGCAGGCATTGAATGCCGTGAAGGAGTCGATTGGGATCAAGCCTGACATTAGTTATTCGTGGGTGGTTTTGGGTGCCACTTACAGCAAGATGGGCCAATATCAACAGGGGGTAGAGGCTGAAAATGAAGCCATTCACCTCATGCCGAACAATGTCAGCGCCTGGAGTGTTCTTGGTGTCGATTACTGCTCGGAAGGTGACCGACATTCGGCCCTCAAGATGTACTCAGCTTTGAAAAGGCTTGATCCCGATCGAGCAGAGGAGCTGTTCAATAATTGTATCGTCCCGAAGTGACGACTTGCTTCCGCGAGATTCAGCATCCGATCCAATCTAAGGCAAATTAGATCGGGCAAGTGTTACCGAAAAAGTTATGGAGCCGGCCGTGAATAGAGACGATATTCGGCACGCGGTGCGAAACGTCATCAGTATTTTTGACGGTGGTAAAGAGAGAGAGCTGTTCGGGCGGATAACCGCGGTTGCTGCCGGGCTCGGGTAGGCCGCAGGTGCGCAGCGCCGTGTCAAAACCGATGCGATCGAGCATCCGCTTCATCAGGCGCATGCCACCCCAGGGGTGATTTCCTTGTCCGTGAACTGAAGCTCGATGTCCATCGATCCCCTCCCGGATGATTGGAAGAAAAAGTGTGCTCGCGTGAGGCGATACTCTACCCCTGAGGCCTCATAAAATCGTGTACTTGCGCTAATGTCTTCCATTACAAACGGGGCTAATGGGAAATCTGTGATAATGTTACCGGGTAACGAAATATGGGAGATATGACGATGCGACGCAAGCTTAAGCCGGCAGGCGCCGGCAGGCCTCGACTCTATCAGACGGACTCGGAGCGCCAGGCCGCCTTCCGGGCGCGGGCTATGCGCGGGAAAGGAGGCATCGCGCTCCGCGCATCCGATCCGGGGCAAGGGGCGCGGAGGATCGATCTGTTCCTGCCGACGGGGACGGCGCTGGCGCTGCGCCGCCTGGCGCGCCACAAAGGCATGAGCCAAGCCCAGGTCCTGGCGGACCTGATCGTGCAGGCGGATTCGCGGGTGGCGAGCCGGATGGATGATGTGGAGATGGATAAATACGTCACCGGGTAACGATTTTACGCGCCGCGGCTAACATCCCAATCTACCCCAGCCTCCCCACCAGGTCTTCCGCCCGGAGGTGCGTGTAGCGCTTCAACATCTGCAGCGTCTTGTGTCCGGTGATGGCCGCGACTTCCATGGGGTTGAGCCCCTTCTCGAAGAGGCGCGAGGTCGCCTCGTGGCGTAGGTCGTGGAAGGTTAAGCCTTCGATGCCGGCGGCTGTGCAGACCCGTTCGAAAGCCTGGCTGATGGAATCCGCGCGCATGCTCCACACGCGCCCATCGATCCGCCGGGGAAGGACTTCCACGACCGCCAGGGCTTTCGATGAAAGCGGCACGCGCCTGGGTGTGCCAGTTTTGGTTTCGGGTACCAACAGCACGCGCGCCTTCCGGTCCACGTGCTCCCAGCACATGGCAGCGATCTCGCTGCGACGCATGGCGGTCTCAATCGCCCAGGTGATGATCGGGCCGATTTCGCCACCGTAAGTCCTGGCAGCGTCGAGCAGTCGGGTTTCCTCGTCACCGACCAGGCGGCGGGTGCGGCCAGGCGGAAGCTTCGGGCGCTGGCCTTTGATAAGTTCAATTGGGTTGGTGAGTGATTCCATGCCCCATGCCGAGCGTGCAGTATTAAACAGGTGCGAGAGCAGCGCCAGCTCAAGGCGAACTGTGTTGCCTCCCACCCCGGCGGTTTCACGCGTACGGATGTAATCGGCTATATCTTTTCCCCGTATCGAGGCCAGGGTCCGCCGAGCCAACGGATGCGCTCGCCAGCGGCGAATAAACCCGCCCTCGGCAATGCTCTTTTTGCGCGGTGTGATTTCGTTCTCATACCTCTGCAGGGCTTCATCGAGTGTGGTGCGCTCGGCTTCGGCGCGAGACACAAAAACGCCGCGAGCGATCTCGGATTCGATCGTCGCTGCCCAGGCCTGAGCTTCGGCTTTGGTGTCAAACGTGCGGACCTGAGCTTGATATCCGCGCCGGCGAATGTGCGCCTGCCAGACGCGTTTGCCGTTTGGCCCTCGTCGCTGAATAAAGCTCGCCATATGCCACCTCCCTTCCTTGGACCCAAAACCCAAGGAAAGTCTACGCCGAATTACAGCATAGTTACAACAAAAGGCGGGGTCTGAGGGATTAATATGCTCTAAGTTATTGATTAATGGTGCCGGTGACCGGAGTCGAACCGATGACCTACTGATTACGAATCAGTTGCTCTACCAACTGAGCTACACCGGCGCACAACCGAGGAGTATACGGAGGCCGTGGATACAAAAACAACCACGTAAAGGAATTTACCTGGCCTCGTTACTGGGACGGCGCATCCTGACGACGACGTCTACGCCCTCCATCTGAGCACCCGCTGGCAGCGGCGGAAGGCCGGTGATCCGCACTTCTTCAGCATCGATGTCCGTCAACACACCTGTGACGACATCGTAGAAATGATGGTGCGGAATCATATTAGGATCGTAAAAAACCTTCGTCGGGTCGACGATCAATTGGCGGATCAGACCCTTTTCCGCGAACAAACCAAGAGTATTGTATACCGTGGCTTTGGAAACCTGAGCCTGTTCGTTGTTAACCAGCGTGAACACATCTTCGGCGGAATAATGCCCTTTTCGGGAAAAGAGTTCCCGGGCAATTTCCACCCGCTGGGCGGTCGGGTTGATCCCATGCTCACGGAGCATGGAGCCAATCTCGTCATGCGTATAGGTTTTGGTATCCATATGCGTGACTTCCATCGACACAGCAGCAGAAAAAGGAGCGCGTTGCATAGATTTAGACCTATTGTAAGTCATGGACGGGCGTAAGTCTAACAGGTTCGGATCAAACTAAATTGACTAGGATCAAGCAAAGCTGGTCTAGCCAGCATTAAATCCACAATCAGCCTCGCCGATGCAGGGGCAAGCACGATCCCGTTCCGGAAGTGGCCGGTATTGACGAAAAGCCCGGCAATATCAGGGTGTTCGCCGATGTAGGGGACGCCATCCGGGGAGCCTGGCCTGAGTCCCGCCCAGTGGTATTCAACCTGCCAGTCTCGGAGTTCGGGCACCATCGCGCAGGCCGCGGTCAACAGCAGCTCGCGTGCGGCTGGGGTGGTGGATTTGTCGAACCCCTCCTCTTCCTGGGTACTTCCAACAAGAATCCGCCCGTCCCGCCTGGGAATCAGGTACCGGCTCTCCCGGAGCAGAATGTGCGAGAATGGGGCGGACGCTCCCCGCAGCACCAGCATCTGGCCCTTCACCGGACGCAGCGGGAGATCAAGACCGACGGTCGCGAGCAAAGAGGCGCTCCAGGGACCGGCGGCCACCAGACATCGATCTGCAGGCAGCGCGCCCAATGAGGTATGAATGCCACTCAACCGCTTGCCAGAAAACCCGAAACCCGTTACCGCCGTCCCCTCCCTGAACTCGACGCCCAAGGATCGAAGGTGACGTACCAGAGCCTTGAGAAACCGCGGATTCCTGACCTGAGCCACCTCCGGGAGGCTTAATGTCGGGCTCGGGCCAGTTCGCAGGCCAGGCTCGAGTTCCAGCACGGTATCCGGATCAAGCAACTGCGCGGCGACGCCGCGAACCCGGCACCAGTCCAGGCCAGCCTGGCTATCTGGAGCATCCAGAATCAGCATCCCTGATCGGATCCATTCCGGATCAATGCCTGTGGCTCGTCCGAGCGATGCAGCCAACTCGGGATAGCGCACCTGACTCCAGTGCGCAAGCGGATCAACCGCCTCGGGATACCGCCAGGGATAAAGCGGGGACAGGATCCCACCGCCCGCCCAGGACGCCTCATTTCCGACTGATTGCCGATCGAAAATGACCACGCTTTCGCCAGCCAGAGTCAGCTCATAGGCTGAAAGCAGGCCGATGATGCCACCACCTACAATGTACCAGGGAGTTTTCATGACACCTGCCAGATGCCTTGCGGAATCCTGCCGGGACGGTCAATCCAATCCGTCGCCGAATCCGCGGTCTTTCAATCACCCGCGTTAGGGGCGGCGCCCTGGACCTGTCCGCCGCGAAAGCCCGCAGACGAATGAACAAGACGGCATTTCAGGGAACGTTACGCAACTCCCGAGGCACCGGAAAGATCACGTGCTCGGCCTCGGCAGGCTGTTCATGGACCAGCGTCGCCCCCTGTTCGCGTAGTTGCCGCACAACCTGCTGAACCAGAATTTCCGGCGCCGAAGCCCCTGCGGTAAGGCCGACGCACTTCGCACCGGTCAGCCATTCGGCACGGATGTCCTGCGGGCCGTCAATCATATAGGCACGGACTCCAAGCGCCTCGGCCACCTCCCGCAGGCGGTTGGAATTGGAGCTGTTGACCGAGCCGACCACAAGCACCACATCGCAACGCCTGGCCAGGGCACGCACGGCATCCTGGCGATTCTGGGTTGCATAACAGATATCATCCTTGCGCGGACCCTCGATCTTCGGGAACCGTGCACGCAGCGCGTCGATGACCCGCGCGGTATCGTCCACCGAAAGCGTCGTCTGGGTAACGAACGCGAGTCGCTCGCCGTCCTTCACCTGCACCCGCATCACGTCCTCCGGTGTTTCCACGAGATAGATGCCATCCTGCGCCTGACCCAGGGTGCCCTCGACTTCGGGATGGCCTGCGTGGCCGATGAGAATGCACTCGATGTCGTGCCGGCGGTGACGAACGACCTCCATGTGCACCTTCGTCACCAGTGGACAGGTGGCGTCGAACACCTTGAGTCCTCGCCGTTGGGCTTCGCGCCGAACAGACTGGGGAATGCCGTGCGCGCTGAAGATGACGGTTGCATCGTCAGGCACCTGATCGAGGTCGTCCACGAATACCGCGCCCTTGGCCCGCAGTCCATCCACGACGAAGCGGTTGTGCACGACCTCATGGCGCACATAGATCGGCGCGCCGAAGCGGGCCAGCGCCTGTTCGACAATTTCGATCGCGCGGTCCACGCCAGCGCAGAAGCCGCGCGGGCTGGCAAGAATGAGTTCCATGGAAACGGACCCCGGACAATGGCGACAGCTGTGGACTGACCTATTATGATCGGGATCCGCGGCCAGGTCCAACCCGGGAAGGCTCCACCGCGAGGATCTCCACATCCAGGACCAGGTCATGGCCGGCCAGGGGATGGGAGAAATCGACGGTCACCTCGGTCTCTTCGACCGACATGATCATTCCAGGCATCTCCTCGCCCGTGGGCAGGGTGAACTCCACGACCGACCCAGGCTCCACGGCCAGTTCCGGAGGGAACTGTTCACGCGGAATCACGTGGATATTCTCCTCGCGCCGCGGGCCATACGCATCGATGGCGGCGACTTCGAAATGCCTCTTGTCGCCGGCAGACAGGCCCAGCAGACGCCGCTCCAGGCCGGCGGCCAGATCGCCCTGGCCAATGGTAATAGTCAGAGGCTCGCCTTCGCCGCTGAGATCCACCAGAGTGCCGTCACAAAGCTGCAGAATGAAATGCAGCGTGACGCGGCATCCCTCCGCCACCACGCGCGCAGTCATGCCGGCGGCGCACCTGCTCGACGACAGCCGTTCGTGCAGACGACTGCACGCCCGGCACGGTGCACTCTCCGGCTGCGATGCCGGGTCACCTGCATTGCCGCAACTCCGTCAGGCCATGTCATGCCGGCCGAAGCGCAGCCCGAGCGTATCGAGCAGCAGCAGTACTGCCCCGACCGATATGGCCGAGTCGGCCAGATTGAACGTGGGCCAATGCCAGGACCGGTAGTACAGATCCAGAAAATCCACGACATAGCCGTGCACCAGCCGATCCGTTACATTTCCGGCAGCACCCCCCAGGATCAGCATCAATGCCACCGCCGTCTGCGTATCGTTGGGACCGAGGCGGGCGATCATCACGAGGATGACGATCGACGCGACAATTCCGACGACGATGAAGAACTGGTTCTGCCAGCCCGATGCCGAACTGAGAAAACTGAAAGCCGCTCCCGTGTTGTACGCCAGCGCCAGATTGAAAAACGAGGTCACGGCGACATTGTGCGCGGTCAGATAGACCACGGCTGCATACTTCGTCAACTGATCGGCCACGTAGACGAGCAGGGCTATCCATATGAATCTGAACATCAGGCGTAGTACCTCGATTCTCCGGCTCCCGTCACGTTCTCGATGCAACGGCCGCACAGCCCGGGATGTTCGGCACTGGAACCGACGTCCGCCCGGTGATGCCAGCAGCGCACACACTTCCCGTGCGTGGATACGGTGACCTGAATCGCCAGTCCCTCCATCCCCGATCCGACTGCGCCCGCGGTTGCATCCTGCAAACGCTGAATCCGGGCATAAGAGGTAATCAGCACGAACCGCAGTTCATCCTTCAGTTCGGCAAGCTTTGCGTACACCCCGGGAGCGCAATACAGGTCCACCTCGGCATCCAGCGACGATCCGATGGCGCCGGCGACCCTGGCCTTCTCGAGTTCCCGCGCTACCTGCTCGCGCACCTCCAGGATGAAGCTCCAGAACGAATCGGTCGCCACCTGCGGAACGTTTTCCACAGCCGCCGAGGGAATCGTGTGCCATGCGTCGAGAAACACGCTTTCGACGGTGCGCTCCGGCATCGCCTGCCAGATCTCTTCGGCGGTGAAACTCAGTATGGGGGCCATCCACCGGACCAGAGATTCGAGTATGTGGAGCATCGCCGTCTGCGCCGAGCGGCGCGCGTGGCTGTGCTTGCCGGCGGTGTAGACACGATCCTTGATCACATCGAGATAGAAACTGCCCATCTCGACCACGCAGAACTGGTGCAGCTTCTGATAAACGAGATGAAAGGCGAATGCATCGTAGGCCTCCTGCAGCTGTCGCTGCAGCCGAAAGGCCTTATCCACGGCCCAGCGATCGAGCGCAAGCATTTCCGATGGTGCCAGTGCATTGCGCGCATCGAACCCTGCGAGGTTGCCAAGCAGGTAACGCGCGGTATTCCGGATACGCCGATAGGAATCCGCCATGCGCGTGAGGATCTCGTCGGAAATGCTCATCTCGGAACGGTAATCGGTGGCCGCAACCCACAGCCGCAGGATATCGGCGCCCAGGGTTCCGATCACTTTCTGAGGAACCACCTGGTTGCCGAGGGACTTCGACATCTTCATGCCCTTCGCGTCGACCGTGAACCCGTGAGTCAGCACCGCACGGTAGGGTGCAGCTTCGCGCGTCGCCACCGAAGTGAGCAGCGAGGACTGGAACCATCCACGATGCTGGTCGGACCCCTCCAGATACAGGTCGGCCGGACGCCCCAGCTCCGGTCGCCGTTCCAGCACGCAGGCATGGGTGACGCCTGAGTCAAACCACACGTCCAGGGTGTCGGTGACCTTCTCGTAGCGGGACGCTTCCTCGCCCAGCAGCCCGGCTGCGTCGAGATCGAACCAGGCATCGATGCCGCGCTGCTCGACCAGGCGCGCGACCTTTTCGATCAGCACAGCGGTATCCGGATGAAGTTTCCCGGTCTGCCGCTCGACGAACAGCGCGATCGGCACCCCCCAGGTCCGCTGGCGCGAGATGCACCAGTCGGGACGGGTCGCAACCATGCCCTCGATGCGCGCCTGTCCCCAGTCCGGAATCCAGCTGACCCGGGCTATCTGCGCCAGCGCCTGCTTGCGCAGGCCAGCCCGGTCCATGCCTATGAACCACTGCGGGGTTGCGCGGAATATGATCGGGGTCTTATGCCGCCAGCAGTGCGGGTAGCTGTGGCGCAGCGCTTCAACCCGCAGCAGCGCGCCGCGTGCCTTGAGCAGCTCGACCACATGCTCGTTCGCCCGGAATACATGCTCGCCGGCGAAATACTCGGTTCCCGGAAGAAACCGCCCGTCACCACCCACGGGATTGTCCACCGCCAGGCCGTAGCGCGTACCCACAATGAAGTCATCCTGGCCGTGGCCGGGCGCAGTGTGCACAGCGCCCGTGCCGGAATCGGTCGTCACATGATCCCCAAGGATGACCGGCACCTCGCGTTCGTAGAACGGGTGGCGCAGCCGCAGCCCTTCGAGGTCGGCACCGCGGCACGTGGCGACCACGCGGTAGCCGTCCATGCCGTAGCGCAACATGACATCCTTCACCAGAGCATCTGCCAGCAGCAGGCGCTCGGGGCTGTGCTCGCTGCCGCATTGCACCAGCGCATACTCGATGTCCGGATTGAGTGCAACCGCCTGATTGGCCGGAAGGGTCCAGGGAGTGGTGGTCCATATCGGGATGGACACCGGCCCGCTGCCCTCGCGCTCCCGTCCGGGCGCATGACGGCAGCGCGCAAACAATTCCTCTTCATCAACCAGCGCGAAGCGCACGTCGATCGCCGGTGACGTCTTGTCCTCGTATTCAACCTCGGCCTCCGCCAGCGCCGATCCGCAGTCGATGCACCAATGGACGGGCTTGAAGCTTTTGTAGAGATGGCCGCGGGCTATGACCTTGCCGAGCTCGCGTATGATGTCGGCCTCGAACTGGAAGTCCATGGTGAGATAGGGCCGCTCCCAGTCACCAACGACACCCAGGCGGCGGAAATCGGCGCGCTGTCCGTCCACCTGCCTCGCTGCATATTCGCGGCAGGCCTTGCGGAATTCCGCTGGCTTGACCTTCTCGCCGGCCTTGCCGATCTTTTTCTCGACCATGAGCTCGATCGGCAGACCGTGGCAGTCCCAGCCCGGAACATAAGGTGCATCGAAACCGGCCAGCGTCCTGGCCTTCACGATGATGTCCTTGAGGATCTTGTTGACGGCATGACCGATGTGGATATCGCCGTTGGCGTATGGCGGACCGTCATGCAGGATGTACCTGGGCCTGTTCGCTCCGCGCTCGCGCATGCGCCGGTACAGATCGAGCTGCTGCCAGCGCTTGAGAACTTCCGGTTCACGCGCCGCCAGATTTGCCTTCATCGGAAAATCGGTATGCGGCAGGTTCAGGGTGTGCTTGTAGTCTTTTTCTTTTGCGTCCATCGATACAGCCTGTCAGCCGGTCAACGCCCGGGCACCGTTGTGTCCGGGCGGCTGAGCGGCTGATTCAGTGGAATTGGCAATCCGCATTTTCCGCTGTGGCGGAGGAAAAGTCCAAGGCGCGATCAGCCCTGGCGGTATTTCTGCAGCCACGTACGCGCTTCGCCGATATCCTGGTCAATACGGGCCTTCAGCTCGTCGAATGACGCAAAGCGCCGCTCGTCACGCAGCTTGTGCAGGAATTCCACGCTGACCTGGCGACCGTAGATATCCCCGTCGAAATCCAGAAGGTGCACCTCGAGAAGCGTGCGGGTTCCTTCGACCGTCGGCCGGGTCCCGACATTGGCGACACCCGCAACCGGGCCGTCGCCCGCACCGAACATCTCCACAACGTAGACCCCGCGCACCGGAGTCACCTTGCGGTGCAGATGGATGTTTGCCGTCGGGACTCCGATTGTGCGCCCGCGCTTGTCGCCGTGCGCCACCCGACCGGACATGCGGAAGCCACGCCCGAGCAGCCTGGCTGCACCGCCAAGATCGCCGGCGGCCAGCGCCTCGCGGATACGCGTGCTGCTGACACGCTCGCCATCGACGCTGAACGTGTGCATGGGTGCGACCGCGAATCCGTACTGCGCCCCGGCTTTCTGCAGCATGCCGAAATTGCCGGCACGCCGCCGGCCAAAGCGGAAATCGTCACCGACCACGAGGTAACGCACCCCGAGCCCTTCGGCAAGTATCGTGCGGATGAAGTCCTCGGCCGGCATGTCTGCCAGCCGCGCCCCGAAGCGCAGGCACAGGACCCGGTCGACCGAGTAGCGCTTCAGTGCCATTAACTTGTCGCGCAGCCGCATCAGGCGCGCCGGGGCGTCCGCCGGCTGGAAAAATTCCTGGGGCTGCGGCTCGAACAGCACCACGACCGTCGGCAGCCGGAGCTCCGATGCCTTTTCCGCCAGCTGGCCGATCACCGTCTGGTGGCCGAGATGTACGCCATCGAAGTTCCCGATGGTGGCCACGCATCCGCGGTGGCGCGGCCGCAAATTATGGTATCCGCGTATCAGTTCCATCGGGGGAGTTGTTCTGGTTCACAGCCGCAATCCGGGTATCTGGCAAGTCGCTGCAGCCCCGCGCCTTTGCCCGGGACAGCATAAGGTTTCCCGCCTCCCGGTACAACGGACGCTTGCGCTCACACGGCCCAGTCGGGATCGAATTCCTGAATCACCTCGTCCAGCGGTCGCCGGCCGGAATAGCCTTCGTGATAAGCATGGTAGTGTCCGATCCTGAGCTCCGGGAATTTCCAGCAGAGATAGCCGTCCCCGGTGTCGAAATCCACCAACCACAATCCTTTGACCACCAGGCCGAGCCGCTCCATCTTGGCGACCCAGCGCTTGACGACGGTCTCGTAGCGGCGCTCGACCTCCCGAATCATCGGGTTGGTCGGGACCATGGATTCGAGCCTGCGCCGTACCGGCTCCAGTTCCGCATGCGCGGCCTGCGTGATCGAGCGCACCAGTGGAAACAGGTCCTGGGCTTCCGCCAGCGTGAAGATGCGCGGATCATTCGGTGCAACGATCTGAAAAATGCTCGAACCTCTACTCATCTGTGTCGACCTTCTGCAGAACCAGCTGTCGCGGGCGAATACCCAGCAGCAACAGCATCACGGCATAAACCAGCATACCAGCAACCACCCAGAATGCCAGCCGCCCGACGCGCTGCAGAGCCCGCGCATCGAGCCAGGTTGCAAGCGCGCCGGCGCCCCACCAAAGCAGCACGCCCATCGCCAGGCTGGCCGCTGCCAGCCTGGCGATATAAGCGCCCAACCCCGGCCTCGGCTGATACACCTTTTGCCGCAGGAGGCCGCGCAACAGCAGCCCGGCGTTGACATAGGCAGCCAGCGAGGTGGCCAGTGCCAGGCCCGCATGGGCAAGAGGAAAAACCAGGGTCAGGCTGAGGACCATGTTGGAAACCAGCGCCACCACTCCGATACGAACCGGAGTCTTGGTGTCCTGGCGCGCGTAATATCCTGGGGCCAGGACCCGGATCAGAAGAAAAGCGGTCAAACCGAAGGCGAAGGCCATCAGACTGCGCGAGGCCATGGCAACATCATGGGCGTGAAAAGCGCCGTAGCGAAACAGCGTGGTCAGCATCGGACCACCCAGCACCATCAGCGCCACCGTGGCCGGAAAACCGACCAGCAGGACCAGGCGGATTGCCCAGTCGAGGGTATGCGAAAAGGCCTCGCGCGATGCGCGCACATGCTTAACCGAAAGGCTGGGCAGTATGACGGTTCCCAGGGCAATGCCGAACACCCCGACGGGAAACTCCATCAGCCGGTCCGAATAGTAAAGCCACGACACGCTGCCGGTGACAAGGAACGATGCCAGCAGCGTGTCGATCAGCAGATTGATCTGGGACACCGAGACACCGAACATGCCGGGAATCATCAGACGGAATACGCGCCGCACCCCCTCGTCATGCAGCGCCAGCCGCGGCCGCGGAAGAAGCCGGATGCGGAGCAGGAACGGCAGCTGGAACAGCAGCTGCGCCACCCCCGCGATCGCCACCCCCCAGGCGAGCGCGATCACCGGACTGTGCATGTGCGGCGCCAGCAGCAGGGCCGCACCGATCAGCGACAGGTTGAGCAGCACGGGGGTAAACGCGGGAATTCCGAACCGCCCGTAGGTATTCAGAATGCCCGCTGACATGGATACCAGCGAGATAAACAGGATATAGGGGAAGGTAATGCGCAGCATTTGCACGGTCAGGCCGAATTTCTCCGGCTCCACCAGAAAACCGGGCGCGAGCACCATCACCAGCAAGGGAGCGGCAATGACGCCGATGACCGCGACGATGAGCAGTACCGCTGCCAGCACGCCGGCAACATGGTCCACGAAAGCCCGTGTCGCCTCGGCATTGTCGCGGGTTTTGTACTCGGAAAACACCGGCACGAAAGCCTGCGAGAACGCGCCCTCCCCGAAAATGCGGCGCAGAAAGTTCGGGATACGGAAGGCCACATAGAACGCATCGGCAGCAACGCCCGAACCGGCACCGATCAGATGCGCGAATATCGTGTCGCGTATCAACCCGGCAATGCGGGAAATGAGCGTTATTGCACCGATAAGCAGGGTCGACTTGATCAGCTTGCGTGACATGCCGGAGCGCCGGGGTGGAACCGCAAATAAAGGCGCGATCATATGCTAACTCGCCCGGTGCCGCACGCAGCACCGGGCACGGGTGCTGCGGCACCGGACACGCGCCGGGAAGGGAAAGTCAATTCTCATTGAGGTTTGAGTCTAAACGAAGCCCAAGGTGATAGAACCTGTTACGCAGCACGTTTAGATCGACGGTTGATGGATTGAAATAGCTTCTTTCTGGCCTCGTTAAGTCCTTCGGCG
>JAJYEE010000049.1 GCA_021790335.1 Pseudomonadota bacterium | reverse complement strand
AGGTGCCGGTGCCACCCGTAAACCCCAGACCGAGAACATTGCTCACCGTATTCGTGCCGCCGCTCTGGGTGATCGTGCCGGCACCCGAATTGCCGACGTGCTCGGAACCGGCTGTCACGCTGCCGGTACCGGAGAGGGAAAAATTGCCAGTACCCCCGGTGTCACCAACAGTGAAGGTGTTGACACTGATGCTGCCGTTGCCACCGCCGACATTTAAGGTTCCGCCGTCGATGATGAGCCCACTCGACCCTGAGCCTCCGACAATATTCCCGCCCACAGTGAGGCTGCCGCCGGAAAGGGTGTATGTGCCGCTACCGCTGCTACTGGAACCAAGAAAGAGGTTGTCGGTAGTCGTATTCGTGCCGCCGGTCTGGGTGAAGGTGCCGGTGCTGGAATTGCCGATGTATTCCCAGCCGGCCGACAGACTGCCGCTGCCGGAAAGTGTGTAGTTGCCGCTGCTGCCACTTAACCAACCTACGGCGAGACCTTGGGATACCGTATTCGTACCGCCGGTCTGGGTGAAGGTGCCGATGCCGGAATTGCCGATGGTTTCGGCGTCGGCTGACAGGTTATCCTGCCCCTGATCCAGGGTTGCCCCCGCACCGGTGGCATCGACCGTAAGTGTATTAAGGAGCGGATTGTTGCTGGGGTTTAGGTAGGTAACGACGGCGCCCGAACTGGTTATATAGACGTCGTCTCCCGCAGCCGGCAACACGCCTGTACTCCAGTCGGTCGCGGTATTCCAATCCCCGATGGTACCGACCCAGCTGACCGTACCTGCCTGGACGACGCCCGTCCCCAGCATCAAACCCGAAAGCACCGCGACGCGCGCAAGCAATTTCATTGGCCACCTCCACCTCAATCTGTTTGTTTTTATAATTTCGTTATCAGTACTGCGGACCAGTCCGGCCACAGAAACACCCGCTGCGTCTTCGTGCCTTTATTATGGTGTCTTCCTGTTGCAGCGAACCGCTGCAAGCCATACTACTGAATGAAGCTCACCGATTGATCACCGATTCGGACATAGAAAGCAGCCCCTCTGGTCCAGGCTTTCCCTGCGCAGCGGCTTCCACCCCATCTCGGCGATATACCCATCCTGAGTACGGCCAACAGCCTCGGGACTGAAACTCCACACCATTCCCGGCAGGGGGACCGGCGTGACATAGTTCTGGCCGCTGGCACTGGTGAGGATCGCCCCGGAAGTAGAGCCCGGTCAGGATAATCGACGGGCCGACCGCGAGCGGGGCACTGAAGGGCAGACCGGAGTCATTCCGCGCGATGATCTCGGGATGTACGCGATCCGGCCGCGAACGAGGCTTCCAAGCGTAATGGGGCCGAAAATTCTATAGGTCCCAGGAACGACGAAAGGAACGGACCGGCGCCCGCTCGCACTGATCGACCCGCCACAGCGCATGCCCTCCCCCTTGCCCCTCCGCGATCACCGCCAGCGGGAGCGGCGAACGAAGCGGGTTTGATAGAGATCCAGACCCTAGGCCTGGCACCCCGACACACCCTGGCATCGGCTCCACCGACGCATGGACTGTCATAATCCGCGTGCCGACCCGGTATGGACAGTCATCGTGGGGCCGGGAGTCAGATTCCCGAAGGTCAAAATATCCCGCATTTCCGCGGTGCCGGACACCCCGGGCTCCCCGTAAGACGCACGCCGGACCCGGAACCGTTTTGCCGAACATTTGGCATCGTTTTACCGCAAGCCGGTGTTCTGGCGCCGGGCGTATTTCGTTGGCAGGCAGGGGTGTGACGCTTGAGACAGTTCGAGCCTATGTGGATGCGCAAGGCCCGGGAAAAATCAAAAACCAAACCGTCCGCTTGACCCCCTCTTGGTGCAAGGCTGGCGTGAAACTCGCCTAAGAGGGGGAATGCGCGGACAAATGTTCAACACTGATCCGCATGATCGAGAACGGGGAGCTATGAACCCGTTTCCATCATAGAAATCGGATAGCCTTTTATTTCTGTTCGGGAAACTCCGTGCGCAGTCGCTGCCGGACCGCTTCAGCCTCGGCAGCGCGCCCCAAATGTTCACAGGCGCTGATCAGACAATGATAGAAGGCCTCGGTGCCGGGCGCATCCTCCAGGGCCCGACGATAACAGTCAGCCGCCGCTTCCCACCGATTCCGGCGCCCGAAGTATTGCCCGAGTCGTTCGAGATGGCGACACCATTGTCTATGCAGGCGTTCGCGCTCGGAAGGCACCCACGGCGCGGCCTCTCCGGCCAGATAAGGTCCGGCATACAGCCTGGCGGCCCGGTGAGCCAGCACGACAAGCTCATCCGGATCGCCGTTTCGATCCAGGCATGATGCGGTCTGCCCGAGCAGCCTTTCGAAGGCTCCGGCATCGCTCCAGCAGCGGCGCGGATTCAGTCGCAGCCGGCCATCACTCATTTCGATCGCCTCGGCATCGAGCAGTTGACGAAGCCGGTACAAGGCCGTCTCCAGCGCATGACGGGCACGGTCGCCGTCGGCATCAGGCCAGAGCGCATCCTCCAGCCACTGGCGGCTGGCGCCGTCGGATTGCGCCGCCAGCACTTTGAGCAGATCGAGTGGTTTGCGCGGGATCTTCCTGGAAAACGCGACCGGCTCCCCGTCCCGCAGCAGGCGGAAGCCACCCAACGTAAAGATCCGGTAACGCCAGGGCCAGGTTTCGGTGGGCGGCGATTCCGGATCGGGAAGCAGGTCCCGCTTGGCAATGAGGCTGCGCACATACGCGGTTTCGATTTCCGCTTCGAGGGCGACGGCGCACAGACGGCTCATGATTGCGGGCTGCCAGAAAGGGAAATTGACGAAGCCGCGCTCGCGCCCGAGGGCCATCGCACGGCGCAGAATTTCGTGCACTCGCACTGAATCCGCTCCGGACTGCAGCAGATCATGCGCCTCGGTGAGATCGGCGACGAATTCGAGGTAATCACTGTTCATCGCCCGGCCCGTCCGGCGCATCCGCTCGATCTCCTTGCGTGCGTCTTCATGCTTCCCCATTGCATGCAGGATATGGGCAGTGCCCTGCCGACACAGTGCTTCCGGAAACGGCGTGCTCAATTCCGCAGCCAGCCGGGTGGCGATACGGGCGTGTTCCAGCGCTGCCGGCAGATCTTCGGACTGGAACGCCTCCCAGGAACGCAGCAAATGATAGTGGGAAACATCCAAACGGCGGCGGGGATGGGTCTCGGCCGACATCTTCGCGAGATAAGCCCCGGCTCTCTTCAGATCCCCCTGCGACAGCGCCGCGTACACCCCTTGCGCGAGCAGCCGATGGTCCCAGAGATGGGCACCGGTCTCCGCGGCCATGGCCAGGCCTTCGTCCACTTTCTTGAAAGCGGTGTCAAAGGCAGCGGTAAACCAGGCAAAGGACGCCTCGGTGACCTTGCAGTGCAGCGTGGGCGCGGGCGCAACCAGCGAACGTCGTGTCAGATGAACAAGCTGTTCCACCCGCACCCCGGCCTCGGGCAGGTGTCCGATCCATTGCAGATAGAATGCCGCCGCGAACAGGCCTGCCACCTGCAACTGCGGATCGGCGGAGGACTCCGAGAGTCTGAGGAGCCGGTCAAGCCACCCCCGCAGATCCGGATGATCGGGCCTGCGAAAGATCAGCGCCATGAACATGGCCAGCGTGACCCGCAACTCGACCTCCGGTGACGGAAAACCGGCCATGTGTGCAAGCCGGGCTTCCAGCCACTCGAGCCAGCGGTCCAGCCCGGTGAAGTCATCCCACTGAAGCAGGAAGGTCTCGACCACCCCGGACCAGCTCAGGAACAATCCGGCCGGGGAATCCTCCTCGGCAAACCGCTCAAAGCTGCGTTCGAACCACCTGCGGCTTTCCAGCAGATCAAACGGAAGCCGGCAGACCGCGCGCCAGTAGCTCAGCCAGGGGGTCTGCTCGCGAAAGGATTCAGGAATGGCGTCGAGCCACTGCGCCAGGATCTGGTGCCGCCCACCATTAATCCATCCCGGGGCCTTGGCCAAGAGCACCCGGATCAGATCGGGCCAGGCCTGCGCACAGCGGTACTGTTCAGCGGCGGCCTCGATCAGGCCGTCCGCCTCCAGCAGGGTTGCCGCAGTGTGGTGTGTCTGCAGGCGTTCGGCCAGCGTTGAGGCCTTGGCACCCCGGGCGAGCAGAAACTGCCGGAACAGGGCGTGCCACCGATACACGGGCTCGGCTCCATCGCGCCGGTCGACGAAGCAGTGCCGGCGATACAGCTGCTCGAGGATCTGCCCCGCCGCCTTCTCGCCGCTGAGCTGCTCGGCCATCCGCACGGTCGTTTCTTCGAGCACCGCGCAGCGTTGCAGTACCGCCTGCTCGGTGGCGTCCAGGCTGCTGAAGATCTCCCCCGCGAAGAAATCGAACAGCACGGCACGCCCGCCCATTGCGGAAGGCAGTGGGGTCGGGTGTCCCCGGGCCTCGTCCTCGAGCAGCAGGATCACGCCCGCGATCCATCCATCCGTCTGTTCGTGCAGACAACGAGCCTGCGCGGCCGCGACGGACTCGCGCGTAAGGTGATGCGCCAGCCCTGCGGTCTCGGCTTCGGTGAGACGCAGATCCGGCCACTCGAGCATCTCCATCTTTCCGTTCACCCGCAACCGTGCGAACTCCGGCGCCGGCGGATGGCGGCCGATCACTACGGCCTGGATATCGGGCACGCACTGCGAGAACCCAGCGGCAAGAATCGCGTGCACCGGCGACCCGGGCGGCAGTTCGTGGTAATCATCGAACACCAGAGCAACCGGCCGGGGCAGACGCTCGAAGAGCAGCATGAAGTAGCGCCGGGTGAAAGCGGGAAGCCCCGCGAGATACTCCGGCGTCAGTACCGGAAGGGCAAACCGCCGGCGCCGGAACTGCGCCTGAACGATCCGGGCCAGGCGTCCGAAGAAGGTTGCCGGGTCTCCATCCGCGGCGTGCAGCGGATACCACAGACCCGTCGCGCCCCGGTCTGCCAGGTAGCTTTCAATGAGCGTGGTCTTGCCGGCACCCGCAGGGGCCGTGACCCAGACGAGCGATTGCGCCCGGCCACGCTCAAGCCGCGCGAACAGCCGTTCGCGCGGAAAAGCGCCGCGCGTCGCTGCAGCTACCCGGTTCGCGTTCCTGGACATGGGCGCCTACCGGAATCGCTGTGAATGTCTGGCGTTGACGGTCAAGGCACCGGCCCGTATCGATCGCCGTCGCACGACTTGAAACCCGCACCACCTGGGGGCGAGCCGATGCGCACGGCAAAGGCGGTTTGCCCTACTGATTGCAACCGGCCGGAATTGACTTTCCCGGCACAGGCTCTCGGGTGCAGCACCCAGACGCTCGACCGGAATGTGTGGAGCAGCCGCTGCCGACAATCTGGTGCCGGCAGCCAATCCTGCCAGCGGGCAGGCGATTATGATACGCGGTACGCTGCAGCCTATTGATCTGACTATGAAAAAATCAGGATCTAAGGCACAGACATTCCGGCCCGGTACCCACTGCGAAAATCTGCACCGAGCCGGGAACCCCGCCCTGGGGATTTGACCGCGCTCCAACGCGATTGCCGCGTTTTGATCTGCGGACATCAGCGCCATACCCGCACCTCCCCAACGCCCCGCCTGACCAGGAACACTGACCTGTCCCTCTGCGTCCAGATGTCACCCGAAGCAGCGCGGCGTATTCTTATTATTATTTTCTTATATTATTTAAGGCCATTCGCCAAGCAAGGCTCCGGTTGAGGCCGAAGCGCAACGAATGAAGCCATTTGCAAAACAAGCAGAACACATGCCGAGACATCCTGTCAATGGAACCGCGTACGGTCAGACGGGGGGCGGGTTCGGCCGACCCCCGTCCTGGCACAGCCCGGCTGGACGGGAACCGGGCGATCCAGGCCCGTTCCCAGGACATACCGAGGGGAAAGGGATTCTGGGCGACCGGTGATTTGAGGCAAATCAATGCGGGGAGAAACCGATCAAGTAAAGTTCCTTACATGACTTGTACCGGAGGGACTGTCCATGCTGATCAACGAAGCGGGTTGGGAACGCACAACGCGCGTGGTGCTGGGCGTGATTCTGGGCATTATCGGCTACCGCATCCTGCACGGCAGCTATTCGCTGGCAGTGGTGCTGATGATCGTGGGGCTCGTCCTGCTGGTCACCGGACTGATCGGATATTGTCCGGTGTGGCAGCTGCTGCACATCTCGACCAACAAACAGAAACCCGGCTGATTGCGGCACGGCAGACCGGGACACCGGACCCCATCCACGGGTCAACAGTCTTGCCTGGCAAGGGGATCGTGTCCGTCGCTGTGCGCTCCGGCATCTTGCGTACTGCTGGCTGAAGCGGCAGAGACAGTGACTGCCATGTTTTCTTGCTGTTCCGAGTGTCCTCTCTCCTCCCGTCAATTTGAATTGCCGCACAGTGCAATGCCGATGCATGTCGCGGTCCCGGCAGGCAGCTGGAAATCCGGCTACGCGCACCCGACGAACAGGCGGTGCGCGAACTGGCCGGACCGGCAACGGAAAAAGCCCGCGATGTCGCAGGACTTGCGCCGGCACGGCGGACCGCAGAGCGACTTCAGGCGCGGGCGTGAATCCTCGCAGGGCTCGCAGTGTCCGGTGACCGCGTAGGGCGGGCGCGACGGCGATGCCCGTCCCGAACCGGTGGGCTGGAGCCTCACCACCCATACTGCTGCAGGAACGATCCCAGACGTTCGCCAATCTCGTCGCGCTCGAAGAACCGGTCGGCGCGGTTCAGGCGCATTTCATCGCGCAATCCGGGATCGCCGCCGAAGCAGAACACCGCGATCTGCAGCATGTACCGGGTTCTCAGATCGCGGATGACCTCGACCGGATCAAAGCCCTCGGTGGCATCGAGATCGAGCAGCATGAAACGGTAGAGCAAAATATCGGACCAGTCGCCGATCTCTTCCAGGTCCTGCACCACGACCATTTCCCAGCCCTGCGGCACTTCGGCACGAAGGCGCGCTTCGATGGCGCTATCGGAAGTAAGAAGCATGAAACGGCGCTCGAGCCGCTTCGCTATGGTCGGTTCGGCCATCGGTCTGTCCTCTGCGCAGAATCATCGTCATCGCGCACGCCCGCCAGGCAGGCCTCGATCCGCCGCGCCCAGGCGCGTGCTGCGCGGGGCGCGAGCCTGCGCACTATATGCGGCGCTGACCAGCACCTGATCCACCGTCTTCGGCAACCTGACGGGAATTAAATACTCTTTCGGGTAAGGATAGTCCTCACCGGACTCATCGATCATATGGTCGTCATTGCGAATGTAGATAACGATTCGGCGGTTGCCTGAATGTGCCATGGTTGCTACGCCAGAAATCGCCTGGCCTTGAAGCAAGCGCTCCCCTGCCAGCACTTCGGGAAACATTGCGACGGAGCGGTTGTGCGCCGCAAGGAGCCGGGCCAGATTGCAGACAGGCTCGATCTGGCCCAATGGAGGACCGCAAGGCGCGCATGGCTACGGGCGTTCATCACCCTTTACCGGGGGGACCTTTGGTGCGCGGCGGATGTATTTCATCAGGTCTTTTGGTTTGGCCGTACCAGCCCGTTGCTGCAGAAACTCCCGCGCACCGCGCATTGTGCCAACCTTCTCCGCCACCGCGGCTGCAATGAACTGATTCAACGAAACCCCATCAAGCTTGGCCAGATCGGCAGCCGCATTCTTTATCGAACTCGGCAGCTTTAGCGGGTATGTATTCTTACTCATTTCGTTAACTCCTCAAGCAACTTTGCCGGGGTCAGGACGTTGAGACCGAATGTTTGTATGGCGGGCAGAAAATCGCGAACGTTGTGCGTAACGAGCGCATCCGCGTAACCGTTTACCGCAGCCTCGAGCATCAGTTCGTCAGCCGGATCACGCAACTGCGGGCGCCACAAAAAATTCAACTCGACCGCTTCCGCCGCGCTTGCCAGCGCCGCCAGAAACCCTTCAACCTCTTGCACACTCATGCCGGTCGCCAAGCGGTGCTCGGGCCGCATCAGCACCGCCTCATACTCAAGAAAGACCGCAGTCGTGACGAGCGGGATGCACCGCCGCTGAGCCACCAGCGCCAGCACCCGATTGCTGGCTCCAAGCTGACTGCGCAATGCGGCCACCAGAACCGAACTATCGAGCGCTACCCGCATGAATTCATGATACGTAACATCCTATAGGATGTCTACCTATCAACGCTTCACCACATTCAGGTGCTGCGCCCCGACCATTTCCCAGCCCTGCGGCACTTCGGCACGAAGGCGCGCTTCGATGGCGCTATCGGAAGTAAGAAGCATGAAACGGCGCTCGAGCCGCTTCGCTATGGTCGGTTCGGCCATCGGTCTGTCCTCTGCGCAGAATCATCGTCATCGCGCACGCCCGCCAGGCAGGCCTCGATCCGCCGCGCCCAGGCGCGTGCTGCGCGGGGCGCGAGCCTGCGTGCGAGCCGATCCTGCAGGACTGCGGGCTCGATCGGTGTGCCGATGCAGCCCTCAAGCGCCGTCGTGATATCTGGGTCATGCGCGCCGATCCGGGCGATATAACCGTCCTTGAGCAGCACGCGCAACCAGGCCGCGCCGTCGTGGGATTCAGCCAGGTAGGTCGCGGCATTGAGCTTGATTCCGTTGGCCACGCGCCGCCTGCCGGAACCCTCCTCCTCATCTTCCGCATCCCGGCGCAGCTCTTCTTCGGCGGCGCGCATGGCGCGCCCTTCATCCGCCGACGGCACGTCAGGATACAGATCCCAGCCGAGAGCGGCAGCCGCCGCGTCGCACAAGGCTCCGGCCAGGACTGCATCCGCAGGAACCAAGCCGAGCCGCACCCAGGAGGTGAATGCCGCAGGCAGCGCCTCGTGCAGCCATTCCCGGAACCCCGGCGAGGGAGCCCGCACCAGACGGCAAAACAGTTCATCCGGAAAATTCAGGACGAAGCTGCTGCCGAACACCATGCAGCGTCCGATCGTTGCCGCACCGCTGCCGGCAATCTTGGCATCCCCCACCCACAGGTCGGCGCGCCCGACCAGGCGCGCTTCGATGCCCAGAGTCTGAAAAGTCCGGGCGAGCGGCCCCAGGCAATACGCGAAGATGCGCGCCGGCCGCGCCGCGGCAAGCGTCAGCGGAAGGATGAAGAACACGCAGCGCTGATCGCCATCCACCAGCACCGTGCCGCCGCCCAGCATACGGCGCACCACCGCCACTTTGGCCTGTGCGCAGGCGGCGAGATCCAGCTCGGCGCGCGCAGACTGAGACTGGCCGAGACAGACATGAGGTGCGGCACTGCGCGCCCACACCAGCACCGGCGCCGCCCCGTCGTCCTGGGCAGCGGCCAGTCCGTGATAGGCAGCATGCAGCGCGCCCGGAGACAGCGTGCCGAGATCGAGAAAACGCGCCCGCATCGGAACTGGCTGCGTCTGCCCTTGCGGCAATCTAGCCGTCCCGGTCCGGTTCTTCGGGTTCGGGGCGATAGAACTTGTCGAAATAGAATTCGCGCTGGTCGAGTTCCCGGTACAGCGCGGCCCGGTCGCGCACGCCCTGCTCGACGATCTCCGCCAGGTACTGAGCCTGTTCGGCGTCCAGTATGAAGATATGCCCGATCAGATCCTCGTCGAGATTGAGAAAGTGCGCGGAGAACGGGTCGGGATGATCGAGATAGATGAGGTAAGACCTCGTGTCCGGGTCTTCCGGGTCGAGCGGCATCAGCACCGCCCTGCCCAGCCAGGCAAGCCTGGCCGCCTGATTGAACTGGCGGATATCGAGCTTCTTGCCCTTCTTGTACTTGTTGAGCTCGTTGCGGATCTGGCCGACGTCGGTGACCTTGATGTTTTTCATGCATCCATTCCCGTTTTCAGGCGCCACCCCGACAGGCCGTCCCGCCCGCAGCGAACTACCGCTGCGGCAGCTACTGCCCTTCCGCGTCCGTGGAGGACGGTTTGGCCACGTCGGTCAGCGAATCCAGGATCGCGCCCGGCGCGCTCATGATGTTGGTGAATCCATGTTCTCCGATCATGGTCGTGTCCGGGAAAAACACCGGGATGCGGTAGCGCGCGGCCAGCGCGATCGCCCGGTTCCCCTGAACCATCATCTCGTACGGAAGAAAAGCAGTGGCACGATCCGGACCGTAGTCGATGACATCCATGATCTTCTTGTCGGTGTTCTTCGCGTCCGCATGGGGATGGGCGCCCTTGTTGATGCCCACGCCGAACACCGTCACCTGCTTTCCGGGCAACCTGATTTCATAGACCTTGACCGTGCCACCCGCATGGGCGGCCAGGTTCCGCTCGACGGTAGCAACACCGACGGCATAACTGGGATAGGTCGCAAGATAATCCACATCTTTGAAATACGGCATACCCATCATGTAATGATACTCGCCCGGAGCGAGATCCTGTACCCGTACGCCCTTCTTCGAGCCAAAGGCAAACTGGTCGCCCAGCGCCACCTTGAGCATCGCGGCCACCCCCTTGAGCTGGCCGAGCCCATAGGCCACACCCATATAGGTGGGATTCACGTAGGAAACCTGGATCTTGCCATCCACTTTGGTAACGGCCACGCGCTCGCCCACACCGAACCCGCCATTCTTGGCGCGGGCCGCCGCCGCCTTGAGTTCCCGGTCGGTCACGACGATCACCCGGGCCGAAGGATAGGGCGAATAGCTGCCTGCCAGATCGAACCCCTGGGACGCCAGCTGCAGTTCGACGAGGTTCGCGATGTCGAGCACGCTCATCCCGCCGGGCGGCGGATTACCCATGATGTAGGGCTTAAGGCGCACTGCCGCCGCCCGGGCGGGCATCGTGGCTGCGATTCCAAGCACTACGACGTACAAAAGCCATTGCAACGCATTCTTCTTCACAGAGTTCTCCTCCGAATTGGCAAGCATCGAGCGTAGTGCTGGACGTGCGGACCTCCGAGTCGAATTGCTTCCGGCGCTGCCACGGCAAGGCAAGGCGCTTCAGGCCGCGCAGAGCGTGCCACCCTTCCAGCCCGAATTCAATATCACCACACAGGACCAATTGAACCGGATCCTGGACATTGTCTCCCGAAACGATGCAAACAACGGACCAACATGCTTCCAGCGCCATGCAAGCTCATCACGACGAGGCCGGAATGCCGCCCGGACCGGGTCGGGCGCATTTCAATGCGGGCCCGTGGCAAACGGATTTCCTGAACCGCGTTCGCCGGCCACGGCTTGCGGTTCAGCATTGGGGCTGCCAAGCGCACTTGATCTTGAGCCTGGCGCGATCACCCTATATATTGAAATGCGCTCCGGCACCATCATCTTCACGTCGTTACCCGCATCCCGTGCCGAGGTGCTGAGGTGATCGCCATGGCCAATGAGCGCCGGAATGAGGACAAAGCCGTTGCTGCCGGCCACATCGCGGGACCCGGTCTGTTGCCCATCGTCCTGCAGGTCAATGGCGAGGACCACGATCTGATGGTCGAGCCGCGCACCACCCTCGCCGAGGCACTGCGCGGTCCGCTCGGTCTCACCGGCACCAAGATCGCGTGCAATCATGGAGTCTGCTCGGCCTGCACCGTCTGGCTGGACGATCTCGCGGTCGCATCCTGCAGCGTTCTGGCCATCGAGGTGGGGGAACGGAGGATCACCACCATCGAAGGCCTGGCCGGGCAGGAACACCTGCATCCCGTCCAGGAAGCCTTCATCGCCCACGACGCCATCCAGTGCGGCTTCTGTACGCCTGGCCTGGTCATGTCCTGCGCGGCGCTGCTGGCACGCAATCCTCACCCGGACCGGAAGGAAATCGAAACGGCCATCAGTGGTCACCTGTGCCGCTGCGGAACCTATCCGCATGTCGTGCAGGCCATGCTGGCTCTGGGGACACGGGAGGAACCTGACCTTGAATGACGAGCCTCCGCGGCGACGCGAGCAATTGCCCTTCGGCCTGGCGCATCTGGGGCTGGAGACGGTCGAACGGGACATCCCTGCCGACGAACCGCCGGCACTCGGGCCCAATGCCGGCCTGCGCCAGATCGGCAAGAATGCGCCGCGCTGGGATGCACGCGCAAAGGTCACCGGCGCCGCCCGCTATACGGTGGACGTAGCGCTGCCGGGAATGCTGCATGCCGCCGTGCTGCGCTCGCCGTGGCCGCATGCCCGTCTGCGCTCGATCGATCTGTCCCGCGCCGCCGCGGCACCCGGCGTGCATGCAGCGCTCGGGGTTGCGGAGCCGCTGGTGTCCGGAAAACCCATCGTCCTGCGATATGTCGGTCAGCCGGTTGCGGCCGTGGCCGCCGAAACGCCGGCGCTGGCGCAAGCGGCATTGCAGCTGATCGACGTGCGCTATGAGCCTCTGCCCTTCGTGACCGATCCGGATCGCGCGCGACAAGCCGACGCACCGGCCGTCTACCAAAAGCCGGAGCTGGACAAGGTGCCATCGGCCGGCCTGCCGGCATCGGCGGCGGTCTATCCGCTGAGCGGCAATGTACTGGGTCCCGAGAACCGCAACAGCCGCGGTGACGTCGCCGCCGGCTTTGCCGCAGCGGCGGTTGTCGTGGACGGCATGTACCGCACCCAGGTGCAGACGCATTGCTGCATGGAGCCTCATGCCATTGTCGCATCCTGGCACGAGGACGGTCTCGACGTCTGGATGTCCACCCAGTTCACCGCAGGGGTGCGCGTCCAGCTGGCCCGGCATTTCGGGTTGCCGCTTTCCCGGGTTCGCGTGCAGGTACAGGCCATGGGCGGAGGCTTCGGCTCCAAGTCGCAGATGGGTCTGTACGGACGCACCGCTGCATCCCTTTCGAGACTGGCCAGGGCACCGGTGCGGCTCGTCTATCGTCGCGACGAGGAACAGATGGACAGCGGAAACCGGCCCTCCAGCGCGCAGCACCTGCGCATCGGGGCCCGCAGCGACGGCACGCTTACGGCAATTTCGCTGCATTCCCACGGCAGCGCCGGCATCGCATTCGGTGCTGCCCCCGGCGGGATCGCCAGTGCCCTGTACCCCTGTCCTAATATGGAATCGCTGCACTACGATGTCTTCACCCACGCCGGCCCGAGCTGCGCCATGCGCGGGCCCGGCAATACCCAGGGGGCCTTCGCGCTGGAACAGAGCATCGACGAACTGGCGGAAAAACTTGCTCTGGACCCCGTCGTCCTGCGGGACCGGATCGACCCGAGCCCCGTTCACCGGGAGGAACGCCGCCTGGGCGCCGAACGGATCGGGTGGTCGCAGCGCCGGGCACCCGCCTCCGACCCGGGGCCGCTCAAGCGCGGTGTCGGCATGGCCCAATCGCTGTGGCCGGCCAATGTCCAGCTCAACACCGCCTGCGAAGTGCGCCTGTGGCGGGACGGCAGCGTCGAGGTGCTCTCGAGCGTTCAGGACATCGGCACCGGCGTCGGTACCGTGCTGGCGCAGGTGGTCGCCGAGGAGCTCGGTCTCGAACCGGCCGCGATCCGCGTGCGCATCGGGGATACGGAATTTCCGTCAGGGCCACCGTCCTACGGCAGCCGCACGACCGCTTCCATCACCCCGCCGGCACGCACCGCCGCCTGGCGGGTCAAGGAGGCGTTGTTTCGCACCATCGCATCGGCCTGGCAGGTCGATGCGCAAACGCTGATCATCCAGGACGGCGCGATCCAGGTGCGCAACGACCCGCATCGGCGCATCTCCTGGCGGGAGGCCGCCGCCGCCCTGCGTACCGACCGCATCAGTGCTACCGCCGGGCGGGCGGACGACTATGCCGGGTTCCGCCATCGCTCGGGCGATGCGGCCATAGCGCTGAACGATCTCGGCGGAGCGCAGTTCGCCGAGGTGGAAGTGGACACCGAGAGTGGCGTCATCCGCGTGCTGCGGGTGGTCGCCGTCCATGATTGCGGGCGCCCCATCAACCCCAGGCAGATCGAGAGCCAGGTGCAGGGGGGCGTGCTCATGGGCGTTTCCTATGCGCTCATGGAAGAGCGGATCCTGGATTCCAACACGGGCTGGATGCTCAATCCCAACTTCATCGACTACAAACTGCTCGGCGCGCAGGACGCGCCCGACATCGAAGTCGTGCTGCTCGAGAATTATCAGGGTTTCAGCGCATCGGACGCCTACGGCATTTCCGAGCCGGCGAACATCGCGACGGCCGCCGCCATCGCCAACGCCGTTTACAACGCCATCGGCGTGCGCATCCGGTCTCTGCCCATGACACCGGCCGCAGTGCTCCAGGCGCTGGGCATGGTGCCGGGAGGGCGTCACTGATGGAACCCTTCGCCTGGCAGCGCGCCGCTTCCCCCTCGGAAGCGGTCTCCGTCGCCACCCATACCACCGCCGAAGCGATGCTCACGCTGACCGGCAGGCCGGACACCCCGCAGGCCACGCTCATCAAGGCCGGCGGGGTGGACCTGCTGGATCTCATGAAAGAGGGGCTGGTGAACCCCGGAGGACTGATCGATATCAGCTGCCTGCCGGAACTGGACGGCATCTCCGGGGAACAGGACGGGAGCGTGCGCATCGGCGCGCTCGCCACGCTCGCCCAGATCGCCGCGCATCCCGCCGTGCGGCGCAGCCATGCCGCATTGAGCCAGGCGGCTGCGCTCGCCGCCAGCCCGCAGATCCGCAACCGCGCCACCCTCGGCGGGAACCTGTTGCAGCGACCCCGCTGCTGGTATTTCCGCTCCGCCGCACATCACTGTCTGCGCAAGGGCGGCGCGCACTGCTTTGCCTTTCAGGGTGACAACCGCTACCACGCCGTTTTCGCCAACCAGGGATGCGCCATCGTCCATGCCTCCACACTGGCCACCGCGCTTGCCGCGTACCGTGCCGAAGTGGAGCTGGCGGATTCCGCCGGCCAGCGACGCCGGGTTCCACTGGCGGATTTTTTCGTGTTGCCCCAGACCGACATGCACCGCGAGAATACGCTTGCCCGCGGGGAGATCCTGACGGCGGTCTGGCTGCCCCCGCAGAAACCGGCCAGTCGTTCGCAGTATCTCCAGGTCGGGGAAAGAGCGGCGTTCGACTGGCCGCTTGCCGCCGTGGCAGTCGTGCTGGACGTGGACGAGACGGGCCATTGCCGCCAGGCGAACATCGTGCTCGGCGCG
>JAJYEE010000108.1 GCA_021790335.1 Pseudomonadota bacterium | reverse complement strand
GCCCATGCTCCGTATACCCCGCAGACCACTTATAGATTGGCGCACAAAGCGGCTTGTAACCTAAACGAAAGCGCCGACAAGACTCCCTATCGCAATTGCGAAGCTGCACATTTTCAAACGGGTCATAAAACCGGCAATGCGTTCTAGTTTCACCCGGCGCCTGGGATAGGCAGCGATTATGCGCAGCAGCAAGATGTTTTCAAATTCGTCGAAGCAGGCAGCGGCAATACCCGCTCCTTGTGCCAGTTCCACGGCGTGGGGTCGCGTTGCGCTGTAGTCCCCGGCAAGCGTCCAGATGGCCGCCGCATAGACAAGCGGAAACACCAGATCGGCGCGCAGCATACGAGCGAACCAATCGCGACCTCGTTCTCCGTAGGCGTCAAGCAGAGCGTAAACGGTCCAGGTACCGTGCGCTGGACGCAGGTCTACCTGCAACCGACCGCCGGCAAGCCGGCGCAGATCGAGCACGCCGCCGGGGAGAAACCAGAAGCCAGAGAGAAATAGCGCGGTCAAAGCGAGCAGCAGGATGCTGGTAAACATAGTCATCATCGAGTTTCGATTGCGAGCACGGTCGTCAAAGTGGCGCTCAGGGCGTCACCGAGCGCGGTCGATGGCACTTTGCCGATGATCTGCTCCAGGCCATCGCCGCTGAGACGATGGGGAACTTGCCACAAGTAGCGCATGCGCCAAATCTCTCGCATCATCGGGTTGAAAAATCGGGCGAGGCCGATCGCCCGCCACGGTAGCGTCCGCACTCTAGGCTTTAGTGCACCATCCAGCACGCCGAGCTGGCGCGCAGCGTCAGTAATTGCGGCAACAAGCTGTGTACCGGTCAGCGCGTAGCCCGGGAAAAGGACGGTCGTGTGAAAGGGGAGCTCCTCGCGTATTTGCGCCAAAGCCACGAAGCTGCGTGCTAAGTCCGGAAGGTAGGCCCAGGCATGAAGCACGTCGCGCGGTCCAGGATAGGTGATGCGGGCACGACGGATGTCCTTCATGATGACTTGATCCATCCATGTTCCGGTGCCTGGACCACCAAAGAAGTCGCCTGCGCGCACGACTATGCTGCGCGTGCACGCGGCGCGCATGCGTGCTTCCATTTGGCAGCGGATTTCTCCCTTGCGCGCACTAGGGCGTTCGGGTGTGCGATCGGTTACGAGGATAGGCATCGAATAGCCGTAGTTGTAGACGTTGCCGGGCAACATCAGTGTTGCGCCAAGATCGCGCGCCACCGTCACCGCGCTCTCATTGAGCGCCAGCGCCTCTGCCTCCCATTGCGTATAGATCGGGTTTAGTGCGTTGACCACTACCGCAGCATCGCCGGCCGCATCGACAATTGCGTTGGTCTGCGTGGCCTCAAGAGCGAGGTGCCGTACGCGCGGATTGCACTCGTCGAGCAGTGCGCGGCGCGCCTGCGCGATGACCGTCCAGCCGGCTTCGGCGAAAGCACGCCGGGCGACGCGGCCAAAGCGGCCATTGGCGCCGAGAATCAGGACAGACTGTGTGGGCAGCATCGCGGTAGTTCCGTGTCTGGATAGCGGCATTGTGGCCGCCATCCATATCATGCACAATTGCATAAATATGCATAGGACTGTTGCAAAGATGAATACCACTCACCCTCGGATGGCTTTCGACTGGACGCTGATGCATTCCTTCCTCGCCGTGCTCGAGGCCGGAAGCCTAAGCAGTGCGGCGCGACACCTGGCGTGTAGCCAGCCAACCGTCGGGCGCCATATTGCGCAACTTGAGCGGCAACTTGGCTCGGTGCTGTTCGAGCGCAGCGGACGCGGCTTCGTTCCGACGGCAGCAGCGCTATCGATTGCCGAGAATGCGCGGTCGATGGACGACGGCGCGCAGACAATCGCTCGGAAGCTCACCGGACTCGGCCGCGATCTCAACGGATCAGTGCGCGTTAGTGCCAGCCAGATCGTGGCGGCGCATCTGCTGCCGGAGGTACTCTGTGGGTTGCGTCAACAGCTGCCCGGTGTGGCAGTGGATATCATCGCATCGAACCGCATCAGTAACCTGCTGCGACGTGAAGCCGACATTGCGATCCGCATGGTGCGCCCGCAGCAGACTTCGCTGATTGCAAAACGCATCGGAAAGTCTGACATCGGCATCTATGCCAGCAAGGAGTACCTCGGACGACACTCTGCGCCGCGGACGCCGCAGGATTTACTGCGCCACGATCTCATCGGCTTTGACCAGGACAAGCGGATCATTCAGGGATTGCATGCTGCGGGAGTGTTTGCGACACGCGAGTCGTTCTGCGTGCGTAGCGACGACCACCTGGTGCATTGGCAGTGCGTCATTGCGGGGCTCGGCATCGGTTTTGTGGCGACCTGGCTGGCAGACCGCGAGCCACGCCTGCACAGGTTGCTTCCCGAATTTCCGATTCCCCCGCTTACGGTTTGGCTTGCGGTGCACCGTGAGATCCGCAGCAACGTGCGCGTCCGGGCAGTCTTCGACTTTCTCGCCGCGGCCGTTCGGGACGCGCTACTGCCGTGATATTTGCGCCGTGAATCCGCTTTCCGCTCTACGACGCAAAGGGCAGCCGCGCCTTGTCAATAACAAGGGCTGTTATTGATGCGTCGTGCCACCGCAACGTCCGCAATCTGAGATAGGGCCGACCAACGTTGGCAGCTCAAAAAGCGGCTTTCTAGGCCGATCAGTACGCTTAGCCCGTCCGGCAGGTTTCTCCAACGAAGCGGTTTTTCGAGCGGCAGGGCAGAAGGTACTCAGCCAATACTCACATTCCCAGAACTGAAAAGGCGACCGCCTGATGCGCCGCAATGGTGGGCCGGGGTGGCCTGACCGATTTTTTGTACCAGTGGCATAGAGAGATTACTGCATCGTTGTCGGTTGTTGAAGAGCGTTCGGTCTTGATTTTGCCGTCGGTGTCGGCATGACGGTCAATGGTGCGGGTGGACGATAGCCCAACGCGCTGTGCGGCCGGACGTGGTTGTAGTGGTGTCGCCACTGCTCGATCACGATCTTCGCTTCCTTGAGGCTGTAGAAGATCTCCTGATTCA
>JAJYEE010000015.1 GCA_021790335.1 Pseudomonadota bacterium | reverse complement strand
GACGACCCAATCGAATCCGCTGCAGCGGCAGGCGATGGATCTGATCGGTCAGATGGCAGTGTAGTCAGAACGCGGCAACCGGATTTCTGCAAAAAGGCCTGAACGGCAAGGGAAATCTATTTGGGACGGTCAGCAACTTCAGTCTAGCGGTTCGCGGGCGGATGCAGTTCGGCACCGGATAACGCATGATAGAGTGCGTGCAGCCGGTCCACCTGTGCCTGAACATGGACCAGGTCGGCGTCGTTGATAATCAGGTCATCGGCCAAGTTCCTGCGTTCAGAGGAGCTGATCTGTGCTGCCATGATGCGGCGGATTCGATCATCGCTCAAACCGCTGCGCTCCCGGACCCGCTCGATCTGCCGCTGTTCATTGCAGTCGACCACGAGTATCCGGTCGGCGAGATCCTGCATGCCTGCCTCGATGAGGAGCGGAACCACGATGATGCAGTAGGGTGCCTGCAAAGCCTGAACCCGTGCGACGATCTCGCGCCGCACCCGGGGGTGGACGATGGCCTCAAGGCGCCTGCGCTCGTCGGCACTGTCGAAAATCCGCCCGCCCAGACGTGGTCGGTCGATCTCGCCGTCCGCACTGAGGATTTCCGTGCCGAACGCTTCGACGATTTCGAGATAGGCGGGCTGACCGCGCTGCACCAGACGGTGCGCGATCTCGTCGGCATCGACCACCGGTACACCGTGCGCCGTGAACATCCGGGCTACCGTGGATTTCCCGCTTCCGATACCCCCGGTCAGGGCGACGCGCAGCATAGTGCCTGAACTCAGCCTGTGAAGTGCGCCAGTTGCAGGTAGTAGCGGGTGAGCGCTCCACCCCACAGGAGACCTATCCAGCCTGCGACGCACAGAAAGGGTCCGAATGGCATCGGCTGTGCCCGGTCCCGGCCCCGGAACAAAATGAGACCAAGGCCGGTAAGGGCCCCGACCACCGATGCCAGCAGGATGATCAGGGGCAGGCTCTGCCACCCGAGCCACGCACCCAGTGCGCCAAGCAGCTTGAAGTCCCCGTGTCCCATGCCGTCCTTGCCGGTGACGAGCCGGAACCCGTGATATACCAGCCACAGCGAGAGATAGCCTGCTACGGCCCCCGCCACAGCCGCGTGCAGCGAAACAAACACATGAAAGCTGTTGACTATGAGTCCCGCCCACAGCAGTGGCAGAGTGATGGCGTCAGGCAACAGCTGGTGATCGAAATCGATGAATGCGAGCGCCACCAGCGCCCAAGTCAGCCCGCACGCCGCAAGAGCCGCCGCAGCGAACCCGAAATGGAAGGCGGCCACCGCGGCCAGGCCGCCGGCGGTCAGCTCCACTGCCGGGTAGCGCGGTGAAATGCGCTGCCGGCACGCCGAACAGCGGCCACGCAGCCACAGGTAGCTCAGAACCGGTATGTTTTCCCAGGCGCGGATGATGTGGCCGCAATGCGGGCAGCGCGAAGCCGGGAGCACCAGATTATACGGGGAATTGTCCTGTGCGTCGGCCGTTTCGCCCAGAAGTTCCCGGCATTCACGCCGCCAGCCGCAGGTGAGCATGACCGGCAGGCGGTGTATCACGACATTGAGAAAACTTCCGATGACCAGCCCGAGCACGCCCGCGAACACGATCCACATCGCGGGGTAGGTCTGAAAATAGGATTGCAGGTACATGTGCAGCATCGTGTCACCTGCCCGGCCGCGCCGGCGGAGCCCTTATACCACCGAGGCGAGCTTGAATATGGGCAGGTACATGGCGATCACAAGCGTACCGACAATAACACCCAGTACCACCATGATTACGGGTTCCATCAGGCTGCTGAGAGAGTCGACGGCATTGTCGACCTCCTCTTCATAGAAATCGGCAACTTTTCCGAGCATAGCGTCGAGTTCGCCGGATTCCTCGCCGATGGCGACCATCTGGATCACCATGTTCGGGAACAGACCGGTGTGGTCCATGGACGACTGCAGCTGGCTGCCAGTGCTGACCTCGGCCTTGATATCCACGATGCCGTCATGATACACGCGATTGCCGGCGGCACCGGCCACCGCATCGAGACTTTCCACCAGCGGAACGCCGGCTGCGAACATTGTCGCCAGGGTGCGGGCAAAGCGAGCTATGGTTGCTTTCTTCACGATCTGCCCGACCACCGGGGCCCGCAGGATCATGCGGTCGAGGGTGTGCTGCATCTTCAACGAGCGTTTATAGGAATATCCAAAGAAAAATACCGCGCCACCCAGGCCGCCGAAGATCGCCCACCAGTAGGTCCGGAAGATGTTGGAGATATGGATCACAAGCAAGGTCAGGGCGGGCAGCTCGGCGCCGAAGCTCTTAAACAGGTTGCTGAACTCGGGAATCACGAAAATCATCAAAATCGCCGTGATGACGAACGCCACAACAATCACCGCGGATGGATAGAACAGGGCCGATTTGATCTTGCCCTTGATCGCCTCGACCTTTTCCTTGTAAGTGGCCACCTTCTCAAGGATCGTATCGAGAATGCCCGCCTGTTCGCCTGCTGCGACCAGGTTGCAGTAAAGGGCATCAAACTGAAGCGGATGCTTGCCGAGGGCGGTGCTCAGGTTCGTGCCGGATTCTATGTCCTGCCTGATCGACGCCAGCAGTTCCTGCATGCTGGGATTGTCATGACCCTTCCCGACGATCTCGAATGACTGCACGATCGGTATGCCAGACTGGATCATGGTTGCGAACTGGCGTGTAAATATCGACACGTCTTTCGGGGTAATGCGGCGCTTGCGCTTGAACAGTGCCGACGCCTGTTTGCGTACTTTCAGGGGATTGATGCCCTGGCGGCGCAGAACGGCGTTCACATAAGCCACGCTGATGCCTTGGGTTTCGCCTTTTAGACGCCGCCCTTTCTTGTCGACGCCCTCCCAGTTGAAGGTGCTGAGCTTGGTTTTGGCAGTTTGTGCCGCGGGTTGTGCCATGATGGTTACTGGTTGGTTACGCGTTCAATTTCCGCGAGACTGGTGAGGCCGTCGCGGACCTTGTTCAGAGCCGACATGCGCAGGTCGGGAACGCCGTCCTTGCGCGCCTGGTCCTCGATGTCGCGCGCAGTCCCGCCGCGCATGATGATCGCACCGATTTCCTCGGACACCGGCATGACCTGATAAATGCCGACCCGTCCCTTGTAGCCATCGGTGCACTGGTCGCAGCCTATCGGCCCATACAGCTTGAGGTCCGCGACCTCGCTTTCATTGAAGCCTGCATCGAGCAGTGCCGGTGTCGGAATGTCCTGCGGTTTCTTGCACACCGGACACAGCCGCCGGGCAAGGCGCTGGGCCACGATCAGGTTTACCGCCGACGCGATGTTGAACGGTGCCACGCCCATGTTGGCCAGCCGGCTCAGGGTTGCCGGTGCATCGTTCGTGTGCAGGGTAGACAGCACCATGTGACCGGTCTGCGCCGCCTTGATGGCGATCTCGGCGGTTTCAAGATCACGAATCTCACCAACCAGGATCACGTCCGGATCCTGACGCAGAAATGCACGCAGGGCGGCCGAGAACGTAAGCCCCGACCTCTCGCTGACGTTGACTTGATTGACCCCGGGCAGGTTTATTTCCACGGGATCTTCGGCAGTGGAAATGTTGCGGTCGGGGGTGTTCAGGATGTTGACGGCGGTGTACAGGCTGACGGTCTTGCCGCTTCCGGTGGGCCCGGTCACGAGCACCATGCCGTAGGGGCGCTCGATGGCCTCCAGGAACAGCTGTTTCTGCTGCGGTTCGAAACCGAGCTTTTCGACCCCAAGGGTGACGGACGCCGGGTCCAGGATGCGCATCACCAGTTTTTCGCCGAACAGCGTTGGCAGAGTGCTTACGCGGAAATCGATGCCGCGGTTCTTGGAGATCCGCAGCTTCATGCGCCCGTCCTGTGGGATGCGGCGCTCTGCGATGTCGAGCCTTGACAGGATCTTGATGCGCGCCGCGATGCGGCCCGCCAAGGCCAGGGGGGGGCTGGCCACTTCGTGCAGCATCCCGTCCTGGCGAAAGCGGACACGGTAGGACTTTTCGTAAGGCTCGATGTGGATGTCGGAAGCACCGTGATTGATCGCATCCATCAGCACCTTGTTCACGAACTTGACGATCGGTGCGTCATTGACATCGGTTTCGTCACCGGCTGATCCCTTTGCCTTGGAGTCATCGTCGGAGGAGATCTCGAGCCCTTCCAGGTCGTCGCCGCCGGCGAGATCCATAAGCGTCGTGTCGGCCGCTTCCAGGCACTTGTCGATGGCGGCGCCGAGCTTCGTTTCCTCGACCAGGATCGGTTCTGCCCCGAGGCCAGTATGAAATTTGATTTCGTCCAGAGCCTGGAGGTTCGTGGGGTCGGCGATCGCCACGAACAGCTTGGTGCCGCGCTTGTAGATCGGCAGCACGCGATGACGCCGGATGATCTTTTCATCCACCAGTTTTACCGGCGCCGTTTCCAGGTCGAGAGCGTTGATCTCGAACAGGGGAATGCCGAATTCTTCGGATGCCACGCGGGCGATGACTGCGCTGTTGAGCTTCTTGCTTTCAACGAGCTGAGAGACGAACGGAAGCTTTTTGACAGCCGCCTCGTTTTGCAGGCGTTCTGCATCGCCCGCGCTTAACAGTCCATCGCGCACCAGCCTCAGCGCCAAGCCGCTCAAGCTGTTTGCCGGATTCGGAGTTGCCATATCCCTTTGATCAGTAATTGAAAAGACGTTGTCGGGGCGAGATATCGATGTCTTTTAATCAATATTAGATGAGATAATCCGGTTCGCCAATCCTTTATTTCATTTCGTTCGTCCCGACAGGCAGTTTGGGGTCGGTTTCCGGTCTGGACAGCAATATCATCATATGCGGTCTGCGGCCGCAGCAGGCGCCGTCCGCCGGCATTTATTCTACCTGTGTCGGTTTGGCGGCTCGTGATCCAGCCGGGTTCCGGAATACGGAAATGCGCACCAGGCCTCGGTCCGAGCGAACGGGAACGCACCGGCGGTGTGTGTGGCGGTACTTTTCCGCCCTCCTGCTGTCTGTAATTCCGGACAGATCGTTCTCGGGGTTTGTATAGAAAGCCGCAGACAAGCCGCAGCATGTGGAGCCTGATCGACCCGATGAACCCGTCAGCCACCGAACCGACCCATCATCGGGGGCTCCGCAAATCGAGATCGGCCCCAAGCTGTCGTTCCCAAACGGCTACTCGGCAAGGGTGCCCCGCCCGGATGGCCGCGCGAACCGATGTTTCCTTGAAGTGCAGAGCCCGGGCAGTGCGGTGCGGCGGGTCCGGTGCCATGGATACAGCATTGATCGTTGTCCGGTCCAGGGCGTGGGATTCCATTGGTCCTGGGAGGTTGCTCGCTACCGGGATTTGATCGAGATCATGGTTCGTCATGCGTTTCACCCCTAATATGACCGTTGACAGGATTGGTGGGACAGACTTAGAATGATTCTAAAATAAGCACATGCGCTTATTGGTTAGAAGAGTCTGACAACATGGAGACCTAGAATATGAAAAGTCTGAAGGGCAGCAAGACCCACGAGAACCTGAAGTACGCCTTCGCTGGCGAATCCCAAGCCAACCGCCGCTACCTGTATTTCGCCTCCAAGGCAGACGTCGAAGGTTTCAACGATGTCTCCGCCGTATTCCGCTCCACCGCCGAAGGGGAAACCGGCCATGCGCACGGTCATCTCGAGTACATGGAGGCTGTTGGCGATCCGGCCACCGGCCTGCCGATCGGAAGCACCGGCGACAATCTGAAATCCGCCATCGCGGGCGAGACCCATGAGTACACCGACATGTATCCCGGCATGGCCAAAACCGCACGCGAGGAAGGTTTTAACGAGATTGCAGACTGGTTTGAGACTCTCGCCAAAGCCGAGCGCTCTCACGCCAACCGTTTTCAGAAAGCTCTGGACAGTCTCGGCAAGTAATCGATAGCGCCGAGGGGGAGGGTTTCCCTGTCCCCGGCGCAGTTGCCGATCGGGCTGTCGGGCAAACGGGATCAGGCGACGCGCCGGGATGCGTTACATAAGTCAGTTCAACCACGGGCGGGGCAGATTATGGCTGTAACCACTCAGGGCGGCCGCGAAGGGAATCTTGAAGCCCCAGTACGCCATCCCCTGGATTGGAAGAATCCCCAGTTCTACGACGAAGGCGCCCTGATCAAGGAGATGGAGCGGGTCTTCGACATCTGCCATGGTTGCCGCCGCTGCTTCAGCCTGTGTCAGGCATTCCCGACGCTGTTTGATGCCATCGATGCTTCCGAGACGATGGAACTCGATGGTGTCCCGAAGTCCGTGTTCTGGCAGATTGCGGACCATTGCTATCTGTGCGACATGTGCTACATGACCAAGTGCCCCTACGTGCCGCCGCATCCTTGGAACTTGGACTTTCCGCACCTGATGTTGCGCGCCAAGGCGGTAAAGTTCCGCAAGGGCGATACCCGGGTGCGGGATCGCATCCTGACGAGCACCGATACGGTCGGACGTCTGGCAGGCATCCCCGTGGTCGTGCAGTTCGTCAATGCCGCGAATCGAAACGGTCTGTTCCGCAAGGTGCTCGACAAGACTCTGCATGTCCATCCCCATGCTCCCGTACCGGCGTATCACAGCGATACTTTTCTCAAGCGGTGGCACGATGACGGTGCCGTAGCGGCGCAGGCCGAGCCCACTACCGCCACGCGCGGGCGCGTGGCGCTGTTCGCCACCTGTTACGGCAATTACAATGAGCCACGACTGAATGATGATCTTGTCGCGGTGTTTCGCCATAACGGCATCCCGGTTACCATTGCCGAGAAGGAGCGCTGCTGCGGGATGCCCAAGCTTGAACTCGGTGATCTCGGCGCGGTGGAACGCGCCAAAGAGGTAAATATTCCGCTATTGGTACGCCTGGTGGACGAAGGCTGGGACATCGTCGCACCGGTGCCTTCCTGTGTGCTGATGTTCAAGCAGGAGCTGCCGTTGATGTTTCCCGAAGATCCGGACGTCGCCAAGGTGCGGGCCGCCATTTTCGATCCCTTCGAGTACCTGATGCTGCGTCACAAGGACGGCAAACTGCGTACCGATTTCAAGCAGCCGCTCGGCAGGATCTCCTACCATGTCGCCTGTCATCTGCGGGTGCAGAACATCGGCATGAAGACGCGCGATCTGCTGCAGCTGGTGCCGCAGACGCAAGTCGATGCGATCGAGCGCTGTTCCGGGCACGATGGAACCTATGCGGTCAAGAGCGAGTTTCACGAAAGCTCGATGAAGATTGCAGGACCGGTGGTCGAGCGCGTGCGGCAGGCGGCGGCGGATCACTTCAGTAGCGATTGCCCCATGGCAGGGCATCAGATCGAAAACGGTCTCGCCACCGGAAAGGCGCCGGAGCACCCGCTGTCCCTGCTGCGTGCCGCATACGGGATCTGAACGCAGCATTTGTCCGAGGCAGAGCAACCAGCCCGCATGACCGGCATGCACTGTTAGCTTCATTGACTGAGGAGATGATATGGCAAGCGAGGGCTACCACGAAACCGAGCTGCGCGAGGAGACGCGCGACATGCATCGCGCGATCGTTTCCCTGATGGAGGAGCTGGAAGCGGCTGATTGGTACAATCAGCGCGTTGACGCGTGCAAGGACAAGGAGTTGCGCGCGATTCTCGCGCACAATCGTGACGAGGAAAAGGAGCATGCCGCCATGATCCTCGAGTGGATCCGTCGGCACGATCCGGCTTTTGACAAGGAGCTGCGCGATTATGTGTTCACCGACAAGCCTATCGTTGCCCTGGAAGGGAAGCACAAGTCGTAGGGCGTTCCCGTGACTGAAGCCGATTGCATTGCTACGCAGAAACTCACCCGCGCGGGTCTGCTGTCCCTGGAGCAGTACGACCGGGTGCGCAATGACTTCCGCGCCACCGTGATGGCGCACAAACTCAATCGCAGGGTGCCGATCGGACCGCACGCGACCCTTTACTTCGAGGACGCGCTTACGATGTGGTACCAGGTGCAGGAGATGCTGCGTGCCGAGCGGATTTTCGAGGCGCAAGGCATCGAGGAAGAGATCGCAACCTATAATCCGCTAATTCCGGACGGCCGCAACTGGAAAGCAACCTTCATGATCGAGTACGCGCGAGAAGACGAGCGCCAGGTGGCGCTGGCAAGCATGATCGGCGTCGAACGCAAGGTCTGGGTGTGCGTGGCGGGATTTGATCGTGTCTGGGCGATCGCCGACGAGGATCTGGAACGTGCCACATCGGAGAAGACCTCATCCGTTCATTTTCTGCGCTTCGAGCTCGATCCTGCCATGGTGCAGGCCGTGAAATCCGGTGCGGCACTGGCCATGGGAATCGAACATCCTGCCTACTCCCATTCCGTCGAGAAGCTGCCGGACGAGGCGCGCGCAGCACTCGCGCGCGATTTAACCGGCTGACGCTTTGCGCGCGGCACGCTATAATGCGCCGCCAATGACAGAAGCCAGGCTGTTTATCGTGGTCCCCGGAGCATGCGGGCGGCTGGTCGCAGACCGGTCGCGCGTACATCCGCAGCCTTCCGTTTATTTCGGCAGCGATCCCGCTTCCGGCACACCCCTTCCGGTCCGATGAGCCAAGCCTACGACGCGTCTGCAATCGAGGTGCTCACCGGCCTCGAGCCCGTGCGCAAGCGTCCCGGGATGTACACTGATACGCAGCGCCCGAATCACCTCGCCCAGGAGGTCATCGACAATTCGGTGGATGAGGCGATTTCCGGTCACGCTAAGCGCATAGACGTGGTGCTGTACAACGACGGCTCGCTGGCGGTGACTGACGATGGCCGTGGTATGCCGGTCGACAGGCATAAAGGTGAAGGCGTTTCAGGGGTGGAAGTGATTCTTACGCGCCTGCATGCCGGCGGGAAGTTCTCGAACAGGAACTATGATTTTTCCGGCGGATTGCATGGTGTGGGCGTGTCAGTGGTCAATGCCCTGTCGAAGAAGCTCGAGGTGTACGTCCGGCGCGCAGGCAAGGAATACAAGATGGCGTTCGCCGACGGGCAAAAGACCGCGGAGCTAAAGGCGACCGGATCGGTAGGTGCGCGCGCGACTGGTACCACGGTGCGCTTCTGGCCGGACGAAAGGTTCTTCGACAGCCCGAAGTTTCACGTCCCGAAACTCAAGCACGTGTTGCGCGCCAAGGCGGTGCTGTGTCCGGGGTTGATGATCACATTTTCCGACGAGTCCGATCCCGCGAACAGCGAGCAGTGGTGTTACGAGGATGGACTGAGGGATTACCTGCTCAGCGAGACGGGCGGGCAGGAACTGATTCCGGCCGAACCGTTCGTCGGCCAATTCAAGGACAATGACGCCGAGCTCGACTGGGCGATCGCCTGGGCGCCGGAGAATGACCGGCCCCTGATGGACAGCTACGTCAATCTGATTCCGACCCCGCAGGACGGAACGCATGTGAACGGCTTCCGCCAGGGTCTGACCGATGCGCTGCGCGAATTCTGCGAATTCCGCAATCTGCTGCCACGCGGAGTGCGGCTTGCGCCCGAGGACGTCTGGGGGCGGACCGCCTATGTGCTTTCTTGCAAGCTGCGTGATCCGCAATTCTCCGGACAGACCAAGGAGCGCCTGACCTCGCGCGATGCGGCGGCCCTGGTCGGCTCTGTCGTCAAGGACGCGTTCGCCCAATGGCTCATGCAGCATGTCGCGGACGCGCAGCGGATCGCCAACCTCGCGATAGATTCGGCGCAGGAACGGCAGCGCACCGCAAAACGGGTCGAACGCAAGAAAGTCGGCAACGGGCCGGCCCTGCCTGGCAAGCTCGCCGACTGCCTGTCCACAGATCTGGCGATGACTGAGCTTTTTCTGGTCGAGGGCGACTCCGCCGGAGGGTCGGCCAAGCAGGCGCGTGACCGGAATTTTCAGGCGATTATGCCGCTGCGCGGGAAGATACTGAATACCTGGGAGGTGGATCCTACGCAAGTACTTGCTTCACAGGAAGTGCATGACATCGCAGTGGCGCTCGGCGTGGATCCGGGATCAAGCGACCTCGGCGGGCTGCGTTACGGAAAGGTTTGCATTCTGGCGGATGCCGACAGCGACGGAGCGCATATCGCGACGCTGCTGTGCGCGCTGTTCGTGCGGCACTTCAAGCCGCTGGTGGCTGCCGGCCACGTGCATGTGGCGATGCCGCCGCTGTTCCGTGTTGATGTCGGACAGTCGGTGTATTACGCGCTCGATGCGGACGAGCGCAGGCAGGTCCTCGAACGGATCCAGAAGGAGAATCCGCGTGCGCGCCCCACCATCACGCGATTCAAAGGTCTCGGCGAAATGAATCCAATGCAGTTGCGTGAGACTGTCATGGATCCGAACACCCGCAGGCTTGTGCAGCTGGAAATCAAGGCCGGCGACGACACCAACCGCATCATGGACATGATGCTCGCCAAGAAACGCGCCCCTGACCGCAAGGAATGGCTGGAGAAAAACGGCAACAAGGCGGAAGTGACCTGACGCCCGGCATTGCCTCGCATCGCTGCATTCGGTCGGCGCCCGCCGGATCAGGTCCGCACTATCCAAGCATGGCTAGGTAAAGAATGACCAAGAAAGCATCCGGAAAGCCCCATTCCGGGAAGGACAAAGCCCCCGGGCGCGCCAAAGTCGCCGCCACCGAAGCGCGGCCGCGCATCGCGCAGGTGGAGCGGCTGCCGCTGGCTGCATTCACCGAAAAGGCCTACCTGGACTACTCGATGTATGTGGTCCTCGATCGCGCGTTGCCGAACATCGCCGACGGTCTGAAGCCGGTACAGCGACGGATCGTGTATGCGATGTCCGAACTCGGGCTCTCTGCGGCTGCCAAGTACAAGAAATCGGCGCGCACTGTCGGCGATGTGCTCGGCAAGTATCACCCGCACGGCGATACCGCCTGCTATGAGGCGATGGTGCTGATGGCGCAGCCGTTCAGCTACCGCTATCCGCTCATCGATGGCCAGGGAAACTGGGGATCTCCCGACGACCCGAAATCGTTCGCTGCCATGCGCTATACGGAATCGCGTCTGACCCCCTTTGCCCAAGTGCTGTTGTCGGAACTCGAGCAGGGCACGGTCGAGTGGCAGCCGAACTTCGATGGCACTCTGGAAGAGCCCAGAATCATGCCTGCGCGCCTGCCGCATGTGCTGCTGAACGGTACAACCGGCATTGCCGTCGGTATGGCGACGGACATTCCGCCGCATAATGTCCGCGAAGTGGCCGCCGCCTGCGTCCGCCTGCTCGAGAAGCCGGATTCGACCACGGGCGAGCTGATGAAGCATGTTCACGGTCCGGACTATCCCACCGAGGCCGAGATCGTCACGCCCAAGGCTGAGATCCGCGCCATGTACAACAGCGGCACGGGGTCGATCAGGGCGCGGGCCAAGTGGCAGCGTGAAGACGGGGATATCGTCATCAGTGCCCTGCCGTACCAGGTCTCCCCGGCCAAGGTCCTGGAACAGATCGCGCAGCAGATGCAGCAGAAGAAGCTGCCCATGGTCGAAGACCTGCGCGATGAGTCAGACCACGAAAATCCCATCCGGCTCGTGATCGTTCCGCGTAGCGGGCGGATGGATCCGGCCGAACTAATGGACCATCTGTTTGCGACCACCGATCTGGAGCACTCATACCGGGTAAATCTCAACATGATCGGCCTCGACGGGCGGCCGCATGTATTCAGCCTCAAGGAACTGCTCGGCGAGTGGCTGACTTTTCGCATCGGGACTGTGCGCCGTCGCCTGCAGCACCGTCTGGACAAGGTCACCGTACGTCTCCATATCCTGGATGGCCTGCTGACCGCCTATCTCAATCTTGACGAGGTAATCCGCATCATCCGTGCTGAAGAAGATCCCAAGCCGGTGTTGATAAAGCGCTTCAGTCTTTCCGACATACAGGCCGAAGCGATCCTCGAGACCCGGCTGCGCCATCTTGCCAAGCTCGAAGAGATGAAGATCCGCGGTGAGCAGAAAGAGCTCAAGACGGAACGCGAGGAGATCGAGTCGATTCTCAGGTCAAATAACAAACTTCGGGACAAGGTGCGTGACGAAATCATCTCCGACGCCGAGGAATTCGGGGATCCGCGCCGGTCGCCGCTGATCGAACGTAGCGAGGCCAAGGCGATTGACGTGGCGCAGCTGCTTCCGACCGAATCCATTACCGTGGTGCTTTCGGAAAAGGGATGGGTGCGTGCCGCCAAGGGCCACGAGGTCGATGCCCGTGCGCTTGACTACAAGACCGGGGACCGGTTCCTGCAGTCTGCACGCGGAAAGAGTAACCAGATCGTCGTGTTTCTCGATTCCAGCGGACGCTCGTATACGCTGCCGGCGCACAAGCTGCCGTCGGCGCGCGGTCACGGAGAGCCCCTGGCTTCGAGCCTCAATCCCCCGCCTGGGGCCACCTGGGCCGGTGTCATGATGGGTGCGCCGGATGACCTCTATCTGGTTGCCTCGGATGCCGGCTACGGTTTCATCTGCAGTCTCGGCGATCTGGTCACCGACCGCCGCGCCGGCAAGACGGTGCTCAAGGTGCCCAAGGGTTCGAAGGCATTGCCGCCACAGCGAGTATCGGGCGCGGATGACGACTGGCTTGCGGCCGTCACCAACAAGGGCAATATCCTGGTGTTCCTGGTGGCCGAGTTGCCGCGCATGGAGAAGGGCAAGGGCGAAAGAATACTCAATATCCCCGCTTCCAGGGTCGCCAAGCGCGAGGAGTATCTCGCAGGCGTTGCCGTCTTCCGGGAAGGCCAGTCCCTGGTCCTGCGTACAGACAAGGGCGAGCTGGTGCTGCGTGCCGGCAAGAACATCGATCAATACATCGGCGAGCGCGCGTTGCGAGGGAGTCGTCTGCCGCGCGGGTACCACGAAGTCACGGAGATCGAGACGCAGGCCGGATGAGCGATCCGGTGCGGCGTATCCAGGGGCATGTCGGCTGCGGAGCGCATCGTCCGGGTGCGGCAGCGAATGCGTGTAGAATACCTCGCCTATGCGGATGGCGGCGATCATTGAATACGACGGCTCGGGTTTTTGCGGCTGGCAGTGGCAGGACGGCGCACGCACCGTCCAGGGCTGCGTGGAGGAGGCGCTCGGGCGGGTCGCAAACGAACCGGTCCGCGTAACCGTTGCGGGACGAACCGACGCCGGGGTGCATGCCTGCGCACAGGTGATTCACTTCGATTCAAATGCGGCACGCAGCGATCATGCCTGGCTGCGCGGAGCCAACAGCAATCTTCCCCCGGAAATCGCACTGCTCTGGGCCGGGGAGGTTGCGCCTGGTTTTCATGCGCGCTTCTCCGCTACCGGACGCGAATACCGGTACGTGATACTTAATCGCAGCGTGCGGCCAAGCTTCCTGGCCCGGCGCGTGAGCCACGAATATCGGCCGCTTGACGTGGCACGCATGCAGTCGGCTGCGCGGCAACTCATCGGCATCCACGATTTCTCGTCGTATCGGGCCGTCCAATGTCAGGCAAAGTCTCCGGTGCGGGAACTTCGCCGTCTCGACTTTGAGCGCCGTGGCGATATTGTGATCATGACCGTGACAGCCAACGCCTTTCTCCACCACATGGTGCGAAATCTCGCGGGCGTGCTGATGGCTATCGGCGCCGGCGAGAGGCCGGAGCACTGGGCGTGCGAAGTGCTGGATGCGCGCGACCGCACCGTCGGCGGCATTACCGCTCCCGCCGAAGGCCTGTATCTGACAGCGGTGGAATATCCGGTGAACGACGGAATTCCCCGGCTTCCGCCCATCTCGGGCCTCTGGTAAGCTGCCCGGTCGGGTCTGGGTAAGCATGCGTACACGCGTAAAGATTTGCGGGATAACCCGCCTAGAGGATGCCCTGGCAGCGGCCGATGCTGGCGCCGATGCGATCGGATTCGTCTTCGAGGAACGGAGCCCGCGATTCATCGAGCCGCAGCAGGCGCGCGCCATCGCACTGGCCCTGCCCCCGTTCCTGACGACCGTCGGGCTGTTCGTGGATGCGCCTGCAGAACGTATCCGCCAGGTTCTCACTGAAGTGCCTCTGGACTTGCTACAATTTCATGGCCAGGAGGACCCGGGCGAGTGCCGGCAGTATGGGCGGCCGTATCTCAAGGCGGTTCATATGCGAGACGGCTCGGAGTCACAGCGCGCGCTGCGCCTGTACCAGGACGCAGCGGCGCTCGTTTTCGATGCCTACAGCCCGGAAGCGGCCGGTGGCGTCGGTCGCCGCTTCGACTGGCGGTGGTTGCCGCAGGGACTTGGCCGGCGCCTAATTCTCGCCGGCGGGCTGACCCCCGAGAATGTCGCCGAGGCCATCCGCGAAGTCCGGCCGTTTGCGGTGGACGTGAGCAGCGGGGTGGAGCGCAGCAAGGGGATCAAGGACGCAGCCAGGATCGACGCATTCATGCGAAGTGTCACGATCGCTTCAGGTGGGGTACATTAAAATGGGTTACGCACTGCCCGATGAAGGTGGGCACTTCGGCAGATACGGCGGACGGTTTGTTTCGGAAACGCTGATGCGGCCGTTACTCGAACTTCAGGAAATCTATGAGCGCCTGCGCCAGGACAGCGCTTTTCAGGAGGAGTTCAGCGAGGATCTGCGTCTGTACGTCGGACGCCCGTCGCCGCTGTATCCGGCACACCGCCTTACGGAGAGATTTGCCGGCGCGCGCATCTATCTGAAGCGCGAAGACCTCAATCACACTGGTGCGCACAAGATCAACAACACCGTGGGCCAAGCGCTGCTGGCGAAGCGCATGGGGAAGACGCGCGTCATAGCCGAGACCGGTGCCGGACAACATGGCGTCGCAACGGCTACCGTCGCTGCACGCCTCGGTCTTGAGTGCGTCATCTACATGGGCGCCGAAGACATCCAGCGGCAGGCCATCAACGTATTCCGCATGAAGCTGCTCGGCGCGAAGGTCGTGCCGGTGACGTCCGGTTCGCGGACGCTCAAGGACGCGCTGAACGAAGCCATGCGCGACTGGGTCACCAATATCGAGAACACGTTCTACATAATCGGCACCGTGGCGGGCCCCCATCCGTATCCTGTCATGGTGCGCGATTTCCAGGCTGTGATCGGAAAAGAGGTGCGCTACCAGATTATGGAATTCGAAGGGCGTCTGCCGGACGCCCTGGTCGCCTGCGTGGGTGGCGGATCGAATGCCATGGGTCTGTTCTACCCGTTTCTCGATGATCCTGCGGTTGCGCTGTTTGGTGTCGAGGCTGCGGGCAGGGGGCTCGCCACCGGGCGACACGCGGCATCGCTGTCGGCAGGACGGCCCGGAGTTCTGCACGGCAACCGCACCTACCTGATGGAAACCGACGACGGCCAGATCATCGAGACCCATTCAATTTCCGCCGGTCTTGACTATCCCGGGGTCGGCCCGGAACATGCCTGGCTCAAGGATTCGGGGCGGGCGCGGTACGTGGCGGTGACCGATGACGAGGCCCTCGAGGCCTTCCACCTGCTGACGCGGATTGAAGGCATCATGCCGGCCCTTGAGTCGAGCCATGCAATCGCCTATTCCGGGCGTCTCGCCCGTGAACTGGGCCGAGATGCGTGCATAGTCGTGAACCTGTCCGGGCGCGGCGACAAGGATGTGCATACGATCGCGGCACGTGAGGGCATAACCCTGTGACAAACCGGCTGGCAGATCGGTTCAAGGCGCTCAAGGTCCGCGGCCGGACGGCGCTCATCCCGTTCATCACGGCCGGCGATCCGGAGCCGAGGATAACAGTGCCGCTCATGCATGCCCTGGCGGAGGCTGGCGCCGACGTGATCGAGCTTGGAGTTCCGTTTTCCGATCCTATGGCCGATGGTCCAGTGATCCAGAAGGCGAGCGAGCGCGCCCTGGCCCACCATATGAGCCTGGCCGGCGTGCTGGCGATGGTGCGCGAGTTCCGAACTGAAGACCCACATACCCCGGTCGTGCTGATGGGTTATCTCAATCCGGTCGAAGCCATGGGGTACGATCGTTTCGCGGCTGGCGCGCATGAGGCCGGCGTGGACGGGGTCCTGACCGTGGATCTTCCTCCGGAGGAAGGGCAGGAGCTCGTCACCGCCCTCAGGTCGCGCGGCATCGACCCGGTATTTCTGCTCGCGCCTACCAGCGATGCCGAACGAATAAGGCGGATCGTGCAGCTGGCCGGCGGGTTCGTCTATTATGTCTCGCTCCGCGGCGTCACCGGTGCCGCCAATTTCGACCTGACCGAGGTTGCTCAAAAGCTGAGACTGATCCGCGCCCAGACGCATTTGCCGGTTGGCGTCGGTTTCGGCATCAGCAGTCCCGACGCAGCCGCGAAGGTCGCCGGGGTCGCTGACGCCGTGATCGTCGGCAGCGCACTGGTGGGGCGTATCGCTGCGCTTGCATCCCAGCCAGACCGCATTGCGACGGAAGCGGCGACATTTGTCGCGCAGCTGCGCGCGGCGATGGACAGTGCGACAGCCTCTGCGACCGGATCGACTTCAGGGGTGCGGGCATGAGTTGGTTCGACAAGCTGCTGCCGCCCAAGATCAAAAGCAGCAGCGCCGGCAGGAAGGCCGTGCCCGAAGGACTGTGGCGCAAGTGTCCCGGTTGCAACGCGGTACTCTACAGCGCCGAGATCGAGAGCAACATGGATGTCTGCCCGAAATGTGACTATCACATGCGCATCGGTGCGCGCCGGAGGCTCGATCAGTTCCTGGACAAGGAGCCGCGCGTGGAGCTCGGGACGAACCTGCGTCCTGTCGATGCGCTGAAGTTCAAAGACAGCAAGCGCTACAGAGACCGCCTCGACGAAGCGCAGAAGACGACGGGCGAGCAGGATGCGCTGGTGGTGCTCCAGGGGAAATTGCTTGGCGTGCCGCTCGTTGCGGCTGCGTTTGAGTTCAGTTTCATGGGTGGTTCCATGGGTTCGGTGGTCGGTGAGCGTTTTGTGCGGGGCGTCAATGCCTGCATCGAACATGCCATGCCGATGGTCTGCTTTTCGGCGAGCGGCGGCGCGCGCATGCAGGAGGCGCTGCTTTCGCTGATGCAGATGGCCAAGACCAGCGCTGCGCTCACCCGCATGGGTGCGCAGGCACTGCCTTTCATATCGGTACTGACCGACCCGACGATGGGCGGCGTTTCCGCGAGCTTCGCAATGCTCGGGGATATTATTGTGGCTGAGCCCAAGGCGCTTATCGGATTCGCCGGTCCGCGCGTGATCGAGCAGACGGTGCGGGAGACCCTGCCCGCGGGATTCCAGCGCTCGGAGTTTCTGCTCGACCATGGTGCCATTGATATGATTGTCGACCGGCGTGAAATGCGTGACAGACTGTCAGTGCTCCTGTCGCTGCTTATGGGCGCGAGGTCGAAGAGCCAGTTTCCGGCCGCGTGAATCCCGGGTCGCGTACGCCGGACTCCCTGGCAAGCTGGCTTGCGTGGATGGAGACGCTCCATCCACGCGTGATCGATCTCGGCCTTGATCGGGTGCGAGAAGTCGCGGTCCGCATGGGGCTCGAACGCCTGCCGTTTCCGGTGGTGACCGTTGCTGGTACCAACGGCAAGGGTTCGACGGTCGCGATGCTGGAGGCGATTCTGCATGAAGCGGGCTATCGCGTCGGCACCTATACCTCGCCGCACCTTCTGGACTACAACGAGCGCGTTCGCACGGCGCGTATTGCGGCGAGCGACGCCGAGCTGTGTTCCGCCTTCGAGCGGGTAGAAGCGCGGCGCGGGCGCACCAAACTGACCTATTTCGAATTCGGCACGCTTGCCGCCGCCGAACTGCTGTGCTTGCAGCATGTCGACATCGCGGTTCTCGAGGTGGGTCTGGGGGGGCGGCTGGATGCCGTGAACCTTTGGGACGCTGATGTTGCCGTGATCAGCTCGATCGGCATCGACCATACCGACTGGCTCGGCCCCGACCGCGAATCGATCGGGCGCGAAAAGGCGGGGATTTTCCGTGCCGGTCAGCCTGCCGTATGCGGCGACCCGGCGCCACCGGCAACGATCGAGGAACGTGCTGCGGCCATCGGTGCCGATCTTCGGCGCGTGGGGCGGGATTTCGGATTTGAGCGCGGCGCGACCAGCTGGACTTGGCGATGCCCGAATTGTGGGACGGAGCGCATGCGTGCGGCGCTGCCATATCCGGCAATGCGCGGCGACTACCAGCTTTACAATGCCTCGAGCGTGCTGATGGCGCTGGAACTGCTGGCGCCGCGCTTTGCAGTAAGTCAGGCGGATGTCCGTGCGGGCCTGCAGGAAGCGGTGCTGCCGGGCCGGTTCCAGACGCTGTCCGGCGTTCCGGTTCGGGTTCTAGATGTCGCGCACAACGCGCAGGCGGCGCGATCACTGGCTGCAACTCTGGCTACCCAGAAGGTGACCGGCAAGACTCTGGCCGTAGTCGGAATGCTCAAGGACAAACCCATGGCAGACGTTCTGGCCGAAGCGAGTGCCGTGGTCGATGCCTGGCATCTAGCGACGCTCGCCACACCGCGTGGCGCCAGCGCCGAACAGCTGCATGCGGCGCTGTCCGCGGCTGGAATTGGCACACCGGCTACCCTGCATCCGGATGTCACCACCGCCTATTCGGAAGCGCTTCGGCAGGCCGGACCCGCAGACCGCATCGTGGTCTTTGGATCGTTCCATACGGTGAGTGCTATACTACGCGCGGTCCCGTCAATGCGTGGTCTAAACGGTTCCTGAAGGGAGGCACCTTGGCCGAGCCAGAAGATACCAGTCATCATTTCAATCCCAAACACCGGATCATAGGCGCAGTCGTTCTGGTAGCACTGGCGGTACTTCTGATCCCGCTGATTCTCAGGAACCGCGAATCCAAGTCGCAGCCCGTGCCCTCGGTATCGGCAGCTGCGCCCTCGGGAACGATTGCAGTGCCGCCGTCTCCACCGCCGCTGCCGATGACGCCGGGCGGAAACGTGCCTCCTCCGGCCGCAGCCGCGGCACCGATGGCCCCCGCGGCACCGGTGCCGCCCCAGCCTCAGGCGGCCGCGGCAATACCCGAAGCTGTGCCCAGACCCGGACCGAAGGCGGTGCCGGTACGCGCGCAGCGCCGCGCGCCGGCGCATCCCGCCGTGCACGTCGCGCGTGGTTGGATCGTACAGCTCGGCGCGTTTTCGCGCCGTCAAAATGCCCTACGTGTCAGGCAGACCCTTGAGCACAAAGGATTCAGAGCGGAGCTCGATGACGTGCGGATCGGACACCGGCGGGGCGTACGCGTGCGGGTGGGGCCGGTCAGAAGCCGCAGAGAAGCAGGGATATTGGAGGCCCATATTGCCCGCCAGACGGGCATCAAGGGTGTGGTGCTGGGCTATCCCTGATTGCAGCATGCTTTGGCATCGAACTTCGCTTTTATGAGCCCGCTCGACCTCGTCATCACGATCATGGTCCTGCTTTTCGCCGGGATCGGGGCATTGCGCGGCGCGCTGCGCGAGATAGTCTCGCTCGTGACCTGGGTCGTTTCGATTTCTGTCGCGTACCTGTTCTCGGACAGCATCGGTGGCTGGTTTCCGTGGGTTGGGAGCGCGATGCTGCGCCAGGTGGTGGCATTCGCCCTGCTGTTTGCCGCGGTGTTCATCGCGGTAACGCTGGCTGCGCTGGTGCTGCGGCTGCTGTTTTTCGCGTCGATGCCGGGGGTTGCCGGGCGTCTCTTTGGCGGAATGCTCGGTGCATTCCGTGGCGCGGTCGTAGTGCTGGTCCTGGTGTTGCTTGCCGGACTGACCGCATTTCCGCAGAAACCCTGGTGGCGCGACTCGGCGCTGATGCCCTACTTCGAATCCGCAGCGCTCACCGTGCGTGGCATGTTGCCGGAGAAAGTGGCGCACCAGTTCCGTTTCACGTGACCCGCCAGGCTTGCATGGACTTTTGATAGTTTAAATCGCAAAATACGCGTTTGCTTTGCACCCGCTGTGCAGATCTTCCGCATTTAGGCTCCGGTCCGAATGCTGGTGACGCCGCCGCGTTTCTAGCGGCCTGCGGCAATGGTTCGATCCGCTCACGCGTCGGAGGGTTTTCCCTATGTGCGGTATCATCGGCATCCTGGCCAAGGGCCCGGTAAATCAGTCAATCTATGACGGCCTGATGGTGCTGCAGCACCGCGGCCAGGATGCGGCGGGAATCCTTACCAGCGATGGCCAGCGTGTTCACTTGCGCAAGGACAACGGCCTGGTGCGCGACGTGTTTCAAGCACATCACATGCGCGAACTCAAAGGGAACCTCGGACTTGGGCATGTGCGCTATCCCACGGCGGGCCGGGATTCTGCCGCCGAGGCGCAGCCATTCTACGTGAACTCCCCCTTCGGACTGGCGCTTGCCCATAACGGAAACCTCACCAATGCCGCGCAGCTCAAGGACGAGTTGTTCCGCGAGGATCTGCGGCATATCAATACCAGTTCCGATTCTGAAATCCTGCTCAATGTGTTTGCACATGAACTCGAGGCGCAGGCCAACCTGCAACTCACGCCGGACCACATATTCCGCGCGGTTGCCGCAGTCCATAGGCGCTGCCGCGGTTCCTACTCCGTTACCCTGCTGATCGTTGGCTACGGTATCCTGGCATTCCGCGACCCGTTTGGCATCCGCCCGCTGGTGTACGGCAAGCGCGAGACCGACGAGGGACCCGAGCATTTGATTGCCTCGGAAAGCGTTGCGCTCAACGTGCTGGGCTACGATCTGGTGCGTGACATAGAGCCCGGCGAAGCTCTATTCGTCGATCTCAATGGACAGGTGCACGCCCAGCAATGCGCCGAGAGTCCGCGTCACGTCCCGTGCATCTTTGAGCATGTCTACATGGCGCGTCCCGATTCGATCATGGACGGGATCTCGGTCTACCGGACGCGATTGCGCATGGGGGAGAAGCTTGCGCGCAAGATACTGCGCGAGTGGCCGAATCACGACATAGACGTGGTGATACCGATTCCCGACACGAGCCGCACGGCGGCGCTGCAGATGGCCTACGCGATGGATCTTAAGTACCGCGAGGGGTTCATCAAGAACCGCTACATCGGAAGGACGTTCATCATGCCGGGCCAGGCGCAGCGCAGGAAGTCGGTGCGGCAGAAGCTGAATGCCATCGATCTCGAGTTCCGCGGCAAAAATGTCCTGCTGGTGGACGATTCCATCGTGCGCGGAACGACGTCGAAGCAGATCATACAGATGGCGCGCGAGGCGGGCGCCAGCAAGGTGTACTTCGCCTCGGCTGCACCGCCGGTACGCTATCCGAACGTGTACGGAATCGACATGCCGTCGGTGCACGAGTTGGTAGCGAACGGGCGCGACGAGGCGCAGATTGCGGCTGTCATCGGCGCCGACCGGTTGATTTTTCAGGACCTGGATGACCTTATCGCGGCCGCCCACGAGGGCAATCCGCGAATCACCCAGTTCGACACCTCGTGCTTCAGCGGCGAGTATATTACCGGCGATGTCAGCCAGGACTACCTGGATCGACTCGAGCGTACGCGCTGCGACTCCAAACGCTCCACGGATGTACCGACTGTGCTCGCAACTCCGGAGTTGCATACCTATCCCTGAGGGATTGCCGGCCACCGGGAGCGACAGGCGGCGTGCCGGTCGTTCCGGACCGGGGCGGAGCGCGCGACTTCCGGTTGACGGAGCACCTGCGCTGGGATAATGTTTTCGGGCAACGGCGCCGATTTGAGCTTCAGCTTGCGGGCGCGGTAAAAATACCGCTAAAGCGAGACGAACCCGCTTCTGCTGTGCGCAAGCGGGTTTTCCGTTCCCGCTCCCCGACCGTCGCTGCCAAACAGAACTTGAAGACGAGGTGCGGGCATGTCCCATGATGATCGCGAGAATTGGCGTTTCGACACGCTCGCCGTGCGTTCCGGCCAGATACATACGAGCGAGGGAGAACACTCCGAGCCCATTTTTCCGACCTCGAGTTTCGTTTTCTCGAGTGCGGCCGAGGCGGCCGCGCGATTTTCCGGAGAGAGCCCCGGAAATATCTATTCGCGTTTCACCAATCCCACCGTACGCATGTTCGAGCAGCGGCTGGCGGCTCTCGAGGGCGGCGAGGCCTGTGTCGCCACCGCCTCGGGCATGTCGGCAATTCTGGCGACCTGTGCGGCCCTGCTGAAGGCGGGCGACCACATGGTTGCCTCGCGCAGCATCTTCGGAACGAGCGTGGTTCTGTTCAGAAACTATCTCGGGCGTTTCGCCGTCGAGACGAGTTTCGTGTCGCTCACCGACATCGAGGAATGGAAGCGTGCGATCCGCAAAAATACCCGCCTGCTTTTCCTTGAGACGCCATCCAACCCACTTACAGAGGTGGCGGACATCGAGGCGCTGGCACGGCTGGCGCACGAGCACGGCTGCCTGCTGGTGGTCGACAACTGCTTCTGCACACCGGCGTTGCAGCGCCCGCTTGCGCTCGGCGCCGACATCGTGGTTCATTCGGCTACCAAGTATATCGACGGGCAGGGCCGGTGCCTCGGCGGCGCCGTGGTTGGAGACCGCGAACGCGTTGGCAAGGAGGTGTTCGGCTTTCTTCGCACCGCCGGTCCGAGCATGAGCCCGTTCAATGCCTGGGTGTTCCTCAAGGGCCTGGAGACCCTGGGGCTGCGGATGAAGGCGCACAGCGCGAATGCCACCGCGCTCGCGCAGTGGCTGTCGCACCAGCCCGGCATCGGGCGCGTTTTTTTTCCGGGTCTTCCGTCGCATCCGCAGCACGCCCTGGCGCGGCGCCAGCAATCGGATTTCGGCGGACTGATCTCATTCGAACTGGAAGGGGGAAAGGCGGCAGCTTGGAAGCTCATCGACGCATTGCGTATCATTTCGATCACCGCCAATCTCGGTGACACCAAGTCCACCGTCACCCATCCGGCGACCACGACCCATGGGCGGTTGACGCCCGAGGAACGTGCCCAGTCTGGTATCAGCGACGGCCTGGTGCGCATTTCCGTGGGGCTTGAGGATGTGGAAGATCTCAAGGAGGACCTGGAGCGCGGTCTGAAGTAGGGCCGACCAGTAGCGGGTCGGGAGAGGGGCAGTTCTATGTATGTTCCGGCGCATTTCCGGGAAGACAGGCGCGAATGCCTGGTTAATTTCATTTGCAACCACAGCTTCGGTCTGCCGGTTCCAGTCTGCGACGACGTGCCGGTCGCGAGCCATATTCCCTTCCTGCCCGACGTCGCCGCGGAAGCCAACGGCCGGCTGCTCGGGCGCATGGCGCGCGGCAATCCGGTCCTTGCAACATTCCAGCGACTGCATGCATATGCGGTGCCCTCGTGGTATCGGTCCTTCGGCGTGCCGGCCTGGAACTATGCCGCGGTCCATAGGTATGGCGAGGGCCGGGTCATCGATCATGCTCCGACCGTTCAGTCCATGCTCGATCGGCTCATCGCCGAACACGAGTCGCGCCGTGCGCAGCCATGGAAGCCTGGCCTGCCCGAAACGAATCTCGATCGACTGCTTGCCGAGATCATCGGTTTCGAGATCAGGATCACCGACATGCAGGGCCAGTTCAAGCTCGGCCAGAACCGGCCGGAGGAGGATCGGCGGCAGGTCAGCGGGCCGCTGCGGCTGAGCGGATCCGATACCGCGGCTGCGCTTGCCGGACTGATGGAAGCGCAGCCGCGTAGTGTCGGCGCTTCGCGCCGCGTGTAGTTCGTGGGCGGTCCGACGATGTCCGGCGTACCGCAGAACCGTGGCCCGCGTGACCATCTGCTGAGCATTTTTCAGTCGGCGCTGGCGGCGGTCCATGGCGCTAGCCGGGTCGAGGCATTCCTGCGCGCGCATCCGTTAACTGGTCCCGTTCACATCATCGCACTCGGCAAGGCCGCCTGTCCGATGGTGCGTGCCGCGGGTGAAATGCTGGGTGCGGCGGTGGGCGACGCCTGGGTGGTCACCAAGCACGGTTATGCGGAGGCTCTGCCCTGGCCAGTGCTCGAGGCTGGCCACCCGCTGCCGGATATCGGCAGCATCGAGGCGGGCTCAGGCCTGCTTGACTATATTGGGCGCATGCCCCGCGAAGCCAGCGTGCTGGTGCTGCTTTCGGGCGGAGCATCAGCGCTGGCGGAGTGTCCGGCGCGCGGGATCGGGCTCGTCGAATTGCGTTCGATAAATGAATGGCTGCTCGCATCGGGACTCGATATCGTCGCCATCAATGCCGTGCGCAAGCGTTTGTCCCTGATCAAGGGCGGAAGACTTGCTGGCCTGCTGGCACCGCGGCCGGTGCTATGCCTTGCGATTTCGGACGTGCCAGGCAATGACGCCGCAACGATCGCTTCCGGGCCGCTGGCGAACGACGCGCGCCCGGCGGTGGCGTTGCCGGAGGATTTTCCACCGTTGCTGCGCGCGGTGATCGAGCATGTCGGGCAGCCGGCAGATCCGGAACCGTCGGTGTTCGGCAGCGTCAGATACCACATTGTCGCCACGCTCGAGGATGCTATGCAGGCGGCTGCCGACGCGGCACGCGGGCTGGGTTATCGGGCTGTCGTACATGCTCCGGCGATCCGGGGCGATGCCGCCGAGAACGGGCGGCGGATCGCGCGGGAACTTCTCGGCAGTTCCGGCATGACCTTGCACATATGGGGTGGCGAGACTAGCGTGCGACTGCCGCCGCACCCGGGCCGGGGAGGGCGCAATCAGAGCCTGGCGCTGGCGGCGGCAACGCGACTGCGCGGGCACAGTGATGCGCTACTGCTCGCCGCCGGCACCGACGGCAGCGACGGACCCGGCATCGATGCCGGAGCGCTGGTGGATGGCGGCACCGTAGATCGCGGACGTGCAGCCGGCCTGGACGAGGAAACGGCGATCAGCAGCGCCGATGCCGGCAGCTTCCTGGATGCCAGCGCAGACCTGCTGTACACCGGCCCGACGGGCACCAACGTGACCGACCTCGTGCTGGGGCTGAAATTGGCGTCGCGGGAATAGAGGAACGCACACTCATGTCGATCAGGCATATCGCCCGAAGCTGCACGTTGGCGTTCGCCATTGCACTGGGACCCGGCATCGCACACGCGGTGACCGCCACCCAGCCGGCGACCATACTGACGTTTTCGGAACGGGACACAGGCGGTGCCCCGTACGAAGCGCGCATGTTGATTACGCCGCAGTATCTTCGCATGGATAACGGAGCGGATGGCGGCGGCTTCATTCTTCTCAACCGGGCGACGCGCACCGTCTACAGCGTAAGCCGGACGGATCGGACGATCCTGGTGATCACGCCGGAGAAGATCGCATTTCCCCGGCTGGCCAGATTCCGGCAGCGGGTTGTGAAGGGCGGGGGCGACTTCCCGGCGGTTGCAGGGAAGAGGGTCGTGCACTACACGTTTTTCACCAACGGCAAGCGCTGTTTCGACGTCTACGCTGCCGCCGGCCTCCTGCCGGATGCTGTGGCGGCGCTGCGTGAATACCAGCGGGTACTGGCAGGCGAGCAGGCTGTCACCGAAGCCAGGACTCCGCGGTCGATGCGTTCGGTGTGCGACCTGTCGAACTACATATTCAGGCCGGCCCGCTATCTCGATTTCGGATTCCCGGTGAGGCAGAGGGATGACACCGGTGCTTCCCGACAGCTGCTGAATTTCCGTACCGCAGTGCCCGTGGCGTCCAGCCTTTTCGCGCTTCCGTCCCATTACCGGCGCTACAGTGTCGGGCAGATGGCCGGCGGCGCCGGTCCTTGAGGAAAAACCGCAAGCGGATCGCGGTCCCGATTTGTCGGCGGATCCCGGCGAGTCTGCCGACTGCCGGCATCAGTCCAGCTGTTCGAGGACGCAGGATCCCGGGGTGCAGACCAGAACGCTGCCCTGGTCGTACCAGTCTCCCAGGACCGTGCGGTGCGCAGTCTTCCCGTTCAGCGGGAACTCATGCATTGACGGTCGATGGGTATGGCCGTGAATCAGCCTGACAATGCGGTGCGTGGTCATTACCGATTCGACCGCATCCTGGTTCACGTCCATGATTTCCGGTTTCTTTGTCGCCGTCGCGGCCTTGCTGGTTTCACGCAGGTTGCGGACGATGGCCTGGCGTTCCTCCAGACTCTTTGCGACGAACTGGGCAATCCATGCGGGATCGCGCACTGTGGCGCGAAACCTCTGGTATTCGATGTCGTCGGTGCACAAGGTGTCGCCGTGCATCAGCAGCACCGGTTCGCCGTACAGATCGATCATCGCCGGCTCCGGCAGCAGGCGTGCGCCTGTGGCCTGTTCGAATCCGCCGGCCAGCAGGAAATCCCGATTACCATGCATCAGGTACACCGGTGTTCCGGCGCCGGTCAATGCCCGCAGGCCTTCCATGACCGGCAGATAGCCGCTGTAGCCGGCAGCATCGTCTCCGATCCAGTACTCGAACAGGTCGCCCAGGATATAGAGCGCATCGCTGCCCGCGCCGCGTTCGCGCAGGAATCGCAGAAAAAGATCGAAGATGGCCGGCCGCTCCGCGCTGAGGTGCAGGTCGGAAATGAACAAGGTGGCCATGGGCTTGATTGTGCGAAGAGACCGCGCCGCCAGGGGGTTATTCGATCTCGGATACGCTCTCAATGACGACTTCGGTGAGCGGCACATTCTTGTGGCCGCCCCTGCTGCCGGTCGGGACACCCTTGATCCGGTCCACCACGGTCATGCCGTCGGTGATCTTCCCGAATACGCAGTAGCCCCAGCCCGCAGGGCTGGGGGCCGTGTAGTTCAGGAAATCGTTGTCGACCACGTTGATGAAGAACTGGCTGGTGGCGGAATGCGGATCGCTCGTGCGCGCCATGGCCACGGTGCCGCGCTCGTTGCGCAATCCGTTCATGGCTTCGTTTTCGATCGGCGCGTGCGTGGCCTTTTGCGTCATGCCGGCGTTGAACCCGCCACCCTGGATCATGAAATTGTCAATGACGCGGTGAAACAGGGTTCCATCGAAAAACCCTTCGCGGACATAGGCGAGAAAATTCTCCACGGACTTGGGTGCTCTTTGCTCGTCAAGTTCGAGGATGATCGCGCCGTAGCTTGTCAGCATGCGTACCCGTTTCATAATATGATTATCACTCGTTTGTTTTGCGAAGGAGATAGCCGGACGATCGAAAGGGTTGTCCTTCCTGACAATTGCCGCCTCTTTCGACGAGAGCGTATTTTAATCCAGGCAATGCTTCGTTACCATTCCCTTCAGGATGAACGACACTTCTTTCAAGACCCGGTTCGCGCCGAGCCCGACTGGGCTTTTGCACCTGGGCAATATCCGCACAGCCTTGTTCAATTTTCTGCTGGCCCGCAGTCGTCGAGGCGTGTTTCTGCTCCGGATCGAGGACACCGATGCCGTGCGGGGGCATGAGCGCTATGCACAGGCACTCGAGGACGACCTGCGGTGGCTGGGTCTGGTCTGGGACGAGGGGCCACAGGCGGGCGGGGCGAACGGGCCCTACTTCCAGTCACAGCGCGGACCGGTTTATGCCCAGTATTTTGCCCTTCTTCTGGAGCGGGGCTTCGCCTACCGGTGCTTTTGCACCGAACATGAGCTTGAGGCCGAGCGCCGCGCACAGATGGCAGCGGGACGTCCGCCGCGTTATTCGGGCCGCTGCCGGCTTCTGACGAAAGAGCAGGTGGAGGAGCGTCTCGCTGCCGGCTCTCCGGCCACGCTTCGCTTTCATGTGGGCAGGAGCACCTCGGTCGAGTTCGACGACAGGGTGCGCGGCCGCCAGCTGTTCCGCACGGAGGATATCGGGGATTTCATCATTCGCCGGTCGGACGGCACTCCGTCATTCTTCTTCAGCAACGCCATCGATGATGCCGTGATGGGGGTCACGCTGGTGGTGCGCGGCGAGGACCACCTGGCAAACACGCCACGGCAGATTCTGATCCTGCAGTCCCTGGATCTGCAGTTGCCCGAATATGCCCATATCGCCATGGTGGTGGGTGCGGACGGTTCGCCGCTGTCCAAGCGTACCGGCAGCCGCAGTGTGCAGGAGCTGCGCGAGGGGGGGTTCCTTCCGCTCGCCATCAATAACTACATTGCACGTCTCGGACATACCTACGACGCCAACGAGTTGCTGCCACTGGATGGCCTGGCAGCTGCGTTCGGAGTCGATCGCCTTCATCGTGCACCGGCGCGCTACGACGAAGCGCAGCTTCTCCATTGGCAAAAGGAGGCGGTTCTGTGTGCCCCCGAGGACGAACTGTGGCAATGGATGAACGCCGCCGTCCATCCGGACGGCGGGCGGCTAGAGCGTCTCGTACCGCCGGAGCTGGTGGGAGCGTTCGTTCAGACCGTGAGGGAAAACGTCATGACGCCGCTCGATGCGTATGTCTGGGCGGGGAACCTGTTTGCCGGCGCTGCCTACGACAGCGAAGCGCGCGATGTAATCGGTCGGGCTGGTGAAGCGTTTTTCCGTTCCGCGCTCGGCTGCCTGCAGGGTAAGGAAGCCGATTTCAGGAGCTTCGGTGGAGCGCTCAGGGCCGCTACCGGAGCACAGGGCAAATCGCTGTTCATGCCGTTGCGTGCCGCGCTAACCGGGGCGGTATATGATTCTAAGTGGCCGAGGGTGTGGCCGCACGGACCGGCGCTCGAGCGGATATGGAACCTGCTCGGACCGGCACGCATCAGACGGCGCCTGGAGGAAGCCGCCCGGCTTGCGGGCACGGGATGACCTGCTGTCGAGGACTTTCACCCACACGATGACGACGGCAGACCGTCTGTCTTCGCTACCTGAAACCACCACTGCCGGGGCTGCCGCCCGGATCCGAGACCATGCTGCAGATATACAACAGTCTTACCAGGAAAAAAGAGCCCTTCCAGCCGATCGTTCCGGGCGAGGTGCGCATGTACGTTTGCGGCATGACCGTTTACGACTACTGCCATCTGGGTCACGGACGGGTTCTGGTCGTGTTCGACATGATTGTGCGTTACCTGCGTTCCCGCGGTTACCGCGTCAATTACGTGCGCAATATCACCGACATCGATGACAAGATCATCCGCCGCGCCAACGACAATGGCGAGACGATCGGTTCGCTGACGGAACGATTTACGGTCGCAATGCATGAGGACGCGAGCGCGCTTAGCGTGGACGCTCCGGATGCCGAGCCGAGGGCGACGGTCTACATGCCGCAGATCATCTCGATGATTCAGACCCTGATCGACCGCGGTTACGCCTACGTTGCTGCAAACGGGGATGTCTACTATCGCGTGCGCCGCTTTCCGGCCTATGGACAGCTTTCCGGAAAATCGCTGGAGGATCTGCGCGTCGGCGCGCGCGTGGAGGCCGGCGAGGCCAAGGACGATCCGCTGGACTTCGTCCTCTGGAAGGCGGCCAAGTCCGGGGAGCCAAGCTGGGATTCGCCCTGGGGGCGGGGCCGCCCGGGCTGGCACATCGAATGCTCGGCGATGTCCACTGCGTGCCTCGGGCATCATTTCGACATCCATGGGGGTGGGCTGGATCTGCAGTTTCCGCACCACGAGAACGAGATTGCGCAAAGCGAGGCAGCGACCGGGGGGAAATTCGTCAATGTCTGGATGCACAACGGCTTCGTGCGTGTCGACAATGAGAAAATGTCGAAGTCGCTGGGCAATTTCTTCACGCTGCGCGAGGTGATGAGGAACTACGATCCCGAGGTGGTGCGCTACTTCATCCTGGCCAGCCATTACCACAGCCCGCTCAACTACAGCAACGAGTCACTGGACAACGCCAAGGCAGCGCTCACCCGGATGTATCTGTCGCTAAAGGACATTCCTGCTCCCCGGGCAACCGGCGCCACCGAGACGCAGGCCAGGACCGACTATGCGGAGCAGTTCTTCGCCGCTATGGACGACGACTTCAATACCCCTGTGGCGATAGCGGTGCTTTTCGATATCGCCCGCGAAATCAACCGGCTGCAGGCAGCCGAGCCTGCAGCCGCGGCGTCGCTCGCCGCCGAACTGCGGCGATTGGCCGGAATCCTGGGGCTGTTGCGGAATGACCCCGAGGCCTTTCTGCAGAGCAGCACGGCAGCCGGGCCTTCAGCGGCCGAAATCGAGAGCCTGATCGACCAGCGGCTGGCTGCCCGGCGCGCAAAGAACTGGGCAGAGGCCGATCGTATCCGCGACGCACTCAAAGGTCAGGGAATCATCCTGGAAGACGCCGGCGCAGGCACCACCTGGCGCCGCAGCTGAACCGCGGTAGATCCCCGGAAGCGGTTTTCCGGGCCGGGTGGCTCCGCAAACACGCTATTTCGCGGTTTTCTGCCCCTGCGGGCTTGACCCTGGGGACGCTTATAAGTAATTTCTCACACTTGTTTCCAAAAATCCGGGTTGATGCCCAGTTCCGCCGGCATCGCGACCCATCCGAGGACGTGCCGTGGAATTGACGGGTGCAGAGATCTTTGTCCGCTGCTTGCGCGACGAGGGCGTTGAGTATGTGTTCGGCTATCCGGGAGGGGCGTCACTTCACATCTACGACGCGCTTTACAAGCAGGACGAGGTAAAGCATATCCTGGCCCGGCATGAGCAGGGTGCCGCCCATGCGGCGGACGGATACGCACGTTCCAGCGGCAAGCCCGGTGTGGTGCTGGTGACCTCCGGCCCGGGCGTGACCAATACCGTCACAGGTATCGCCACCGCCTACATGGACTCGATTCCGATCGTGGTGTTCAGCGGCCAGGTCGCCACTAGCCTGATCGGCAACGATGCGTTCCAGGAAGTCGACGCGGTCGGCATCACGCGCCCCTGCGTCAAGCACAATTTTCTGGTAAAGGATGTCAAGGATCTCGCGGAAACCATAAAGAAGGCGTTTTACATCGCCACCACCGGTCGTCCCGGGCCCGTGGTCGTGGATATTCCCAAGGATATCACTGCGCACAAGACGGAATACCACTATCCCAAGTCGGTTTCGCTGCGCTCCTATTCCCCCGTCACCAAGGGACATTCGGGCCAGATCCGCAAGGCAGTGGATCTGATCCTGCAGGCCAAACGCCCCATGATCTATACGGGGGGCGGCGTGATTCTCGGCGAGAGTTCGAAGCAGCTCACCGAGTTCGTGCGCCTGCTCGGCTATCCCTGCACCAATACGCTCATGGGTCTGGGCGCGTTTCCCGCCACGGACCCGCTGTTTGTCGGAATGCTCGGGATGCACGGCACCTATGAAGCCAACATGGCGATGCATGAGTGCGACGTGCTGGTCGCCATCGGCGCGCGTTTCGACGACCGCGTCACGGGCGAACTGAGCAAGTTCTGCCCGCACGCGCGCATTGTCCACGTGGACATCGACCCCTCATCCATCTCCAAGAACGTGCCCGTGGAGATCCCCATCGTCGGATCGGTGGACAACGTGCTTAGGGACATGATCAAGCTGGTCAAGGAGAGCAAGCAGCGTCCGGACAAGGCGGCGCTTCAGGCGTGGTGGAAGCAGATCAACGAATGGCGCAGCCTCGAATGCCTGAAATACGAACATAGCGACAAGGTGATCAAACCTCAGGCCGTGCTCGAGAAGCTCTACGAGCTGACCCAGGGGGACGCGTTTGTCACTTCCGATGTCGGCCAGCATCAAATGTGGGCCGCGCAGTTCTACAAATTCGACAAGCCGCGCCGCTGGATTAATTCCGGGGGCCTCGGGACCATGGGATTCGGGCTGCCGGCGGCGATTGGCGTGCAGTTCGCGCATCCGGGGGAAACTGTCGTCTGCGTCACCGGCGAGGCCAGCATCCAGATGTGTATCCAGGAGCTTTCGACCTGCAAGCAGTACAGCCTGCCGATCAAGATCGTGAATCTGAACAACCGCTACATGGGCATGGTGCGGCAGTGGCAGGAATTCTTCTATGATCGTCGCTACTCGCATTCGTACATGGACGCGCTTCCGGACTTCATCAAGCTTGCGGAAAGCTACGGCCACGTGGGCATGCAGATTGACAAGCCGTCTGACGTCGAAGGCGCCCTGAAGGAGGCCTTCAAGCTCAAGGACCGCCTGGTTTTCATGGATTTCATCACCGATCAGACGGAAAACGTCTATCCGATGATCGCGGCGGGCAAGGGCCAGCATGAGATGCAGCTGTCCCCCTGCCACCGCGATACCAGCGCCGAGCGGGAGCTTGCGTAATGCGCCACATCATATCGCTTCTGCTGGAGAACGAATCGGGTGCGCTGTCGCGCGTGGCCGGACTGTTTTCGGCGCGCGGCTATAACATAGAATCGCTGACCGTCGCGGCAACCGAAGATCCGACGCTTTCGCGTATGACTCTGGTGACGCGCGGATCCGACGAGATCATCGAACAGATCACCAAGCAGCTCAACAAGCTGCTGGACGTGGTCAAGCTCGTAGACCTGACGGAAGGCGCGCACATCGAGCGCGAGATGCTGTTGATCAAGGTCGAGGCAACCGATGGCGCGCGCGAGGAAGTGAAGCGCCTGTCCGATATATTCCGTGGCCGGATCATCGATGTGACGGATAGAGCCTACACGATCGAGCTCACTGGTACCGGGGACAAGCTGGATGCGTTCCTCCAGACGCTGGGAAAGACGGGTATAATCGAGGTGGTCCGGTCGGGACCGTCCGCCATCGCCCGCGGCGACAAGGGGCTGCACCTGTAGCAGCGCCGCTTGCCGGACCGGGAGCCGGCGGCCTGCAGGTCCGGCGTTTGGGCCGGTCGGCACGGTGTTCGGAACCTACAATACTTTGCAACGAGGTTTCTTCTTATGAAGGTTTATTACGACAAAGACGCTGATCTTTCCGTCATCCGCGGCAAGCGGGTTGCGATCGTGGGTTACGGCTCGCAGGGACATGCGCATGCGCTCAATCTCAAGGAAAGCGGCGTGCAGGTCGTCGTCGCCCTGCGCGAGGGTTCCGGTTCGATCCAGAAGGCGCAGGCTGCCGGCCTCGTGGTCAAGAACATCCCAGAAGCCGTGAAGGACGCAGACCTCGTCATGATCCTGGCTCCGGACGAGCAGCACAAGAAGCTTTACACACAAAGCATCGAGCCCAATCTCAAGAAAGGCGCGACGCTTGCGGTTGCGCACGGCTTTTCGATCCATTTTGGCTTCATTCAGCCCAGGTCCGATCTGGACGTGATCATGATCGCACCCAAGGGTCCCGGCCATCTCGTGCGTTCCACCTTCGTCCAGGGCGGAGGTGTGCCCTGTCTTATCGCGGTCAAGCAGGACGCCTCGGGCAAGGCGCGTGATACCGCTTTGTCCTATGCTTCGGCGATCGGCGGCGGTCGTGCCGGCATCATAGAGACAACGTTCAAGGACGAGACCGAGACCGACCTGTTTGGCGAGCAGGCGGTGCTGTGCGGGGGAGCTTCCCATCTGGTCCAGGCCGGCTACGAAACCCTGGTCGAGGCCGGATATCCGCCGGAAATGGCGTATTTCGAGTGTCTGCACGAACTCAAGCTCATCGTCGACCTCATGTACGAGGGCGGCATCGCCAATATGCGCTATTCGATCTCGAACACCGCCGAGTATGGGGATTACACCCGCGGTCCGCGCATCATCAACGAGCAGACGAAGGCCGAGATGAAGAAGATCCTCAAGGAGATCCAGTCCGGGGCGTTTGCAAAGGAGTGGATGGCGGAGAATGAATCGGGCGGAAAGCGGTTTCCCGAAATGCGTGCCCAGGCCGCCAAGCATCCGATCGAGCGGGTGGGCGCGAGTCTGCGCGACATGATGCCCTGGATCAAGGCGAACAAGATCGTCGACAAATCCAAAAATTGAAATATCTGCATTGCCCGTGCGCCGGCGGATGTGTCCATGACTGAGCGTCCGCGCCAGTTCATCCTGGCCCGGGAGGGCTGGGTCCATGTTGCAGTCGCCGTGGCGGTCGCCGCGATCGTTCAGTGGCTGGCGGGCGGGTTGTGGGCGCTGCTGCCCTGGTTGCTGTGCCTGTTCGTCATCCAGTTTTTCCGCGATCCGCCGCGACGCATTCCGCAGGCGGCGGGGGCGATCATATGCCCGGCCGACGGTCGGGTCATCGCGATCGACGAGGTCCGCGACCCTTACCTCGACCGCACCGCCCGGCGCGTGAGCATCTTCATGAACGTGTTCAACGTCCATGCCAACCGCATTCCGGTATCCGGAGCGATCGAGGGCCGCTGGTATCACCCCGGCAGCTTCGTCAATGCCGCCCTCGACAAGGCCTCGCGCGACAACGAGCGCAATGCGCTGTTGATACGCACCGACGAGGGCAGCGAGGTCGTGGTCGTGCAGGTCGCCGGGCTCATCGCGCGTCGTATCCTGTGCTACGTCCAGGAAGGAGTCCGGGTGCAACGTGGCGAACGCTACGGCTTCATCCGTTTCGGGTCGCGCGTCGACGTCTATCTTCCGACTGCCTGCGAGGTCCGCGTGGCCCTCGGCGACCGGGTGGCAGGTGGCCGGGATATCCTCGGGTTTCTCCCGCAATGACCCGATATTCGGGCGGACAGCTTTATATATGCTAGATTCTTCGTTATGAAGGCAGACAACGCACGGGACGATGGGGTGCAAGAAAAGCACGAGCGCAAGGGCATTTATATACTGCCCAACCTGTTTACCACGGCCAGTCTGTTTGCGGGCTTCTACGCCATCGTGCAGGCGATGAATGGCCGATTCGGGCATGCACCGGTCGCGGTCTTCATTGCCATGATCATGGACGGTCTGGACGGGCGGGTCGCACGCTGGACCCATACCGAGAGCGATTTCGGTGCCGAGTATGACAGTCTTTCGGACATGGTATCGTTTGGTCTGGCACCGGCGCTGGTGATCTACGAATGGGCCCTGTCGGGCCTGGGCAAGCTCGGCTGGCTGGCGGCGTTTCTATATGCCGCGGCAGCGGCGCTGCGGCTCGCCCGGTTCAACACCCAGCTGGGCCACTCCGACAGCCATAATTTCCAGGGACTGCCGAGCCCCTCGGCCGCGGCATTGGTGGTCGGTCTGGTGTGGACGCTGCACAGCTACGGCGCGACGGGCAAGGACTGGCGCTTTGTGGCCCTCGGCTTCACCGTCTTTGCCGCCGCCGCCATGGTCAGCAACATCCGCTACTTCAGCTTCAAATACCTGGATCTCAAGGGACGTGTCTCGTTCGTCGCGATTCTCGCTGTGGTACTCGTGTTTGTGCTGATATCGCTCGATCCACCGCAGGTGTTGTTTATCATGTTTCTGTTTTACTCCCTGTCGGGCCCGCTGCTGGCGTCCTTCCGGTTCTACCGTCGCCTGAGCCACCGCGAGGTTGGCGGTCCGAGACTTTGAAAATCGGCTTTCCTGGTTTATATTTATCGACATGGTTACCGATACCCTCCGTTCCCGGAGTTTCAATCTAGCGTCCCGCTCCCGCGGGAGTTGCGCCCGTCTGGGTTCCTGCCCTCTTTCCTGCCGACTGCTGCGCGCAAGCGCATAAGACTCCGACTTGTTCCTGGCGAGGACTAAAACACGCAACCAGACACCCATTGTTGAACGAATGCCGGCAGGAACCCGAAGGGGTACCTGCGAGGAGAACGCAGGATGAACGACCAGTTGATCGTGTTCGATACGACGTTGCGAGACGGGGAGCAGAGCCCCGGCGCATCAATGACCCGTGACGAGAAGGTGCGGATTGCGAGAAATCTCGAGCGCCTGCGTGTCGATGTCATCGAGGCGGGTTTCCCCATTGCCAGCCCCGGGGATTTCGAGGCAGTCAGGGCGGTAGCGCAGGAAATCAAGGACAGCACGGTATGCGCGCTCGCGCGCGCGATCGTCAGGGACATCGACCGGGCGGCCGAGGCCATCAAGCCGGCCCGTTCAGGCCGCATCCATACCTTCATCGCGACCTCGCCGATACACATGCGCGAGAAGCTGCGCATGGAGCCGGCGCAGGTCCTTGAGGATGCGGTCAAGGCAGTAAAGTACGCGCGCCAGTTCACGGATGATGTGGAATTCTCGCCCGAGGATGCCGGACGCTCCGAGACCGATTTTCTGTGCCGCGTGCTGGAGGCCGTGATCACCGCCGGTGCACGTACCGTCAATATCCCGGATACCGTCGGCTATAATCTCCCTGGCCAGTTCGGCGACCTCATCAGGACATTGCGCGAGCGTGTGCCCAATTCCGACAAGGCGGTGTTTTCCGTGCACTGCCATAACGATCTGGGCCTGGCGGTGGCCAACTCGCTTTCGGCCGTGCTTAACGGTGCACGTCAGGTCGAGTGTACGATCAATGGCCTCGGAGAGCGTGCCGGCAATGCGGCGTTGGAGGAAGTGGTCATGGCGGTCCGCACCCGCCGCGACCTGTTTTCCTGCGACACACGCATTGATACGACCCAGATCGTGCCTGCCAGCCGACTGGTGTCGAACATCACCGGATTCGCCGTGCAGCCGAACAAGGCGATCGTGGGTGCCAATGCTTTCGCCCACGAATCCGGAATCCACCAGGACGGAGTGATCAAGAAGCGCGAGACTTACGAAATCATGCGCGCCGAGGATGTAGGCTGGGTCGCGAACCGCATGGTGCTCGGCAAGCACTCGGGACGCAACGCATTCCGTACGCGCCTGAAGGAACTCGGCATCGGGTTCAAGACCGACGAAGAGTTCAACTCTGCTTTCGAGCGCTTCAAGGATCTTGCGGACAAGAAGCACGAGATATTCGACGAGGACATCCAGGCACTGGTTACGGAGGAGGGGCTCGAGGGTATCGACGAGCAGTATCGGCTCATGAGCCTAAAAGTATGTTCGGAAACTGGTGTGCGGCCGCATGCCGCGGTAACCCTTTCGGTACAGGGTGCACAGAAGTCCGCGGACGCGGATGGCGGCGGTCCCGTCGACGCCTCGTTTCGGGCCATCGAGGCGGTGGTCGGAAGCGAAGCGCAACTGCTTCTCTACTCGGTCAATAACATAACTAGCGGAACCGATTCGCAGGGAGAGGTGACCGTGCGACTGGAGCGGGCGGGACGGATCGTCAACGGCCACGGAGCCGACACCGATATCGTCATCGCATCGGCCAAAGCCTATCTCAACGCGCTGAACAAACTGGTGCTTCCCGCTGATCGCGCGCATCCGCAGGCCGGAACGCCGATCTGAGCCAGGCGCGTCCGTCGCGGGCTGCGGCCGTGGTCGGCCGCAGCCCGTGTCATGCGGCGAGACGCCGGGCCGGGTGGCGGCACCCATCCCGATGGTGTCGGGCAGATGGCCGGGCAACGGAAACCGTCAATCGGTGACGTGCCGTGGTCTTGACGGTTTTGTGTTCGATCACAGCCGCGCTATCCTTTCCGTATGGTTTTGCACGACAACCTCAGAAGACAGTATCTGGCGGCCATGGGTATCCGGGCATGGGAGCGTCGCACCCGGCATGCCGCGTATCCGGGTCCCGGAGCCACGGAAAACTGCGGGTTGTCGCCCGGGGGGGCGGTTCGCGTGGAGGGTGAGCAATCGCCGATTCCGCCTGCCGCGGGCTGCGGACAGCCCGCAGTTGCCGGAATGGACTGGGGGGCACTGGAACAGGCGGTTAGCGGCTGCACGAAATGCCGTCTGCATCTGGAGCGTACCCGGACCGTTTTCGGTACGGGGAACCGCCATGCGCGGTGGATGTTCATTGGAGAGGCGCCGGGCTCCGAAGAGGACCGACAGGGCGAGCCGTTCGTGGGACGGGCCGGCCAACTGCTCAACGCAATGCTGTTTGCCACCGGGCTCACGCGCGAAGAAGTGTACATCGCCAATGTGCTCAAATGCCGCCCACCCAATAACCGCGATCCTCAGCCCGACGAAGTGCAGCAATGTGAACCCTATCTCGTGCGCCAGATCGAGTTGATCCGGCCGCGCATGATCGTCGCCCTCGGGCGGCATGCCGCACACAGTCTGCTCAGGACGGAACTGGCGCTCGGCAAACTGCGCGGTCAGCAGCTGAACTATCACGACATTCCGTTGATTGTGACCTACCATCCGGCATACCTGCTGCGCAATCCGGCCGACAAACGCAAGGCCTGGGAAGACCTGTGCCTGGCACGGAGGCTCGTGGAGGCTGCTTCGTGAGCGCCGTCGCCTTCCGGCGTCAGATACGGCTGCGCAACATGCGCGAAGAAGACCTCTCGATGGTCATGGAAGTGGAGCTCGCCGCCTATGAATTTCCGTGGACTTTCGGCATCTTCCGAGACTGCATCCGGTTCGGCTATGTCTGTAAGGTCCTCGGCGGCAGCAGCGGCGTCATTGGCCATGGGATCATGTCGCTAGGCGCGGGCGAATGTCACTTGCTGAATATCTGCATTCATCCACAGAGTCAGGGAAAGGGTTACGGCACCGAACTGACCTCGCAGATGCTGGAAATTGCTCGCACGCGTCATGCCAAGACCGCGTTGCTGGAGGTGCGCGTTTCGAACCCGGTGGCGTATCACGTCTACAGCAAGCTCGGATTCCATGAAATCGGAACGCGCCGGGGCTATTATCCGGCGCGCAAGGGACGAGAAGACGCCATCATTCTGGCACGCGACCTCTAAGCGGCTGGGGAGGGTCTCTCGGTCTGTTGCGAATCCCCCGGTCTCACCTCCTTAAACAGGCCGTACATCCGAAAAAGGACCCTGGGGCGCCAAATCCCCTGCCCCCGTTCCGCATCAATCGTTTAGGCCACCCAATCCCGAACAAGATGTTGATTCGACCGGTATTTTATCCTCTATCCACAATCGATTCGGGTTCGCCCCGACTATAATAGTTGACTATTATAGTCTGGTTTCGTATTCTATTTCCCGACCGATAAAGTCGGAATTTCCCCCGACCGCGGTAGCAGGCCACGATCCGTCCGTGGCCGTCGTGCCGGCCAGAGTCATTGCAGAGGTTGCCATGGAAACTTCAAGTCGCGACATCGAAACACTGGTCCGCAGAGAGTACGAGGCCGGTTTTGTCACCGACGTCGAGTCCGACGCGGTGCCGGCCGGGCTCAGTGAGGACGTCATCCGCCTCATTTCCGAGAAGAAGCGCGAGCCCGATTTCATGCTGGAGTGGCGGCTCCGCGCCTATCGCCAGTGGCTGACGATGCGCGCTCCGCGATGGGCCCATGTGCACTTTGCGCCGATCGATTTCCAGAGCATTGTCTATTATTCGGCACCCAAATCCAGAGACGACGGGCCCAAAAGCCTTGCGGACGTCGACCCGAAGCTGCTGGAAACCTATGACAAGCTCGGCATTCCGCTGCGGGAGCGCGAGCTGCTCGCCGGAGTCGCCATAGATGCCGTGTTCGACAGCGTCTCGGTGGCGACGACGTTCAAGGACAAGCTCGCGGCCCTGGGCATCGTGTTCTGCCCTTTTTCCGAGGCGGTGCAGAAACACCCGGATCTGGTGCGGAAGTATCTCGGTTCCGTGGTCCCGTATGCTGATAATTTTTACGCGACGCTGAATTCGGCGGTGTTCAGCGACGGCTCCTTCGTCTATGTACCCAAGGGCGTTCGCTGCCCCATGGAGCTATCCACCTACTTCCGCATCAATGCATCCAAGACCGGCCAGTTCGAGCGTACGCTGATCATCGCTGACGAGGGGGCCTACGTCAGCTATCTCGAGGGCTGCACCGCACCCATGCGCGACGAGAACCAGCTGCACGCGGCGGTCGTCGAACTGATTGCGCTCAAGGATGCGCAGATCAAGTATTCCACCGTTCAGAACTGGTACCCGGGTGACGAGCAGGGGAGAGGCGGCATCTACAACTTCGTGACCAAGCGCGGTGCCTGCCGCGGGGAAAATGCCAAGATCTCCTGGACGCAGGTGGAGACGGGCTCGGCGATCACCTGGAAGTATCCGAGCGTGATTCTCGAAGGTGACAATTCGGTCGGCGAATTCTATTCCGTCGCAGTGACCAACAACATGCAGCAGGCCGACACCGGCACGAAAATGCTGCATATCGGACGCAATACGCGCAGCACCATCATCTCCAAGGGCATCAGCAGCGGCCGCGGGCAGAATACTTACCGCGGCCAGGTGAAGGTTCTGAAGAGTGCGGAAAATGCGCGCAATTATACTCAGTGCGACTCGCTGCTGATCGGCGATCGATGCGGGGCGCACACTTTTCCCTATGTCGAAGTGCGCAATCCGACGGCCAGCGTGGAGCATGAGGCAACGACCTCGAAGATCAGCGAGGATCAGCTCTTCTATCTGCAAAGCCGCGGCCTCGCGGCCGAAGATGCGGTTTCCGTGGTGGTCAACGGGTTCTGCAAGACGGTATTCAAGGAACTGCCGATGGAGTTTGCGGTGGAAGCCCAGAAGCTGCTTGGCGTCAGCCTCGAAGGCGCCGTCGGCTAGCATGGCCGGTGCCCAACGGCGCGGCGCACAGGAGAACAGAATGCTGACAATCACGGATCTGCACGCGAGTTGTGACGGTAAGGAAATACTGCGGGGCATCGACCTGCAGATCAATGCCGGCGAGGTACATGCCATCATGGGTCCGAACGGCTCGGGAAAAAGCACGCTCGCGAACGTGCTGGCCGGCCGTGACCGGTATCAGGTGACTCGGGGGACGGTGAAATACCGGGATGTCGATCTGCTGCAAATGCCGCCCGAGGAGCGCGCCCGCGCGGGCGTGTTTCTCGCGTTCCAGTATCCTGTGGAAATCCCCGGGGTCAGCAATATCTATCTGCTGAAGGCCGCGCTCAACGCCGTGCGCAAGTCCCGTGGCGAGCGGGAGCTCGATGCGATGGATTTCCTTGCTCTGGTCAAGGAGCGCATGCAGCTCGTGGAGATGAAAGAGGAGCTGCTATACCGTTCCGTCAATGAAGGCTTTTCCGGCGGCGAGAAGAAGCGCAACGAGATCCTGCAGATGGCGGTGCTCGCGCCATACCTCGCGATCCTGGACGAGACGGATTCCGGACTCGACATCGACGCCCTGCAGGTCGTGGCGGCAGGTGTCAATGCGCTGCGCAGTCCGGACCGGGCGTTTCTTCTGATAACCCATTATCAGCGTCTTCTCGACTATGTGGTACCCGATGTGGTGCACGTGCTCATCGGCGGCCGCATCGTCAAGTCGGGAGATCGTGCCCTGGCGCTCGAACTCGAACGCACGGGATACGCGGACCTCACTCCGGCACTGACCCCGGCCACAATGCTGGATGAGCGATGAGCAACCCTGCGCCAGACACCGCAGCCAGATACGTGCAGGTCATGCACGAGCGTAACGACGTCGCGCGTGAAGCGGCATGGTTGCGCACGCTCAGGGAGTCGGCCGTCGCCCGTTTCGCCGATTTGGGATTTCCTCTGCAGCAGGATGAAGACTGGAAATATACTGATGTGCGCCCCATTGAGCGCGCCGCCTTCATGCCTCTGCCTCTCGATGCGGCAACCCCTCTGATCCCGGATGCCGGTCAGTTCCGGCTCGATGGCGTTTCCGGACCACGGCTGGTGTTCATCGATGGCCGCTTCAGCGCGTCGCTTTCGGATCTTGGCGGTGTGCCCAAAGGCGCGACGGTAACAACCCTCGCCTATGCCCTGAACAGCGAGCCGCAGCTGCCCGCAGCACATTTGGGGCGATACCTCCCGGACGATAGCCACGGCTTCATCGCGCTCAACACCGCGCTTCTGTCCGATGGCGCCTTCATCCGTCTTAATGCCGGAACCAGGATGGAGCAGCCCATCCATGTGCTGTATCTGGCAACGGCCAGCGCGGCGCTGCTGCTGCCGCGCAACCTGATCATTGCTGAAAGGGACAGCCAGGTCACGATCGTCGAGCATTACGCGGCGGTCGGGGATATGGCGTATTTCACGAACAGCCTGACCGAAATCTTCGCAGCGGACAACGCCACGGTGGAACATTACCGCGTGCAGGAGGAGAACCGTACGGCGTTTCACGTCAGCGGCGTGCACATGCAGATCAACCGGTCCAGCCGGGTCACCACTCATGCGCTGGATCTCGGCGGACGGCTGGTCCGCAATGATCTGCGCGCAGTGCTCGCGGACAGCGGAGGGGAGTGCCATTTCAATGGCCTCTACCTCGCCACCGACAGGCAGCACATCGACAACCATACGCATATCGATCATGCCCAACCGCACTGCACGAGCCGTGAATTCTACCGCGGTGTGCTGTCCGGGCGCGGCCGGACGGTGTTCCGGGGGCGCATTATCGTGCGCCCGGGTGCCCAGAAAAGCGACGCGCGCCAGGTTAACGACAACCTGCTGCTGTCGCGCGATGCCGAGGTCGACAGCCAGCCGCAGCTGGAAATCTATGCCGATGACGTCATGTGTTCTCATGGTGCAACCGTCGGACAGCTCGATGAAAATGCGCTGTTCTATCTTCGGGCGCGTGCCCTGAGTGACGCCGATGCGCGCGATCTGCTCACCTTTGCGTTCGCGCGCGAGGTTCTGGACCGGGTACGGCTGGCGCCGCTGCGGGCACGGATCGAGCTCCGTCTTGCCGCTGCCATGCGGCGGTTCGCGCCGCGCGAGGTGCACACATGACAACAGCCGCAGGCAAGAGGCACAGCGCGGCGCGAGTCGATGCGCTCGACGTGCAACGTGTGCGCGCGGATTTTCCCGCCCTGCACCAGACTGTGCACGGCCAGCCGCTGGTGTATCTTGACAACGCGGCGACCACCCAGAAGCCGCGGCAGGTCATCGAGACCCTGGATCGTTACTACCGCAGCGACAATGCCAATGTCCATCGCGGCGTGCATGCCCTCAGCGAGCGGGCGACCGCCGCCTATGAGACCGCGCGCGAAAAGGTGCGGAAATTCCTGAACGCGCCGTCGGTGCAGGAGATCGTATTCGTGCGCGGCACCACCGAGGGCATCAATTTGGTGGCGCAGAGCTGGGGCCGCACAAATCTGCGTCCCGACGACGAGGTCGTCATCACGGAAACGGAGCATCATTCGAATATCGTTCCGTGGCAGATGCTGTGCGGGCAGACAGGCGCGCAGCTGCGCATTGTTCCGGTCGAGAACAATGGAGTGCTTTCGGCCGAAGGGTATGCGCAGATTCTGGGCCGGCGCACCCGCCTGGTGGCAGTGTCCCATTGCTCCAACGCACTCGGGACCATCAATCCTGTAAAGCGGATGATATCCCAGGCCCACGAGGTGGGCGCCCTGGTGTTGGTGGATGGAGCCCAGGCGGTGGCACATCTCCCGGTGGATGTGCGCGATCTGGATTGCGACTTCTACGCCTTCTCCGGCCACAAGCTGTACGGACCGACCGGGATTGGCGTGCTTTATGCGAAGAGGGCGCTGCTCCAGGAGATGCCCCCCTATCAGGGCGGCGGCGAAATGGTGAAGCACGTCAGCTTTGACCGTACCAGCTATCTCGACCCCCCGTTGCGATTCGAGGCCGGAACGCCCGATATCGCCGGTGCCATCGGCCTGGGCGCAGCGATTGATTACGTCGATGCGCTCGGCAGCGAGGCAATTGGCAGGCACGAGCAGGAGCTGCTCATGCTGGCCACCGCGGCAATCAGCCGGATACCGGGGCTGCGCATCATAGGTACGGCGCCAGAAAAGACCGGAATCCTGTCTTTCGTACTGGACGGTGTCCATGCACACGATGTGGGCACCATTCTTGACATGCAGGGTGTCGCCGTTCGCGTGGGACACCATTGCGCCATGCCAGTCATGCAGCGTTACTGCGTGCCTGCCACGGCGCGCGCCTCGTTCGCGCTGTACAACACCCGCGAGGAGGTCGATGCGCTGGTGGCCGGGATTTACAGAGCAAAGGAGGTGTTCGGATGACTGCCGACCTGCGTTCCCTCTACGAGGAAGTGATTCTCGATCATAACCGCAACCCGCGCAATTTCCAGTACGCCCCGCCGGGGGCCAATCACGTCGCGCACGGCTACAACCCGCTGTGCGGCGATGAGTTCACCGTCAGCCTGCGGCTGGAAAACGGTGTCGTGACGGACATAGGATTCGAGGGCGCAGGCTGTGCCATATCGACCGCGTCGGCCTCACTCATGACCGAGATCGTCAAGGGAAAGACCGTGGAAGAGGCCCGGGCGCTTTTTGAATCCGTGCATGGGCTGCTCACCAGCGAGGGCAGTGGCGGGCCCATGGGCAAGCTGCAGGTGCTTGCCGGGGTGCGCGAATATCCGGCGCGCGTGAAGTGTGCGACGCTTGCCTGGCACACCCTGCAGGCCGCCCTGCGCAAAGAGCAGGGAACCGTATCGACCGAATGATTGCAACGCGGGCGGCTGTGCGCTTTTTGCGTCAGGCTATCGGCCCACCGCCCTGAGGAGGCCTCTGTCACCATGACCATCGACCTGAAAAAGCTCGCCGCACAGCAGCAATCCGGCTCTGACGGACTCAGGAAGCGTGTGATCGAGGCGCTGCGCGCGGTTTTCGATCCGGAGATTCCGCTCAATATCTACGACCTCGGGCTCATCTACGATCTCGATATCGATGAGCCCGTGGGCAGGGTTCACGTCAGAATGACCCTGACCACGCCAGCCTGCCCGGTTGCGCAGACCTTTCCGTGCACCGTGGAATGCGCAGTCCGGGAGGTGCCGGGTGTCAGGGATGTGGCGGTGGAACTCGTGTGGGATCCGCCGTGGAGCCGGGACAGCATGTCCGAGGCGGCAAAACTGGAGCTGGGTCTGCTGTGAGCGCCGGCGGCGACCGGCATTGCACACTGTGCTGCGTGCCGGACAGTACCGGGCGCAGGGGCGGTCATGTCTGAATGGATTGACGTAGCGGCGGTCGACGAGGTCCCGAACGGGGACTTTCGCGTGGTGGAGGTCGATGGCGCGATGGTCGCGGTGTTCAATCTGAACGGAGCTTATTTCGCTGTCGACGACATCTGTACCCATGACGGCGGGTCGCTCGGCGGCGGCTGCGTGGAGGGGGACGAAATCGTCTGCCCGAGGCACGGAGCGAGATTCCGCATTACCACCGGAGAGGTAACCGCACCGCCGGCCTGTGAGGCGCTGCACCGCTTTCCGGTGCGCATCCGCGAGCAGCGGATAGAGGTGAGGGACGACCGTTGGGACTGACCTTGCCGTATGGCGCAGCGGTCTCGGGAAGCGGCATACCGCAGTGCACACGGGGTCCGGCAGCGCAGGGCGAGGAGGTGTGATGGCAGGGCGGCTGCACCTGGTCCGGCGTTACCTGAGGACCTTCCTGCTTTGGGAGCTCGTTGCCGGGCTGGCCGAAACCGGCAGGCATCTGTTCGCCCGCAAGATAACGGTGCAGTATCCGGACGAGAAGACACCGCAGTCGCCGCGTTTCCGTGGCCTGCATGCGCTGCGCCGCTATCCGAACGGCGAGGAGCGCTGCATTGCCTGCAAGCTGTGCGAAGCGGTATGCCCGGCGGCATGCATTACGATAGAATCGGAACAGCGCTCCGACGGAACGCGCCGGACGACGCGTTACGATATCGATCTGTTCAAGTGTGTCTACTGCGGGTTTTGCGAGGAGGCCTGCCCGGTCGATGCCGTGGTGCTGACGCGAATTTTCGAGTTTCATTTCGAAAGCCGTGGCAACCAGGTCATAGACAAAGAAGGACTGCTGGCGGTCGGCGATCGCATGGAGTCCGGTATCGCCGTGGATCGCGCGGCGGATGCGCGTTACCGCTAGGGCCAGTTCGGCGTATAGTGGTCTGTAGCGGCGCGGCTGTGGAAACTGGGTACGGGCGCCGGAGCGCAGGGGGGGAGTGCGCCTGTCCGCGACAGAAGAACCGGAAGGAGAAAATCTTGATCGCCCGCCAGACCCTCATCTATGAGGGCAGAATCATCACCGTCAGCCGCGAGGTGGTGCAGCTTCCCAACGGTCGCACCGGAGAATTCGAAATCGTACGCCATCCGGGTGGTGCGGCCGCGGTTGCGTTGGACCGGGATGCTCGGGTGTGTCTGCTGCGCCAGTATCGGCATGTGGTCGCAGACTGGGTATGGGAGCTTCCGGCAGGCAAGCTCGACGGTGCAGAAGCGCCGCTCGCGGCCGCCCAGCGCGAGCTGGGGGAGGAGGCCGGAGTGGGTGCGCGCAGCTGGCAATCGCTCGGGAGGATGCTCAGTTCACCGGGTGTCTTCAGCGAGACCATCCATCTGTTCCTGGCGCGCGATCTTGATTCGCGTCCGAGCGCACCTGAGGAGCACGAACTCATCGAAGTCCACTGGCTTCCGCTGACCGAGGCGGTAGCACGTTCCCTTTCCGGCGATATCCAGGATGCAAAGACAGTGATCGGGCTGCTGCGGGCGCAGGCCGCCGTGTCCTGAAGAGGACAGAGGTGCGTGCCCGGTTGTGGGGCGGTCCGAAACCTCCTACACTCCGCCCGCTGCCGTCGGCAGATCAGCTGAGCGCAGGTACGGCCGCAGTGCTACCCTTTTTGCGGGCCGGCGTCGGGATAGGCTGGCTCGAATGCGCATACTTATGAAGCGATCAGGCCGTTGCGAGGTTGTCCGAACCGTTCACGCGCGCGGTGTGCCGCTGTGGCGCTGCATGTCCGTGCGGCGGATCGCTGCGGTGCTTGCCGGTGTGCTGTTTTGCGGCAGTACGGCGCTGGCGGCCGGAGCGGTTCCGGCGCGCGACGACCTTGCGGCGATGAACCAGCAGCTCTACCGGATCGAAAGCGGGCTGACGCGCCCGGTCCTCGACCCCGGCCGGTTTGCGGCCTGGGCGAACGATGTAGGTGCCATCAAAAGCCAGGCTGATCGCTGTGTATCCGATGGCAGTCAGAATGTCGACCAGCTCGACCGGGATCTGGCGAAGCTCCCGCGGCTCCGCCCCGGCGAGGCGCTGCAGGTTACCCGCCAGCGCGAGCTGCTGCGCCAGGAACGTCTCACCCAGGAAGATCGACTCGCTGCCTGCCGGTTGCTGAGTTCGCGCGCCACCGGGGTGCTGCAACGCATCGCCCGAAGCCAGCGCCAGGCACTGGCGGCGCAACTTTTCGGACGCGGTCCGACCTTCGCAGGCCTGCTTCAGGAAGACTGGGGACAGCGGGCAGCGTGGATCGGATCAACCAGGAATTTTTTCGCCCAGCACAGCGGCATCGGCCAGCTTGCGCCGGGAGATTTCTGGGCCCTGGGGTCTACCGCGGTCGTGGCCGCGATCATCGGCATCCTGTTACGGCGACGCCTGTTTCGCTTCGCGGTGCAGCGCCACTGGGGGGAAGGGTTTTCGGGCGGATTGGGTACGTCGATGACGACGTCCATCGGCCAATACCTGCCGTATTTTCTGGCGAGTACCGCCGTCGCTGTGACTCTTTGGCAGTCGACCGGCGGGTTGACGCCATTGCCGCTTGTCAATCTCGCAGCCTACGGACTGCCGGTCTATATCCTCGTACTGGCGTTTATCTGTCTGTTCCTGGCGCCGCCGCCACCGGCGCAACCGTTTGTCACGCTTCCGCTGCAGGTCGCCCGGGCGCTGGCGGCGCGTCTGCGGATATTGGCATTGCTCGGCTATATCGGCTATCTGGGGTTCGGCGCCCTGGTTGCCCAGAGCCTGCCTGCACCGGCGCTGCTGCTGGCGCGCGGCGTATTCTTCGTCGTCCTCACGTTCAACATCCTCTGGGTTGTGTGGCTGGTGGCCCATATCGGCAGGCTGTCGCGTCAGCGGAGCCTGCGTGCCGTGCTGGTTTTCGTGCTGACCGCAGCGATGGTCGCGGAAGTGCTCGGCTACCGGAATCTTTCGATTGCGCTGTTGCGTGCCGTCACCGGTACGCTGCTGGCTTCGGGACTTCTGGTGCTCGCCAGCCGACTGCTTGGGGAGTTCTTCGACCGGCTGAACACCGGTCGTCATCCGTGGCACCAGCGGCTGCGCCAGGCACTGGATCTTTCCGCCGGACAGACGATACCGGGACTGCTGTGGCTGCGGATTACAGCGTTCATTCTGCTTTGGGCCGTGTTCCTGTACGGGGTTCTGCGGGCATGGGGCCTGTCGGATGCGGCCATGCTCGCGGTGCGTGCCTACGTGGTGGGCGGATTCATGGTCGGGTCGCTGCAGGTGTTTCCGGTGCGTATCCTGCTCGCGCTTGTGACTTTCGTTGTGCTGTTTTCCGTCAACGGATGGTTGCGCGCACGCCTCAAAAAGCGCTGGATCGGGAAACTTCAGCTCGAATCCGGCGCGCGCGACACGATCGTGATCCTCAGCGGCTACGCCGGAACTTCGATTTCCATCCTGGTCGCACTGGGCGTCGCCGGGCTCGGACTGAGCAACCTGGCGATCATTGCCGGCGCGCTTTCGGTCGGTATCGGGTTCGGGCTTCAGAACATCGTCAACAACTTTGTGTCCGGGCTGATTCTGCTGTTCGAGCGGCCTATAAAGACCGGAGACTGGATCGTGGTCGGCAACACCGAGGGCCTTGTCAGGCACATAAACATCCGTTCGACGCAGATCCAGACTTTCGACCGTGCCGACGTCATTGTGCCGAATTCGGAGCTGATTTCCGGACAGGTTACGAACTGGATGCTGCATGACCCGCGCGGGCGGGTGCGCATCCCGGTGTCGGTCGCATACGGAAGCGATACCGGTCTGGTTAAGGAGCTGCTGCTGAAGATCGGCACCGGGCACCCGCTTTCGATTGGCGACGATCCGGAACGCGCGGTCAAGGTTTTCTTCCTTTCTTTCGGAGACAATGCCCTGAATTTCGAGCTGCATTGCCATATCGGCCATATCGGCCAGCGGCAGCAGTTGGTCAGCGATCTCAACTTCGCGATCGACGCTGAGTTCCGCAAACAGGGCATAGAGATGCCGTTTCCACAACGCGACATTCATGTGCGTGACCTGCCGCCAGGATGGGTTCCACCCACTGCGCTGCGTCGCCCGGAGTCCGGTTAGGCCGGTTCCGCCGGCCGGCTTCGGCATGTTTTTTTGCATGCCCTGTCGACGGCGGATCGCCGTGCCGGGGCAATGACCCAGTATGTGTGGCTCGCAAATCCGGACCGACGCTACGCGCCGTAGCGGTTCGGATTGACAGCGCCTCATCCGGCTCAATCGTTGATGCAGATCAAAATATCGGGATCGATAGGACCATAAAATCGGTACAAGTTGACGATATCGGCCACTGTGGCGTGAGAGGAGACAGGGCTATCCGGTGTTGACCGCATACAGCGCCGGCAGGGGTTCCGAGTTCAACAGCTGCGTCAGGGAGTAATGCCATCATGCCTATGCCGAGGGAAGATCGTCGGAAATCAGGCGGCATCCGGATTCTGCCGAATCCACCGTACTGCGCCGAGCCGGATCATCCCACTGGACAGTCCGAGGCAGGCCTGCCGGTCACCGTCTGGAGGATACGCCATGCATGATCTGCAGACCGTTCTGGTCCTGTCGCGCTGGCAGTTCGCCGCTACCGCTCTGTATCACTTCCTGTTCGTGCCTCTCACCCTGGGCATGACTTTCCTGCTGGCCGCGATGGAGACCGTATACGTGACGACCGGCCGCCAGATCTACAAGGACATGGTTCGGTTCTGGGGAAAATTGTTCGCCATCAACTTTGCCCTCGGAGTGGCTACCGGGTTGACCATGGAATTTCAGTTTGGCACAAACTGGTCTCAGTATTCGCGATTCGTGGGCGATGTTTTCGGGGCACCGCTTGCGATCGAGGGCCTGATGGCGTTCTTCCTCGAATCCACCTTTGTCGGGCTGATGTTCTTCGGGTGGGATCGCATGAGTCGTGGCAAGCACTTGCTGATCACCTATATGGTAGCGCTGGGATCGAATCTTTCGGCCCTGTGGATACTGATTGCCAACAGCTTTATGCAGTCGCCGCACGGCGCGAAGTTCGATCCGGCGACCATGCGCCTGGAACTGACCAGCTTTACCGATCTGATCTTCAGTCACGATGCCCAGGCGAAGTTCGTGCACACCAGCATTGCCGGCTACGTGACCGCTGCGATGTTCGTGGCCGGCATCAGCGGCTGGTACATGCTGCGCAACCGGCACATGGAGCTTGCCAAGCGGTCATTCCGCATGGCAGTGCTGTTCGGGGTCTTTGCCAGCATCGGAGTGATCAGCCTTGGCGATGCCCTGGGCTTTATCGACGGCAACGCGCAGCCCGCCAAGCTGGCCGCCATGGAAGCGATGTGGAAGACCAAGCCGCCACCAGTGGGGTTCAATGTGATTGCGTTCCCCTCGCAGAAACAGCAGCGCAACCTGTTCGATATCCAGATTCCCAGGCTGCTCACGCCGCTGGTGACCCGCACCATGGACACCGTCATTCCGGGCGCTGACCAGGTGGAGAAGCAGGCGGTGGTGCGGATGAAGGATGGCATCCCGGCCGTACTCGCGCTCAAGACGCTCAGTGCCGATCCGACCAACCCGGCGGCGCTCGCCCAGTTCAGGGCGCACGAGCAGGATATGGGCTACGCGCTGCTGCTTGAGCGCTACGCGCCGGATCTGACGGCGGTCACGCCAGCCGACTATCAGCGGGCGGCGCGCGCCGTGATCCCCGATGTGCCGGTGATATTCTGGTCGTTCCGGGTCATGGTGCTCGCCGGGTTTGTCATGCTGCTCTACCTGGGCATTGCCACGTTCTGCTCAATGAACAACAAAGTCCAGGAACGGCGGTGGCTGCTGAAGATCGCGCCGTGGCTTATTCCGCTGCCGTATATCGCATGCGAGGCGGGCTGGCTGGTGGCGGAGATGGGCCGACAGCCGTGGACCGTGTATGGTGTGTTGCCGACCTGGATGTCGGTGTCGACGCAGAGCGTAGGCTACATGGTGTTTTCGCTGGCGGGCTTCGTATTGATCTATACCGCCTTCATCGCGGTGGAAGCGTACCTGATGCTCAAGTTCATCCGCAAGGGTCCGGACGAAGGCGCTGCGCCGGCACACTGATTCAGGGGGTAGAGCCATGGAACTGTACGCGATACTCAAGATTACCTGGTGGTTGCTTCTGGGTGTGCTTCTGATCGGGCTGGCCGTGATGGTCGGTATGGACATGGGCATCGGCGCTGCACTGCGCTATTTCGGGCGCACCGACGGCGAGCGCCGGGCGGTGCTCAACATGATCGGTCCGCACTGGGACGGAAACCAGGTCTGGTTCATTCTCGGGGGCGGGGCCGTGTTCGCGGCCTGGCCGACGATCTACGCTACGGCCTTCTCAGGGCTGTATGTCGTCATGCTGCTGCTGCTGTGGAGCATGATCATACGGCCGCTTGGCTTCGAATACCGCAGCAAATTGCCGTCGCCCTCCTGGCGCAATGTCTGGGACTGGGGGCTGTTCGTGAGCGGCCTGCTGCCGATGGTGATCTTCGGCGCCGCCATGGGGAACATGCTGCAGGGCGTGCCGTTTCACTTCGACTGGAAGCTAAATTCCTGGTACACCGGAAGTTTCATCTCTCTGTTCAACCCGTTTGCGATCCTCTGTGGTCTCATGTCGCTGTCGCTGGCCCTGTACCAGGGATCGGCTATGGTCATGAACCGCGGCGAAGGCGCGGTGCGGGAGAGGGCGCGCCGGCTCGGGGTCTGGGGCGGGCTTGTGGCACTCGTGCTGTTCACCATAGGCGGCTTCTGGGTGGCGCGGCTGTCGGGCTATGTAGTGACTGCCGGGGACGATCCGGCCGGACCGGCAATGCCGTTGCACAAGACGGTGGAGGTGGCGCAGGGCGCCTGGCTGCACAACTTCGGCGCTCACCCGGTGCTGTGGCTGGTGCCGGTACTGACCTACGTCAGCATCCTCCTGGGGGCCTGGGCATTGCGTCGCGGCTGGTCGCATTTCGCATGGTGGCTGGGAGCCCTGGGCTGGGTCGGCACGATCGGGACCGTGGGTGCTGCCATGTTTCCGTTCATGATGCCGTCGAGCAGCGATCCGTCCCAGAGTCTGACCGTGTGGGATGCGTCGTCCAGTCAGATGACGCTGCTGTGGATGCTCGGGTGGACCGTCGTGTTCGTGCCTATTGTGCTCGTCTACACCAGCTGGGCATTCTGGGTCATGCGCGGCAAGGTCACGGCGGCGCATGTCGAAGGTGACGACCACGCTTATTGAGGGGGGGTGACCGGCATGATCGTATTGCGCATATTGCTGTACTTCGTTATTTCGCTGGTGACGCTGTTCCTGGTTATCCTGCTCGGCCAGCGGGGAGCGTGGTATTTCGCGTGGGTGCTCGGCACAGTCATGATCGTGCTGATCGCGGCGGCCGGTGGAGCGCTGCTGGATGCCCAGGAAGAGGCAAAACATAACGGTCGGTGAGCGCTGTGGCTTTGCGTCCGGTGCCTGTGCTCGGAAGGCGATCGCCTAGGGCGAGGGCGCCAGCACGGCGTGCATCTGGCGATAACGGGTGGTGCCATTCATCAGGTCGGCATGGCTGCCGCGTTCGATGATGCGACCTTCCTCCATGACCGCCACCTCGTCCATGCGCTCGAGTGCGCTCAGTCGATGGGTGATGAGCAGCAGTGTACGATTGCTCGTGACCGCGAGCAGACTATCCATGAGCGCCTGTTCGGTAGCGGCATCCAGGCCCTCGGTGGGTTCGTCCAGGATGAGAATCGGTGCGTTCTTCAGAAGCGCCCGGGCGATCGCCAGCCGCCGCACCTGTCCGCCCGAGAGTTTCAGACCCGCCTCGCCCACGAAGCTGTCGTAACCCTCGGGCAGGGCAGCCAGGTCCTCATGTATCTGCGCCGCTTTCGCCGCAGCTTCGATCCTGGCCTGGTCTGCCCCGGGAGCAGCGAGCAGCAGATTCTCGCGTACCGTGGCATTGAACAGGTGCGGCCGCTGCGGCACGACGCTGATCATGCGGCGCAGGTCTTCGCCCCGGAAACTTCGCAGCGAGTATCCGCCGAGGCGGATGTCGCCCGTCTCGTATTCCCGAAAGCGGACCAGCAGGCTGATCAGGCTGCTCTTGCCGGCGCCCGAGGGGCCGACGATGGCAACGCGCCGGCTGTGCGGGAGGTCGAGGTCGATATCCGCGAGTGCCCACGGGCCGGACGGCGTGTAGCGCAGACCCACTCCCCGGAACTCGAGTCCGCTGTCCCGCGGCCGCGGAGACGCGTCCGGCGGATCGGCGACCGGCGGTGGCGTGTCGATTACGGCGAAGATGCGCCGCGCGGCGGCAAGCGTATGCCCCAGGTACTGATAGGCCTGGGGCAGCAGAGCGACGCCTTCGAAGCTGCCCATCACAACCAGTATGAGCATGGGCAGGTCGACGGTCGCGACCTGTCGGTGGTGCGCGAGGACTACGCCGAGCAATGTGGCGAGCCAGACCGAGAGATTGGTCATGAGACCGGACGCTGCGGAGACGCTGCCTGCGATCCGACTCATCCGTTCCTGATCCGCCGTCAGCTCGTGGCTGAGCAGGTCGGTCTGCTCGAGGTGTGCGCGCGCGGCGCCGAAGGCCGCCAGTTCACCCATGCCCTGCACTCCATCGATCACTGCCAGTCGCAGCCGTGAGGACGCTTCCACCAGACGTGCCCCCGGTCGGGCACCGAGACGGTGAGCCGCTATCGGGATCGCAGCGCCGACCAGCACGAGGAATGCGAGGTTGACGGCTGCCAGCGCAAGGCTGTACCGGGTCAGAAAGGCAAAAGCGAGCAGCGCCGATATGACCGCCACCGCCATGGGCACCAGGGTTCGCAAGTACAGATTGTTGAGTGAATCGATATCCGCGCCGATGCGGCTCAGCAGGTCCCCGCTCTGGTAGCCCTGCAGCCCTGCGGGCGCGAGCGGTTCGATATGCTCGTAAAACCACACCCGCAGACCGGAGAGGAAGCGCAGCGTCGCCTCATGGGTGACGACGCGTTCCAGGTAGCGCCCGCCGGTGCGCAGGATGGCAAAGGCACGGATTGCTGCCGCCGGCAGCAGATAGTTCATGATGCCACCCGCGGCGCCGGCGGCAGCCATGGCAGCGAGGAACCAGCCGGCTACACCGAGCAGCGCCATGTTCGCCAGCACCACTACCAGAGAAACCAGCACCCCCAGCCCCATCCAGCGCCAGTAGGGCAGGAACAGGCGCACGAGGCGCCGCAACGGGTTCATCCGGCCTCCGCATAGCGTCCGACGAGCCTGCGGTACAGGCCCGGCCGGTCCAGAAGCTCGCGGTGAGTGCCCGTTTCCACGACCTGTCCGCGATCAAGCACGACAATGCGATCGGCGCGCGTCACGGTGTTGAGACGGTGCGCAATGGTTATCGTGGTGCGATCCTTGGCAAGCAGGCCGATTCCGGTGATTAGCCTGCGTTCGTTTTCCAGATCGAGATTCGCGCTCGGCTCGTCGAGCAGCACCACCGGCGCATCCTTGAAAAAGGCGCGCGCCAGAGCCAGGCGCTGTGCCTGTCCGCCCGACAGCCCCTGACCGCCCTCGCCGACGATGGTGTCGTAGCCGAGCGGCAGTGCCTCGATGAATTCCTCCGCCAGAGCCAGGCGTGCCGCCATGCGTACCGCATCCCGTCCGGCACCGGTCCGCCCCAGGCAGATGTTGTCATGCACGGTTCCGTGAAAAATGCGCGGGTTTTGCGGCACCCAGGCGACGTGTTCCAGCCATTGCTGCGGATCGAGTTCACTGAGCGCGAGACCGTTGATGAGCACTTCCCCAGCCTCGGGGCGCACGAACCCGAGCAGCAGGTTGACTACCGTGGTCTTGCCCGCTCCCGAGGGGCCGACCAGGGCAACGCGTTCTCCGGGCGCGATGTTGATCGATACACCGTCCAGAGCCACCCGTCCGGGCTCATAGACACAGCGCACGTTGTGCAGGCCGATGCCGATACGGCGGGTTGCAGGCAATACCATGGCCGCCACCGGAGGCGGCGGGGCAGGGGTCTCGAGCAGCTGCACGATGCGCTCACCGGCGCCGATGGCCTCCATGCGCGCATGGTAGTGGGTTCCCAGGGCGCGCAGGGGGAGATAGAACTCCGGGGCAAGCAGCAGGATGAGGAATCCCGCACGGAACCCAAGCTCCCCCCACAGCAGCCGGAATCCGATGAGCACCGCTACCAGGGCGATGCTCACGGTGGCAAGAAACTCCAGGGCCAGAGACGACAAAAAGGCGATGCGCAACACCGCCATCGTGCTCTTGCGGTAATCATCGGACAGCTGTGCCACGACCGCGACCTCGCGCCGGCTGGCATTGAACAGCTTCAGGGTGGTGAGTCCTTGGAGCACGTCGAGGAAGTGGGCGCTCAGGCGCGCCAGGCGGCGCCATTGACGCTGGTTGAGCGTCTCGGCGTTGCGTCCGATGAATACCATCATGAGCGGAATCATGGGCGCGGTCACAAGAAGCACCAAGCCGGAAATCCAGTCCAAAGGAAAAACGACAGCCAGGATCGCAAGCGGTACCAGGGCTGCAAGCGCCATCTGCGGCAGAAAACGGGCGTAGTACGCTTCCAGGGCCTCGACCCCGTCGGTGACGGTGCTCGCGAGCTCGCCGGCACGCTCCGTGACCATCCGCAGCGGACCGAGGGCGAAAAGATGCTCGAGCAGCTGCCGGCGGACATCGAGCTTGATTCCGGCTGCCGCGCGAAACGCCATCCGCTCCGACGCCCAGGCGATTCCGGCGCGCAGCGCAAACACAACGAGCAGTGCCCACAACATCGGCATGACAGCCGCCACACCCCGGTGCCCGAACACGGCGCCGTTGATGACTCCGGACAGAAACCAGGCCTGAACGATCAGCAGCAGGCCGCCGCAGATCCCTAGAGCAACGGCGGCGCGCAGAGGAAGTGCCGCACGTGCACTTGCCCGGTTCAGCCAGATTTTTACGTTCATGCGTGGATTCTGTCGCGCTGTCGACGGGCGACGATAGCGCAATCGAAGTCCTGATGCCACCGGCCAGAATGCCGGCCAGGGAGGCCTGCGCATCGGTGCGGGCCGAAGTTTGCAGGCGACCACCTACGGCCTTTCCATGGTTACTTTACGGAACGACAGCCCAGCTGGCGATATCGGACACCGCGGTCCTTTCGCTTGGTCCATGCATTGTATTGACGGTCTTCATCAACGAAGCATAGGTGCGTGCAGACGATACCCGGAGCCGGTGGCGTAATCGGGACGGAACTGGTCAAGGTCTTCGGCCAGCAGCGGCAACGGGTGCGTTTGATGGGCACATCCCACGGCTGGTCGCCGGTGCGACCGAAACCGTTGCCGAAGACAGCAAGGTAGGCTGGCTGGCTGCTCGACCTGTGGCGTGGCATGATGGATTTCATGCCTTCGGAAAACGCCACTCAAGCCATTTTCGTTGCCCGCGGCCTCACCAAGACTTACCGCCTGGGCGACGTGGAGGTGCCGGCGCTGCGTAGCATCGATCTGCAACTCTATCGTGGCGAACTGGTGGTGTTGCTCGGCCCATCGGGTAGCGGCAAATCCACGCTGCTCAACATTCTCGGTGGGCTCGATGCCCCGACGAGCGGCGAGGTCTATTACCTCGACCATAAGCTGACCGGTGCCTCCGAGGCCGATTTGACGCGTTTTCGGCGCGAGCATGTCGGCTTCGTATTCCAGTTCTACAACCTGATTCCCAGCCTCACTGCACGCGAGAACGTCGCCGCGGTTACAGAAATTGCCAAGTCCCCGATGCAGCCGGAAGAGGCACTGCAGCTGGTGGGGCTGGGCAACCGGCTTGACCATTTCCCCGCCCAGCTGTCGGGGGGCGAACAGCAGCGTGTGGCGATCGCCCGCGCCGTGGCCAAGAATCCCGCAGTGCTGCTGTGCGACGAGCCGACCGGGGCGCTCGATTCGGCCACCGGTGTCGTGGTGCTTGAGGTGCTGGAAATGGTGAATCGCGAGCTGGGCACGCTGACCGTTCTGATCACCCACAACGTCGGTATTGCCGACATGGCGGATCGTGTGATTCGGCTGTCTGACGGCCGCATTGCGGAAGAACGACGAAATGCCCACAAGCGCGCCGCGCACGCTCTGAGTTGGTAGTGTCCATGAGTGCGCCGGACTCCGATGACAGCGGGCCGAAACTCTGGCAACGATTTTTTCCGGATTGGCGCACGGCGCTGCGACCGCCGATCGAGTGTGTCGTGCTGCTCAAGATTCTCACATACTCCCGCAACCCGCCGGGGAGGACATTGCCTGGTCTGCCGTCAGGCACGCATCGCGGGTCCGTCGCGTCGCCAGAGGAGTTCCGTACTGTACCGACCGCCATGCTACGGATCTACCCGCTCCCGGCGGACCGGTCAAAACGCGCATTCTCCCGCAGACGGGCCACGCGCACGGCGCCCTGATCCGTGCGTGTCCTCAACCGCAAATTGCTACGCGATCTCTGGCACATGCGTGGCCAGATGCTGGCAATTGCCGCGGTAATCATGGGCGGTGTCGCCACCCTGGTGATATCGCTTTCCACCTATGATTCCCTGGTCGATACCCGCGACCGTTTCTATAGCGAATACCATCTCGCTGATGTGTTCGACAGCCTGAAGCGCGCTCCTGAGCCGGTGGCGGAGCGGCTCGCAGCGATCCCCGGGGTACAACGCATGGAGACAGCGGTAACGACCGGGGTGAAGCTGGAAGTGGAGGGCTTTCCCGACCCCATTACTGGCCAGATCCTGTCTCTCCCGGATGTCGGCCAGGCGCAACTCAACCGCCTCTATATCAAGCGCGGGCGTCTGGTACGTCCCTGGAGCACCGACGAGGTGGTGATTACCGATACCTTTGCCGATGCCCACCACCTGCAGCCAGGTGACCTTCTTACCGCGATCATCCACGGGAAGCGCAAGCGGCTGACGGTGGTCGGTGTCGCGGTGGCGCCGGAATATGTCTACCAGATTGCGCCCGGCGCCATGTTTCCCGATTTCAAGCGCTTCGGTGTGCTGTGGATGGGGCGCCATGCCCTTGCTGCGGCCTGCAACATGGAGGGTTCTTTCAATCAGGTAAGCCTGACCCTGGCCCGACACGCCAACGAACAGGATGTGATCGACCGCGTCGATTCGATTCTCGCAGTCTATGGGGGCACCGGGGCTTACGGACGCAAAGACCAGTTATCCAACCGCTTTCTCAGCGAGGAGCTGAAGGAGCTGCGGACCATGGTCATAATTTTCCCTGCCATTTTCCTCGGCGTCGCCGCCTTCCTGCTCAATGTGGTGCTGAGCAGACTGATTGCCCTGCAGCGCGAACAGATCGCCATCCTCAAGGCCTTCGGCTACAGCGATCTGGCCATTGCCATGCACTACGTCATGATGGTTCTGCTGCTGGTATTGCTGGGCGTTACGGCCGGGGCGGCGCTCGGCACCTGGTTCGGCTGGGGGCTGTCGCATGTCTACACCGAGACGACATTCCGTTTCCCCTACCTGGATTACCGGGTGCAGCCGGGCGTCGTGCTCTTTTCGCTGGTGGTATCGGCGCTGGCCGCGGTGAGCGGGACCCTGGTTTCCGTCATGCGCGCGGTACGGCTTCCGCCGGCCGAGGGCATGCGTCCGGAGATGCCGGTGGCATACCGCACCAGTCTGGTCGAGCGCATGGGCCTCAAGCGTTGGCTTAGTGCACCCTCGCGAATGATTCTGCGTCATATCGGGTGGCGCCCGCTGAAGTCATTCCTTACCGTAGTAGGCATTGCCTGCGCCTGCGGGCTGATGATGGTTGGCAACTACCAGCAAGGAGCCATCGATTTCATGGTCGATGTGCAGTTCCGCCAGGCTGCACGTGAGGATCTGGCTCTTTCCCTGATCGATCCAACGTCCGGCCGTGCGCTCCATGAGCTGGAGGCGCTACCGGGGGTCCGCTCTGTGGAGGGTTATCGCGATGTGCCGGTGATCCTGCGCTACGGGCAATACAGTCATCGTGCCATGTTGTTCGGCATCCAGCCGGAGGGCCAGCTGCACCGTGCGCTTGACCGCGAGTTGAGGCCGGTGCCGGTGCCGCCGGGCGGGGTGGTGCTCACCGACCATCTGGCAAACAACATGCTGCACGTGAAGCCGGGTGACGTGCTGACGGTCGAGGTGCTGGAAGGCAGCCGCCCCGTGCGGCAGGTGCCGGTACTCGGCATCACAAAACAGTACCTGGGTGTGTCGGCCTACATGCAAAAAGACTCGGTGAACGCGCTGCTGCGTGAGGGCAACACCGTGACCGGTGCCTATCTCGCGGTGGAGCCGGGAGCGGAGGCGAAGTTGTATGCCGAGCTTCATGATCGCCCGCGCGTACTTGGCATGATCGCCAACAAGTCGGCCATCCAGAGCTTCTACGACACAATCGGCGAATTCATCCTGTTCTTCAACCTGGTGGCGACGCTGCTCGCCGGTGCCATCGGTTTCGGCGTAGTCTACAACAGCGCCCGCATTTCCCTGTCCGAGCGCGGGCGCGAGCTCGCCAGTCTGCGTGTACTGGGCTTCACTCGTGGCGAAATCGCCTATATCCTGCTGGGGGAGCTGGCGCTTCTTACGTTGGCTGCGATCCCGGTCGGTTTTCTAATTGGAATCGGTCTCGTCGGTATCCTGGTCGTGGCGTTCCAGGGCGAACTGTACCGGCTGCCGATGATTCTCACACCGGAAAACTACGCCATGGGTGCGAGCGTCGTCGTCGCGTCCGCCCTGCTGTCGGGCTATTTGGTATGGTTGCGACTTGGACGGCTGGATCTGGTGGCAGTACTGAAAACACGAGAATAAACAGGACAAACACGGCCTATGCGGTTACGCGCAAAAATCGGAATGTTCGCTGCGGCGTCGCTGGTGGTCTTAGGCCTTGTGATCGGATTCCTGCCGCGCGCGCCGCTGGTCGATGTTGTCGAGGTGCAGCGCGCGCCCATGGCGGCGACGGTGGAGGACGAGGGGAAAACGCGGGTACGCGACCGCTATCTGGTGTCGGCGCCGGTGGCCGGATACGCGCGGCGCATCGATCTTAAGGCGGGCGATAACGTTGCAGCCGGCCAGGTGCTGGCGGTGATTGAGCCGGCACGCCCGGTGCCGCTCGATCCGCGCACACGGGCCCGAGCCCAGGCACAGGTGCGTGCTGCCGAGGCCGCGTTGGCGGTGGCGCAGAACAACGCCCGGTCCGCTGCTGCCGCGGCACAGCTCGCGCAGCAGAAGCTCGCTCGCGCCGAAATCCTGCGGAATTCGAATTTCGTTTCTGCACAGGCGCTCGATACCGCGCGCAGCTCGGAGGCCCGCGCTCGCGCAGCGGCCCAGGCGGCACAGAATGCGGTCAAGGTGGCGCGCTTCGATCTGGAGACCGCGCGTGCTGCGGTTGCCAGCGCCGCTGGCCTGCAGGCCGGCGCCCGGGGCGAAGCCATGCCGGTGCGTGCTCCGGTCGCTGCGCGCGTACTCAAGGTGTTGCACGAAAGCGAGGGTGCAGTTGCGGCGGGCCAGCCGCTCATTGAGATCGGCAATCCCGAGAGCCTGGAAGTCGAAGTCGAAGTGCTGTCCACGCAGGCCGTGAAGATTGCGCCCGGTTCCAGGGTGGTGCTCGACCGCTGGGGCAACGACCAGCCGGTCGAAGGTACGGTCCGCACGGTCGAACCCAGTGGCCACACAAAAATCTCGGCGCTCGGTGTCGAGGAGCAGCGGGTGCGGGTCATCGTTGATTTCACCTCGCCGCGCCAGGCATGGCAGCGGCTCGGCGACGGCTACCGGGTGGAGGCGCGGTTTGTGCTGTGGCAGGGCAATAATGTGTTGCAGCTGCCTTCCAGCGCGCTGTTCCGCCATGGCAAAGGTTGGGCGGTGTTCCGGCTGGAGCGCGGGCGCGCACGTCTGACCCCGGTCGAAATCGGCCATCGCGCCGGGCTTGTTACTCAAGTGCTTTCCGGGCTCAGTGCTGGCGACCGCGTAGTGTTCCATCCGGACGAGGCAATCAGCAATGGCGTACGGGTGAGGGCGCGTTAACAGACAGATCGGGCGGTTCCGCAGGCCATGGTACCGATTGTCAAAAGTTGAGTGCCTAGATCTCAGCGTTCCCGCGCGCCAGTAACGCCGGGAGTCGTTTTGAACCAAAATGCCTGCGTTCCGCTGGTCCCGGTTTTTCTGCCAGATGTGTATCACCTTTCTATTGCACACATCTTGGGCGATTTTCGCTGATTGTTTGACGTTCCCAACGAAAGTGCTGGACACACGCGCGGATATTGCGTAAGGTGGCTGTCGTCGCGGCGTGCGACGAGGACAGGCG
>JAJYEE010000048.1 GCA_021790335.1 Pseudomonadota bacterium | reverse complement strand
TCCAGCTCCGGGAGATGTGCTGGAATCGACGGAAGCAGCATGGCTCATGTGCGGGCTCCGAAAAGGTGTCAACACCCGATAGGCAACGGAGCTAATCTAACTCAGGCGTGGCCCAGTTCCTAGTCTGTCCGTGCATCCGGAACGGCCCTGGCAGCCGGAGGCGACGCCGCGCCCGAAGTGTGCGGCCGGACCGATGCCATCCGGAAGCGCGCAGCGCGACCGCGCGGTTCCAATACACGTCGCGGAACGTGTATCATCAGGCGGCGGCGCCGGTCCCTAATTTTCCAAGTCGAAACGCCTCGGAACGCCCGCGGCATCCGGGCGCGCAGCGCCGGAACCCTCGGGACGGTCGCACCGAAACGATCTGCGGGAGAGACAAGAAATGACCTATGTGGTCACCGAAAACTGCATCAAATGCAAATATACCGACTGCGTCGAGGTATGTCCGGTCGATTGCTTTCATGAAGGCCCCAACTTCCTCGTCATCGACCCCGACGAATGCATCGACTGCACGCTTTGCGTGCCTGAATGTCCGGTCAACGCGATTTTCGCTGAGGACGATCTGCCGCCGGACCAGGAACAATTCACGGCAATCAATGCGGAGCTGGCCCGCAAGTGGCCGGTTCTGACCGAGAAAAAGCCGGAGCCGCCCGACGCCAAGGAATGGGACGAAGTCCCCGGCAAGCTCAAGTATTTGGAACGTTGATCCGCCGCGGTAATCCGCTCAGGCCGGGCCGTGTTGCCGGATCCGGACAAACCCCTTGATCCACACCACATCGGACGTTCGGCTGCACGGAATTGCAGGAAATCGGGATCGCCCCGGTCGAAAGATACCGCGGCATGTCGCATCGGACAGACAGACCCGTCGCAGACACCTTCGGCAGCGCGCGCAACCGGCTCAGTGCGCGAGCCGCACCCGATCCTCCGGGGCTGGAAAGACGGGCATTGCCTCCCATATGAGTTGTGGTGCACCCTTCGCCCGCCCTTCTGTCACCTGTCGGCTGCAAAACCGGAACCGCTGAGGACTCCTGCGCCCGGCACGCCCTCAGCACCTGCCCGCCACAGCCTCGGCGTGACGGATGACCACAACCGGTCCGGAACGCCGGTCCCGCGATCCCGTTTCGAATCCGGGCAGTTTCCTACGGGGCAAAAAAAAAGAGGCGGCCTTTCGGCCGCCTGCGGGGTATGGATCACTACTCTCCGGTGCTTCCATGCACCGGAGTCATCCCTGTACAGAAGACCTCCAGTGTCGCCTCGCTTCCTTGACTACAGTATCCTTACCGTACGAGACAACTATAATCCTTGCCGGTGAAAAATCAAGAGAAACTCTGCTCACGACGGTTCGCATATATGATTTATTTTATATAAAACAAATACTTATTTATATTTTTAGATTGTCAAAAAAATGAATAAATCTGATTTTTCAGTCTACCTCCAAATAATATCGGCTTGCGGCGATCACGAACATTCGGGACTGGCCCACCGGGATGGTATCGGCTTTCCGGAACGAATCCATCCCGTGTGCCGGCCCGTTTTCTCACCCGTCTGCCGGTCACCTGTGAATCTCGAACCGTTAAAGAATGGCTGCCGCCGGTGAGGTTCACCGTGCTGCCGGCTGGACCGTAAGCCGGTGCAGTGCTTCCAGGCTTCCGGTAGCAGCAGGAAACTTCCTGCGTTGCGATTGAAACGGCTTCTGCGCGGAGGATCGGTGTCCTTCCTATAGAGAACCCCGTCCCGCGAGTTCTTTGCTGAGGACAGGGCCAAGCCGGGGTCCAGCACGCATTGGGACACCTGCCCGGCGCTTCCGCATCAATGCGTTCTGGAATCGGGGATTCGCTTGCCGGCCCGCGGCCGCTCCGCTGCAACAACCTGGTTCCGTCCCGCAGCCTTGGCGCGGTAAAGCGCGTCGTCTGCTTGGCGCAACAGCCATGTTCCGGCGTCGTCATCCGTCTTCGACGCCAGACCGCCCTCAGGCCAAAGACAGGCGACGCCGATGGACACGGTCACCGCCGCGACCTCACCGCCCATACCGTCCAGGACAAGACCGGCTACCTGGGCACGCAGGCGCTGGGCAATCTCCAGCGCCTTTTCCGGATCGGTATCCGGCAGCAGCAGGGCGAACTCCTCGCCCCCATAGCGTACGAGCACGTCGCTGGCCCGCAAACCTTCACTCAGTGCGCGGGCCACCTGCCTCAGCGCGTCATCTCCGACCTGGTGACCGTAGCGATCATTCAGATCCTTGAAGTGGTCCAGGTCCGCCAGCAGCAGTGCAATCGAGTTGCAGCGTCTGCGCCTCAAAACGAGCTCTTCATGCAGGCGTCGTTCGAAGAACCGTCGGTTGGCAACTCCGGTAAGTGCATCGGTCAGTCCGTCGCGCTTGAGCCGTTCGTGGTTGACGACGTTGTCGATGCACATGGCGGTGACTGCGGCCAGATGCTCGAGCAGGTCCGTGGCTGAATCTGCACTGAAATGGTCGGCGTCGCGGCTTCCCTGATTGAGGCAGCCGATGAGAGCGCCGTGCAGCGTGAGCGGCGCGATCGCGCAGGAATTGAGGCGCACACCGCAGCTCGAGAACATGCGGGCCTGCAATTGGGCGTCGCACGGTCCCAAGCGGGGCCTGCCAGTCACGGAAACCAGTGTATCCAACCATTCGCGATCGACCGGAATGAAATAGCGACCTATCTGGCTCTTCGGGTAGGCGGCCATCAGACGCGACAGTTCGTATTCCGGATCCACGCAGACCAGGCTGACGCAGTCAACCGCCAGAAACAATTCCGGGATCCGGCTGACGAGCGTGTCCACCAGTTCACCCAGCGACTGCGCACCGATCATCTGGATTTCAATCTGACGGAAACCCGCCCAGATGCGCTCGTTGTGACGCACCTGCGCCTCCATGTGGCGGTGCGATCGCGACAAACTGCGACGCAGTTCGGCGAGTTCCTTGTCGTTTGGCGAGGCCACCGTGTCCGCCTAGCTCGAGGCCACAGCCGCAACGACACCGACTGGCGGCCGGCGTCTCGATGGACCACGCGGCGGCACAAGAATTGGTAACAGCGTCGGCAGGGATGGCTTATTCACGAATGCGGTCATGGCTCCCGGGCAACCGGCCATATTTTCTTGTTCTAAGGATAGCCGAAATAGGGTACTTCGGGTAACGCCGGCACCGGAAACCGGCGTTGCTACGATGCAAAGCGGCGAGGAACCACGGCCAGCGGTGCTAATCCCTGAAATTGACAAACTGCAGAGGCAGTCCCAGCTTCTGGGCCCGCAACAGCAAAATCACCGCCTGCAGATCGTCGCGCTGCTTCCCCGTCACGCGAACCTGATCGGCCTGAATCGCCGCCTGGACCTTGAGGCGCGAATCCTTGATGATTTTTGTAATCTTGCGCGCGAGCTCGGTGTCTATACCTTCGCGCACCCGGATTTCCTGACGTGCCTTGCCTCCTGCGGCAGGCTCGACCTTGCCTTCGTCGAGGCACCCGAGGTCGATCTGGCGTTTTACCAGTCGCGGCAGAAGAATGTCCTTGAGCTGCTTGAGCCGGAATTCATCGTCAGCGAACAGCGTCAGACGCGATTCGGCCAGCTCCACACGCGCATCCGATCCTTTGAAATCGAACCGGTTGCCGATTTCACGGTTGGTCTGGTCGACCGCGTTGCGAACCTCCTGCATCGCTACCTGCGAAACCACGTCAAATGACGGCATGAACTCCCCCCCGCCACGCCAAGCACGACACCGCCGTTGCGGACCGCGCGACCGGTACGCCGCACGGGCGCTATTTTTTTTGAACGTACGTGCCGCGCAGCTCCCTGCCAACGCCGAACAGGAAGCGCATGACCTCCTGATTCTCGCGGTTGCCGAAAAGGCGCCACGCCCCACCGAGCCCCCCGGATGCGGGCGTTTCCTTCGCCAGCGCATCAACCGAACGTTCCACCGCCTCCAGCATCGTGTTCAGACGTTCCATCCGCCCCATGAGACTCGGAAGGATGGCAGCAATACGCTCGAGCGCCCCGCTCGTGTGCATCTGCTCCAGCACCCCGATCAACTGTCCGGCGCCGGCACGATTGAGTCGGTCGAGCAGCGACATCCCCTCGCCGATGGTCTCGGCAAGCCGCCCGACCATATCGTCGGTCATGGCGTCCTGGGCCGAGCTCACAAGCCGTGCCAGCTGCACGATGCGCTCGAGATCGCCATCGGAGACCAGGCGCGACAAAACGGGAATCGCGCGCTCAAACCCCGCGCGTCCCACCTGGTCCATCAGGTCGAGCCCGCTGGCAACAGTCTGTGACAGCCGCCCCACCATGTCATCGGTCATCGCATCCTGAGCCGATCCGACGAGCCGCGCGAGGTGAGTGATGCGCTCGAGGTCTCCGTTCCGCACCAGCTGGGCCAGCGCCGGAATGGCGTCCGCCAAGCCGGTGCGGTTGACGCGGTCCAGAATATCCATCGCGCCGGTCGCCGTCGCCGCGATCCGTGAGACCATGTCATCAGTCAGCGAGTCCTGGGCCGCCTGCACGACACGTTCCATCTCGCTACCGTTTTTCATGATGCGCTCCGCTTGATTTTCCATTGGACGCCTCCGATCACAGCAGGCCGCGGGCGGAAGCCCAGTACAGCTTGTTGTAGGCTACCTTGAACCAGTGCACCGCGCGCGTGGGCTCCTTGGGATCGGGTGGCGTGGTGTAGTTGAACATCGCATAGGTCGCCCGGTCCTTTCCGGCTTCGATGAAGCAGAATACCTTGCCATCGTAATCGCGCACCGCGGAACCGACCTTGACCATGGCGGCGATATTCTCGCCTAGGGTCTCGGCCTCGAAATGCGCCGTCGATCCGGCCTTGCTGATCGGGAGATTCGTGGTATCTCCGAGCACGAAAACGTTCTCCTGCCCTTCCATGTTGAGCCGCGTACGGTTGGTGGGAATCCACCCGTTCTGGCCGAGCCCGTTCTTCTCGACGACCTCCATGCCTTTGTGTGCCGGAATCGCGACGAGCAGGTCGAACTTGGTTGACGACCCCTCTTCGCTCTTCAGCACCTTGTTCTTGCCATCCACCTCCTTCATGTTGAAAAGCGTCTCGTAAGTGATACCCAGACGATCGAATTCCGGGGCCGCCCACTTGGCGACGTTCTCCAGACTGTGTACCCGGCCGATGGGATAGGTGTAATGCAGTTGCACCTTGTCGCGCATGCCACGTTCCTTGAAGAAATCGTGCAGCATGAAGGTAATCTCCAGCGGCGCCATCGGGCACTTGTGCGGTACGCCGACGGTGATCACCACCCGGCCTCCCTGGAATTCCCGCAACCGCTTCAGCATCTTGACTGCGGTCTCCTCCGTGTAGAACGTCTCGGCATTTTCCGCCAGACCGGGAATTCCCTGCATGATGGCCCGCGATCCGGTCGCGATCACGAGGATGTCGTAGTCGTGGACTGCGCCGCTTTTGGTCTTGACCTGGCGCTTGTCGAGCATGAAGGTCTCAACCGGGTCCACGTGAAAGCCGATTCCCGGCTCGAGCAGGCTTGCCTGATCACGGTAAAGCTCGTCGGGCATCATGCTGCCGACGGCGACATACAGCAATCCGGGCTGGTACATGTGCTTGTCGGATGCTGACAACATGGTGATGCGGGCCTTTCCGGTCTTGAGCTCGCGGTGCAGGCGTCGCGCAAGGTTATTTCCGAGAATGGTTCCACCCATGCCTCCACCTACGATGACTATCTTCATGGCAGCCTCCTAATTCTTAAGTTCTGGACAGTTAAAACGTTCTAACGTTCCAATGTTCTTGTTGATCGGCTATTCTGCGCCTCATTTCGCCTTGCGTACGGTGATATGCCAGACACCGTTCTCTTCGATCGTGGCAAGAATCTCGTGCCCGACCTTTTTTACCCACTCCGGAATATCCGCGGCCGAGCCCTTGTCGGTGGAAAGCACTTCCAGTTCATCACCCACCTTGGCTGCTTTCATCCCGGCAATCAGCTCCATCAGCGGTCCGGGGCAAAAGCTGCCGCGTGCGTCTATCTGTCTTTTCTCACCCATCATTACGACCCTCGCAGTATAAGGTTCCACTAGAAAGACCAGACCTGACCTCCCTTGGCATCGTCCAGGAATTTCGTCAGGCCCATGGGTTCCTTCATGAAAGTCTCAAGGTCGCGCCATTCGACACCAAGAACATCCATGGCCATGGAACAGGGATGGATCCTGGCATCCCCCAGCTCCGCTGCCTGCTCGAAGAGTGTTTTGAACGACGGCGCCTTCTTGCGCTCCAGCATCTCGCCCATCTGTCCGGCTGCCGGTGCCTTGTCATCGGCGCCCTTGAGAAAATATTTCAGGGCATTCATGGAAACGAGAACCGTCACCTCGTTTCCGCTCACTGCGCCCACCGACGCGATCATGCCCGCCATCTGAAGGTCCTCGCGATCTTCCGAAACCAGGATGATGCTGATTCGTTCTGTTCCCATCATGTTATCTCCTGACGACCGCCGCCGGTCAGCGCGGAGCGGCGCACGCCGGCACAGCGGACCCGGAGGACACGGCGGTTACTCTTTAATGGACTGGTTTGTTTACAACTCCAGGAAGCGCCTTCCCTGCGCTTCCCTGGGCAATCCGGCTTGTCGTGCTTGCTGCCGAAATTAGAGACCCGCCCGCGGCCCGAGTTCAGTGCATTCACGATACTCGTCTTCAAAGGAGAATTCAAAAACGCCGGGTACCGTCGAGTGCCACCGCACGCGCGCCTGGGCAACAGGATGCGATGCAATTAGAAGCCCGCCTGCACCTGCACATACAGGGCGTGCTGCCCCTTGAGCGTCGCGATCTGCCCGAGATTGGCTGCCGCAAGAACGAAGCTCAGATTCTTGTTGGGAAAATAGGCGAGAAAGGCATCGCCGATGCTGCTGTCCTCCTGCACCGCCCCGGACGCCAGCGGGTTGTTGGGCATGCCACGATATTCGACACCCACCAGGGTCTGCGGATTGAGAAACAGGCCGGCCGAGCCTTCGAATTCGGTCTTGTAGCTGTCGCTTCCTGGCCCGCCGAACCCGAGCAGCCCCATCCAGTTAGCCTTCGTTTCCCGCAACGTACCGTCGAGCAGGAGATTCATTCCGCCGACCAGGAACACCTTGGTCACTGCCACATAGCCGTCAGTACCGCTTGAGTGCTGAGCGCCCAGACGTTCGACCAGCGTCTTGTCATTGTTATTCTTGTACTGGAATCCGACCGCAATCTGCGGCAGAGTCGCAGTCATGCTCAGCAGCTTGATCTTGATACCCAGCACATTTGCCTGGATGTTGTCGGGACCCAGCGGATAGTTCGTGCCGACCCCGGGCAGATCACCGGGCAGACCGAAATACCAGTTGGCCGCAGAAAATTCCACCCGGTGCATGACGGTTGCTGCAGCGCCGATGCTGTGTAACGTGAAATTTCCGGTATTGATGAAGGTATACGATGCAACCGCGCCAAAGTCGCTATGCGCATTGTCTCCGGAGAGCAGCGCCCAGGGCACGATTCCGCCGCCCCCCGAGCCTTCGATTTCCGTCACCGCCGCCCGCGCAGTTGCCGCTAAGACGCCTGCTGCCAACATTGCGGCCATGCACGTCATTTTGACCAAAGTTTTCATGGATCGCTCCTCTGTGCCCCTAGTTAAAGTTTTTTCAATCGCGCCCGCGCCATGCCTTCGAATGGCGCAATCTACTAGAGCAATCGCCATGCCATACTCTATCTAATTGAAAATATGATAGAAATTTGTCATCCCTGCCGGATGCAAGCGGGAAAGATCTGTCATTTCGACATGACAGGCCAGAAGTGTCAGCCCAGACCCGTGCTCCGGATCGATCGGCAACCTGACGCTTTTTGAAAATACCCGTGAAGCGGATGGAAGCGCGGAAAATCTGAAGGACCCCGGTTAGCGGGCAGGAGCTGCAATGTCGTCCGGCAGCAACGGTACAGGGGGTCCGTTGTTCCAGGCACCGGGGCCCGAAGGCCTGCGCCTGCCTGCCTGCCTGCCTGCCTGCCTGCCTGCCTGCCCGAAACGGTGAATCATGAACGAAGCGGCGGGCGCGGATCCCAGTTCAATAGCCGCCGTTATGACGAAAGAGGCGCACGGCCGCCCAGATCGCCAGGGCGACCGGCGGAAGTGCCGCCAGACCGGGCGCGATGACGCTCCACCCTCCGGCGATATTGCTCCGCCGCATCACTATGATCGCGACGCACGCCGCCGCAAGCGATACGATCAGCCACGTCATCACGCTCACGGATGCGCCCGCATAGAACCGCAGATCCACCAGCAATGCGCCCAGGATCAATATCGGCACCTCGGCAGTGGGCGGACTCCAGCGGGTGTGCGCGACGAGCAGGGAGAAGAACAGACCGACGCCAAGCGCGACGGCCAGGCTTCCGCCGAGACGGGCGAGCTCGATGCTGCCCGACAGGGGCGCCACGAACGCAAACCCGGCGGCGACCACGAGCAGCGCGACCCCGGCCGCGCTCTGGTCGTCGCGCGTTGGGTCGTTGCGCGCCGAAGTCAGGCCAGACCAAAGCAGGAACCACAGACCCGTGACCACCAACCACACCATGAATGCGATCGACGGCCGTTCCTGCCGCAGAACGGGCCCTAGAAGAATGAATGACGAGGCTGCGCAGGCGAAGACCCGCGCCCCGTGCACGCCGTAGCGTCCGGCGCTCCAGCTGCCTAAGGCAACCAGCGTCGCACCCGTCACTACAAGCCACGGCAACCACGACAAGACGGTATGCGGCGGAAAGGAAAAATCGCGGTAGGCTGCCGCATAGCCGCTGAGAAATCCGGCCAGCAGCCCGGGCGCCCACAGCACACCACTCCAGCGCGCACCGGCGCGCGTCGCCCGGAGTGTCGCCATCCCGTATAACGCGGCGACTGCGCCGGGAAGCAGGACAGTGCCTTCAATCAGAGTGCGTACGAATTCGGATTTGAACAGATCCGGCATGATGCGCTCCCGCAAACAGGCGCCGCCACGACGAGGCGGCGCCTGCCCGCCCCGCTCACTTCAGGGTACGAACCCCTTCGATGTTCACATGCAGATGTACGACGTCGCCGATCATGCCGGCAAAAGCGCCCATGCCGAACGCGCTGCGGCGGATGCTGGCCGTCCCCTCATAGCCGGACAGATAGCCACCCCACGGTTTGGGCAACGCCGTAACCGGCCCGGCACCGATTTCCCGGACATGGAACACCACCGGGTGGGTCACCCCGCGGATCGTCAGCTTCCCATACAGCATGCCGGTTTTTCCGCCGGTGGGCCGGAAGCGCGTACCGGTGAAATCGATGTCCGGATATTCCCGGACATTGAAAAAATCCGGACCCTGCAGATCGTGATCCCTTGCGGCCAGGTTGGTATCCAAGCTCGATGCCACGATACGCACCGTGACGCGATCCTTGGCAGCATCGGCGGGGTCGACAGTGTACGTACCGGACATCTTGTCAAAGCGCCCTGTCACGACCGCCACCCCAGCATGGCCGATAGTAAACCAGGCCAGCGAGTGATCCGGATCGATGCGGTAAGTGCCGGCCGGGCTGCCGTTCGCGATGCGGTAGGCAGCCGCTTGGGCTGCCGGCGCCACCAACGTGGCAAGACCCAGGCATAAGGTTGCAGTTTTCAACAGGGAAGATAAACGGTAGTGCGGCATGGCAAACCTCCTTTGTCCCAGAAATGAATGGCGAAGTTACTCGCCGGTATTGCCGTTATGGCTCCCGTCGCAGAAGGGTCGCGTGGCCGACTGACCACAGTCGCAGCGAGCGACATCCCGCGAATCGGGTACAACAAGGCTGAATAGCGCCTCCCGCCACCCGGTATCACATTCGATTGATTTACTTTGCTTCAGTATTGTTTCAATGCGTACTATTTATATCACAGGATCCGTTCTGATACAAACTATTTTTTAGAGCGATTCCGGCGTATCCCGGAACCGGCTTTGCAGCTGCCGCAACAGGCGGGTGAGCTGTTCCAGCTCGCCGGGGTTGGCACCGGCGAAAGCCCTCGTGAGGTAGGCAACGTGCGCCGGGAAGACCTCGGAAAAGAGCGCCTCGCCTGCCGCCGTCAGCACAGCCCGGAAACTGCGACGGTCACCCGCGGGCACCTCGCGACGCACCAGTCCCTTTGCTTCCAGCCGGTCGATGATGCCCGTCAGGGTTCCCTTGGTGATCAGGGTCTTCTTGGCGATCTGGCTAAACGGCATCCCTGGCGTGTTGCCCAGAGTAACGATGATATCGAATTGCGCCGGCGTGAGGTTCAACTGACGGACGTGGCGGGCGGAATAGCCGGAAAACGCATGATAGGCCTCGGCCAGCGCGCGCAGGACCGAGATGACCTGATCTGAATTCTTCCTGCGGTTTGCCGCGTCGCCGGAGCCCGCGCCCGGCTTTGGCACTGCGCCTTCGGCAGACTTCTTGGCCATCTTCGTCTGTCCCATTTAGTTTGTAATATGACAATTATACATCGAACAATGCCGGCCAGACAGCGCAATTTGCCGGATGCGGGGGTCCGGCAACCGCGCTGGCGGCAGCACTCCTTTCTCCCCGCCACCCTCGCGCACTCGGTTAGAGCCGGCGCAACCATGTGCCTGCGGCACGGCCGCGGCCGTGCCTCTCGGTCGGGCGGCGCGCGCTGACCGGGCGCGGCGCAAGCCGCTCGCGCCTCTCAACGGCTGGACGGCGTTTCGGATGTCCTTGGGCCAAGGTGGCCTTGCGCCCGCCCGGACCCTGCGCCTTCCGCGGACACCTCGCCTCGGTGCTTCGCACCTTCCCTAATGGCTTGCCGCGACGGAAAGTGCTCCGGCCCAGGCTTTGCGCTGCAGGCTACATTTTCGCGGCGCAGGGATTCTTGGCGACGACCTTCGGCGCGCATGGATTGCTGCCTGCATGTGCCGCAGACGCCGTCAGGGCGAGAGCCGTTGCGCAAAACACCAGGCGCGTTTGCTGCGCATCCACATTCATGAAAACCTTCGATCGTATTGATGTGTCAGAACAAATGTCGATGTACCCGCACTGCGATTCTTCCAAAGACCCGATTTGATCGACACCCGTTTGGTCGCCTGGGTTGGTCGTTCTTGTATGACCGTTGCCAGATGCGGGGCCGGGACGTTCTGGCGCACCGCTTAGGCACGAACTTCCCGAAAGATCACCGAAAACGCGAGAGCTTTTAAGTGGTGCCGGTGCGGATTGCAGCCCCGCCGCCGCTCCGGCAATGCCGACTACTTCGTGAAACGCTGGCCATCCTGGCGCTCCGCCGGGACCCTGCCGCCCGGCTTATGCAGCGCTGTGCGCAATCCGTGCCGCTTCCGACAGGACAAATTGCGAGAATGCCTGCGCGGCAGGATTGAGGCGCTTGCCCTGCCGCTTCACGAGATACCACTGGCGCCGCAACGGGAACCCCTGCACGTCAAGAACACACAGATGCCGCGAGGCGAGTTCGGCCTGTACGGTATGCAGAGAGACCACCCCCAGCCCCAGTCCTGCCTCCACAGCCTGCTTGATCGCTTCGTTCTTGTTCATTTCCATGGCCCACTTCAGCGCCAGCCCATGCGCCGCAAAATAATTTTCGACCGCACTGCGTGTGCCGGAGCCCTGCTCCCGGGCAACAAATACCTCCACGGCGATGCGCGCGAGCGGAATATCGTGCATGCTGGCAAGAGGATGGGCCGGCGCCGCGATCACGACGAGCGGATTCTCCATGAAAGGCTGGGCTTCCACGTCGTGGCCATCGGGTGGCTGCCCCATCAGGGCCAGGTCGATGGCGTTATCGGCGAGCTGATGCAACAACGTCTCCCGATTGACCACATTCAGACTGATGTGAACATCCGGGTGAGCGTGGCGGAACAAGGCCATCAGCCGGGCAGTGAAATAGCTCGCGGTGCTGGCCGCGGAAACAGTCAGCGTCCCTCCTGCCAGTCCCCGCAACGCGGCCAGCGCGCTCTCCAGATTGATCAACTCCTGACCGATCGCGCGGCCCGCAGCCAGGACCTCGCGTCCCGCCTCCGTTAGATGAATATGCTTCCCCATCTGTTCGAACAGAGGCAGCCCGAGCCCGTCTTCAAGCAGCTTCACCTGCATCGACACGGCGGGCTGGCTGAGATGGAGTTCGGCGCCGGCCCGCGAAAAGTTGCCGCAGCGGGCGACGGCATCAAGGATGGTCAGCTGACGAAATGTGGGTCGGAACATAAGAATAAATTTTACTTTATACCAGTAATTCTTATTTTTACTTATATATTGTGCCGTGTATAGTCCACAAAGACATTATGGTTGCTTGAAAAAGCCGTTCTACTTGGAGAACTTGCATGGCTCATGACCAATCCGGCCGCTACGCCGACCTTACCCTCAAAGAGGCAGACCTGATCGCTGACGGCAAGCACATTCTGTGCGCATACCGCATGAAGCCCAAGGCAGGCGTCGGTTATCTCGAGGCGGCAGCGCACTTTGCCGCGGAGTCATCCACCGGTACCAACGTGGAAGTCTGCACCACCGACGACTTCACCAAAGGGGTGGATGCATTGGTGTACTACATCAACGAAGCCACCGAGGATATGCGCATCGCCTATCCGCTGGAGCTGTTCGATCGTAACATCACCGATGGACGTATGATGATGGTTTCTTTCCTGACCCTGACCATCGGCAACAACCAGGGCATGGGCGATATCGAATATGGAAAGCTGGTCGATTTCTACGTACCGCCGCGCGCCGTGCAGCTGTTCGACGGTCCCTCCAAGGACATTGCCGACCTGTGGCGCATCCTCGGTCGGCCAGTCAGGGACGGCGGCTATATCTGCGGCACCATCATCAAGCCCAAGCTCGGATTGCGTCCAGAGCCCTTTGCCGAAGCGGCCTACCAGTTCTGGCTGGGCGGGGATTTCATCAAGAACGATGAACCCCAGGGCAATCAGGTATTCTCGCCGTTACGCAAGACCATACCGCTGGTGGCCGACGCCATGCGGCGCGCACAGGACAGGACCGGTGAAGCCAAGCTGTTCTCCGCCAACATCACCGCCGACTGTCACGACGAGATGATCGCGCGCGGGGAATTCATCCTGGAGACCTTTGGCTCCGACGCCGACAAGGTAGCCTTCCTGGTCGACGGCTATGTCGGCGGCCCGGGCATGATCACCACCACGCGTCGCTACTTCCCAAATCAGTACCTGCACTATCACCGCGCCGGCCACGGTGCCGTGACTTCCCCGTCCGCCAAACGCGGCTACACCGCTTTCGTGCTGGCCAAGATGGCCCGCCTGCAGGGCGCTTCCGGCATCCATGTCGGCACCATGGGCTACGGCAAGATGGAAGGTGCTGCGGACGACCGGGTCATCGCCTACATGATCGAGCGCGACGAATGTCAGGGTCCGGTGTACTTCCAGAGCTGGCACGGAATGAAGCCGACCACTCCCATCATTTCCGGCGGCATGAACGCCCTGCGTCTGCCCGGTTTCTTCCGGAACCTCGGGCACGGCAACGTGATCAATACGGCCGGCGGTGGCGCCTACGGACACATCGACTCGCCGGCCGCGGGCGCCAAGTCTCTGCGTCAGGCTTACGAATGCTGGAAAGCCAATGCGGATCCCATCGAGTGGGCCATGGAGCACCAGGAATTCGCCCGCGCTTTCGAGTCCTTCCCGCAGGATGCCGACAAGCTGTACCCCGGCTGGCGCGAGAAACTGCGGATACCGGGGAAGCTGCGCGCCCGCAGTTAAGCCTTACCGCCGCACCGGCAATGCGAGCGCCCAGCCACACGCTGGGCGCTCGGGGGCGATGCGTTCAGGGCATTGACTGGCGACTGCGTGACGATCGGTCCGCACAGTCCCCGCCCTGCTCCTGCGCCCAATCCAGAGGCTGCCTGCCGCAACCTGCCAGCATGGCGGCGCGGCGACGATCGCGGGCGGCAGCCTTTGCGGCGCACAGAGTGGAAGCGGCTTACCGGGCCCCCAACACGCTAAATCGATGGCGCATACCGCGCGATCCGGACATCACCACGAACACGTGGTCGCCGTGCATGCCCGCGGAGCGCCAGGACGAACAGGACCGCTTGTGGGATGCCGTGCCGGCCGAGCAGAATGATGCTCTGGCCGGAAACGGCGCCCCTGACATGAATGAACCGCACAGGCACTCGGTGCGGGCCGAATCGACGTGCACTGGAAACAGCCGGATGCTCGAGTCCGGTCAGGGACACCCCGGGGCAGAAGCCCGTTTGTTGACTTCGGATTGCCGCGTCATTGAAAATCGCAGAGCTTGTGGGCGAATGCATCGTCTCTCCGGTCGATGCCTTATGCGGGTTTGACATCACCCGCGGTTCTGCGGAGGAGCGCATGGACATGCGTGGCATTCACAACGCTTGTTTTTGGCGATTCCGGGATGCGGGCTGCGGACGCACATCAAGACAACAAGTGGGTAACCGTTTTCATAACCACAAAAGTCCATTGCGAGGGAAGAGATGAAACATTTTCTGGCGGGAGTACTGACAACGCTGGTTGCGCTGCTCATTGGTGGCTATCTGGTGTTGCAAAGCGGGCGCATACCAGCCAATGCGGATGGCACTCCAAGCCGGCTCGAGCTGTGGATGGCGCGCACCTCTCTGCGCGCGACGCTACGGCAGCAGGCACCCAAGGGCGCCGATCCGGTACCGCTGACAAATGCCAATCTGATCTCCGGAGTGCACATTTTCGGGCAGCACTGCGCGATATGCCATGGCACTGCACGGGGTACCGCATCGGCCACCCCCGTGGCAAAAGGCGAATACCCGCGGCCTCCCCAGCTTGCAAGCGACGGCGTCGAGGATGACCCGCCCGGGTATTCCTTCTGGAAAATCAAACATGGCATCCGGCTAACCGGGATGCCGTCGTTCAAGAGCGCGCTAACGGATCAGCAGATTTGGACGGTTGCGCTCTTTCTGAAACACATGAATACATTGCCACCGGCAGCCGAGCAAGTGTGGCAGCAGGTCAAAAACTGATAGGCGCTGACCGGAAAATGTCACCCGAACCGGGAGCGTGCAAGCGAATATCCTGCGCAGACATTTCCTGATCGCGCGGTCCACATGCGCGGCGCTGGATAGCGCGAATCTTGTTGTTTAGTCCTTGCACGAACCCACCCGAGCCACAGCAGGACGCTCGATTATTGGCGACGGCCGGCATACCTAGGACAGGTATGCCGGCATTTCATCAGTGCGTGCCAAGCAGACTTTGCGCATGAAGGGAAGCGTGTTGCCTCGCAAAAAAAAGTGTCTCATCGCGTATTCATGTGGGTAAAAACAGGCCCTGAAG
>JAJYEE010000014.1 GCA_021790335.1 Pseudomonadota bacterium | reverse complement strand
TTAAGCGCCAGCCCGAAGGTGTTGCCCGGGAATTCGATCATCTCGCCCTGCATGACGTCATCGAGACCGTGAATGCGCACGATGCCGTCGGTGAGGCTCACGACGGTGCCTTCGGTGCGGGCTTCGGCGCGGGGCTCGAATTTCTCGATCCTGGCCCTGATCAGTTCGCTGATTTCGGACGGATTTAGCTGTGACATAGGTTACCTTTAGCGATTCAGATAGGTCGCCAGGGAATGGAGTCGGCCACGGACCGACCCATCTATAACCAGATCCCCGGCGCGGATGATGACGCCGCCGATAAGCGATTTATCGACCCTGGAAGTCAGATTGATCTCGCGGCCGAGCCTCCTCCTCAGCGCCTCCGAGATGGATTTCATCTGCGCTGGCTCCACATCAAAGGCCGACACCACTTCCGCGTCGATGTAGCCTTGAGCGTCGGCTTTGAGCCGTTCGAACTGGTGCGCGATTTCCGGCAGCAGGGCGATGCGATGATTATCCTGCAGCAGCCGCACGAGGTTCTCGCCGTCGCTGCTGAGTTCGCGGCCACAGATGTCAAGAAACAGCTGCGTGATGCGCGAGCGCGTGATGCGCGGATCTTGCGAGAGAGCGCTGAGCTGCGCATCTGTCGCGACCGTCGCCATCAACGCCAGCATGGCCGACCATTTGTCGAGCTCCTTGTGTTCCATGGCCAGACGGAACAGGGCTTCTGCATAGGGGCGCGCGAGCGTGGGTTGTTCGGACATCGCTCGGGACTCAGATCTGCTGCACGACGGCGCCGAGCATCTTGGCATGGGCGTCGGCATCAATTTCCTCTTCCAGAATGCGCCCCGCGGCAACAACCGCCAGCTGCACTACCGAGACACGCAGCTGCTCGCGTGCTGCATTCGTCTCGCGCACAATCTCGCTTCTGGCTGCCGAAAGGATGCCTTCGGCTTCATGTTTGGCATGGGACTTGGCCTCGTCGATGATTTCGTTGGCGCGCTTCTCCGCCTGCGCCAGAATCTCGCTTGCCTGCTGCCGGGTCTCACGCAACAGCTCCACCGCCCGTCTCTGCGCCCGCTCGAGGTCGTGCTTGCCTTTTTCAGCAGCCGCAAGTCCGTCAGCAATGCGCCGGCTACGCTCGGCGAGCATGTGCGTCATGGGGCCCCAGAGAAAACGCCAGACGAAAGCGACCAGCACCGCGAAGGTGAGCATCTGGCCGAAAAGGGTTGCAGTTACGTTCACTTTTTCGCTCCTCTACGCTGCACCGTCGCCGCCGCGGCTCCGCCCGGCCTTAGCCGCCCAAACCCTTGGCCACGGCTAGGGCAGCACCCACAAACGGATTGGCGAACGTGAAGTACATCGCAAAAGCCAGCACAATAAACGGAAATGACTCCATCAGTCCCGCCGTGATGAACATCTGCACGCGTAGCGTCGGAAGCATTTCGGGCTGGCGCGCGATCCCTTCCATGTACTTCGAGCAGATCATCCCCCAGCCAAGGGCCGAACCCAGACCTGCGGCCGCGAGGATTATGCCAACGCCGACCGCCGTATAGGCATAGACCATGCCTACCAGGTTGACCATTGTTGCATCGGTTGCCATTTTCGCTCTCCTGAAAGGTTAACGGTCAAAAATCATCACATTTTGCATGGAGCAATAGCGCTCAGTGCGCCCCATCATCATTCGTATGCGCCATCGCCAGATACATGATCGTCAGAACCATGAAAATGAACGACTGGAGCGTGATCACTAGGATATGGAAAATCGACCAGGCGCCGCCCGGCAGCCACTGCGCCCACCACGGCAGCAGCGCGATGAGCATGAACACGAGTTCTCCCGCAAACATGTTGCCGAAAAGCCGCAGCCCGAGACTGAGTGGCTTGGCAAGCTCTTCGATAACGGTCATGACGATATTGATCGGGAACAGCCATATTCCGAACGGATGCACCAGGAAGGATTTGAGATAATTCAGCGGACCCCTGACGCGGAAGTTGTAATAAATCGTCAGCGCGAAGACCGTGAGCGCCATGCCGAGCGTCGTGTATGGGTCCGTGGTAGGGACCACACGCAGGTGCGGGATGCCCAACAGACTGGCTATCTTGGGAAGCAGGTCGATTGGAAGCAGATCCATTGCATTCATCAGGAACACCCAGGTGAAGACGGTGAATGCGAGCGGGCCGATCAGCGGGCTGTAGCCGGGAAAGGTGCTCTTGATCTGATTCTCCACAAATTCCAGAATCGCTTCGAGCAGGTTCTGCAGGCCACTCGGGGCGTCGGGCGAGAGCTTGCGCCCTACCCGCCAGCTGATCAATACGAGAATGGCCCCCAGCAACCAGCTGAATATCAGCGTGTCGAGATGGATCGACCAGAAGCCGTGCCCCACCTGCAGATTGGTCAGGTGGTGCTCGATATATTCAACCGGATTGTTGGTGGCAGGCATGCCAACCTTGCTCACAACGCTCCCCCTAGACACAGCTCATCCCCGCGTCCGCCGTGCGGCGCTGAGGTTAGTTAGAAAGCCGAACTGGGCGAGCCCAAATGCGACGATCAAAGGGATCGGAGCAAGCTTCATCCATCCGATACCGACAGCCAGCAATGCCAGTGTGGCGATAAATCTCGACACGGCGCCCGCATACAGTCCCAGCTGACCACTGGCGTTTTCACTTGTCGAACTGCCCATGCGCCGGACCCTGCGGGCCAGAAACCAGGTGCCTGCCAGCGCAACTCCGCCGCCGAACGACGCCCCGAGCGCCGCACCCAATCCGCCGGACCACCCGTACCAAGCAAAGCAGCCGATCATGACTGCGGCGGTGAGCACCAGCTGGGCGACCAGCACCCGGCGGACGCTCCCGCCCAACTCTGCAGCGGTATTATTCATTCGCGCCCTAAAACAGTGCGTCTGGCGTCGGAATTAGTCTTGTTCCAATATGCGAGGCGCATTTGAGGTGCCGCAGTATAAATGCGGTCTATGGGAGGGTCAATATCAACCACACTCCGTTGGCAGCCCCGGTGATCCGCCCGAGAGTCTGCTTTTCCGGCCGCCTGACGGCGGACGGCAACGTTTCAGTCGTCCTTTGGGGAGATCACTGGGTCGAGTGCGTCGAGGCGGGGGGAGCGGACCCGGCGGAATGGGCGGCGTTCTGATCGCCCTTGGTCTTGGCGGGGCCCTGCCCAAGCGCCGCGGGCAACGAGGGTGGGGGCGTTTTGGCATCGAACGCCGCAACTTCGCGCGCCACCGTTTTCTTTTCCGAAGCGTTCAGGCGGGTGGCCAGCAGATCGCGCCGCCGGGCAGCGTCCTTGCTGCCGCGTTCAGCAGCAAGGGTGTACCAAACCATGGCCTTGACGTTGTGATCGGCTAGGTGATAGCCAAACTCATACAGAATGCCAAGGTGCAGCTGAGCCTGTGCATCGCCGTGCTCCGCCTCGCGGCGGATAGTCCCCAAATCGGCGCGGGCAGGAACACTTCCGAAGAAACCCGTAGCCGCTACAAGCGCAATGACCGCCGCTATCCGCCTCAAGTTCATCAATACTCTCCTCCATGGCCTCGGTGGGTTTGCCGTTGATGCAAGCTTAGACCAAAACAGCGGTGTTTTTCCGGGGGCACCACGAATTCGGCCGCCTCAGCGAATGCGCGCCAGCACCCCTTCCAGTTCTTCGAGACTGTTATAGTCGATGGTCAGGCGCCCCCGGCCCTTCGAACCGTGGTTGATGCGCACTCGGGCAGCAAGCTTCTCGGACAGCTCGTCCTGCAACCGGCGCACGTCGGGATCGAGGGTCTCGCGCGCGTTGCGCGGCACCGGGCGCTCCTCGAGCAGCCGGCGCACGAGATTTTCGGTTTCGCGCACCGATAGCCCTTTTTCCACCACCTGGCGGGCCGCCTGGCTTTGCGCGCCACCGCCCAGTCCGAGCAGGGCACGTGCGTGCCCCATGTCCATGCTACCCTCCTCCAGCATGGCGCGTACGTCGTCATTGAGAGTCAACAATCGCAGCAGATTCGTGACCGCAGCGCGTGAACGCCCGACGCTTTCGGCTGTTTGCTGGTGGGTCATGCCGAACTCATCAATGAGGCGCTGCAGGGCCACGGCTTCTTCGACCGGGTTTAGGTTTTCGCGCTGTATGTTCTCGATCAGCGCGATGGCGATAGCCGCGTCGTCCGGGATGTTCCGGACCACGGCCGGTACCGTCTGCAGACCAGCCATCTGCGCCGCTCGCCAGCGCCGCTCGCCAGCAACAATTTCGTAACCACCCGCGCCCAGTTCGCGCACCACGATGGGCTGGACCACACCCTGAGCCTTGATGGAGTTCGCAAGCTCTTCAAGCGCGCCTGGGTCCATGTGTGTGCGCGGTTGATATTTGCCACGTTGCAGCAGGTCAACTGGCAATTGACGCAGCTCCTCCTTGCTGACGGCTGGGGCCTCCAGGGCGCCACCCAACAGCGCATCCAGGCCGCGGCCCAAACGGGGCTTTTTGGTTGTCATATTCATCCTCTCTCCCCTTGCGTGCCTGCGGGCAAGCCGGAAACGTTCATGGGGCGATCATACCGGATTCCTCGCGGCGCAGAATCTCGCCAGCCAAGGCAAGGTACGCCTGGGCGCCACGCGACTGCATATCATAAGTGATTACCGGCTTTCCGTAACTCGGTGCCTCGGCGAGCCGCACGTTGCGCGGAATGATAGTTCGATAGAGCTTGTCGCCGAAATGGCGGCTGAGCTGTGCCGAAACCTCGTTGGCCAGGGTGTTCCGCGGATCGAACATTGTGCGCAGCAATCCTTCGATCTGCAACACCGGATTAAGCGTCTCGCGGATCTTGCGAATCGTGTTGACCAGTGCGCTCAGCCCTTCGAGCGCATAATACTCGCACTGCATGGGAATGAGCACCGACTGCGCTGCTACCAGTGCGTTGACGGTAAGCAGGTTGAGCGACGGCGGACAGTCAATGAGCACGAAATCGTATTGCTCCGTCTCGGCCTCGACTGCGCCGCGCAGTCGGCGTTCCCGCCGGTCGAGACCGATCAGTTCTATTTCGGCTCCCGACAGGTTGGCATTGGCGGGAATGACGTCGTATCCGGCCTCGACGCTGATCCTGGCCCGATCCAGCGGAGCGGCACCGATCAGGACTTCGTAAGTTGTCGGACTGGCGGCATCCTTGGCAATGCCGCTGCCCATGGTGGCATTGCCCTGGGGGTCGATGTCGATAAGCAGCACACGCCGCCGCGTCTTTGCCAGCGATGCGGCAAGATTGATGGTGGTGGTGGTTTTTCCGACCCCGCCCTTCTGGTTGGCAATCGCAAGTATCTTTGCCATGGCTTGATCAGTTCTTGCCTTCAGGCAGTCCGGATGCCTTGGCTGATATGATTACCGCATGGCGTTTCCCATCGAGACCGGGAACCTGCAGCGCCTCTACTGCCAGCACTTCATAGCCCGGCGGCAATGCGGCCAGCTCTTCCTGCGGATAGACCCCCTTCATCGCCACGAAGTGGCCCCCGGGGGAACACAGATGTGCGGACAGCGCCAGCATATCAGCAATGCCTCCAAGCGCGCGAGAGATCAGCGTGTCGAATTTTTCCACGGTCTCCAGCTTTTCCGCCCGGCCGAGGATGGCCTGGGCATTGGGTAGCTGCAATGTTGCAATCGCCTGGGTCACAAAGCGGATTTTCTTCGCGTTGCTGTCCAACAGCACGAATTCCCGCTCCGGGCACGCCACGGCCAGCGGGATCCCGGGCAACCCCGCGCCAGTTCCGATGTCCAGCACCCTGCGCCCGTGCAGGTAGGGGATGACGGAAAGACTGTCCAGAACGTGGCGGTACACCATCTGCTCCGGATCGCGCACTGCCGTCAGGTTGTAGGTCCGGTTCCATTTATTGAGCAGCGCCAGATAGTCCGCCAGCCTCTCGATTGAAACAGCAGGCAGACTCAGCCCCATTGCCAGCGTGCCGGTGCGGATTTTCTGCTTTAGCACGGCACGTTGCGCTGCCCGCCAGGTCGCGCCCGGTGTGGCTTGCGGTTTCGGTTGTGATCGATACCCATGGATCTGGTTGTCAGTTGGGCTTGCCATCAAGCATAACAAAAACATTCCCGCGGTTCTCATGGACGCGGTGTCGACGCAGTCCGGACTCAGTTTAAGGCGCATGGACGCGGCGTATCAGGCCATCTGGCAGCCCGGGTTATGGTGAACTAAGCTGGAAAGATCCAAAAACCATAAGTTTAAGGAGAATCTTGATGGGACGCGTATTCCTTGCGCTGCTCGGTCTGGCGGTCGTGTTGCCTTTGCAGGCGGCGGACCCTGCTGGCACGGCAGCGGGACAACCTGCCACTGCGCCAGCCCGCGCTGCCGCTCCGAACGAGGCGCCCAAGGCGACTGTGACGGAGCGGAAGCAGCCGGGCCAGGTTACACAGGCGGTATTCACCACGGGCATCCAAAACCTAGAGCCGGTGAACAACATCAGCACCCTCACCAACAACCACCGCCATATCTATTTTTTTACCGTTCTCAGTCACATGACCGGCCAGACTATCACGCACCGCTGGGTGTACGAAGGCAAGGTCATGGCCGAGGTGAAATTCAAGGTGGGCGGACCTCGCTGGCGCGTTTATTCCCGAAAAACCCTGGACCCGGCGTGGCTGGGTGAGTGGCAGGCGTCGGTGGTTGATGCCAGCGGCGTAACCCTGGGCGTCAGCACTTTTGAGTATGCCGCGGCCGCGAAGCCTCCGGCGGCACCGGCTGCCCGGCCGGCGCGAGGAAACGCTGCGCCGGTGGCGCCACGCTCTTCCCAATAGGCGCGGGCGATCCACGCCGCTTGCGCAGGGTACGGATTTGTCAGGCTCGTCTGCGCTTGAGGTGGACCAGAAGTAGCGAGATGGCGGCGGGCGTCACGCCCGGCAGACGCGCCGCCTGGCCCAAGGTCACGGGCCGGGAGCGCGCAAGAGCCTGCTGGACCTCGATGGACAGACCACAGACCCGCGAGTAATCGAGATCGGGCGCTAAAGGCGTTTGTTCGTGCCGCAGCTGACGCTCGATTTCCTGTGATTGGCGCTCGATGTAACCGGAGTATTTCGCCTGGATTTCAACCTGCTCGGCCACCCGCGCGTCTGCCACCCCCGGGCCGGCGCCGGGCAGGCTCATAAGCGTGCGATAGTTGAGCTCCGGGCGCCGCAGCAGTTCGATCAGCGAGCATTCGCGACCCAGTCTCTGTCCCCCCAGCACCAATTCCGTGGCCGACGGCTCCAGCGCATCCGGTCGAAGCCAGGTGCGTTCCAGGCGGCTGTGCTCGTGCTCGATCGCCTCGCGCTTCGCTGCGATGCGTCCGGCCAGTTCATCGCTGACCAGACCGAGCTGATGACCGATCTCGGTCAGCCGCAAGTCGGCATTGTCCTCGCGCAGCACGAGACGGTATTCCGCCCGCGAAGTGAACATGCGATAGGGCTCGGTCACCCCACGGGTGGTGAGGTCATCGACCAGTACGCCGATATAGGCCTGGTCGCGCCGCGGCCACCAGGGTTCGCGGCCAGCCACGGCCAGTGCCGCGTTGGCGCCGGCAACGATGCCTTGGGCGGCCGCTTCTTCATAACCGGTAGTGCCGTTGATCTGCCCGGCGAAATAGAGTCCAGCGACTGCCTTGGTCTCAAGGGTTGGCGCAAGATCGCGTGGATCGAAGTAATCATATTCGATCGCATATCCTGGACGGGTGATATGCGCCTTTTCGAAACCTTTGATCGACCTCACCAGCGCAAGCTGCACATCGAACGGCAGGCTGGTGGAGATGCCGTTCGGGTAGACCTCGTCGGATCCCAGCCCTTCCGGCTCGACGAAAATCTGGTGCGAATCCTTGGACGCAAAGCGCACCACCTTGTCCTCGATTGAGGGACAATAGCGCGGGCCGACACCCTCGATGACGCCGGTATAAAGCGGCGAGCGGTCGAGGCTGGCACGGATCAGCTCATGGGTGCGCCGATTGGTGTGGGTAATATGGCAGGAAACCTGGCGCGGGTGCACGAGCGCATCGCCCCAGAAGGAAAACTGCGGTGTCGGCTCGTCTCCCGGCTGTTCCTGCAGGTACGTATACTCGATCGTTCTGCGGTCGATGCGCGGTGGCGTGCCTGTCTTGAGCCGGCCGACGCGCAGACCGCGCTCGCGCAGGCGCGCTGCAAGCACATTGGCCGGCGGGTCGCCGGCGCGGCCGCCCTGGTAATTGGTCATACCCACATGGATACGCCCGCCGAGGAAAGTGCCGGTCGTCAGAACCACGGCATGTGCGCGAAACTCGATGCCCGATTGCGTGACGACAGCAACCACGCGGTCGCCTTCCACTACGAGGTCGTCGACGGCTTGCTGAAAGACGGAAAGATTCGGCTCGCGCGCAAGCAGATCGCGTATCGCTGCCTTGTACAGCTGCCGGTCAATCTGGGCACGCGTGGCGCGCACGGCCGGGCCCTTGCGCGCATTGAGAATGCGAAACTGAATACCGGCACGGTCTGCTGCCGACGCCATGACGCCCCCGAGCGCATCGAGCTCCTTGACGAGGTGCCCTTTACCGATGCCTCCGATCGCCGGATTGCAGGACATCTGGCCGATGGTCTCAATGTTGTGGGTCAGCAGCAGGGTGCGGCAACCCATGCGTGCCGCGGCCATGGCGGCTTCGGTGCCCGCATGGCCCCCACCGATTACGATGACATCGTGGTGTTCCGGATAACGCACAGTCGGTCTGCAACCCTGTCTGGAGAATGTCGGAATGCTAGCATTTCAGGGGCCCCGCACAAGCGGCGGACCACAATGGGTCGTGGTGTCCGAGCCACCTTGCCGGTTAAAGACTCACCGCAAACGCCGCCGGCGCCGATCAGTTGCGTTGGCAAAGTTTCTGGGGGGCGGCCAGCGCGGGCCGTATCGAAGCACTTTCGAAACCTCCGCTGGCCGACAGGATTGCTGTAGTTGCGGTAGTTATGTGATTAGTACGCCATCACTTACCAATACAAAAGGTCGTAAAAATCTGCCCCAAGAGGTCGTCGGAAGTAAACGCACCAGTAATCTCGTCCAGGGCGCGCTGCGCCTGGCGCAGTTCCTCGGCGGCCAGCTCGCCCCGGCGCAGTCCGATCTCGCGGGCTGCGGATCCGAGCGCCTGGTCGGCCCGGATCAGAGCATCGACGTGCCGCCGGCGTGCACTGAAGGTGGTTTCGCCTGCGATTTCAAATCCCATGCGGGACTTGAGGTGCGCCCGCAGCACGTCGACGCCGGCACCGGTCAGGGCGGAAATCGCAATTTCCGCGGCGCAAGCGGCAGTCTGGCTTCCCGGGGGTGTTCGAGTGGTTCCCGGTTCGCGTCCGGTGAGATCTATTTTGTTTCGAACCAGCGTATAGCTCACCCCGGCAGGGATGAAGGCTGCAAGCACATCCGGATCGTCGGCGCTGCGGTCATCCGCGATCAGCAGGATATGGTCGGCTTCCGCGACGACGGCACGTGCGCGCCGTACGCCTTCGCGCTCGATCTCATCGCCACTGTCGCGCAGGCCGGCTGTGTCAATGAGGTGCAGCGGCATCCCGTCGATGTCGATGTGTTCGTGCAGCAGATCACGGGTCGTGCCCGGGATTGCGCTGACGATGGCACGATCATAGCGGGCGAGCGCATTCAGTAGGCTCGATTTACCAGAGTTGGGGCGACCGGCCAGCACCACGGTCATGCCCTCTTGCAGCAGGCGGCCCTGACGGGCCGGAGCAAGCAGCTCGGTGATGGATTTGCGGATGTTCTGGCACTGCTGCAAAAGACGGTGGTCGGCAAGAATGTCGATCTCCTCCTCGGGAAAATCGATCGCGGCCTCCAGTTGCGCGCGCAACCCGACCAGATCGGCAACGATGGCGTGTACGTGCCGGGAAAACTCGCCCTGAAGCGAGCGCAACGCAGCACGCGCCGCGCTCTGCGAACCGCTCGCGATCAGATCCGCAACCGCTTCGGCTTGGGCAAGATCGATCTTTCCGTTGAGAAACGCGCGCTCGGAAAATTCTCCGGGCCGCGCCGGGCGCGCTCCGAGCTCCAGCGCGCGCGCTACCATCATATCCAGCACCACCGGGCCGCCGTGCCCGTGGATCTCCAGCACATCCTCGCCCGTGAAGGAATTCGGTCCGGGAAAGTAGAGCGCCAGCCCCTCGTCGAGCGCCTGGCCGCGGGCATCGCGAAACACCCGCAAGGTAGCCTGGCGTGGCTTGGGCAGGCTGCCAAGCAGCGCGTGCGCAATGGACGTCACCTCCGTTCCGGAAACACGAACGATTCCGATACCCCCGCGGCCAGGCGGGGTGGCGATCGCGACAATCGTATCCCCGCTAGAGTGTGTGCGGGAAAGGTTGTCCATGGCACACAGCGACTACTTCGCGCGCTGATCCGCGTTGAAGCGGCGCGTGATCCACCACTGCTGGGCGATCGAAAGAAGATTCTGGCAGACCCAGTAGAGCACGAGCCCGGAGGGAAAGAATGCGAAGAAAAACGTGAACAGTACCGGCATCGCCATCATGACCTTGCGCTGGAGCGGGTCGGTCATCTGCGGGCTGATCAGTTGCTGCACCAACATCGAGATTCCCATCAGGATGGGCAGGATGAAATACGGGTCTCTGGCCGACAGATCGTGGATCCACAGAATGAAAGGGGCTTGGCGCAGCTCGACGCTCTGGAGCAGCACCCAGTAGAGGGAGATAAAAACGGGGATTTGCACCACGATGGGCAGGCAGCCGCCAAGCGGGTTAATCTTTTCTGTCTTGTAGATCTCCATCATTGCCTTGCTGAGCTTTTCGCGGTCGTCGCCATAACGTTCCTTGAGGCTGGCGAGCTTCGGCTGAACACGGCGCAGGTGGGCCATGGAGCGATAGCTGGCCGCAGATAGCGGATAGAAAACCAGCTTGATCAGCACGGTCAGCAGTATGATGGACCAGCCCCAGTTTCCGACAACGTCGTGGATGTGGTCCAGCAGCCAGTAAATCGGCGAGGCGATGAACGTAAGCCAGCCGTAATCGACCGTCAGATCCAGGCCGGGCGCTACTTTTTTCAGGCGGGCCTGATCGGTAGGACCAGCGTACAACCGGGCGTCTATGTTGACCGTGGTGCCGGGGGCGATGGTTGTGGGCGTTAGCGTCTTGTAGCCGACCACGTAGCGGTGGTTGCCGAGCGCCTCGGAGTAGAATTGCGTATGTGCCGCGCTCGGCGGTATCCATGCACCGACAAAATAATGCTGCAACACCGCCACCCAGCCGCCGCTGGTGGTCACAGCCAGCGGCTTGTTCCGCATATCGTCGAAGGGAACTTTCTGGTATTTCTTTGCGGGACTGTAGATTGCGGCGCCGACATAGCTCGGTGCGACGCCGAACAAATGATGTGGTGGCGCGATGTAGCTGCGCAGAAGCTGGGCATAGAGATAGGCGTTGCGCGTTCTGCTGCCGCTATTGGTGACAGCATAGCGTACATCGACTACATAGCTGTTGCGGTGGAAAGTGTACGTCTTGGTAACGCGTAGCCCCTGCGGCCCCACCCAAGTCAGCGGAACCTGCAGACTGTTCTGGCCGGGGCCGAGCACATAGTGGGTCGCGACGGCCTGATAGAGAGTCTTGTGATCGGGCCATTGGCCGCTGTGCCCGATAAGTCCGGATTGGACGTAAAAAACGTAGCTTCCGTGGTCACGCAGCAGCTCGAGCGGCTTGTTGGGCTCGTTCACTTTGACCGGGTAAGCCTTCAGGTCCAGCTGGCGCAGATCGCCGCCGCGGGTATCGAGCTCTGCCTTAAACAGATCTGTTGTAACGTGGATACGCACTCCGGCCGGGAGCGATGCAGCGGCTTCGGTCTTTGATGCGAGCGCGGGACTGGCACCGGGGGTGGCCGGCGCGGCGGGGACGGAAGGAGCAGCCGGGATGGTCGTCGTCGCGACGGGTGCGGGCGGATGCTGCTTTTCCCAAGCCTGCCACAGAAGCAGCAAAATCACGGACAATACTACGAGCAGGAACAGGCGCTGGTTATCCATGATGTCCTTTGGAATGAGCGGTCGGGCAGGAGGGTACCGGGTCTATGCCGCCGGGGTGCCAGGGATGGCAGCGGAGTAGCCGGCGGGCAGCCAGCCAGCCGCCTTTGAGGACTCCGTAAGAGTCGATCGCATCCAAAGCGTAGCGTGAACAGCTCGGATAGAAACGGCAGTGGTCACCCAGTAGCGGGCTGACAGCATAACGGTATGCGCGTATCACCAGGAGAAGCAGCTTCTTCATGACGGCAGCATCTGTTCCCAGTGTCGCTTCAGGGATTCGCGCAGGGCGTCGCGGGGCTCGGCGGCGGCGGCGGGACGGGCCACCACCACGATATCAAGATCCGGGATCCGGCCGCGGCGCTGGCGGAAGGATTCGCGGATCTGGCGTTTGATGAGGTTGCGCACGACCGACTTGGTTGAAACCTTGCGGGCGACGGTGATTCCGAGACGCGGATGGCCGAGGGTGTTGGCGGTGGCGTAGACCGTGAAAAGCGGGTCACTGCGCCGTCGGCCACTACGGAGTGTGCGGCGGTACTCCACGTTCGCCAATATTCGGAAGGATTTCGGCAGCCCCTGTCCGGCCGTCGTCCCAGAGATCAGGCGCTTAGCCGTGCGCGGCCGCGGGCGCGTCGTGCGCTCAACACGGCGCGGCCACCGGCCGTACTCATGCGTGCGCGGAAGCCGTGCGTGCGTTTGCGTTTCAGCACACTGGGTTGGTAAGTTCTTTTCATAGCCTGTCGCCTGCCGGGTTTGTGTTGGGTCGAGCCGGTTGTTAATTGGAAAGGGCGGCAAAGTTACTGCCTTTGGCGCTACCTTGTCAACCGCCAACTTTGGACGGCGGTCATGATTGGTTATGGATTGGGGAACTCCAAGGGGCTAGACTTCCCGGTCCCAAGGGAGAGAACACCATGCATGTCGTGGAACCCAGTGTCGGACAGCCGCCATTGTGGAAAAAATGTCTCGAGCGGCTGGAAGAAGAGCTTTCGGCACAGCAGTTCAATACCTGGATCCGCCCATTGCAGGCTGTGCGCGAACAGCGACTGTTGCGTCTGTTGGCACCGAACCGCTTTGTGATGGATTGGGTCAAAGAACGTTTTATCGGGCGCATCGCGGAGCTGGCCGGACAATACGATCAGCGTGCAGTGGATGTAGTCATCGAGGTGGGCAAACAGGCGCCAGGCGAGTCTGCCGAGGCGGCTCCGCGCGCAGGTACAGCAGGCGAGCGTGCACCGAAACGACCGGTCGTGGTGCCTGGCAGATTGAACCCCGAATTTACGTTCGAGACACACGTGGAAGGCAAGTCCAACCAGCTCGCGCGGGCCGCGGCCCGGCAAGTGGGGGAAAACCCGGGCGGAGCCTATAACCCGCTGTTCATTTACGGGGGTGTCGGTCTAGGCAAGACGCACCTGATGCAGGCCGCTGGCCATCTGATGATGGAACATGCGCCGGAAGGCCGGGTTGCCTACGTTCATTCGGAGCGTTTTGTCGCGGATATGGTAAAGGCACTTCAGCACAATGCAATCAATGAGTTCAAGAAACACTACCGGACACTCGACGCGCTGCTGATTGACGATATTCAGTTTTTTGTTGGCAAGGAGCGCTCGCAGGAAGAATTCTTCCATACATTCAATAACCTGCTCGAGGGACAGCGCCAGGTAATTATCACCGCCGACCGCTTTCCAAAGGAGCTCGTTGGCGTTGAGGAGCGTCTGATCTCGCGGTTTGGCAGCGGATTGACCGTGTCGATAGAACCGCCGGAGCTTGAAACCCGGGTGGCGATCCTGATGAAGAAGGCGCAGCACGAAGGGATTGGATTGCCAGAGGATGTCGCGTTTTTTGTCGCCAAGCGGGTACGATCCAATGTCCGCGAACTGGAAGGCGCGTTGCGCAGGGTGGTCGCCAATGCGCACTTTACCGGCCAACCCATCAGCATTGAGTTGGCAACGGAAAGCCTCAAGGATCTGCTCGCTTTCCATGAACGGCTGGTTACCATCAACAACATCCAGAAGACCGTCGCCGAATATTACAAAATCCGTGTCGCCGATCTGCATTCAAAGAGCCGGGTCCGGCAGGTGGCCAGGCCTCGCCAAGTTGCGATGGCGCTTGCCAAAGAACTCACCAATCACAGCCTGCCGGAAATCGGGGATGCCTTTGGCGGTCGCGACCATACAACGGTAATTCACGCATGCAGAAAAATTGTGGAGTTGGCGCAAACCGATATCCGAGTAAAGGAAGACTATAGTAACTTGCTGCGCATTCTTTCCACTTGAACAAAATGGGTATGGATTGTGAATAGTTGGGTCGAAAAATGATGGCTTCGGACGGGACCTTCGGTTATCCACATATTCCGGGACCTTATCCACAGGCCAGCGAAGGGTCTGCGCACAAGGAGGAACCGGCTATAAGTGCCGGGTGATTAAGGGAATAGTAGACTTAACCACAGAGATTCAATTGCTAGTAGTAACTGTTGTTGTTTTGAATATCTCAATAAAACTAAAGCTGAGCTAGGCCCGCACATCAGGAAAAAATCATGCAGATCACGATACAACGGGAACATCTGTTGAAACCGCTAAGTTATGTTGCAGGCGTTGCGGAGCGCAGACAGACACTTCCGATACTTTCGAACGTGTTACTGCGATACAAGGAAGGCAAGTTGACGCTGACGGGTACCGATCTTGAGGTGGAAGTGGTGGTCAGCGTGCAGGCAAACGGTGGAAGCGAGGGGGAGTTTACTGCGCCTGCCCGGAAGCTTCTGGATATCTGTCGGGCTTTACCCGCTGACGCGTCCCTCGAGGTGCGGTTGGATAAAGGGAAAGCCCTGCTCCGTTCCGGGCGAAGTCGCTTTACGCTCCTAACCCTGCCTGCCGGGGACTTCCCAAGTGTCGAAACAGCGCAATGGGAGTGGGCACTTACTGTTCCGCAACAGACGCTCGGACGTCTATTGCAGAAAACGCAATTTTGCATGGCGCAGCAGGATGTGCGGTATTACTTGAACGGATTGTTGCTGGAAATAACGAGTGGGAAGTTGATGGCGGTAGCGACAGACGGGCACCGGATGGCTTTAAGTGAAGCGGTGTTGCAACATGAACTGGAAGGGGAACGCCAAGGGATTCTGCCGCGGAAAGGGGTGCTGGAACTGACACGGTTTCTGGATGATTCCGACGAGTTGGTTGAACTGAAGGGCGGGGCCAACCACATTCGGGTTGTACGAAAAGATTTGACGTTTACCTCGAAAATGATTGATGGCCGGTTTCCGGACTACCACAAAGTAATTCCACAAGAACAACAGATCCGGGTGCGGGTTTCGCGAGATTTATTCCGGGAATCTTTGAGCCGAGTCGCGATACTGTCAAACGAGAAATATCGGGGTGTGCGGATCGCCCTGGCGCCCGGCGTGATGCGGTTGAGCGCACACAATCCAGAGCAGGAAGAGGCTCAAGAGGAAGTATCGGTTGATTATGCCGGTGATGAATTCGAGATCGGATTCAATGTGAACTATATCATCGAGGCGGTCGGCGCGATCGATTCGGAAGAGGTGGAGTTGGGCCTTACGGACGCCAACAGCAGTTGTACGTTGCATGCACCGGGAAATCCCTCCAACCAATATGTCGTGATGCCAATGCGGCTTTAGGAGACGCATGACAGGTTTGTGCTGGGCCGTATGCCGCTGACCCGCCTGGAGATCCAGAATTTCCGGCTTTTGCAAAAGGCTGTTGTCGAGCCCGGAGAGAAACTGAACGTTATAACGGGCTGGAATGCGGCCGGAAAGACCACCTTTCTCGAAGCAATGCATGTTTTGGCAACGGGGCGGTCATTTCGGACAAGGCGTTGGGCGGAGTTGATTCGGCATGGGGCAGACAATTTAGTGGTACACGGTAGTGTTGTGGAAGGAGGCCAGGAACACCGGGTGGGTTTGGCGTTTGACGGGCGGGGACGGACAATCCGGATAGACGGGAGCGCAATGAAAGGCACGGCGGTCCTGGCACGACACGTTCCTTTGCTGGCCATCACTCCTGAGCTCCATTTTGAATTTCTGCGGAGCAGTCGCCATCGTCGGGGCCTACTGGACTGGTGGTTGTTTCACGTGGAACCAGATTTTTACCCCCAATGGCTCCGATACCAAAGATTGCTGGGCCAACGCAATGCGGCTTTGCGCCGCCCATCTCCACCTTCCGTCCAATTTCTCTGGGATGAGGACCTTGCCTCTGTTGGCGAAGAAATCGACCGTTCCCGCCAGAACTTTTTCCGACTGTTGCGCGAGGAATTCCTTCAGACCGCAGCTGCTCTCCTTCAGCGCGGAACAGTCAGCCTGCGCTTTCTGAGAGGCTGGGAGGACAATGAACCCCTCCTCGCACAACTTCAGCGCACTCGGACCTCCGATCAGCGACGGGGCTTTACGCAGTCAGGACCTCATCTTGCTGACCTGCATCTGGCCCTGGATACGGACGGTATTCGTACCCAGCTATCCCATGGCCAACAGAAGATTCTCGTGATCGCCCTGCGCCTAGCCCAATTACGTCTTTTTATGGCCAAAACGGGCCGTCGCTGCGTTTTGCTGGCCGATGACATTGGAGCCGAGCTGGACAGGATTCATCGCCAGCGGGTTTGTGATGTCCTCGAAGCGCTGGAAACGCAGATTTTTTTGACCGCCATAGAGGCACAAGATTTCTCACCACGAAGCGCGGGTCTCAGGATGTTTCACGTGGAACAGAGCTATATCAAACCTGTTTCCCCGCTTCCCGTCACCCCGAAGAAATCAGACCCGCTGGATGTAGAAATGTTAAAATAGGCGTTTCTTTACCCCAAAGGCCCGTCCATGGATAACAGACCCGTTTACGACTCTACCAGCATCCAGGTGCTCAAGGGGCTTGATGCCGTCCGCAAGCGGCCCGGCATGTACATCGGGGACACCGACGACGGCACTGGCCTTCACCACATGGTCTTCGAGGTCGTGGACAATGCCATCGACGAAGCGCTCGCGGGCTACTGCACCCAGATTCGGGTTACTGTGCACACCGACAACTCCGTCACCGTGTCGGACAATGGCCGCGGAATCCCTACGGGAATCATTCCCGATGAAGGTCGCTCCGCGGCCGAAGTAATCATGACCGTACTTCATTCCGGCGGGAAATTTGACCAGAACTCCTACAAGGTTTCCGGAGGGCTTCATGGTGTCGGCGTTTCCGTAGTCAATGCGCTTTCCGATTCTCTGGAATTGACCATCCGACGCGACGGGAAAATTCACTACCAGAAATACCATCTGGGAGATCCCGTTGAGCCGCTCAAGGTCATCGGAGCCACTGATGAAACCGGCACCGATGTCCACTTTTTGCCCAGCCCGAAGATATTCACCAACACCGTCTTTCATTACGAATTGCTTGCCAGGCGGCTGCGCGAGCTTTCTTTCCTTAATTCAGGTGTCCGGATCGTGCTCCGCGATGACCGCGACCTGAAAGAAGACATATTTGAATATCAGGGGGGTATCGCCGCATTCGTGCGGCATCTCAATCGGAACAAAACCCCGCTTCATGAAAAGGTCATCTACCTCTCCGCCGAAAAGGACGGCGTGTCCGTGGAGCTGGCCATGCAGTGGAATGATTCCTACCAGGAAAATACCTTTTGTTACACCAATAACATCCCCCAGCGCGACGGTGGTGCCCATCTCGCCGGCCTGCGCGCAGCCATGACTCGGACCCTCAATCAACACATCGAGAGTCTCGCGCTTGCCAAAAAAGACAAGATCAGTCCTACCGGTGACGACGCTCGGGAGGGACTTACCGCTGTGCTTTCGGTCAAGGTGCCCGACCCCAAGTTCTCTTCTCAAACGAAGGACAAGCTGGTCTCCTCGGAAGTGAAAGGCATCGTGGAGTCTGTCGTCAACCAGCACCTCGCAGATTTTCTGCAGGAGAATCCAGCCGATGCCCGCGTGATCGCCTCCAAGATCATCGACGCGGCGCGTGCGCGCGAAGCAGCACGTAAAGCCCGCGAGATGACCCGTCGCAAAGGAGCACTCGACATTGCTGGGCTCCCGGGAAAGCTGGCTGACTGCCAAGAGCGCGACCCCACGTTATGCGAACTGTATCTTGTCGAGGGAGATTCCGCCGGTGGTTCCGCCAAACAGGCCCGTGACCGACGCTTCCAGGCAATACTTCCGCTCAAGGGGAAGATCCTGAATGTCGAACGGGCCCGGTTCGACAAGATGTTGGCTTCAGCCGAGGTGGGAACGCTCATTACCGCTCTCGGTACTGGAATCGGAAAAGATGACTTTGATATCAGGAAGTTACGTTACCACCGTATCATTATCATGACAGACGCGGATGTGGATGGGTCACATATCCGCACGCTCCTGCTAACGTTTTTCTACCGACAGATGGCGGAACTCCTGGCCGGAGGCCACATCTTTATTGCCCAGCCGCCGCTCTACAAGGTCAAACGCGGCAAACTCGAGCGTTATCTCAAGGATGACGGAGAACTTCAGGCCCATCTCCTGGAATCGGCCCTAGAAGGGGCAGCGCTGGCGGGTGCGCCCGGCGCGCCGTCGATCGAGGGGGAACGCTTTGCCAGGCTATGCAATGACTATCTTTCCGTTGAAAGTACGATCAAGCGCCTGTCTCGCCGCTACGACGGCAAACTGATGCGTAAGCTCGTCTATCTTCCCACCCTTACCGTCGAAGACCTCAAGGATCGCGCGGCGACCCAGAGTTTTGCCGAAATGCTTAAAGGCCAGCTCGCCACGGAACCCAACGGTGCCTATTACGATGTCGAATTCAACCTCAGCCCCCTGACCGGGGCACACGAGATCCTCGTAATCCGCAGTGAGCACGGATCCAAGCACCACAGTCGCCTCGACGCCGAGTTCCTGGGCTCAGGGGAATATCGAAGCCTGCGTGCCCTCGGAGCCCAACTGGAAGGCCTCCTGCGTGACGGAGCCAGCATCCGGCGTGGCGACAAGATCCAGCCCGTAGCCCACTTCGACGAAGCGGTAGCCTGGCTCATGGAGGAGGCACGACGGGGCCAGACCATACAGCGCTACAAGGGTTTGGGCGAGATGAATCCGGAGCAACTTTGGGAAACCACCATGGAGCCAACCAAGCGTCGGCTGCTCAAGGTCAATATTGAAGATGGCGTCGCAGCAGATGAAATCTTCACTACGCTCATGGGCGAACAGGTTGAACCCCGTCGAGAGTTCATAGAAAAGAACGCACTGGCGGTCTCCAACCTCGATATCTGATCCCGCAACCACCGGCAAACAGAGTGTCTGGGTGGTGCTGTAGGGGCGGGGGCGGTTGCTGTGGCATCTTGCCATTAGTCGACCAGGCCTATCCGCCCTGGTCGAGAAGCCACATACCGAGGCATTCCAGAATATCGAGTCCGTACCATCTTCGGGGAGATGGTCAGACCTGAAGCACCCCAGGCGACATCCGCCGCCATTCCTTGATGTTCTATAGAGGCGGAGAATACGCATAGAGTGCCTGGCCTCGTGCCGTTCATCTGGAACGCCGAAAGAACCGAGACCAAGCGTGCCAAAACCGAATGACCCGTGCCCAGATCCGCCACCCACGGACACCGCAAGCAGCCGATGGCGCCTGATATGTGCCTGATGCCAGCCGAACCCGGGGTCCCTAGTGCAGCGTGCGGGGTATGGTGAGCACGAAGGCGGGTATCTCGGCGTCAAACTCAACGCCGTCGTCTGCGATCATCTGATAACTACCCCGCATGCTGCCGAACGGGGTTTCCAGCACCGCGCCGCTACTGTACTCGAAGCTCTTGCCGGGCGCGAGATACGGTTGCTCACCAACAACTCCGGGACCGCGGACTTCCTGCACCTTGTCGTTGGCGTCAGTGATGACCCAATGGCGTGTCAGCAACCTCGCAGCAACGCTGCCGCGATTTGTAATCCGGACTGTATAGGCAAACACATAGCGATTGGATTCCGGGGCCGACTGGTTGTCCACGTATGCCGATTTTACCGAGACATCGATTTGATGCTTAGCCACGTCCGAACCCCCAAGTCATTTCTGGCGCCTATCATACCAATTCCAGCTCATTTTGACCTGCCGAGCTGTTCCGCTTATGCAAGCCTTTGTGGACGACCGCCGGCGACGTCCACGCCCAGCAGGCCCGCGGTCGTCCGCACCGCGCATCCACGGCCCGACTGTCGACGATCCGGGCGGGACCTTTTAGGCGTGTGTATGATTAATGAACCTTTGACGGTCGCGTGCACGAAAACAGACGCAGTCCCACGGCTGGATGTCCAATCCGCTGGGCTGCGGCGCAAAACCTGCAACCCGTCTAGCTCTCTTCTGCCACAGACCGGTAGCATCGGCACGGCACGCTGTAAAATACCGCTTCTCCGTCCAGCCGCACCGCCGAGAGCTTTCCGCCCCACAGACAGCCGCTGTCCAGACCGATCACACCCTGGCCCTGCCAAAGCCCCAGCGCGGACCAATGCCCGAATAAAATCCGCAGGTCACGGTTTGCCCGGCCGGCAACTTCGAACCATGGCACCAGCCCTGTGGGCTGTGTTCCCGGCGCGCCTTTGTGCCTCAGGTCCATGCGCCCGGCGCCATCGCAGTAGCGCAGGCGCGTCAATGCGTTGACCACCACACGCAACCGCTCCCATCCCCGAAGATTTTCTTCCCAATGATCGGGCTGGTTGCCATACATGTGGTCGAAAAAGGAGCCACTTTCGGACTGGCGGATCGCTGCCTCCGCCTCGCGCGCCAATCCCTGAGCCTGAGCCAAGTCCCAGGACGGGAGCAGGCCGGCATGGACCAGCGTAAACCCCAGACGCGCATCGTGATGCAGCAACGGCCGGGTGCGCAGCCACGTCAGAAGCTGCGCGCAATCCGGCGCGCGCAAGACGTCCTCGAGCGTATCCTGCCGATGTCTTTGGCCTTTTCCCGCAGCGAGCGCCAGAAGGTGCAGATCATGGTTACCCAGAACCACATGCGCCCTGTGGCGCAGGCCCATGACAAACCGCAGGACCTCTGCCGATGCTGGCCCCCGGTTGACAAGATCGCCGGTGAACCAGAGCTCATCGGTTTCCGCTGTAAACCCGATACGCTCGAGCAGCGCATACAGTGCGTCGGCACAGCCCTGCACATCGCCAATCGCATATACGCCCATCGCTGCTCAAACCAACGCAGCCAGACGCTGAAACTTCACCGTTGCCCGAATCAGGGCATCCGTTATACCCGGTTCTCGCGCGGAATGTCCGGCAGCCGGAACGATCTCAAGCTCCGCTTCCCCCCAGGCGCGGTGCAACTCCCAAGCACTCTGGGTGGGGCAAGCCATATCATATCGGCCCTGAACGATGATGCCGGGAATCCGCGCGAGCCGGCCTGCGTCCCGCAGAATCTGTTCCGGCTCAAGGAAGCTGTCATGAACGAAATAGTGGGCTTCGATCCGGGCGAGACTTAGTGCTACACGTGGATCGCTGAAAAAATCCACCACCGCCTGCCGCGGAGCCAACGTCGCCGTACGTCCTTCCCAAACCGACCAAGCCTTGGCCGAAGCCATACGCGCAACCTCATCACTACCGGTCAGCAGGCGGAAATGTGCCTGAACCAAGTCGCCCCGATCACGTTCCGCAACCGGGGCGACGAACTCCTCCCAGTAGTCCGGAAAAATGCGGTTGGCGCCTTCCTGGTAAAACCAGCGAATCTCCCACGGCCGGCACAGAAAAATACCGCGCACGATCAGTCCCAGCACTGCTTCCGGATGCGCCTCGGCATAAACAAGGCTCAAAGTCGAACCCCAGGATCCTCCAAACAGGACCCAGCGGCGCAGCCCGAGAAACTCCCGGATTGCCTCCATGTCCTCAACCAGCTTCCAGGTCGTGTTGTGCTCCAGGCCGGCATGCGGCCGCGAACGGCCAGCCCCGCGCTGGTCGAACAGTATTATTCGATACCGGAGCGGATCAAAATACCGGCGGTGATACTCTTCACAACCCGCGCCCGGCCCCCCGTGCACGAACAGCACCGGCAGGCCATGCGGATTGCCGGATTCCTCCAGATAAAGGACATGGCCGTCGGAGACCGCCAGACTGTGGACCGCGTAGGGCCTGATATCCGGATATAGGACATGCATGGGCTTTCTCCCGGCGCGCTGGCTCGCCTCGGGGCCGGCGCGTAACCGATTTTGGTCCGACCGCCGCCAGAGCCGCCGGCTCGATGCGCGCCAGTATACTGGCCTGTTCCCGGAATTCCATGGGGCGTGCGCTGTCCGGCTGGTCCGGCCCTCCGATTCAGGTTATGCTTCACGACTTTTTTGGATCACCAGCCATGTCTGCAGAAATCCGCCGTGAAGCTGCGCGCCGGCGCACATTCGCCATTATTTCCCATCCCGATGCGGGCAAGACCACCCTCACCGAAAAGCTGCTGCTTTTCGGTGGCGCCATACAGCTTGCGGGCACCGTGAAGGGGCGCAAGGCGGCACGCCATGCCACGTCGGACTGGATGGAGCTAGAAAAACAGCGTGGCATCTCGGTCACTTCGTCGGTGATGCAGTTCCCCTACCGCGACCGCGTGGTCAACCTGCTGGATACGCCGGGACACGAGGATTTCTCCGAGGATACCTATCGTACCCTCACGGCCGTTGACTCCGCGCTCATGGTCATCGACATCGCAAAAGGCGTCGAAGAGCGGACCATCAAGCTCATGGAAGTATGCCGTCTGCGAAACACCCCGATCACCACATTCGTCAACAAGCTCGATCGTGAGGGACACGACCCCATGGAGGTGCTGGACGAGGTTGAAAAAGTCCTCCGGATCCAGTGTGCGCCGGTAACCTGGCCGATAGGCATGGGCAAGCGCTTCCGCGGCATCTACCATCTGAATGATGAGTCGGTGCATCTGTTTTCCCCGAGCCACGGGGGCCGAATCAACGCCGGCGAAGTCATCCGGGGCCTGGATAACCCGCGCCTTGACGAATTGCTCCCCGAGCAGGCGGATGAATTGCGCGCCGAAGTCGCGCTGGTGCAGGGCGCCAGCCACCGCTTCGACCGTGAAGCCTACCTCGCGGGACGGCAGACACCGGTGTTCTTCGGTTCCGCCATCAACAACTTCGGGGTGCGTGAGCTCCTCGATGCCTTCGTCGACATCGCGCCTGGCCCCCAGCCTCGTGACGGCGGCCGTCTGGTTAATGCCGACGAAGATGCATTTACCGGGTTTGTGTTCAAGATCCAGGCAAACATGGATCCGAATCACCGCGACCGCATCGCGTTCCTACGCGTGTGTTCGGGGAAGTACGCTCCGGGCATGAAGCTCTATCATGTCCGCATAGGCCGGGAAGTGATCGTTTCCAACGCCATAACCTTCATGGCGCAGGAACGGGCAGCGGTGGCGGAAGCCTTTGCCGGCGATATCATCGGACTCCACAATCATGGCACCATGCGGATCGGAGACACCTTTACCCAAAAAGAGCCGCTGAAATTCATCGGTGTTCCAAATTTCGCACCGGAGATTTTCCGGCGCGCGCAGATTCGCAACCCGCTGAAGGCCAAGGCGCTTCAAAAGGGGCTCGAACAGCTGACCGAAGAAGGCGCAACGCAGCTGTTCCGGCCTCTGAATTCGAACGAGCTGATTCTCGGCGCGGTAGGAACCCTGCAATTCGATGTGGTCGCACACCGTCTTCAGAACGAATACGGCGTGGACGCCCTGTTCGAGCCGGTTGCCGTGCATAGTGCGCGCTGGATCGCGTGCACAGACGCGAAAACTCTCACCGAATTCGAGCGCAAACTCCACGACAACCTCGCTCGCGACAGCGCAGGGGAGCTCGCCTATCTGGCCCCATCGCGCGTCAATCTCCAGCTCACCATGGAGCGCTGGCCCGACGTAGCCTTCCGTACCACGCGCGAGCAGGCCTGACGCCGGCCCACAGCAGGTCGCACGTCAACCCGCGGCGCTGCGTTCTGCCCGCTTGCGATCGGTCTCCTTCAGGTAACGTTTGCGCAGGCGGATATGGTGAGGGGTGACCTCGACCAGCTCATCGTCCTCGATGAATTCCAGGGCACGCTCCAGAGTCAGCTGGATCGGCGGCGTAAGGATAATGGCATCGTCGGAACCCGATGCGCGCACATTGGTCAGCTGCTTGCCCTTCATGGCATTGACCACCAAATCGTTGTCGCGCGAATGCATCCCTATGATCATCCCTTCGTACATTTCCTCTCCAGGGGCAATGAACAGCCGTCCCCGCTCCTGAAGATTCCACAGAGCGTAGGCAACGCTGGTGCCGACCCCGTTCGATATGAGCACTCCGTTTATGCGTCCGCCCGTATCACCTTTCTTGAGCGGCCCGTAGTGGTCGAATACGTGATAAATCAGACCGCTTCCGGCGGTCGCCGTGAGAAACTCCGTCTGAAATCCGATCAGACCGCGCGCCGGAATCATGTATTCGAGACGCACGCGCCCCTTCCCGTCCGGCTCCATGTTGAGCAGGTCGCCCCGTCGCGCCCCGAGCTTCTCCATGACCGCGCCCTGATGCTGGCTTTCGACGTCAACCGTGACCAGCTCGTAAGGCTCATGCTTCTCTCCGTCGACCTCCTTGATGATCACCTGTGGTCGGGAAACGCCGAGTTCATAGCCCTCGCGACGCATGTTCTCTATCAGAATGCCGAGATGCAGCTCGCCTCGTCCGGAAACCCGAAACTTGTCGGGACTTCCGGTTTCCTCCACCCGCAGCGCGACGTTCGTGATCAGCTCGCGCTCCAGGCGCTCGCGCAGCTGACGGCTCGTCACGTACTTCCCGTCCTGGCCCGCGAAAGGGGAATTGTTCACCTCGAACGACATTGTGACGGTGGGCTCATCGACTGACAGGGCGGGCAGCGCCTCCACCGCAACCGGGTCGCAAAACGTGTCAGAAATATGTGGTGAATCGATGCCGGTAATGGCAACGATGTCACCGGCCGCAGCTTCTGCAACCTCTGCCCGCTCCAGACCGAGGAAACCGAGAACCTGCAGTACCCTTGCGGAGCGGGTTTTGCCGACCTTGTCGATCACAATGACCGGCTGGTTGGTCTTGACGCGCCCGCGCTTGATCCGTCCGACCGCGATGGCCCCGACGTAACTCGAATAGTCGAGGCTCGAAACCTGCATCTGAAACGGCCCGTCGAGGTCGACGTCCGGTGCTGGCACATGGCTGATGATGGCCTCGAACAGCGGCGTCATATCGCCGGATTGCACGTTCGGATCCAGGCCGGCATAGCCGTTCAGCGCTGACGCGTAAACGACGGGAAAATCCAGCTGTTCCTCGGTTGCTCCGAGCTTGTCGAACAGGTCGAAGGTCTGGTCAAGCACCCAGCCCGGGCGCGCTCCCGGCCGGTCGACCTTGTTGATTACCACGATCGGCCTCAGCCCCTGGGCGAAGGCCTTGCGCGTTACAAACCGAGTCTGGGGCATCGGTCCGTCGGTTGCATCCACCAGCAGCAGGACCGAGTCGACCATCGACAGCACACGCTCGACCTCGCCCCCGAAATCGGCATGCCCGGGGGTGTCAATGATGTTGATGCGATAGTCGTGCCAGCGTATGGCGGTGTTCTTCGCCAGGATCGTGATGCCACGTTCCTTTTCCAGATCATTGGAATCCATGACCCGCGTGCCGACCTGCTGATGAGCCGCAAATGTGCCTGACTGCTGAAGCAGCTTATCGACGAGGGTGGTCTTGCCGTGGTCGACATGCGCGATGATGGCGATATTGCGTAATTTCTGAATCAAGGGGACACCCCGGGGTAACCGCAAAAAGGCCGCGCATTATACACGAATGTCGGAAAAACCGGACGTCCGGCAGGCCTGCGGCAAAATACCACTGCTTCTAGCTCTCGGCGCCGAATCCGGAACGCCGCGGCAGGGAATCCGGAGGTGCTTGTCCGGCGGCCAAGGTACATTCAGCGCCTCAGCCAGATCTCAAAGGCATGAAGCGCGATTTCCACCACGATCGAAACCACAATATACCACTCCACGCGCAGCATCCTGCGGTTATGCAGCAGGTTCGGCGCGGTCTCCGCGGCATGCGAGACCAGCGTCAGCTTACGCTCCGGCACGGTGTTGCGTTCCCGCAGTTCATATTCGGATTCCAGTCGCAAGTACAGGCGCTCGAGTTCCGGCTTGTCCCCGAGCAATCCGGGCTTGCCCTGGATTTCGACCCGCCCGATCATCTTGGCCTGTACTGAAAGCGTGCCCCCGATAGGCCGCAGCGACTGCCTGAGGACGTGCCGGCTTCCGTCCTCGCGCCCGATCTGCCGGGCCAGCGGCTCGATCTGGCCGGCGCCGACAAAAATGTGGCTATCCTAGGTCTCCGGGCGCGGCAACGGCCGGTCCATACGGGATCCCAGTTCTGTCAGAAAACTCTTCTGCTCGGCGTCGCCAAGGCGGAACAAAACCACCGCCCCGTAGCGAAACAGCATCGCAAGGCTGCGCTCGCACCCAGCTTGGCGGCGGCTTCTGCTTCGCGCATCAACGGCGCCTCGCTTTTCGGGACGAAAGGAAATACCGGCGAGCAGCAGGAGCCGCCCTGTTTGCCGGAGACCGGCCGGTCAGCATTCAATCACCGTTCCCGGGGTGATCCGGAAATGGAATTTGAACCCCAGGTGCGGTGCCAGTGCCCGTCAGTCAAGATAATGAGACGCCTTGGCCGAGTATACCGACGTGCATTCGCTCGATGGCGGAGTGCGTTCCACCGACAAAAGCGACCCGTCGCCGAGCGTGTTCTTGATCTCCACGGCCGCCTGATAGATGGGGCTGGTGGTGGGAATGTAGCAATAGAAGTAGTGCCCCTCGGCATCCTCGCCGTAGAAATACAGCAATCCGTTTGCATAGCCACCGGCCCCGATGTAGGTCTTGTTTGCGGTCGGCGCTGAATTGAAGCGGTTGTTGAAAGTGCCATACATGTATTCGCTGTCCGGACCCACGTAAACGTAGCCGGGCACGTAGTCGCCCTGCGCCGATGCCAGGATCGGCAACGCCGCACAGGCCAGCACCAACGCCAGCATAGCGATCTTCATGTGCTTTCTCCCGCAACCCCATGCATGATGCGCGCAACCTAATCCTAGAGCGAGGGCAAGGATCCCACTGGTTTCAGTTCCTGGCTGTTGATGGCGCCGAATATTTTGTTGAGCAGCCCCTCGCGCTGGCTTTCCGACAACCGCGGCGCCACCTGCAGCAAAGCGCTGCTGTCGGCATCGGTCCACACGCCGCTGGCCAAAGCCTGGTCTACGATCTCGTTGGATTGCCGGGCGGCGCGCATGTTGGCCGGGCTGCCGGGTGGCGGCAGGGCGGTCACGTCGGCTTGTGCTTCTTTCAGCCGCTCCCGCTGTGTCCCCGCCAGCTGCGCCAGGTAGGGCGCCAGTTCCTGTTTTAGAACGGAAGCAATTGCCTGACGCAGCACCTGATCCTGCGGAATCTTAGCGGCAAATTTAATGCTGTCGGGGACGACTCTCGGCACCACCGGAACAACCGCCACGGTCCTGGGGGTTGCCGCCGGAATTCTCATCCATAACACCACAAATCCGATGATCTGAACAAGGATGATGCCCGTCAGCAGAAATTTGTAGTGGCCTGAGTCCATGGGTATTGCTGGTTGCCCCCGGGCGAAATTATGAGGGTCGATCCCGAGTCGGCCCGATTTTTCAGGAGTATACCTATACCTACCGATCGACGCCGTACCCCATAAGGATACAAGAAAACCGGCGGGTCCGCGCAAGGGCCCAATGGTTCCGAACCCGCCATGGCGGCGGACGATCAGCCCGTCGGCGCTCCCCAAATTCTAGGTTCGCGCGATTGCCACCGTCGAAGGCCGCGTTTACGCAGCGTTCAACATCAAAGCGCGAGTCGTTCCCAGATCGTGCTTGTCGGCCCCGCGCGGTTGAGGGTATAGAAGTGCAGTCCAGGAGCGCCGGCAGTGAGCAGGCGATCGCAAAGCTCGGTGGTTACGTCCAGTCCGAAAGCGCGGATTGCATCGATGTCGTCACCATAGCCCTCCAGGCGCCTGCGGATCCAGCGGGGGATCTCTGCACCGCACGTGTCCGAAAACCGCGCCAGCTGTTTGAAATTCGTGATGGGCATGATGCCTGGCACGATCGCGATGTCCATCCCCAGGCCCTCGCAGTCATCGACAAAGCGAAAGTACGCGTCGGTGTTGTAGAAATACTGCGTAATCGCAGAATCTGCACCGGCCAGGACCTTGCGCCGGAAATTGAGCCGGTCGGCCTCGGCGCTCGCTGCCTGTGGATGGGTTTCCGGATAGGCAGCAACTTCGATGTAAAAATGGTTTCCCGTTTCTGCCCGAACGAATTCCACGAGTTCATTGGCATAGCGCAGCTCCCCGGCCGCGACCGTGCCTGAAGGCAGGTCTCCGCGCAGGGCGACAAGGTGCCGGATTCCCAGCGCCATGTAACTGCGCAGTATCTGGCGCAACTGATCGCGTGTCGAGCCGATGCAGGAAATGTGCGGCGCCGCTTCGAAGCCGTGGTTCTTTATATCCTTGACGGTTTCAAAGGTGCCTTCGCGCGTGCTCCCGCCTGCACCGAAGGTGACCGACATAAAGCGCGGCCCGAGCTGTCCGAGCTGGGCAGCGGCGTGATGCAGGGCCGCCTTTCCCTCCTCGGTCCTGGGAGGAAAGAACTCGAAGCTGAAAGTCCGTTCGCGCTTTTTCTGGGATTCCATGAACTGTTATATTGCCTGAGCACCGGCGATATCAGATATGGCCGGACTGCCCGGTTCTGCGCATCATTAACCGCCGATCAGTAGCGGTAATGATCCGGTTTGTACGGACCATCGACCGGAACGTTGATGTATCCCGCCTGTTCAGGAGAAAGCCGTGTGAGGTGCGCCCCAATCTTCTTCAGATGGAGGCGAGCGACCTTCTCGTCGAGCCGTTTCGGCAGCGTATAAACCTTTTTTTCGTAGGCCGCACCATTGGTGAAGAGCTCGATCTGCGCGATCGTCTGATTGGAAAACGACGCCGACATCACGAAGCTCGGGTGGCCGGTTGCGCAACCGAGGTTCACCAGTCTGCCCTTGGCGAGCACGATCAGCTTCCTGCCATCCGGCAGCTGCACATGGTCGACCTGCGGCTTGATCTCTTCCCATGGGTACTGCTCGAGCGAAGCGATGTCGATTTCCGCATCGAAGTGACCGATGTTGCACACAATGGCCTCATGTTTCATCGTGAGCATGTGCGCGTGCGTTATGACGCTCACGTTGCCGGTGGCAGTAACAAAGATGTCACCCAGGGGTGCGGCCTCCTCCATGGTTACGACACGGTAGCCCTCCATCGCCGCTTGCAGAGCGCAGATGGGGTCTATCTCCGTGACCCACACCGTGGCCCCCATCCCGCGAAACGCCTGAGCACACCCCTTTCCGACATCGCCGTAGCCGAGCACCACGCAGATCTTGCCGGCAATCATGACGTCGGTGGCGCGCTTGATGCCGTCGATCAGTGATTCCCTGCAACCGTAAAGGTTATCGAACTTCGACTTGGTCACCGAATCGTTGACATTCATCGCCGGAAACATCAGCTCGCCGCGTTGCTGCATTTGATAGAGCCGATGCACCCCGGTGGTTGTTTCCTCGGTCACTCCGCGAATGCCCTTGGCGACCTCGGTCCACTTTCCGGGATTGGCGGTCAGGCTGTCCCGCAGCAGGCGCAGAAAAACCCTCCACTCTTCGCTTGCATTCGGCTCTGCGTCTGGCACCCTGCCGGCACTTTCGAACTCCGCACCCTTGTGTACAAGCAGCGTCGCGTCGCCGCCGTCATCGAGAATCATGTTCGGGCCCTTGCCGTCGGGCCAGGTGAGCGCCTGCTGTGTGCACCACCAGTACTCCTCGAGCGTCTCTCCCTTCCAGGCAAAAACCGGAATTCCCGCCGCTGCCATTGCCGACGCCGCATGGTCCTGGGTGGAAAATATATTGCAGGATGCCCAGCGCACTTGCGCGCCCAGCGACGTCAGCGTTTCGATGAGCACGGCCGTCTGTATGGTCATGTGCAGCGAGCCTGAAATGCGCGCACCCTTGAGCGGCTGTGCTGCGCCGAATTCATTGCGCAGTGCCATCAGGCCGGGCATTTCGGTCTGGGCAATCTCGATTTCCTTGCGTCCCCAAGAGGAGAGGCCGATGTCGGCGACTTTGTAGTCCTTGAACTTCGAGTTAACAACAGCGTTCATGACGTATGCTCCATGATGAACGAGCGCCGTTGTCCGAGTCGGTGTTCGCTCCAAGCCTGGCCCGGGAGGGTGGTTCCGGGGTCGCAACGCTCCTTGGAGAAAACAGTTTCCTGCCGCCGCCGCAGCGGGGCCTGATTGAAGTATTTGCCGAATTCATTAGGGCTGACGGGCAGGCGGCACAATCCATCCGTGCCGCCCCGCCGCTGGAGGCGATTCCCGAATGTCCGGGGACAGCTGCCCTCCATCACGCCCTGGCTGCGTTACGGCCGCCGGATTTTATGCCGGCCGCGTCGCGCAACTGCTCCGCACGGTCGGTCCGCTCCCAGCTGAAATCCGTTTCCGTCCGGCCGAAATGGCCGTATGCCGCAGTCGCAAGGTAAACGGGACGCAGCAAATCGAGCATCAGAATAATGCCCTTGGGGCGCAGGTCGAAATGTGTGCTGACCAGCTCCGCAATCTTGTGGTCGGGCAACTTGCCGGTGCCAAATGTGTCGACATGGACCGATACCGGCCGGGCGACGCCGATGGCATAGGCAATCTGGATCTCGCAGCGATCCGCGAGTCCCGCAGCCACCACGTTTTTCGCCACGTAGCGCCCGGCATAGGCTGCCGAGCGATCCACCTTGGAAGGGTCCTTGCCGGAAAAAGCGCCGCCGCCATGCCTGGCCATGCCGCCGTAGGTGTCGACGATGATCTTGCGTCCGGTGAGCCCGGCGTCGCCGACCGGACCGCCAATCTCGAATGCTCCGGTCGGGTTGATGAAATATTTCGTATCCTTGGCTAGCCACTCTTTGGGCAGTACCGGTTTGACAATTTCCTCGATCACAGCTTCCTTGATCGTCTCATACTTGACGCCGGGCGCGTGCTGGGTCGAAAGAACGACCGCATCGATTCCCGCCGGCCTGCCGTCGACGTACTTGACCGTGACCTGTGACTTCGCATCGGGCCGCAACCACGCGAGCTTACCGCTCTTGCGTACCTCCGACTGGCGCTTCACCAGGCGGTGCGCCAGCGAAATCGGCATTGGCATGAGAACGTCGGTTTCGTTGGTTGCATATCCGAACATCAGCCCCTGGTCACCGGCCCCCTGTTCCAGATCGAGACCGCGCCCTTCGTCCACGCCTTGGGCGATATGTGGCGACTGTCGGCCAATGGCGGTCAGCACCGTGCAGGTGTCCGGACCGAACCCCATTTCGTCGGTATAGCCAATGGACCGGATCACGCCGCGCGCCACTTTGTCGAAGTCGACGCTGGCACTAGTTGTTATTTCCCCGGCAAGCACGACGAGATTGTTCTTCACGAGGGTTTCACAGGCGACGCGCGCGCCCTTGTGCTGCTCGAGGATTGCGTCAAGCACGGCGTCCGATATCTGATCGCACACCTTGTCCGGGTGTCCTTCGGATACGGATTCAGATGTAAAAAGATAGCTCTCTGCCATTGCGGCTCCGTTTTGCATCGATTCGTGGATGAACCGAAAGTGTACCGAACCTCGACCCAAATTGACACGGGCGGGCCGGCCGCTGCCGCTCGACCAATATTTTCACGCGGAATCGAGACCATGCAGCATGCGTGCTCAGCACTGTTCCCAAGGCAGACCGTGATAGCGCCAGCCGCCAACGGCACTGCGGTGGTGATGTTCGTCCAGCGGCCCTTCGAAACCTTCGGCAACGTTATAGACATTCTGGAAACCGGCACTTACGAGGCACTGACCGGCCTCGAGCGAGCGTAATCCGCTACGGCAGATCAGCACCACTGGGGCACCTCCTCCCGCTCCGCCGAGAATTGCCCGGCGAACGTCGATGACGAAATCCGGATTCACGGTCCAGCTGGGTTCATCGATCCAGGGTATGTGGATGCAGCCGACCGGATGTCCGACAAAAAGATGCTCCATCAGTGAACGTGTATCGATAAAAAGGACGTTCGGATGTTCCTGGATCAGCCTCCAGGCCTCCTTGGGCTGCAGAGTGTTCACCTTTTCCATGAAACCGCTCCCCGGGCCGGGCCAGATTTACCGGCCATTCGGCGCACTTTTAAGGCATAATACAGCAGTTATGTGCCCGGTTACCGGATTACCCGTCGTGCGACGTCCGCCGCGCAGCATCTTGCGTGCTGCCGGCAGCGCTATCGCTGACTATGACATGATCCGGCCCGGAGACCGCCTGTTGCTTGGCCTGTCCGGCGGCAAGGACAGCTTGGGCCTGCTGCACACGCTTCTGCAGCTGCGGGACAAGGCGCCGGTTCCGTTTACGCTTGCGGCCGCAACCGTCGATCCCCAGATCGACGGCTTCGATCCCTCGGCGATGTGCGATTATGTACCGGCGCTCGGAATTGCGCATTACTACCGGCGTCAACCGATCATGGAGCGGGCACTCAAGAACATGCGAGGCAGCTCGTTCTGTGCCTATTGTGCGCGCATGCGCCGGGGAATTCTGTACGCCACGGCGCGCGAACAAGGCTGCAATGTGCTGGTGCTCGCCCAGCATCTCGACGATTTGGCGGAATCTTTTTTGATGAGCGCATTCCACGGCGGGAGTCTTCGTACCATGAAAGCCAATTATCTTAATGATGCCGGTGACCTGCGCGTCATACGGCCGTTCGTTTATGTGCGTGAACGGCAGCTGCGTGATTTCGCGGTCACCGCGCAGCTGCCTGTGATCGCCGACAACTGTCCTGCCTGCTTCCGCATGCCCAGCCAGCGCCAGCACATGAAAGAGTTGCTGGCGCGTGAAGAGGACCTGCACCCTCGGCTGTTTGCAAATTTGCTGCACGCGATGCGACCGTTGATGGATTCCGGTGAGCCCATGGCAGTATCCACTGGACTTTTAAAAAATGGGTTTTCAATAGCACAGAATCAGCATATGGCGGACACATAAAGCAATATTATTATAGCTTTCCCCACCCATGCCATTTTCGTCCACATTCATCGGATGGGTCGATATATTTGCGATGAAGTGGGATATATATGGATATATGGGACGACTATTATCATTTTTATGATGACGAAATGACATTTCTGCCGTGTTTTAAGCTAATGAGTGGGGTTTTTGCATCAGTAGTGCGATCAGTGCGTGGCCTGCCACCGCAACGTGAGGAAGCGCAGTCGGAACGTCCTGCCTATCATGCCCCCCGCTTTCGCAGGGCGTACCTGATGCCAGCCTATTGGGGCGTGTGGCTGGGCATAGGCCTGCTGCGCGCGGTCTCCTTCCTGCCGTCGCAGATCCGTGCCGTGCTCGGCGCCCTGGCGGGCGACGGCTATCGCCTCTTCAGCGCAAAGCGCCGGCGCATTGCGCACATCAATGTGGCCCTGTGTTTTCCTGAAATGCCGGAGTCCATGCGTGCACAGTTTGTGCGGCGGCACTTTCGGGTATTCGGCCAATGTCTGCTGGATTTTCCGCTGCTCTGGTTCGGAAATCCGGCAAGAATCCGGAAACTTGTGCGCATCACCGGCCTGGAAAACTACGAAACACCCTATGCGCAAGGCCGCAAAATCATTCTTCTGACCGCACATTTCGTGGCGCTTGAATTCGGGGCAGCAGCAATGTCGGCGCGATTTCCCCTGCTGGGTATGATCAAGCCATTGAAAAATCCGCTGCTCGACTGGTTCATGGCCAATGGACGCAAGCGCTTTGATCCGCGGGGACGAATGCTCCAGCGTGAGCAGGGTCTGCGCCCCGTTATCCGGGAAATCGTGCGCGGCCTGGGTTTCTACTATCTGCCAGACGAGGATTTCGGTACCCAGGGGTCGCATTTCGTGCCGTTCCTTGGAACTGAGGTGGCGCGCCTCAACACGCTAGGCCGCCTCGCCGAAATCTGCAATGCCGTCGTCATCCCTTGCTTTACCTATCGTCTTGGGCGCGGGAAGGGGTATGAAGTGCGCCTCGGCCCGGCACTCGCCGGATTTCCTAGCGGCGATCTGGTGGCCGATACACACCGGATGAACGTCGAACTGGAGCGCCATATCCTGGCCGCGCCGGAACAGTACATGTGGACGTTCAAGTATTTTAAAACGCGCCCGGGCGGCGGACCCCCACCCTATGACCAGTCCTGACTCGCGACGGTCGCTGATGCATCCGCGGAACTGGCCGTCCTGGACCGGCATCGGCTTACTTTATGTGCTCGGTCTTCTACCGCTGCCGTTGCTGTGGGTGCTGGGGGCGGTGCTGGGCGAATCGATCTCTTTTTTCCCAAGCCGTGCACGTCAAACTGCGGACGTGAATCTGGCGCTGTGTTTTCCAGACCGCAGCGAATCGGCGCGTCGGCGGCTGCGCCGTGCCATGTTCCGCACCCTCACCCAGGCAATCCTCAGCATCGGTATTTCTCTGTGGGGTTCGCGCGATCGACTGCAGCGTCTAGTGCGGTTTCGTGATCGTGCATACTTCGACACCGCCTTGGCCGCCGGCCAGCACGTTATTTTGTTGGCGCCCCACTTTGTGGTGCTCGAGATCGCCGGGCTGAGGCTATCGCAGGAGCGGCCCATGGTCAGCATGTACAAAAGCCCCAAGAATCCGGTTTTAAATCGGGTCATGCGCCACAGCAGGTCACGTTTCGGCGGGCTGATGATCGAGCGCAGCTCCGATCTGCTCCCGCTCGTTCGGCTGTTGCGGAAGGGCCTGCCATTCTATTACCTTCCAGACCAGGAACCCGGCCGCGCAGGCTACGTGTTTGCGCCGTTTTTCGGTGTCCCGGCAGCAACGCTCACGGCTCCCAGCCGCATCGCGCGACTGGCGCGTGCCGTCATCATTCCGTGTTACACACGCCTTCTGCCATTCGGCCGCGGCTACGAGGTGGTTATGAAGCCGCCGCTGGAAAATTTTCCTTCCGACGACCCGGTAGCCGACGCCACGCGTCTCAATGCGGCGATCGAGCAGGCGGTGCGCGAGATGCCGGAACAGTACCTGTGGACCTACAAACGCTTCAAGACCCGGCCGGACAACGCCCCCAGTTACTATGACTGAGCCGCCCGGCAAGCTCTCGTTTGCCAGTCCACGCTATTGGCCGAGCTGGGCGGGTTACGCGTTTCTGCGGACGGTTGCGCTTCTTCCTTTGCCGCTTGTCTGGGCGTTGGGCGGGGCAATCGGGGAACTCTTCTACTTGCTGCACGCGGAACGGCGTCACATCACGCAGGTCAACCTGCGGCTGTGTTTCCCGGAGCTCGACAACCGTACCCGCAACGCCATTGCCCGGCATCATTTCCGCGAATTTATGCGCGCGTCGCTGACCGTGCCCATCGCGTGGTGGGGTTCGGTCCGCCGTATGAATCGACTGGTGCGCTGCCGAAACTGCCATTATTTGGATGACGCGATGAGCGCGGGGCGCCGCATCATTCTGCTGGCTCCGCACTTTGTCGGCCTGGAGATTGGCGGTGTCTACCTGGCCAGCAGCCGGCATTCCCGGTTTGCCAGCCTTTACAAGCGGCCTAAAAACACGCTGCTCGATTACCTGATTTCGCAGAGACGCAGACGCTTCGGCGGTGTGCTGATTGAGCGGATGGAAGGGCTGCGACCCGCGATCCGAAGCATCAGGCGCGGACTGGCGTTCTACTACTTGCCCGACCAAGACCAGGGCAGCTACGGCGCGGTGTTCGCGCCATTTTTCGGCGTGCCTGCGGCGACTCTGACGTCGCTGGGCCGGCTAGCGGCCATTACCGGTGCCATTGTGCTTCCCTGTTTTACCCGCCAGCTTCCCTACGGACGCGGATACGAGGTCATTTTCAGGCCGCCGCTGGACAACTTCCCAAGTGGCGATGAAACCGCCGATGCGCGGCGCATGAATCAAGAGATCGAAGCCGGCGTGCGTGAGATGCCCGAGCAGTACTTCTGGGTCCATAGGCGATTCAAGACGCGACCGCCTGGCTCGCCGCAACTCTACTGACCTTCCCGAAAAGGTGCGTCAGCCGGTGTGGATTGCAGTCATTTCGTAAGCCGCTTGAGAAACACCCGCATTTCCTTCGCGGCCTGGAGGTCACCCTTCTTCTCGGCGTGCTTGATACCGTCCTGGTAGGCCCTCAACGCCTCATCCCGCCGACCCGCTGCAGTCAATGCCTGTCCAAGCAGTTTCCACGCAGCCGAGTATTGGACATCAAATTCCAACGCGCCGCGCAGATGCACGGCCGCGCGGTCGTACTGTTCCAGCTTCAGGTACTCGGAACCCAGCCCGAAGCGCAGCAAGGCGCTGTCCTGACCGCGGGAAAGCATGGCCTCAAGGCTGTCGATCAACGCCATTTTGGCCTCCGTGGGCGGCCGCCATCACTTGTCCTTTTCGCGACGCAGACCGATGCCGAGCCCCTTCAGCTTGCGGTATAGGTGTGTACGCTCCAATTCCGCGATCTGTGCAAGTTCACCGATGTTTCCCTCGGTTCGCTCTAAGTGATACAGAAGATAGGCGCGCTCGAAGCGGTCGCGTGCCTCCCGTAGGGGCATGTTATAAAACGACTCCGGTAGTGCATCCGGTGCGTGGCGCCTCTGCCGCTGCAAGGCATCGCGAATCTCCGCCTCACAGATATCGCCGCGCTTCTTCAAAAACAACAGCCGCAAAACCAGTGACTTGAGTTCGGCGACGTTGCCTGGCCACGCATAATTGCGCAAAACGTTGAGCGCCGCCGTCGAAAATCTGCGATAGCCGAGCCGCTCCGCCTCTACCGTGCGCCGCTGAAAGTAATCGATCAGGTCCGGAACGTCCTGACGATGTTCGCGCAATGCCGGCACGTACAGGGACAGCAGACTCAATCGGCTCAAAAGATCTTCGTCAAAACGTCCGGCCGCGACTTCTGCTTCCAGATCACGGTCGCTAGCGGCCATGACCCGGCATTCGATTGGCACCGGTTTTACTCCGCCAACGCGTCGGAACCAGCTGCGCTCCAACGCGCCCTGCAACATCTCCTGAGCCATTTCGTCCATGGCGGAGACCTCCTCGAGTACCAGGCTCCCATCGCGCGCTTGTTCCAGGCAGCCAGGCACGGTCTGTCCATCGTGCTCCATGCCAAACAGGCGTGCTACCAGCCTGTCGCTTTCCATTGCTGCAAGGTTGAGGCGGATGACTGGCCCGGCCCGGCGCACCCCTTGGGCATGAACCGCCCGGGCCACGAGATTCCGGCCGCTGCCCCGTTCCCCCGAGATCAGTACCGGCACGTCGAGCGCCGCCGCGTGTTCTACATCCGCCCGCAGGCGCGTCATCTCTGCGCTCCTGCCGATGATGACCGGACGTGCCCGAATGCCCGCAGGCCGGTCGCCGTGACCCGGACGCGCGCGCCGCAGCGCCTGCTCCACGACACCCAGCAGCCTGGCGGTAGACAGCGGTTTCTCGATGAAGTCGCTCGCCCCGATGCGAATTGCCTCCACCGCAGTCTCAATGGTACCGTGGCCGGAAATCATGACCACCGGCGGCACCGCGGCACCCCCCTCCATCCACTCTTTCAGCAACGTTATGCCATCGCAGTCTGGCATCCAGATATCCAGAAGCACCAGGTCCGGCCGGTGTTTTCGGAATGCCGTGCGTGCTGCGCCGGCGCTCGCCACCGCCACCGCCTGATAGTTCTCGTCCTCCAGGATTTCCTGAACCAGGTGCCGGATCTCGGGTTCATCGTCGACCACAAGCACGCAACCACGCCTCATGCCGTCCTCTCCCTTCGGGCGTTGGCAGGCGCCGGTGCCAGAGCGCCTACCGGAAGCAAGACGACCAGACAACTGCCCGACCCATCCAGGTTCTCCGCCGCAATCATGCCCCCGTGCTCCTCCACGATCTTCTTGACGATCGCAAGCCCGAGCCCGGTGCCTTTCCCCTTGGTGGTCACATAGGGCTCAAACAGCCGGTCCCTGACCGAGTGCGCGAATCCCGGCCCGTTGTCTGAAATCCGCATCTCGATGAAAAGCTGCCCGTCCCGGAGTACGCGGCGGGTGCAAATGACGATCTTTGGGTGCGGCGTGGCTGCCAGCGCTTCGTGTGCGTTAAGCAGCAGGTTGTGCAGCACCTGACGCAAGCCGTCAGGATCGGCGTGAGCTGGCGGCAGAGCTGCATCCAGATCGAGATCAATCCGAACCGTGTCCGGCCGGCCCAGATACAGCTCCGTTACATCGCGCACCAGCACATTCAGATCCGTCGACTGCGGCAAAATCTGTACGGGCCGCGCATAATCGGCAAACGCGTTCACCATGGTTTTCATGGCCTCTACCTGCTGCACGATGATGCGCGTGGCGCGGTCGAGTGTCTCGCGCGGAGCCGCTGTCAGCCTGTCCATGCACTTATGCCTGATTCGCTCGGCCGCAAGCTGAATCGGCGTCAGCGGATTTTTGATTTCGTGGGCCAGCCTGCGTGCCACCTCGGCCCACGCGGCATCGCGTTGTGCCTGTATTAAAGTAGTGATGTCGTCAAATACCACCACGTGGCCGCCTCGGCGGCTATCTATGCCGGGGAGCATGGTGCCGCGAACAATCAGAATGCGCTGACCCGAGAAACCCGGCAGGGCCACCTGGTCATGCCACTCGGCGCGCCCATTCCGGGCGGCACGCTCCACCGTTTGAAAGAACGGCTCGAGCTGCGGCTGTTTGCCCGCGAGCCACCGCAGCGTCTTTCCCGCACCCACCTTCAGATCTGCGCCAAGTATCTGGGCGGCACTGGTGTTGTGTGTGCGCAGTCGTTGGCGCGCGTCGAACGACAGCACGCCAGAAGAAAGATGGGTCAGCACCGTCTCCAGATAGGTGCGCTCGACCTCAGCCTCGCGCTGACTGCGCCTGATCTGATTTCGGGCGTGCCGGATTCTGAGGGTCATTTCGTTGAACGAACTTACCAGAACGCCGAGTTCGTCGTTCGCTGTGACCGGCAAACGCTTGCTGTAGTTGCCCTGGGCGACCGCCCGGGTCCCGTCTGCCAGATCGCGCAGCGGGGTGGCAAGCCGTCGTGCCGAAAACAGGGCAGCCCAGGTGGCAATAAGCAACGTAAGAAGTGCGACCAGGGTCAGCGTGAGCAGCATGCCGAATTTGAGCGGGCCGCGCAGATAGGTCAGCTTCTCATACTGGGCAAAAGCGCTCTGTACGCTTGCGCCAAGCCTGCTGTAGCGGTATGGAACATGCTGCAGTACCTGCAGTATCCGCACGCTGCTGTGCCCGTTCCTCGGGTAGACCGGTACCAGCACGCGCAACCGCAACCGGCCGTGCGGTAGTGGAACCAGGTCGGCAACCGTCTTGCCCTGTAGAACCTCTTCAATCAACCCCGCCTTGGGTACTGCTGCCGAACCCGAGGTCGCCCCCTTGGAGGCAGTGCCGGAAGCAATGATTCTTCCACGCGGGCTGTACAAGACGATGTCGGAAACCTGATCCCGTGCCCGCAGTTCCCTGAGAAGTGGTGCAAGCCCCGAATCGGGTACGCGTGCCAGCTGCAGAGCCATGTCCTGCGACTTGCGTGCCAAGTCGTGCTCACGCATGTCAAGCGACGCCCGTCCGAGCGCGAGTGCGTCATTGAGCGCGCGTTCGATCTTTACGTGGAACCAGTTGTCGATGCCCCTGCTAAATGCCTCAACGGAAAAAAAATACACGACCGAAACCGGAACGACCGCCAGGACGACAAAAAAACCCAGAAGCCTCAGAGTGAGCCGCGATCCCATGACACCAGCGCGCATTTGCACGAAGAGGCGCCGCAGGTTGAACAGAATGAGCGCAAGCAATACCACGATTCCGATGACGTTAACGACCAGCAGGAGGGAATAAAGATGACCGAAAATCGCCGAATTCTGCGTGGCCGCACCCATCATTGCGAGTGCCACCACCAGCAGCACAGACAACACCGCCAGAGGTGCCACCCCGGTAGCGTAGCGGCTTAAGGTTCTACCGACCATGTGGTCCAGCCGCTGCTCAGGTGCCAGGCGGGAGAGGCGTACGCCAAAGGCTGTAATGGCGAAGGAAGTGCCCCGATGTCGAGGTAGACGCGCAGCCGCAAGCGATAATCACCCGCGGCCGGTATCGGCTTATGTCCCCCGAGAGGCAGACGCAAGGCATTGATGTTACCCAGGTAGGCCAGCGCATCCTGCAACGACGAGAAGTTGCCGTAGCCGTCGGCAGCAACACCGGCGCCGCTGACCAGGTACTCGCGGGAGAGAGCGTGAAAACGCAGGCTTCGGCGCAGACTCCAGCTTGCAATCGACTGGTCCCACAGGATGCGCCTGTGCCGGAGCAGGTCGACATTGATGACCACGTTGAGAGGGATGCCCTTGTCCAGGGCCTCCTCCGCTTTTGTACTCAGATTGAGTTTGAGCCGGGCGCTGAGACCCAAGGCCCGCGACCCGAGCTGTGTCTGTACGCCACGCACGTTGAAATCGGCCGCTGTCGCACCGCAACTGGCTGCGAACAGCAGAAAAACGGTGGCAATGGCCTGTAGTCTGCAGCGATTCATAGGTCAGACCCCGCTCCGGTTTTTCTGCAAGCAGGAGAAATAAAACCCGTCCATGTCGCATTCCCCGGGCAGGATCTGCCAGCCTGTCTTGTCCGGCTGGCCACAGGGAAGTGACAGGGACGCCACGGCCGCGTCGCCCGTGCGCGCCATGAAAGCCGTGATCTGATCGCCATTTTCGTCCGGAAATATGGAGCACGTGACGTACAACAGCTTACCCCCAGGACGCAGCAAGGGCCACAGTCCATCGAGCAACCGGGCCTGAAGCCCGCGCAGCTTGGCCATGTCCGCCTCGGTACGATGCAGCTTGATGTCCGGATGTCTTCGAATGACACCGGCGCCGGAGCACGGCGCATCAAGGAGGATCCGGTCGTACGCAAGCCCGTCCCACCAGCTGGCCGGCTGCGCCGCGTCCCCGACCAGGACGCGGGCCCTGAGGCCTAGACGGCGCAAGTTCTCGTGCAGACGGTCAAGCCGCTTCTCATTGATATCGACTGCCGTAAGACGGACCGCCGGTGTTCGTTCCAAAATGTGGGCAGCCTTGCCGCCAGGAGCCGCGCATGCGTCGAGCACCTGTTCGCCGGCCTGCGCATCGAGAAGGACCGCTGCGAGCTGCGCTGCCCCATCCTGAACCGACACCCGTCCCTGGGCGAACCCCGGCAGCAGTGCCACCGGCAGCGTGCGCTCGAGAGCTATGCCACAATCGAGCTGCACTACGGCATGTGCCGCAATCTCGTGCCGGGCAAGGTCGGCGAGATAGTCGCTGCGTGTGTTACGCAAGCAATTCACGCGCAGCGTCAGCGGCGGTCGTGCGTTATTGTGTGTGCAGATTTCCTGCCACCGCTGTGGCCACGCCTGCTGCAAGCGCCGCAAATATTGCGGTGGATGGCTGAAAGCAAGGTCCGGATCGTTTTCGATTCTTGCCCGCAGTGCAGCCTCGGAGCGAAGAAACTGGCGCAACACGGCGTTGATCAGGCCACGCGCCCAGGGTTTTTGAAGGCGCGTGGTGGCGGCGACCGTCTCTGCTACAGCCGCATGCGGCGGTGTCCGCAGATGAATCAGCTGATAAAGCCCTACCAGCAGCAACGCCTCTACGTCCTTGTCCTTGCGATGTAGCGGCCGTTCCAGCAGCAGACTCAACACCTGCGTGAGCTGGAACGCCCAGCGTACGGTTCCAAAGGTCAGTTCCTGGATGAACGCGTTGCGTTCGCGCCGCGCCGGCGCCAGCCGCGCAAGCGCATCGTCCAGCACCGCATCAAGCGAATGCCCCCGGTTCATGACTTCGTGCACTGCCGCAGCAGCCGTCGCGCGCGCGGCCCCTGCCATGGCAGGCATACCCGTTTCGACCCTAGCCATCCAGCACCGTGCCTGCGGCGAGTGCATGGCCGCGCAAGAAGCCGGCTGCATCGAGCGGTCGTCCGCCCTCGATCTGCAATCGTGTTATGTGCAAAATCCCGCCGCCCGTCTGTACGCGCAAGCCCTCGGCGTCTGCGGCAACCACTGTCCCGGGTGGCATTGCCGTGTCCGCGCGGCTGCCCAGGGGCCCCACTCCCCACAGACGCAGCACATGGGTCCCCCAGATGGTATGAGCCACCGGCCACGGATTGAATGCCCGGATCTTGCGGTGCAGTGCCTCCGCCGGCTGTCGCCAGTCGATGCGCGCCTCCTCCTTGCTGAGTTTTGCGGCGTAACTTGCTCCGCCAGGGTCCTGCGGGTGTCGTGTTGCAGCTCCAGCGGCCAGCCGCGTCACGGTAGCAGCCAGGGTTTCTGCACCGAGCTCCGCCAAGCGATCATGCAGGGCTTGGCTGGTGTCCGTTTCGGAAATCGCGGTCACTGCGCTGTCCAGGATCTCGCCGGTATCGAGGCCTGCGTCCATTTGCATGATGGTGATGCCCGTCTCGGCATCACCAGCCTCGATTGCCCGCTGTATGGGCGCCGCTCCGCGCCAGCGAGGTAACAGCGATGCGTGCACGTTGAGGCAGCCATAGCGCGGAACCTCGAGTACCGCCGCAGGGAGGATAAGTCCGTAGGCGACGACTATCAAAGCATCAGGGGCCAGGGCACGCAGTTCGTTGACGACCGCCTCGGATCTGAAATTCGGCGGCTGCGCGACTCTCAGCCCGTGGTGTATGGCGAATTGTTTGACCGGACTTTCCGAAACCCGGCGCCCGCGCCCGGCCGGACGATCCGGCTGCGTATAGACAGCAAGGATGCGATGCCCGGCGGCGTGCAGGGTGCGTAACGATGGAACGGCAAATTCCGGGGTTCCGGCAAATACAAGATTCACGGACCGAATTCCCCTTCATTTTCGGGAGGACAAAGCGGATGGCCGCAGTACCGTCCGTCGAGCCATCCATCAGCTACATGGCCAGCTTTTCCTGTTTTTCGAGCTTCCTGCGGATGCGGTTCTGTTTCAGCCGTGAAAGGTAATCGACAAAAACCATGCCATCCAGATGATCGATCTCGTGCGCAATGCAGACTGCCAGCAACCCATCCGCTTCGCGTTCGAATTCCCGTCCGTCCCGGTCTACGGCGCGAACGAGGATGCGGCGTGCGCGCTCCACCGGTTCAAAAATTCCCGGTACCGACAGACAGCCCTCCTCCATGACCTGGAGCCCGTCCTGTTCCACGATGCGTGGGTTGATAAATGCCTGCAGTGCATCGCGGTGTTCGGACACGTCGACAACGATGACGCGCCGGCAGACGTCCACCTGGATGGCCGCCAGACCGATTCCCGGTGCCCGGTACATGGTTTCAGCCATGCTGTCGATCAGCGTGCGTACCGCCCCGTCGACTTCCGTGACAGGTTCTGCGATGCGGCGCAGTCGCGGATCCGGGTAGCGCAGAATATTAAGTATCGCCATAGAGGGGGCCCGGCTTGCGGGCATTCTCGTTGCTACCAGGGTAGTTTATCATTGAATTGAATGGTGCTGAATAACAAGCGGAATTTTCCCATACCGAGTTGGCGCGTCTTCCCCGATGGACTACACTCGATCAAAACACCACCAGGAATATCCTCCATGGCTCGAAAAATCCCGTCATTTGCAGCGGTGCTCGGCCTGCTACTGACTTTAGCCGCGCCTGCGTACGCCGACACGGTCGCGCTGAAGCCCGATCACCCGCAGCGTTATAACGTCGTCCGCGGCGACACGCTCTGGGGTATTTCCGCGCGGTTTCTGAAGGATCCCTGGCAATGGGCCAAAGTGTGGACGATTAATCCGCAAATCAAGAATCCCGATCTGATCTACCCGGGGGATGTCATTGTTTTCGCATACGTCCACGGAAAACCGCAGCTGACGCTGTTGCGCACCACAACGCTCGCCCCTGTGCCGCAAGCCGAAGCCGCCGCACCGACGCCGGCCAGCGCATCGGCACCGCCCCCGCCGCCCACAGGCGGTGCTCCGCTCACCGTTGTGAAGCTCGAGCCGCAAGTGCGCTCCGAGCCTATCAAGCAAGCCATCCCGACTATCAGCCCGGGCGTCATCGGACCATTTCTAACCCGTCCTCTGGTGGTGAGCCGCAACCAGCTGCGACACGCGCCTTATATCACCGGGGGTTTCGAAAACCACGTCGTCCTCGGGAGCGCGAGCAAATTCTATGCCCGCGGATTGGGCCCGCATCCGGCCCGCTACTACCAGATTTACCGGCAAGGCAAACAGCTCAAGGATCCGGACAGCGGAAAGACGCTGGGTTATCAAGCCGTATATCTGGGAAGAGCCAAACTGCTCCGTCCGGGGGATCCGGCAGTACTCGTAGTCACGCGCGTGCGGAAGGAAATCTTGCCCTTGGACCGGCTAGTGGCTACGCCCAGACGGCAGCCACCGTTGCCTTACTATTTCCCGCACCCCCCCGGACATATGGTGCGCGGACGCATCATATCGGCGCCGAACGACCTCGAGGATTTCGGCCCCTTATCCGTCGTTGTCATCAGTCTGGGACACAACGATGGCATGAAGGATGGCGATGTTCTGCGGATTCTGCGTCACGGCCGCAAGCGCACCGATCCTGTGACCAAGGCTTCATACCACACCCCGAACGAAGGCGAAGGGTTGTTGATGGTCTTCCGGGTCTTCGACAAGGTAAGTTATGCCTTGATCATGTCGGCAACGGGTCCCATAAACCTGCACGACATGGTCGCGACTCCCTGAACAGGCTCGCTTCGCATTAAGGATGATGCGACCCGTGGAGATGACTGAAGACCTGCAGGTCTGCTGGCTCGACCTTCATCGCATCACGGCCGGGCACGCAGAGCTGTTGCTGGGCCTGTTGCGCCGCTTCGGGTCTCCGCAAAATGCGTTCTGTGCATCGCGCTCGGAACTCGAGGATTGTCTCGGTGCGTCAAGCCCTCTGGTGGATGCCGTGGCGGGCGGCCCCGATGTCCGGCGCGTCTCCGCCGAGCTCGCTTGGCTTGCCCAGGACCAGGCACACCTGGTCACGATGGACGACGCTGCCTATCCCGGACTATTGCGGGAAATACCCGATCCTCCCCCGTTGTTGTATGTGCGGGGCGACCCGACAGCCCTTGTGCGGCCGCAGATTGCCATCACCGGGAGCCGCAACCCGAGCGCGGAAGGACGACGAAATGCCGAGGAATTCGCAACCGCACTCAGCCGCGCCGGGCTGGTCGTGACAGCCGGGATGGCACTGGGAATCGATGCGTCGGTCCACCATGCTGCGATTCAGGCCGCTGGCTGCACCATAGCCGTGATGGGAACGGGGATAGACCGTGTTTATCCTTCTCAGCACCGGGAGCTGGCCCATAATATCGCCCGGCACGGAGCGATCGTGTCCGAGCTTCCGCTCGGCAGCGCCCCCGAGCGGGAGAATTTCCCTCGCCGCAACCGTATCATAAGCGGAATGAGCGTCGGGGTGCTCGTGGTGGAGGCCGGAATCCGCAGCGGCTCTCTGATTACGGCGCGGCTTGGGGCCGAGCAGGGCCGCGAAGTTTTCGCGATCCCCGGGTCCATCCACTCGCCGTTGGCGCGGGGCTGTCACGCACTGATTCGCCAAGGAGCCAAGCTGGTCGAGAACACGTCGGATGTCCTGGAGGAGATCGGAGCATGTGCGCGCGTAGCGCCCGGCCGTGTGGCGCTGACAGGTGCCCTGCGCCCGATAGTGTGAACGAAGCACCGCACCCAATGTCTCAAACTGGATGCAGAGCAAAGTAACCGCTTGGGCCCGCAGGGCCCGGCGGATTGACGCCAAATGGCAATTCCTCCATGCTGTGGATGGAGCGGACCTGTGCCGGAATACCCGGGTCCCGACGCGGCAGGAAAAGCCGGAGATTTAAAATAGGCCTTGCGATGAAAGAAAATATGCTGGATGTGCTCATGTACCTGTTCGAGAATTACATGGACGAGGGCCCAGAATTCAGTCCGGATCAGGAAACCCTGCTTGCGGAACTCTATCAGGCCGGTTTTCCGCGTGGCGAAATAAAGAAGGCCTTTTCCTGGCTTGAGGGCCTGTCCAGCCTGCGTGATCAGGGCGTGGACACGCCGTCCGCGGCCAAGGCCTCGTCGCTGCGTTGCTACTCCGCCGCAGAGCAGAAAAAAATCAGCCTGCCGGCGCGCGGTTTCATCCAGTTCCTGGAACAGAGCGAGGTGCTGGATTCATTAACCCGTGAGCTCGTGATTGATCGCGTGATGGCACTCGAAACCGAGGAGATCGGGCTTGAGCAGGTCAAGTGGGTGATTTTGATGGTTTTGTTCAATCAGCCCGGCCACGAGCAGGCCTATGCATGGATGGAAGACCTGATCTTCGACGGAACCCAAGAGCATCTTCACTGACACGGATCTTTGATTATCGCTGTGTTGCTGCAGCCGTCCCACCCCGATACTTGACAAGTCGCACTGCCTGTCGTCCACAATGCGCGCTGGGAAACGCCCCGGTGGCGCTGCATCCTGCGGGTGAACTGGTCCGAGAGTACATGCGAATCGATGCCTAAGAACCTCATCATTGTCGAATCACCGGCGAAAGCCAAGACGATGTCCAAGTATTTGGGCAAGGAGTTCATTGCGCTTGCCTCCTACGGCCATGTGCGCGATCTCGTTCCTAAGAAGGGGGCAGTCGACACCGAACACGACTTCGAATTGAAGTATCAGCTGATCGAGAAGAACCGCAAGCATCTCGACGCGATCATCAAGGCAATGGCCGGAGCCGATGCGCTATATCTGGCAACCGACCCGGACCGCGAGGGCGAAGCGATTTCCTGGCATCTCTACGAAATCCTCAAGGATCGCGGCACGCTCGATTCCAAGCCAGTACATCGTGTGGAATTCTACGAGATTACCAAGCAGGCAATTCAGCGCGCGATTCAAGAGCCGAGGGAACTGTCGGTCAACCTCATCAACGCGCAGCAGGCGCGACGAGCGCTGGACTATCTCGTGGGGTTCAATCTGTCGCCGCTGTTATGGAAGAAAGTCCGCCGCGGACTTTCCGCCGGAAGGGTGCAGAGCCCCGCGCTGAGGATGATCGTCGAGCGCGAGGAGGAGATTGAGCGTTTCAAGTCACGCGAATACTGGACCATCGAATCGGACTTGGCCACCAAGGGACAGAATTTCGTCGCCAAGCTAACCCATTTCCAGGGGGAGAAACTCGACCAGTTCGCCGTGGAGGACGAGAATCGGGCAGCGGAAGTCGAGGCCGAACTGCTGAAGCACGCGCAGGGCCGCTATCTTGTCACCGCGGTCGACAAGAAGCAGAAGCGGCGCAATCCGTCGCCACCCTTCACCACTTCGACACTGCAGCAGGAGGCTTCTCGCAAGCTTGGGTTCACTGCCCAGCGTACGATGCGCACCGCCCAGCAGCTTTACGAGGGCGTGGACATTGGTGGCGAGACCGTGGGTCTCATCACCTATATGCGTACTGACTCGGTGAACCTCGCGGGCGAGGCGCTGGGCGAGATACGCGCGCTGATCAGCAAACGCTACGGCGACGACAATCTGCCGGACGAACCGCTGATATATAAGACGAAGTCCAAGAATGCGCAGGAAGCACATGAGGCGATACGGCCGACATCAGCCGAGCGCATTCCCGAGCAGGTCAAAAAACACCTTACGCCGGATCAGCACAAGCTTTACGAACTCATCTGGAAACGCACCGTCGCCTGCCAGATGATACCCGCCGTGCTGGACACGGTGGCCGTGGATCTCGAGGCAGGGGCCGGCAACATCTCGCGGGCAACGGGATCAACAGTCGTCAAGCCCGGCTTCATGGCCGTATACCAGGAGGGAACGGACGAAAAGAAGCCGGACGAAGAAGGTGAGGCCCTGCTGCCGGTGATGCTGAAAGGCGAATATGTGGACCTGCGGGGTATTCGCAAGGAACAGCACTTTACCGAACCGCCGCCGCGCTTTACCGAGGCAAGCCTGGTAAAGGCGCTCGAGGCCTATGGCATAGGCCGGCCTTCGACCTATGCGACGATCATCTCAACGCTGGAGCAGCGCGAGTATGTGACCCTCGACAAGCGCCGATTCCAGCCGACCGATGTTGGCCGTGTTGTGAACAAGTTTTTGTCCGAACACTTCCAGAAATATGTCGACTACGATTTTACTGCGCGGCTGGAGGACGATCTCGACGAGGTATCCCGCGGGGAACGCGCATGGAAGCCACTGCTGCAGAACTTCTGGGACGAGTTCAAGGTTCAGGTAACGGCAAAGGAAAGCGCCGAGCGGCCCGGGGTCGAGCTTCTGGATGAGAAATGCCCGAAATGCGGCAAGCAGCTTTCTAAGCGCCTCGGCCGCAACGGCTATTTCATCGGATGTACGGGTTATCCGGATTGCGACTATACGCGCAATGTTGACGATGAGGCCGGCGCAGCCAACGAACCGCAAATCGTCGAGGGACGCAGTTGCCCGAAATGCAATTCGCCGCTGGTCATAAAACGCGGCCGTTACGGGAAGTTCATCGGTTGCAGCAATTATCCGAACTGCAAGCACATGGAGCCGCTGGAAAAACCGGCAGACACGGGCGTGCAATGCCCTGAGTGCAAGCAGGGCACGATGCTCAAGCGCAAGTCACGCTACGGTAAGATCTTCTATTCCTGCTCGTGCTATCCGGAATGCAAGTACGCCGTCTGGAATCTGCCCATCGTCGGGCCATGCCCGAAATGCGGATTTCCGATCCTCACCATTAAGACCACCAAGAGGCGGGGAACAGAGAAAGTATGTCCGCAGAAGGAATGCGGTTACGCCGAGCCTTATGAAGGAGAGGTGCCCGGCACCGAAAATGCGGGCGCCAAACAGGCCTGACCCATGCAGCGCGCCGACGCCCGGCCGGTCAATGATGATGCCCGCCGTGACCATGGACGTGTCCATGGTCCAATTCCTCGGATGTGGCGGAGCGGACTGCCACGACTTCAACGCTGAAATGCAGCGTCATTCCTGCAAGCGGGTGGTTGGCGTCGACCGTGATGTTTTCATTGTCCACGCCGGTGACCGTTACGACGCTGACACCGTCCGACGTGGGGGTCTGGAACTGCATTCCGATCTCAATGTCCTGTGCGGATTCGAAACGGTCGCGCGGAATGACCTGTGCCAGTGCCTCATCCCGCAGTCCATAAGCTTCCCGCGGAGACACTGACACTTCCAGGCGGTCGCCGGCGGTTTTGCCGGTCAGGGCCTTTTCCAGGCCCGGGATAATATTGTCCGCACCGTGAATATAGGCAAGCGGTTCTCCGCCGGCCGAGCTGTCAATGACGTTGTTCGCGTCGTCGGTGAGGGTGTAGTTGATGCTTACTACGGTTCCTTTTGCGATCTGCATTGCGGGATCTCGCTGTTGCGGCTCAGCCGCGGAAAATGGCTGCCACTTGGGCAACGTCGGTCAAGGCAAACCGAAGCCGAGGAGCGCGCTCGCGATGTTCCGACACGCCCGCCATTGTGCCATGTTGCCTTGCAAAAGTCCCCCGGCGGCGTTGCGCAATGTCTGGTGTACGTGTCGGCAGCCGGCAGTTACCCGCCGCGGCTGCAAGAGTCCGCAGCTCCATGCAAGCCCCTGCCACAGGAGGATGGCGATACGGACGTGCCCGTGGTAAAAACTGGGCACCCTTGGCTGAAACACCATCATGACTGACGTCGGAAATAACACGGCAAGAGCGGGCTGCGGCGTGACACGTGCCGTAATCATGTTATTCGCTGTGGCAGCACTGTCTGCGTGCACATGGCTCGTTCCACAACCCCCCGGAATTGGGCGCGAAGTGGCCTGGTCCAAGCTCCCGGGGTGGACAAAAGGTGGCCAAGCCCAGGCATGGCCCGCTTTGCTCCAGGGTTGCGGAAGACTTTCCGGCGAGGATGCGGCCTGGACGACGGTCTGTCACGCCGCAAAGGCCTTGCCGGCCTCACCGGATGACGTCCAGGCGCGCCGGTTCTTCGAGCAGTATTTCCGCGCGCACGAAACGATCGGATTCCGTGGCCACCACCGTGGACTGATTACGGGGTATTACGAGCCGATACTTGACGGCAGTCTCACCCGCACCGCCCGCTTCAGGTACCCGCTGTACCGTCGCCCCGACAATCTTGTCAGCGTCGACCTCGGAACACTGTATCCGCAGCTTCAGGGCAAGTTGATACGCGGACGGCTCGATGGCGATCGCGTCGTACCATATTACAGCCGCGGTCAAATTACCGATTCCGCGGATCCGCTTAGAGGACAGGAATTGCTGTGGGTGGACGATGCAGTGGCACTGTTCACCCTGCAGATCCAGGGCTCCGGCCTGGTGCGCCTACCGGACGGCAGCCTGATTGCGGTGAGCTACGCGGACCAGAACGGCTATCCGTATGTAGCCATCGGTCAGCGCCTGGTGCAGATGGGGGCACTCAAGCCCGCAGAGGTCACGCTCCAGACGATAAGCCGTTGGCTGCACGATCACCCGGACCAGGCGGAATCGGTGCTAAACAGCAACCCGAGCTACGTGTTCTTCCGGCTACGCGATGCGTCGACTCCCGGCCCGATCGGTGCAATGCAGGTCGCGCTTACGCCACAAAGCAGCATAGCGGTCGACCCGGCCTATATTCCTCTGGGTGTTCCGGTATGGCTCGATACCACCCTGCCCGGCGACAAACCCTACCGGCGTCTGATGCTGGCGCAGGACACCGGTGGTGCCATCAAGGGCCCGGTCAGAGCCGATGTCTTCTTCGGACAGGGCCGTAGCGCGGCGCGGCTTGCCGGCCGCATGAAGCAGCCTGGGCGCCTGTACGTGTTGTTGCCGGATAGCTGATCCGGCGGTCACGTCATTCGAGATCGGTTAGCGTACAAAGGCGTCTGGACACTCCGCAACCCGGCGTATCGGATAAATGCGCAATCTGCCGCGTGCGACCGTCGAGCGTCCCACCAGCTGACCCATTGCAAGCACCGTATCCGCAGCGGGAGGCGAATCGGTGTTGACCGGTCGTGCATGCAGCCGCAGTACATCCGCCAAACCATCGGTTCCACGCATCTGGGCTTGCGGGACGAGTCGTCTGAGCATCCGCGTATTGACCCACCAGCCCGCAGCGGACGGGCGGGCTGCGATTCCAGTCAGGTAAACCCAGGCGCCGGAGGCCGACTCCATAGGCTGGGTGTAGTAGAAGGCCGTATGCGCTGCGACCGGCAGACCGCTGAAGGGCGGTCGCGCAATGGCAATGGTGTAAAGCGTCCGCATTTTTACATAACCCTCAACCATGACCCCTTGCGGGTACCTGCGGGCGAGATGCTGCCATAACCGGTCAACGTCTTCGCCGGGCGGTGTGATTAGGGTCCTGCTCGGACGTGTCCCCGCCGGAACGTAAGCGAGAAAACTGGTCTGAAAATATCTACCGTTGACCAGCCCATAATAATTGTTCGATGCGACGTTGGTCGTCCGAAGCCAGACACGGCCACCCGCCACCACCGCATCCCCGAGGCCGGACCAGCCGCCGACCGTCCCATCCCCAAGGCCGAACAGGATATGCCGGGCGTCGAGGTAGCGATTAGCAAGCGCGACCGGTACGACCGCCTCGGCGCGGGCCTGGACGCTGCCCGCCACGCAGGTGAGCGGTTCGTGTCCGCGCACCCAGCGTACGGCAACGAACAATGCCAATCCGGCCGTTGTTCCGGTCAGGAACACGCGCCCCAAGTTCGTCAATATCGACCTGGTCATCAAGTGTCTATCACACCAACCGTCGCCCAGCTTTTGATTGAACCCCGTCCCGCGGCCGTGCCGGTGTATTCAAGGCCTGACGCCAGGCCCGCGATCCTCCGCAACCGCGCCCATGGTGCAACTCGATGACAGCATGGCCAGCAGGTTTTTTCCAACCATGTCATGGCGCCATCCGGCCAGAAGGGGCACGTTCCGCTCGCCAAGAACGAGACGCTGTATGTCACGCCGAGTTCCGAGCAGCGTCGGACTGATTCCCAGTTCGTGGGCGACCCGGTCGACTTCCGCTGCCATGCGTCGACACATTTCGATCTGGGCGGTGTCCAGCGCCTGTCGCGAGGGGTACACATCCTGGGCGCCGGGGACATTGGCCGCGGCAATTGCCGCGACGATCTCGCTTCCCCACTTGTGCACGGCGCGCTGAGACATGCCGCCGGTCGCAGAAAGGTCCGCGGTATTGAGTGGTCGCCTGCGGACAAGATCAAGCAGCGTGGCGTCGCGCATGACCCAGCTGCGCGGCAAATCGCTTGATCGGGCCGCGCGTTCCCGCCAGGCGGCAAGCTCCCGCAGGATGCGGTGCGCATGCGAATCGAGTTGCTGCCCGTTCCGCACCCGTTGCCATGCGTCGTCGGGATCGCACTCGTACAGGCGTGGATCGCTCAATCGTCCGAAATCCTGCTGTGGCCAGTGGCTGCGACCGGCCGCAGCCAGCGCCTTTATAAGCTCGAGGTAAATGTCACAAAGGTAGCGCACATCGTCTTCCGCATAGCGCCGCTGCTCCGGACTTAACGGACGCGCCGACCAGTCGGTGCGCGTGTGGGATTTGTCCAGGACCGTCCCGGTAATCGCCTTTACCAAAGCGGCATAGCCGATCTGCTCTTCGTACCCGAGGTAGGCTGCCGCAATCTGCGTATCGAACACCGGCCCGAAAACCGACGTCTTGGTATCTGTGGATGCGGGACCGCGGTTCATCCGCAGAAGGTCATGAAAGACTTCCATATCTTGGCGCGCCGCGTGCATTACCTTGATTACACCCTGATCACAGATCAAATCCAGCAGCGGCGTCAGCTCGCCGATGGTCAGGGGGTCGATGCAGGCGATTATTTGCGGAGTGCCGATCTGAATCAGACACAGTTTTGCGTAGTATGTCCGCTCCCGCATGAACTCGGTATCAAGCGCAATCCAGTCCTGTCGGCGAAGTTGTCCGCAGACTTCTGCGAGATCCGCATAGGAATCAATGAACGTGACTTTCATGCAACCAGTTTACCAGATTGGCGCTCCAGACCTTATCTGGACACCAGACTGCAGCCTGTTGCCCGGTTGCCGACCCGCGCGTGCTATCATTCGCGCTGACACGTCTGCTCGGGAGTCAAGGCTTGGTTAAGGCAACCACTTCCATGATCTGTCTGCTGCTACTCAGCGGATGCGGCTTTGTCCGAGATGCTCCGGAAAGCCATGCGACCCAATTCATCAGAACCCTGGTTGTTGATCCGGGAAATGCCTCACGTCTGCGCGAATTTGCCGATGTGGCGGCCGGCCAGGACCCCGCGTCGGTCGTGCACGGGTTGTCGACCGAGGTTGCGCTCAATTACCTGCAGACGCGCGAGCACCAGGGCGAGAAACAGAAATTTACGGTCAACTCGGTGCGCCTGAAGGGCTCGTCGGGCCGGATCGTAACAGTGCGGGTCGCCCGCATCGGTGGTAGGGGCAAAGGCGCCGTGGAGTTCCGGGTCATGCTGAGAAATGTTCCCGAACGCGGCTGGCTGGTCACGGCTGTATCGGCGGAATAAACTGGCGCGGAACCCGCGCCGTAGACACTATGTCAGCAATTCGAACCCTGATTGATATTTGCTTGCTGCGCGGTAAACCGCAGGACCTGCCGACCGATCGGTCCCTAGTGTGGCAGACAGCGCTGCTGTCCATTGCCAGCAATTTTGCCATAGACAATCTGCATCCGAACGCGGGGATGCGGCTTCTGTTCGCAAGCACACAAGCCGCTTTGCTTGGCGCCGTCGTCTGGGGCGCATTGCGGCTACGTGGCTTTCCTCATCGATGGATGCAGACTATCGCCCCGCTGTATGCCTCGGGTGCGTTGATAAACCTGCTTGCCTGGCCGTTGTTCAGTCTCGTGATCGTTCCGAATGCACCCGCCAGCGGTAACTGGGCGCTGATGCTCGGGGTTGGCATGACAGTATGGTTCCTGGCCATCATGACCAACGTGATGCATCACGCGCTTGAGCTGCCGGTGGGGCGTAGCGCGCTCGTCAGCATCGCTTGTCTGATGTTTTCAGGCCTGCTGCTGTTGTTGTTGTTTCCAATGGCAGGCATACCCTGATGCATATTCATATCCTCGGAATCGGCGGCACTTTCATGGGAGGGGTTGCGGTGCTGGCGCGGGATCTCGGGCACCACGTGACTGGCTCGGACGCCAAGGTATACCCGCCGATGAGCACACAGCTTGCCGAGCGGGGAATAGAGCTTTTCGATGGCTACGGGCCGGCAAACCTGAAAAGCAATCCTGACTTGGTGGTGATCGGTAACGCCCTGTCGCGCGGCAATCCGGAGGTCGAAGCGGTATTGAATCTGGGCCTGCCCTATACTTCCGGTGCCCAATGGCTGGCCGATCATGTGCTTGCGCATCGCTGGGTTCTGGCAGTCGCCGGGACCCACGGCAAAACGACCACGACGAGCATGCTCGCGTGGATTCTGGAAAGTGCCGGGATGGCGCCGGGATTTCTAGTGGGCGGGGTTCCGGAAAATTTCGGAGTTTCCGCGCGTCTCGGGTCCTCGGAGTTCTTCATAGTCGAGGCAGACGAATACGATACCGCGTTCTTCGACAAGCGTTCAAAGTTCGTCCATTACCGGCCGCGCACCGTGATACTTAATAACCTGGAATACGATCATGCCGACATATTCCCCGACCTGGAGGCGATCAAGCTCCAGTTTCACCATCTGATCCGCACGGTTCCGGGCAACGGGTTGATCGTAGTCAATGGCGCCGATGCAAATCTGCAGGCCACGCTAGCGCTCGGAATCTGGACTCCGATAGAGTGCTTCAATGCCGCACACGGCTGGAACGCCCGGTTGCTCGAAGATGACAGCAGCCGATTCCAGATGCGTTTCGCTGCAGCAGACCAAGGACTGGTGTCGTGGTCTCTCATAGGCATGCATAATGTGCTGAACGCGCAAGCGGCGGTCGCCGCCGCCCGGCACGCGGGCGTACCTCCTGCGGTAGCGGCGGAAGCGCTGGCCGGATTCCGAAATGTGAAGCGGCGTCTCGAAGTGCGCGGCTCGGTCGGCGGGGTCACAGTTTATGACGATTTTGCGCACCATCCGACAGCAATCGCAGCAACCATAGGCGCCCTACGAGCACACATCGGATCGCAGCGCCTCATCGCGGTTCTCGAGGCCCGCTCGAACACCATGCGCCTCGGTGTCCAGCGCGAGCAGCTTGCTCCGGCCTTGCACGCTGCCGACAAGGTGCTGCTTTATCAGAGCGCTGATCTAAAGTGGGATCTTGGAACCGTGGCGGCGACACTGAACCAGCGGGGCGAACAGTCCGCGGACGGAGCGCGTGCCCGTGTGTTTGGCGGGGTCGAGGAAATCGTCACCGCCTTGGCCGGGGAGCTGCGCCCTGGGGATCAGGTGCTGGTGATGAGCAATGGCAGCTTTGACAATCTCCATCAGCGGTTACTGGACCGCCTGGGGAAAGCCAAGTCGTGACCGCCAAACGCCTGCAATCCGATGCCGTTGCGCTGGCGATGACCGGGGCCTCAGGTGCACCGTACGGCCTGCGCCTGCTGGAATGCCTGATTGCGGCGGGAAGAACTGTCTATCTCATGGTATCGGCGCCCGCCCTGGTTGTGATTGCACAGGAAACGGACCTGCAGTTGCCAGGACGTCCGGCGGAGATGCAAAGCTATCTGACAGCACGCTATCAGGCCGCTCCCGGACAGCTCCAGGTGCTGGCGCGCGACCAGTGGCTTTCGCCGCCTGCAAGTGGCTCCAGCGCGCCGCGGGCCATGGTGGTTTGTCCCTGCACCAGCGGAACCCTGTCAGCAATCGCTTGCGGTGCGAGCGACAGTCTTATCGAGCGTGCGGCTGATGTTGCACTGAAAGAACAGCGCAGACTGATTTTGGTGGTGCGCGAAATGCCGCTGTCGGCGATCCACCTCGAGAACATGCTCAAGCTGGCACGTCTCGGGGTATTGATCTTTCCGGCGAGCCCGGGATTTTACCACCACCCGCGTGGCATTCCGGATCTCGTGGACTTCGTGGTTGCCCGAGTGCTGGACCATCTGGGGATAGAGCAGAGCCTGGTGCCGCCTTGGGCGGGCGAAAACGCCCATTGAGCGCCGGTACGGATCATTTTTTGCCGACACCGAAAATGTAGCGCGAGAACGTAGCGATGTCGTTGGACAGCCGGCGGAACAGGTGATCCAGGCTGATTATTGCGTGCTCCAGCAGGTTCACCGCAATGTAGGGGTGCTCCACCCTCAGGCGATCGTACATTACCCGGGTCAATACCAGAATCTGTGTATCATCGGCGCGCGCGCGGATGCGGGCGGAACGCGGCTCACGGTCGAAGAAAGACATTTCGCCCATCAGCTCACCTTCGCCGACGCGGCCGATTTCGTGTTCGGTACCACGATCGTCATAGTAGAGCGCCGCTTCGCCTTTGATCACAAAAAAAAGCGCCTCACCGACCTCGCCTACGTCAGCAATGATCTGACCACGTGTAAAATGAGTGAGTTCGGTAAACTCGAGCAGAGTTTCTATCTCGCGCACAGTCAGGGATTCGCACAAATATTGCTGGTTGAGAAACTGCGTCAGCTCGATTTTCGATGAATTCGTCACGGATAAGGTCCTTATGCACCATAGACGGTGTCGCGTTTAGGATACTGAAATCCATCATGGAAAACAAAAGAGCCGTTGCAAGGCGGGCGATTTTTCACTACCCTCCCGCCAACTGTACGGAATCAGGATAGGAGGAATTTTTTAATGAAAAGAATCATCCAACTACTGCTGCTGTTGGCGGTCGTTACTCCGGGAATCGGGTACGCGAATTACCTGCGGGACATAGACTACCGGGTAATCCCGCAGCAGCCGGTGACTACGGGCTCCAAGATCGAGGTGCGGGAATTCTTCTGGTACGGCTGCCCGCACTGCTTCCACATCGAGCCGATTCTGGAGAACTGGCTCAAGACGCTGCCGCCCGACGCGGAATTCGTACGCACACCTGCCGAATTCAATCCTGCCTGGACCCCGGCGGCGCGCGCCTACTTTACCTTCCAGGCGCTTGGGATAACCAACAAGGTGCATAGCGCATTTTTCCGCGCAATCCATGTCAAGCATCAGGATATGGACAACGTCAACAACGTTGCTGCGTTTGTTGCGAAATACGGCATAAGCAAGCAGCAGTTCCTGAGCGTATACAACTCTTTCAGCGTCGATGCCGATGTCCGCCGTACCGCGGCCATGGAGACATCCTATGGCATCGATTCGGTGCCTACGTTTGTGGTCGACGGCCGCTATGTGACCAATCCTGCGATTGCCGGCGGTCAGCGGCGCTGTTTGCGGATCGTTTCCTATCTCATCAAGAAGTCGGCAGCCGAACCCCGGCCGGGTATGGCAAGGTAGGCCAGCGGATTTGTGCCCGCCTCGCACGAGGCGGGCAGCGGTGGACTCGGAGCGGCAGTGCTGCTCCGAGTGAGAACGCTTCCATGGCGCAGGTCGCGCTGACCCCGCGAGGGCGTGAGCTGGTTGTGATCAGGCAGCGTTGGTGGCAGGTGACCGTTTCAGGTTCCGTGGTTTTGTTACCAATATCAGCGACCCGGCGCATGGCAGTGCGGCGAAAGCGGTCGTGCCTGGCACCGGAGGCTGAGGTCCGCTAAGCCGATATGTCCTAAAGATAGCGCGAACCATCATCTCATGGCTGGCATACCCGTTATGCAATGTGTATTCCACCACTGCCCAGATTTGGATGAGCGGATTCACCCGCCCTGGTTTAGCATCGGAATGTGGGCATCGATAATTAACAGAGTCGATGTTAGAAAATCCGCAGCAGCGACAGACGGGGTGTGCTTCTCGCAAAACAACGGCTCAGCGCCACGATTCTGTGCGTCGGCGGATTGTTTAGAAGTCTGTAAATTCAGTTATTTATATTGATGGCGCGCCCTAGAGGATTCGAACCTCTGACCTTTGGAATCGGAATCCTAAAACGACGCAAGGCGATGCAGGCCCATACACCTAACTGCATGATTTATCACAATTTACAATTGCATCACCGGGCAGCAAAATGCAGCAATTCGCAGCACGATTACAGCAAAATTACAGCACAGATCCAGGGTTGCCGCCCGTGGCCTCAAATCGTTAGCCTCTGCCCCTCGGGCCGGGCCGACGCTTCCCCCTGCCACCGGAGCGAGGAGGAGCAGACAGCATCCGCATCGATGCCTCGACTTGGATCCGGGACATTTTAAACCGGCGAAAAGGTGACAAGTTGAATCGGCGTTGACACTCGCCCGCTGCTCGTGGACGACCGGCAGCTAAAAGCCATTGAGGCGGGCAGCCCGTTTGCGCAAATGCTCGAGTCGGGCGCGATCGCGCACGCCCGCATTGACGAAATCCAGTGCCAAACGGACCCAAAACTCAGAGAGATCGCGCAACACTTTGCCCACAGCGACGCCACCGGGGCGACGGAACTTGCGTAGTGCAGCTCAGTCTGCTACCCAGAGAGAATGCACACGGGCAAGCTGGTGTTCGCGCAACTGATGGGTCACTTGCCGCCGATGGTGTTCGAGCGCTGTGTCGCTCGGTACGGCGGCAATCACAAGGTCAAGAGCTTCACCTGTATGGATCAGTATCTGTGCACGGCCTTCGCACGCGCAGCGTCGCTACTCTCATTCGGTAGACCGATCGAGCGGCCCGATCTACGATCAGACGATCGTGCTACAGGGCTACCAGTCCGCCCAAGACTACCCAGAGACGTTGCGTGCCGTGCGATACAGGGCCCCGAGACCGGAAAACGCCTACTGTTCATCACCAACAACACCGCACTGCCGGCACTGAGCATCTGCGCTCTTTACAAAGCCGGGTGGCAGGTCGAGTTGTTTTTTTGGCTCTTCAGGGTTCTGTGTGGGTCAGGCAGATCTTGCCTAAACCCCGCCGCCTTGCGAGTATCGCGCCCCTATGCGCGATACTCGCCCGGGGCCGGATTCAGGCAAGATCTGCCTGACCCACACGATTCCTTGAAGAGCCTATTATTTCACAAGTCCTTTACGACCGTGGTTCTGTGCCCCTTTTCTTCCAGTGAATAGTCCGTTGACGCCAGTCGGACTGAGACAAACCAAAGCCGATACCGGCGGCGAACGCCGGACGAATCTCCTTTCCTTTTCCGCGTGTGACACGTATCCCTTTCGGAAGATTGAAACCGAAAATGAACATTTAGACCTCCCTGCAGATCGTGCCGAACCCTCTCTCGGTTGCGACGATGAATCCGAATGCGACCTCCCACCAGGACTCCTTCGTCGTGCTATTTTGTACCGTGATCTTTACCGCACCGATCCCAAATACAAACCAGCTCTTCGAAATGTTGCCCGTACAGCAACGCACTTTGGTTTCGTGGCATCCCCATGTCCACCACAAGAAGCTGCTACAGACCCTTTCGGTAGTCGTTTCGCAAGACATTTGCCCCTCCTTTCCTGTGAGAGATGGCCTACAAAATCCCCGATCGTTTCCTGGGGATCGCTTTTTCGGTACTACCTTGCCATTTCTACAAAGTTCGTCGTTCGATGAGCCCCGGAAGGTGCAAACGCCGTGGAAGAAGTCCGGGGGTGTCGCGCTTTGCGCGGCACAGAGTCATTGTCGTCGCGTTTGCGGCGCTTTTCAATGTAGTTGTCACGTCGCCCTATCGTGGCACACGGTTCCGTCAAAGTCACTGCCCTGGCACGGCGCGTATCGGTTGAGAACGTCTGCTATTGGAAAAGATGGGTGGTCACGGATCTGAGCGGCTGGTGTGGGTCGCTATGTAAAGCTCTACATAGCGACCCGGAGCGGCCGGTCATGAAATCGCGCAAGGGGCTTGGCCCGTGACTGCAAAACCGGATGCCAGCGACCTACACCCGTTTGATGCGACACCCGTTTTCAGCTCTTCCTATCGGATGAAGACCCGAGTTCGGGGTTCGCTTCGGAGTTGTCCGGTTCGATCAACTGTGCATCATGGTAGTGATACCGTCAACCAGAGATGACGTATCTCGATCGGCCCGGGCGCGCCGCGGCCCGATGGATACGGCCAGTTGGGGGCGTGGATCGAAATGTAAACTCGCGGATCAATGCGGGAGAGCGTGCAGCGGTTCAGCGTTCCATCCGTCGCCAGCAGTGTGGGGTTCTACCCCTTTTCCACGGACGGTTGAGTTAAGAGTAATTCCTTCTGCTTAGCCGCTTCAAGTCGGCGCCGGCACCGCGGGTTGTGGAAGCGTTCGATGTAATCGAAGACATCGGCTCTTGCCTCGGCGCGGGTCTGGTAGATGCGGCGGTGAACGCGCTCGCGTTTCAGCATGCCGAAGAATCCCTCCATGGCAGCATTGTCGGCGCAACTGCCAAGCGCACTCATACTGCTGACGAGATTGTGGCCCTTCAAGAAGCGCTGATACTCGCCACTCGTGAACTGGGTGAATTCAATCGATCGTCGCAACACTTCCGCATAGGAGGTGGTGATGGGGGTCAAGAAACGCAGATCGGATCTCGCGGGACGTGCAAAGATGCGATCACCGGGTGAGGCGCACGGGGTAGCGGCGGACATGCTTGGCGATGGCACGGAACTTCATTTCCGTTCCCTCGCGAAGTACGCCGCCGCAGATCGCAAAAAATCCCTCTCCTTGCGCACGATATCGAGCTCGCGTTTAAGCCGCACGATCTCCTCGGCTTCCGCCTTGACGGCCACCCGGGTCGTCCCCCGAGTCTCGGCATGATGCTCCTCCCGGCACCAGCGGGCGAGCAGATTGGCATGGATGCCGAGCTCCCGGGCGACTGCAGCCATGGTCTTTGGTGATTGCCGGACGAGACCCACCGCCTCGGTCTTGAACTCCTCGGTATATTTACGACGTTTTGCTCCTGACATGACTACCTCCGATTGCACGATTGTCCACCTTAACGAGGTGTCTGTGAAATCGGGGGAAGTTCACCTGCAGCCCCGAGGCTTTCAGAGAGGGACACGGCCTGCGCCCTGTAATCGGCGGTATATTGACGACGAATCTGACGTTCCATAATGACCTCCAAGTGACTCGTTTGAACGATCTACTTGAGATCCGTCAATAGGGGGCCACTTCAATTTCACTTTTGTGAGCATTCTGAGGATCCCGTCGATGCCACACTCTACACGCCGTCCGGCTTCCCGCTTTCGCCTGACGCTGTCTGTCTCGAGCCTCTTTATGTGCATGCTCCTAACCGCCTGCGC
>JAJYEE010000107.1 GCA_021790335.1 Pseudomonadota bacterium | reverse complement strand
ATTGACAAACTGCCGCAAAATCAGGATAGTTGCGCCCCTTCACCGGCCCGTTCAACTCGAGGGAAACGGCTTTGGCAAATACGGTTCAGGCAAAAAAGCGCGTGCGCCAGGCGCAGAAGCACCGGCAGCACAACACTGCCATGCGCTCTACGCTGCGCACCCACATCAAGAAGGTTCTGAAGGCAGTGGAAAAAAAGGATGTTTCCGCGGCGCGGACAGCCTTCCAGGACGCCATGTCGGTCATTGACCGGGCAGCCGGTAAGGGCATCATTCACAAGAACAGCGCCGCCCGTCACAAGAGCCGGCTCAACGAACGGCTACGTACACTGGCCTGATTTCGCGCCGAACGGCAGCTTCGTCGCAGCCCGGCGACCGGGCTAGGCCAGCACCAGATTGTCGCGGTGGATCAGTTCGGGCTCACCCACATAGCCGAGAAGCGCCTCGATCTGGCCGCTGGCTTTGCCGATGATCCTCACCGCCTCGTCCGAACCGTAATTCACCAGACCCCGGGCAACTTCAGTGCCCTGGGGATCCAGACAGACCACCAGTTCGCCGCGCCGGAAACTGCCTTCGACTGCCTGCACGCCTACCGGCAGCAGGCTGCGTCCGGCTTCGCGCAGGACCTTGGCGGCGCCGGCATCCAGCCGCAAACGCCCGCGAACCTGCATCTGGTCGGCCAGCCAGCGCTTGCGTGCGGCCATGCGTTCCTCGGTCGGCGCCAGATAAGTACCGATGCGTTCCCCGGCAAGTATGCGCGGCAGCACCTCCGGTTCACGCCCCCAGGCGATCACCGTCGCCGCCCCGGAACGTGCCGCCTTGGCTGCAGCGAGCAGCTTGGTACGCATGCCGCCGCGGCCCAGCAGTCCCGACCCTCCGGCCATGGCTTCAAGGGCCGGATCACCCGCCACACCTTCCTGCACCAGCCCGGCCTGAGGATCGAGACGCGGGTCGGCGGTGTACAAGCCCGCCTGGTCGGTGAGGATCACGAGTAATTCCGCTTCCAGCAGGTTGGTCACGAGCGACGCCAGGGTGTCGTTGTCGCTGAACCGGATCTCCTCGGTCGCCACTGTATCGTTCTCGTTGATGACCGGTATGACGCCCAGGCTGAGCAAGGTGCGCAGGGTGCTTCGGGCATTGAGATAGCGCTCACGGTTCGTGAGATCGTCATGGGTCAGCAGCACCTGGGCGGTGCGCAATCCATGGCGCTGGAACGCGGTCTCATACACCTGTACGAGCCCCATCTGCCCCACAGCCGCGAGGGCCTGAAGCTCATGCAGGGCATGTGGCCGGCTTTTGTAGCCGAGACTTTGCATCCCGGCGGCGACCGCGCCCGAAGACACCAGCACGGTCTGCACCTCGCGGGCACGCAATGCCGCGATCTGGGCAACCCAGCCGCCGATGGCCGGGGAATCCAGGCCCTGGCCGTGATTGGTCAGCAATGCGCTGCCGATCTTGATGACACAACGGTTGACGCGCGTCAGCGCCCGCCGCAGATCATGCATGGGAACTGGCCTCCTCCTTCGACTTGACTGGCAGCGCTCTGGTGCGTTCCAGGCGGGCCATGAGCTGCGCGGTCAGCTCACGGCAGCCGGCACCGGTCGCTGCAGAAATCGCAAACACCGGGCGCTTCCAGCGCAATGCGCGGACCAGGGACTGCACGCGCTGCTCGCGCTCCTGCGGCGGAATCAGGTCCATCTTGTTGAGCACCAGCCAGCGTTCACGCCTCGCTAGGGCCGGGCTGAACTTCCTCAGTTCTGCGGCGATGCTGCGCACGCCGCGGACAGGGTCGGCATCCGGGTCCGGTGGAGCCATGTCGACGAGGTGCAGCAGAATGCGGGTACGCACCAGATGCCGCAGAAAACGGATGCCCAGCCCCGCGCCTTCGGCCGCCCCCTCGATGAGTCCCGGGATGTCGGCCACGACGAAGCTGCGGTGCATCTCGACCCGCACGACCCCGAGCTGGGGATGCAAGGTGGTAAACGGATAGTCGGCGACCTTGGGCCGCGCCTCCGATACGGCGCGCAGGAAGGTGGACTTGCCGGCATTGGGAAGCCCCAGCAGACCGACGTCGGCCAGCAGCTGAAGTTCGAGCGCAAGCGCGCGCTGCTCACCCGGCGTCCCCGGCACGATATGGCGCGGGGCGCGGTTCGTGCTGCTTTTGAAGTGGGTATTGCCGAGACCGCCGCGACCGCCTTTGGCCACGAGCAGCCGCGCTCCGCCATGCGTGATGTCGCCGATCATCTCTCCGGTATCGGCATCGCGAACCAGGGTTCCGAGCGGCACGGGGATGACCAGATCCTCGCCCGCCTTCCCGGAACAGTTGCGCCCGTGACCCCGCTCCCCGTGGGGGGCGCGAAACTGGGTCGAGTAGCGGAAATCCGCCAGGGTGTTGAGGCCGCTGTCGGCCGTCAGATAGATGCTGCCGCCGCGACCGCCGTCTCCGCCATCCGGACCGCCACGCGGCACAAACTTCTCGCGCCGGAAGCTGAGCGCTCCATCGCCCCCGTTTCCCGCTTCCACGCGAATCGTGGCCTCGTCGACAAATTTCATAGGAATGGTATCCGTTCAGGGGCTCCGGGCCCGACCGGAGCCGGCGCGCTTCCCCGGGCCGTTACCCGTGCGGTGGCCCCGAAAAAACAAAACCCCGCACCGTCCACCGATGCGGGGTTGGTGCGATCGGGTCCGGGAGGTATCAGGCCGGAACGATGCTCACGGTCTTGCGTCCGCGCGGGCCTTTGGTCTGGAAAACGACCTGTCCGTTCGAGAGCGCGAACAGCGTATCGTCCTTGCCGATCCCGACGTTCGTACCGGGGTGGAATTTCGTGCCACGCTGCCGCACCAGGATGTTCCCGGCGAGAACCTGCTGACCGCCGAAGCGCTTGATGCCGAGGCGCTTCGATTCGGAATCGCGGCCGTTACGGGAACTGCCGCCTGCCTTTTTATGTGCCATGGATTCAACCCCTGCCGTTGATGCCGGTTAAGATGCGGCTAGCCTGCCGCGCCGGAAATCCCGGTGATTTCGAGCTCCGTGTAGGACTGCCGGTGACCTGCCTGCTTGCGGTAATGCTTGCGCCGGCGCAGCTTGAATATGCG
>JAJYEE010000106.1 GCA_021790335.1 Pseudomonadota bacterium | reverse complement strand
TTACCAGCAGCGCCTGGGCGAAGCCCGCCGACCGCAGCAGTTCGACCGCCTTGCCGGACATACGGTTGGTGCGGCATATGACGGCAAAAGGATGTTCGCGCTGCAGTTCGATCTCGGTCAGGCGATGCGCCAGTTCTGCGAGCGGGATGTTGAGCGAGCCGGCGATGTGCCCCAGCTCACCGGTGTAGTCGGCGGGCGAGCGTACGTCGAGTACCATCAAGCCTTCATTGCCGTCGAGGCGCTTCTTGAGCTCGTCGCTGGAGATGGTGCCCGTCCCGGGCTTGCGGCGCACACGCTTGACGAGTCCTGGCAGGAACGCGACCATGGCAAGCAGGGCCAGCGCGAGCAGTCCCTTGCGGACCAGGCCGCCGCCGCCCGCCGCCGCCTCGCGCCCCGCGTAGCCAAGGTAGGTGTAGGCGAACGCACCCGGCAGCATGAATATGAAGGAACCGACTATATAGGAGAGCAGCCGGATACGGGTGAGGCCCAACGCATAGTTGAGCAGGTTAAACGGAAACAGCGGTACCAGCCGCACGAATGCAATGAATCGCCAGCCCTCCCTTTCAACGCCGTCGATGATCGACCTGGTCCAGCCGCCAGCCCGGCGATGTGCCCAGTCGGACGCGAGGTAGCGGGCAATCAGGAACGCAATCGTGGCGCCTGCAGTGGCGCCGGTGAGACTGTACAGGGTGCCCCAAACTGGACCGAAAAGCGCGCCACCGGCCAGCGTGATCACCGCACCCGGCAGGAACAGCACGGTGGCAGCAGCATAGGCCGCGATGAAAAGAAGCGGTCCAAGGGCACCGGCGCCGGCAATCTGTGCCTGCAGCGCGGCGGCGTTGAGCCCGCCCCGATTGAAAAACGCTGCGGTGATCCCGACGGCGAGTGCAGCGGATATCGCAAGGCGCGTGATTGTCTGGCGTTTCACGACGGCCGACTCCATTCGCGGCGGTTGATGGCGTAGCCACGGATACGCCCGAGAAAGGGCAGGATCAGCATGCCAGGCAGATCATTTACGAGTTTCGGCTTGCGGTAATCGCGAATACCGATGGTCATGCCGTCGTGACCGGCGTCGGGCTGACTCTTGTAGGTACCAAGCAGCCTGTCCCACAGAGACAGGTTGAAGCCAAAATTGCTGTTGGCCTCATGGTCTTCGATAGAATGGTGTACCCGATGCATGTCTGGCGTGACGATCAGCAGACGCAACACCCGGTCCAGGCCGAGTGGCAGCCGCACATTGCCATGATTGAACATGGCCGTGGCGTTAAGCACCACTTCAAAAATCACCACGGCGGCCGCCGGAGCGCCGATAAGTGCAATCACTGCAAACTTGATCAGCATCGAGAGCAGGATTTCGATCGGATGAAATCGAGCGCCCGTGGTGACGTCGAAATCAAGATCGGCATGGTGCATGCGGTGCAGCCGCCATAGCGCCGGAACTGCATGGAACATGATGTGCTGGAGATAGATCGCAAAATCCAGCAGGATGACCGAGGCAAGAACGGCGACCCACGGACGAACGGCAAGGACGTTGAACAATCCCCAACCGCGGTCGACCGCCAGCAGCGCAAATCCGGTGGCAGCCACCGGCAGCAGCAGGCGCAGCAACGCACTGTTGAGGAACACGATGCCGAGGTTGCTGCCCCAGCGGCGCAGCCGGGGCAAGGAAAGTACACGACGCGGCAGGGCAAGTTCCAGCAGGATCATGACCATAAGGATCCCGAAAAACATGGCTAACCGCAGAACCATGGCGTGCTGCACGACCGCTTGAAGCATGATGCCCCCTACCGATAGTAGAAAATGTACTGCCCGTTTGGAAAAACCAGTCCGTACTGCTATAATTCAATTAATCAATTGAATACTATATTTCAGAGGTCCCCATGTCAAGCCCCTCGCTTAAGCAACAGCTCTATCGCGAAATTGCACGCATCGGCAAAGCTGTCTGTCACGGCAATCGCCTGGAACTGCTCGAGTATCTTGCTCAGGGAGAGCGCACCGTCGATGCGTTGGCGAGACTTACAGACATTTCCGTGGCCAACGCTTCGCAGCACCTCCAGATACTGCGCCAAAGCGGCCTCGTGAAAGCCCACAAGGAAGGACAGCACGTCTTCTATTGCATTGCCGACGACGAGGTGGTCCGGCTGCTCGCAAGCATGCGCAAACTCGCGGAAACTCACCTAGCCGAGGTTGATCGCCTGGTGCGCAGCTATCTGACCGTCAAGGACGATCTGGAGCCGATTCCTCGGGCAGAGCTTCTCGACCGGGTGCGGCGCGGACTGGTGACAGTGATGGATGTTCGCCCGCAGGAAGAGTACGCCTCGGGCCATGTGCCTGGAGCCATCAACCTGCCGATCAAGGATCTTGAACATCGGTTGCAGGACCTGCCGCAGGATCAGGAGATCGTCGCCTACTGCCGGGGTCCACACTGCGTGTTGGCCTTCGAGGCGGTGGAGCGACTGCGCCGGGCGGGGTATCGCGCACGACGGTTGCAGGATGGATTTCCCGAATGGCGCGAGTCAGGACTGCCAGTCGAAACCGCGGGTTCCCGCGACTGACGGGAATGTTTTGTCCGTGAAGACATCCGGGTTCGAAGAGGCTGGCGCACGCGGATTTTTTGGCCGCGCCGGGCGCATGACCGCTGTATCGCGCGGAAACCGCGGCTTGCGCCGTTGCAGCATGGCGTGGATGGTTCTGCCGCTGGTTTTGGCTGCAGGCTGGACGGCAGCAGCGAATGCTTCCGGACTGCAGCCCCGATCGACGCCACCCAAGTGGTCGGAGGCCCAGCCAGACGGACTGGCGGTCGAACTCGTCCAGCGGCCGATCGACCTGACCGAGGCGTTTTTCCAGGGGCGCGGCTTTGCGCCCGCCGCTTCACGGCAGATTCCCGACGCCTGTGTCATGGCGGTCGTCGTAAAGAACCGGTCCTCTTCCGGGACGATTCGATTCAATCTCGCCGATTGGTGTGTGATCACCAAAACTGTGACACCAGTGTGACAAACTCCGTTCAGGGGTCTAGAGGCGGCGTGTGGGATGGAAAAAATGCACTGTAAGTTATTGATTTTGGCGGAGAGGGTGGGATTCGAACCCACGTGGGGCGTAAGCCCCCAACAGATTTCGAGTC
>JAJYEE010000013.1 GCA_021790335.1 Pseudomonadota bacterium | reverse complement strand
TTAAAAGCATCTGGATCTACCCGCTCGCACGCGACTTCCGCCAACGGCTCTGCAACAGCTAGATCATCATCGCGATATTGACACCATCACGGTGTTGGTCCTCAAAAGATGTGTGTAATAGAAAGGTGATGCCACAGGTTTCAACCTGCCGCGCCTCGCCAGCCTTCAGCGCGCAAGTCCGGTGCGGGCCACGACGCTTGGCGCAGGCGCCATTGAAATATGAGCAACACCCAAGAGGGCAGGCTGAAGGAAAATATGGGTTATTTGGGAAGTGAATGGCATACTTTGATCGGGTAACGGGAGCGGCCGCAATGGTTCTTTCGGGCAACGACTACAAGAATATTCTCGAAACCATCGATATCATCTATTCAGTTCCGAACACAGGCACGATGTTCCATGCGCTCAGCGAGAGGCTGCGGAAATTCATAGGCGTCTACAGCGCCATTTTCGTTCCTGTCGATGCCAGGACCGGGGCTATGCTCTTTGGCGGCTATGAAATCTACAACAATTCGGAGGGGGCTATGCTTGCCTATCTCGCGCACTATGCCCCGCAGGACCCGTTTGTATCGTGCGGCTGGTTTAGGGACCACCCAAACGAGGTCGCACGAAACACCGACCTGCATCCGAAGTTGATTGGAACCGAATTCGCCCGTGATTTCCTCATGCCCTTGGCCTCCGTGTTTTATGTCCTCGCTTCCACGCTCAGGGTCCAGGGCGATGTGGTCGGGATATTGGGTATACACCGGCAGAAGTGTGACGGAAATTTCAGCGGTCGGCACAAAGCGATCGTGAATTGTCTGCTTCCGCACGTGGCGATGTCCATCCGCAACCGTGAATTGATGAGTGGTGGAGCGCTCCTGGGCGATACGCATGGCGTGATCATGACCGATGAAGAAGGCAGGCCTTGTTTTATAAACACCATTGCGCAGCGGGTGCTCCGAGGCAGGGCGTCCAGATCCGTTCCTGATCCTGGCCTGGGTTCAAAAGCTGCCTTTTTCAGAAGCGGGCCCTGCATCTACCGGGTGCGCACTGTGCCTATCGGCGGGAAGAAGAGAGGCAGATTCATCATACTGGAACAGCATCCACCTGAACATAAAATGAGCGCCAGACTGGATGGTTTCACGCTCAGCGATAGGGAAAAGGAGGTTGCAGCGCTCGTCGTCCGGGGCCACTCGAACCGCGAAATCGCCGAACGCCTGTTCATCAGCGAGATGACCGTGAAAGACCACCTCAAGAGCATATTCGGGAAACTCGAAGTCAGGCGCAGAGGCGAGCTTGCAGCGAAAGTGCTGGGATTCACGCCTCGGAACTGAAAGCTTGTGATTCATGGCAAAACCGGTTCTTACCGAGACAACGTCTAATGATGCCACGCCGTTCGTCCTAGAGAGATTATCAGGCGCGTTTTGAGATCATCGACAACGTCTATTCCAGCCCCGACCCGTTCAACGATGCTTCTCGCCACGTTTGAGAAACTTGAAAAATGGATCGGCATCGGCAGTGCGGTCTATCTCCCGCTGGACGTAAAAAGAGCGGCTTTTCATATGACAGGCTTGGTCAGCTACCATATTGACGACGCGGCTTTCCGGAGCTTTTTCACCCCACCCCCCCATGCTCCTGCCCATCCGCTGTGCTCGAGAAACTGCATTTGACGACCGTTAACGAATCCCTCCGGCTACGGACCATGTGCCCGCCTCTCGGGTGGGCGGTGCACGCAGATGGCCAGGTTTCCATATTCTCGCCATATACCGGCCCATCGGTGGCGAAATCGCCCGATCGAGTCCGCAGGCTCGGGTGCACCGCCGCCCGATGCCGGGTCCAGCTGGCTGCCGGAATCACGCGCTGATCGCCGAATCGCAGGCATACGCGGGCCCGGCGCGAGGCAACTCGCGACGCGCGCGTCCGGGGGAACGCAGACTACGTATTTCCCGGTATACTACGGCTCTTTTTTCCGAACTCCCAAGGCTTAATTTAACCCTATTGTCAGAGAATCCTGCTCATGGCCTACCAGAAGATCCAGATGCCCGCCCGCGGCGAACGCATTACCGCCAATTCCGATTCCAGCCTCAACGTGCCGGACTGTCCCGTCATTCCGGTTATCGAAGGGGACGGGATCGGCGTTGACATCACGCCGGTCATGCGCCGGGTGGTCGATGCCGCCGTAAACAAGGCCTACGGCAAGGGCCGCTCCATTTCGTGGATGGAGGTCTATGCAGGCGAGAAGGCGGCCAGAATCTACGGGGGCAACCAGTGGCTGCCGCAGGAAACGCTGGATGTCCTGCGCGATTACGTGGTTTCGATCAAGGGGCCGCTCACCACGCCGGTGGGGCAGGGGCTGCGTTCGCTTAACGTCACCATCCGCCAGGCGCTCGATCTTTACGCCTGTGTGCGGCCGATCCGCTATTTTCCTGGGACGCCCTCGCCGCTCAAGAACCCCGAACTCACGGACATGATCATATTCCGCGAGAACACCGAAGACATCTATGCCGGCATCGAATGGCCGGCGGAATCAGAGCAGGCCAGAAAGGTCATCTCCTTCCTCGAAACGCAGATGGGTGTCACCCAGATCCGTTTCCCCGGGAGTTCGGCCATCGGCATCAAGCCGGTTTCGCGCGAGGGCTCGGAGCGCCTTATCAGAAAGGCGCTAAGCTATGCCGTCGATCACGATCGGCGCTCGCTGACCCTGGTGCACAAGGGCAACATCATGAAATACACCGAGGGTGCTTTCCGCAACTGGGGCTATGAGCTGGCGAAACGGGAATTCGGAGCGAAGCCGATAGGCGAAGGGCCGTGGTGCGCGATCACCAGTCCGCATAGCGGCCGCGAGATCATAGTGAAGGACGTTATTGCCGACAATTTCCTGCAGCAGATCCTGCTGCGGCCGGCGGAATACGACGTGATCGCCACGCTCAATCTGAACGGCGACTACATTTCCGATGCGCTCGCCGCCCAGGTCGGGGGGATCGGCATCGCTCCGGGTGCGAATATCGCGGATTCAGTCGCCGTGTTTGAAGCGACCCATGGCACGGCGCCCAGGTATGCCGGAAAGAACCAGGTGAATCCCGGGTCCATGATTCTTTCCGCGGAGATGATGCTGCGCTATCTCGGCTGGAGCGAGGCGGCCGATCTGATCATCAAGGGCATGACCGCGGCGATCGCTGCCCGCACCGTTACCTACGACCTGGCGCGGGTGCTGGCTGGCGTCGACGGCCTCACCCAGGTTTCCTGCTCCGGTTTCGGCGAAGCCCTCATCGCCCGAATGTAGCGGGGGTTCCCTACTTGAGTGGAGGCATGTATTCGGTGCGGACATGTCCCGCCGGCTGGGGCGCCCGTACGCCTGCACCGAGCAGCAGGTTGAGCAGCTTCTCTGCGGGCTGGCCCAGCAGCGTCAGATGTTCGCTCAATCCCTCGACCAGGCGTTGCGCTTCTTCGGGGTCCAGGATCACGCTCCAGGACCCCGAATGGCACGCATGCTGAATCGAATGTCCGTAGCGGTTCCGTCGGAGCAAATCGCGACCCGTATTCCGATGATGTCGGAATCGGGTGCTAGCGCCTGAAAAAACCCGCAATCTCCAATCCCATCGCTTTTCCCGCGTTCGCCATTGTCTTGTCCGCCGTGGCCAGCTCGCGGGCATGAATATCGTGAGCAATGGCTAAGTGCATAGCGTCCAAAGTTCGCAACGAGTACCTGCCAAGCCGGGTGATGAGACCAGACGCCGCAATCACCTGCTCGTCCGTGACCGGGTGAACCTGCAAAAACCCGGCACGCATGTCCTCTTCGAACGAAGCGAACACGCGTGACTCGACTGCCTTCGTGATCTCATTTGCACGCCGGCGTCGGGCAAGCAGACAGCGCAATTCGACAATGGTAAGGCGGCTGATGGCGGCCGCGGCCTGTTTCTGTATAAACGCCTCGAACTCTTCGGAAAACGGCTCGTTGAGATACCACTTGGCTAGCGCGCTGGTATCAAGGTATGGCCCCATCAGCGCTCGTTCCGCTCGGCGCGGATCAGTTTTTCGCTGCCCTTTTTCAGGCGAGGCATGCCGGCGCGCAGGTCAGCGTGCGAGGGCATTATCCGTTTGCTGCGAAGCGGCAGCAGGCGTGCAATCGGCTGGCCACGACGCGTAATCATCACCTCGCCCTCGCGCGACACCAGTTCGTCAAGCTGCGCCAGTTCCTTGCGGACCTCCCGGATACTGAGTTTTTTCATGGCATGATCCTTCGTGACACAATTAAATTAATTGTGGCACATTGCCATGTTACCAGCAAACAGTTACCGGGGTCCACGATTCTGGCCGTGAATCGCAGCGGGGGCCGTGTTTAGGCTCCGCCGGACTTGTCGCAGGTCATTTCGAGATAACCGGTGCTCATTCAAACAAGTGGCAGAAGACGATGACATCCACCCGATCGACCGGGATTCGAGCTATCTGTTGCTACCGCTGCGCAGGAGTTTCTGCCCGACGCGCACCTGGCGCATTATGTCGTGGAAGTGCCGTGAATCCTGGATCTGGTTGCGCCCTGGCGTGCTCGCGGACAATGGCCGCGCTGCGTACCGCTTGGCGACGCTGCTGTCGCCGCTGATCCGCGGGCACACCACCGGGACATTCTCCAGCCGCAACAGTGAACAGGCCGCCTATGGCTCGCTGGCTTTCCGGTTCATCGTCTGTAACCGCCGTCTGGAATGCGACATATCGGATGTTGGCCAGGCTCAGAAAATGATCTGGCGCTTGTGCAGATGCTTGAGTTCGCGCGAGAGAACCAGATCTTGTGCTTTGGGATGTTGAGTCTCCGCGTGCGACAGCACAAAATCCGTGCCGATGGCGGCCGGCACCGTGCACTGTTCCACGGTCATGCCGGGAATACCGAAGCGAAGCTCAAGGCCGACAGGGGCGGGAACATAGTAACGGGGAACTGCTGAAGCGTGCTGGAAAGACCGCAGCAGATCCTGCTGCGGCCGGCGGAATACGACGTGATCGCCACGCTCAATCTGAACGGCGACTACATTTCCGATGCGCTCGCCGCCCAGGTCGGGGGGATCGGCATCGCTCCGGGTGCGAATATCGCGGATTCAGTCGCCGTGTTTGAAGCGACCCATGGCACGGCGCCCAGGTATGCCGGAAAGAACCAGGTGAATCCCGGGTCCATGATTCTTTCCGCGGAGATGATGCTGCGCTATCTCGGCTGGAGCGAGGCGGCCGATCTGATCATCAAGGGCATGACCGCGGCGATCGCTGCCCGCACCGTTACCTACGACCTGGCGCGGGTGCTGGCTGGCGTCGACGGCCTCACCCAGGTTTCCTGCTCCGGTTTCGGCGAAGCCCTCATCGCCCGAATGTAGCGGGGGTTCCCTACTTGAGTGGAGGCATGTATTCGGTGCGGACATGTCCCGCCGGCTGGGGCGCCCGTACGCCTGCACCGAGCAGCAGGTTGAGCAGCTTCTCTGCGGGCTGGCCCAGCAGCGTCAGATGTTCGCTCAATCCCTCGACCAGGCGTTGCGCTTCTTCAGGGTCCAGGATCACGCTTAGCGACTCGGCGGTCTGATTCGCGATGTTCATGAGTGGCACCTCACTTTTCGATGCTCGGATGCTGCGCGCCGGCGTCCCACGGATGGGGTGGCTGCCGGAACTGATCGCGCATGCCATATCCGGCGCTGCGCAGGATATCCGCCAGATCGAGCAGGGCACTGTGCATCTCTTCGGCATGCGCGATAACCGGTCGTGCCAGCGAGTCGAGTTCGGCCTTCTCCAGTTCCAGCACAATGCGTCCGTCTTCCAGCTTTCTGACATTCATCTTAGGCTGTCCTCCCGCCCGTACGGGCGTGTTGCGCGCTATCCGGGGCGCGTGTCCCGCAGACTTCCGCCGTAAGTCCCTTTGACCCGGCGAACGGGCGGATGTTTCGGGTCTCCGGAAAAAGAAAACCCGGCAGGCGCCGGGCTCAGGAATGACACCTTCCGGCAGGACCGGATCGCGCTATGCCAATGCGCGAATGTTGGTTGCCTGCGGACCCTTTGGCCCTTCCTGTATTTCAAATTCGACCTGTTGCCCTTCTTTGAGGGTTTTGTATCCGTCCATTTCAATTGCTGAAAAGTGGGCGAATACATCATCACCGCCATTTGCGGGTGAAATAAAACCGTACCCTTTGCTGGCGTTAAACCATTTAACAGTACCTGTTGCCATGCCACATCCCCCTAGTTCTCAACGGAGCCGTATTGCGGCGCCATTTTTATTGCCAAGACAAGAGTGCGTCCCTGAAACCGGAATCGCAACCCCGTTCTTGACGGCGCTTTTCCGCATAAAATCAAGCCCGCACGTGCATCATCTTCCCGCTTTTTTTGTCCAAGTCAAGGATATTGCACGTTGACAACCGGAAGCTTATGGCCGCTCTGGACCGTGTGCGGCGGCGGTGTCTGGCAGCTGACATCGCCGGGACTTTATTCCCCGTCAGGACCGGCTTAATTTCTGAAAAGTCTTGAATTTTTGGGCGACGGTCCCAAAATGTAGATACTTAGCGGGTATGGTCTAATCTGTGAGTAATAGAGCGTCATGAGCGACAAACAGCTGCAATATACTGATGGTCTCGTCGTTCAGGAGGTTAAGCCGCAGCTAAAGAGACCGCAGCTCTATAAAGTTATTTTGCTGAATGACGATTATACGCCCATGGAGTTTGTGATTGTGGTGCTGGAGCGTTTTTTCCACAAGAACCGGGAGGAGGCGACGCGCATCATGCTGCATGTGCACCAGAAGGGTATCGGTGTGTGCGGCCTTTATACGCGCGAGGTGGCTGAAACGAAGGTGCGTCAGGTGATGGTGTTTTCTGCGGATAACCAGCATCCGCTGCAGTGTACGATGGAGCCAGAATAGCTCCTGGGGAAATTGTTGCGCGCGACGGCCCGCGCCAAAGCTTGCGCCGGAAGTGTTTCCGGGAGGGTAGCCAGATGTTGTCTCAGGAACTGGAGTTCTCGCTGAATGCGGCATTTCAGGACGCGCGCGAGAAGCGCCATGAATACATTACGGTGGAGCATCTGCTTGCCGCACTGTTGGATAATCCCAGCGCGGCGCGTGTAATCCGCGCCTGCGGCGGCAATATCGACGAGCTTCGCAAGAACCTCAAGACCTTCCTCGACGAGGGTGTCCCCAGCATTCCGGCCGGCAGCGAAAGCGATACCCAGCCCACGCTCGGTTTCCAGCGCGTGATCCAGCGTGCGGTCCTGCACGTCCAGGGTGTCGGCAAGAAGGAGGTTACCGGCGCCAATGTCTTGGTTGCGATTTTCGGGGAGAAGGACTCGCATGCGGTGTATTTTCTGCACAAGCAGAATATCAGCCGTTTCGATGTGGTGAACTTCATCTCCCATGGGATCTCGAAGGTTCCCGGAGAGGGCCAGCCCGAGCTGCCGGCGCCGGAAGAGGGCGAAGAGGGCGGCGGGGCGACGGAGCGCAGTCCGCTCGACATCTTTACGGTCAATCTGAACGAGCGTGCACGCGCCGGAAAGATCGATCCGCTCATCGGCCGCGAGCACGAACTGCAGCGTACGATCCAGATCCTATGCCGTCGCCGCAAGAACAACCCGCTGTATGTGGGTGAGGCCGGTGTCGGCAAGACAGCGATCGCCGAGGGGCTCGCGAAGAAGATCGTCGACGAGGAAGTGCCGGAAGTCCTGTCGAAGAACACGATCTATGCGCTCGACATGGGGGCACTGCTCGCCGGAACGAAATACCGCGGCGACTTCGAGAAGCGCCTGAAGGCCGTGCTGCATCACCTCAAGAAGCAGGAGCACGCGATCCTGTTTATCGACGAGATCCATACCATCATTGGCGCCGGCGCCGCTTCCGGCGGCGCCATGGATGCTTCTAATCTGCTCAAGCCGGTGCTTTCCTCCGGTGACCTGAAATGCATCGGGTCCACGACTTACCAGGAGTATCGCGGCATTTTCGAGAAGGATCGGGCGCTCTCGCGGCGGTTCCAAAAGATAGACGTGACCGAGCCCAGCGTCGAAGAGACCGTTCAGATACTGCACGGGCTGAAGGCGCGTTTCGAGGAGCACCACGGCGTGCGCTACACCAGCCAGGCGCTGCGCAGCGCCGCTGAACTGTCGGCGCGCTTCATCAACGATCGGCATCTGCCCGATAAGGCAATTGACGTGATCGACGAGGCGGGGGCCGGCATGCATCTTCTGGCGCCGGCCAAGCGCAAGAAGACCATCGGGGTGAGCGATGTCGAAGACATTGTTGCCAAGATCGCGCGCATTCCCCCGAGGAGCGTGTCCTCTTCAGACATGAAAGCATTGCGCACCCTGGAAAGGGATCTGAAGCTGGTGGTGTTCGGACAGGATCAGGCGATCGACGCGTTGGCGACGTCGATCAAGATGGCGCGTTCCGGGCTGGGTCAGCCGGAAAAGCCGATAGGCTCCTACCTGTTCTCGGGCCCGACCGGCGTCGGCAAGACCGAGGTCACGCGCCAGCTTGCGAAGGTGCTGGGGCTCGAGCTGATCCGCTTCGACATGTCGGAGTACATGGAGCGGCACACGGTTTCGCGCCTGATCGGCGCGCCGCCGGGCTACGTCGGATTCGATCAGGGCGGCCTACTGACCGATGCGGTGACAAAGCATCCGCATGCGGTGCTGCTGCTCGATGAAATCGAGAAGGCCCATCAGGATGTGTTCAATCTACTGCTCCAGGTAATGGACCACGGTACTCTGACGGACAACAACGGCCGCAAGGCGGACTTTCGTAACATCATCATCGTGATGACGACGAATGCCGGTGCCGATTCCATGAGCCGTTCCTCGATGGGATTCCGCCACCAGGACCACAGTGGCGATGATGTCGAGGCGATCAAGCGGATATTCAGTCCCGAATTTCGTAATCGGCTGGACGCGGTCATTGCGTTCAAGCGGCTGGACAAGGGCACGATCGTGCATGTGGTGGACAAGTTCATCCTCGAGCTCGAAGCGCAGCTGGAGGAACGCAATGTCACGATAGAGTTCGACGAAGGCGCCCGCGCGTGGCTGGCCGAGCACGGTTATGACGCGGCAATGGGTGCCCGGCCCATGGCGCGCCTGATCCGCGAGAAGGTGAAAAAGCCCCTGGCTGACGAACTGCTGTTCGGCAAGCTTGCGGGTGGCGGACACGTGCGTGTGGGCATCAAGGACGACGAACTCGTTTTCGAGTTCTAGCGCCCCCGGCCCTGGCCGCGGTCTGCCGGGCCGGCCAAGCAGCGGAAATCCTCCTCATCGGGCAGCAGCGAAGCACCCCGCTGCGATGTGGGGGTGCCTTTTGCGGATTCCGCCGGACCTGGTTTTGCCAAGCCGTGCCCCTGTCCAGGCTGGGGCACGGCTTGCGGAGTCCGAGAAGCCCTACGGTTTAAAAGGGCCTACCGAACCCGGTTATCGTCTGGCCCCGGCAATTCGTTGTGAAGGCGGACCTACATTCCCCGGCTTTCTCTGGGAGCGGCCGCTGACTGCGTCCGGATGCATCCCGCATCGGAGCGGAAATAAATCCGCGCGTTGAATCGTCTTACCGTTTGATGGCCCACGTAAAAAAAGCTCGACCCGGGGGTGGTCCGAACCCAAGGGCACAGACCCGGCTTCACCGAGCTCCGATGTTTATCAAGATAACCACTGAAATGGAGGAGTGTCTCATGCGTAATCGCCTAATGTTGCTGGCCCTGCTGGTTTTCGGTGCGATGCTGTATGCGAGTCCGCCGGCACAGGCAGCCGAGACCAAGGTAGTGCTGCAGATCAGCGATGCAACGCCCGCCAAAGAGACCCTGGTGCTCAATGTCGCCAACAACCTCATCAAATCCTATGGCCTCGATCACGTGAAAATCCATGTGGTCGCGTTCGGGCCGGGTCTGAAGCTGCTGTTCGCCAAGAACCCCAACGTCGGTCGCATACAGAGTCTGTGGGCTTCCGGTGTCCGGTTCGATGCCTGCGAGAATACGCTGGCAGCCATGACCAAGCAGCTCGGCTACAAGCCGAAACTCGATCCGTATGCACATCCGGTTCCCGCCGGCATCGTGCAGATCGTGAAGCTGGTGCACCGCGGCTACACGCTGGTGCGTCCGTAACCGGTCCGGCAGCCGGCAGTGGCTGCCACTGCCGGTGTCCACCCCAAGGACTCCGGATGCTGACATCCGGAGTCCTTGGGCGGATACGCTGTGCCATCGATCGCTTGCCTCGGATCGGCACCTTGGCTTAGGGTAGTGGCATGAAATTCATGATCCAGTCGCAGCCTTCGCTGACGCTGGGGGCGAACCGGCCGCTATACGAGCGTGTGCCAACGCGTGACGAATGCGGTCAGCGGCTGAGCGATTTCATGATCCTGTTTCCGGGCCTGCGCGACCGCCCGGCACATCAGCTTGCAGAAGCCCTAGGCAGCATGCAGGCGGTGCTGGGCCGCTATGCCGAAGTGGTGTTCGCCGACCTCAACATGCGTCTAAACCTGCTGTGGGTGTCGGTGCGTCCCAGGCCCGGGGTGATCCTGGAAATTGCCGGAGCGCTTAAGGCCTTGATGCCCGAGGCACTGCTTGTGGGCGAAAAATGCTGGAGCTGAAGTCCGGCGGAATCCCTTCGGACCGCAGCCGGTTTCGTCAGCGTGCGCGGAACGTGATGCGACCTTTCGAGAGGTCGTAAGGCGTAAGCTGGACGGTGACCTTGTCGCCGGTAAGGATGCGGATGTAATTCTTGCGCATCTTGCCGGAAATGTGGGCGGTGACTATATGACCGTTCTCAAGCTGCACCCGAAACAGGGTGTTGGGCAGGGTCTCGATGATCGTCCCTTCCATTTCAATGTTTTCTTCTCTCGCCACACCTGACCTCGCGGATGAATTTCGGAACGGGAACGTTGCCCCGTGTGCTGGCGCCGTATGATGCCCCACTCGTGGATGGGCGTAAAGCCGCATTTCGGAGGGGGGCACGCCGGGACAGGCTGTGGCTTGCCGGTGGGTCCTATCGCCCGGACCTGCCGCCAGCGCGCTGGCGGCTTTGCGGGATCAACCAAGCGACATGCGGGTGAATGGACTCTTCGCTGAGGATGATGTCGACGTCGAGAAAGCGGGCGAGATCGGAATCGGCCGTCAGACCAGGGACGCTCTCTCGCAGGTTACGGTAATGAAAAGTATTGATATACAGTGTATTAGGGTTGAACCCGTGACCAGCATGGAAGTCATGAATGAGGCGGAATAGAAAGCTGAGCATGGTTTTGTCCCCGGGTTGGAGCAATCCGCTTGCCGTCTGCGCCCTGCATCAGGTGCTGGACCGTTTCCGATGGGTGGCCATAGCACTGACGTTCGGCCGAAATTCATCGGTATCCGGCGCCAACTTAGCGCAGAACCATGACGGTATGATGACCGCTCAAACGTCTGTCCGGGGGGTTGTCCACTGCCCGTCGTGCAGGGCTTCCAGTGGCTGGAAGTTCGTTTTGTAGGCCATTTTCGGGCTCTGGGCGATCCAGTAGCCGAGGTACACCCAGGACAGCCCGCGCCGTTGCGCCTCGGCGATCTGCCAGAGAATCGCATAAACCCCCAGGCCACGCGCCTTTTCGTCGGGATCGTAGAACGTATAGACGGCGGACAGGGCGTCCGGAAGCACGTCCGTGACCGCAACGCCCAGCAAGGTCCCGTCGCTGCGCGGTTGCGGGGCGGACGCATCGACTGCCGGGTCGGCCACGCGCAGTTCGCAGAAAACGGTTTCTATGTGCGGGCTGCGCAGAAAGCCGATGTATTTCTCCGGATCCGGATCATCCATGGTGGAGCCGGCGTGGCGCCCGGCCTGATAATGGCGGTAGAGCGAAAAATGCTCGGGGCTGAAAATCGCCGGTCTGATCGTCACGCGGATGTCGGTGTTCCTCTTCCATACCCGCCTCTGCCCTCGCGAAGGACGGAAACGCGGTACCGGGATGCGCACCGGAACGCAGGCTGCGCATCGCTGGCAATAGGGTCGATAGACCAGCTCGCCGCTGCGGCGGAACCCCTGTCGAACGAAGTCCGCATAGCGGCTGGCATCGAGCGGCTGATGTGGGTCCACAAACACGATCGTGCTGGTTCGCCCCGCAAGGTAGCTGCACGGATGCGGCATCGAAAGGTACAGGTCGGGTTTGTCCTGGGTGGCTGTCATGGGTGGGTTGCCGCGGGCTGTGTTTCAAGTCTCCAGGCGCCGTGCCGCCCCGGAGCCTTGAGGGCGGCTGCGAGCAGCGCAAGAAATCTGGACCTGGGAATCTCTTCGGCGCCAAGGCTGAAAAGATGCGCAGACGCCACCTGACAGTCTATCAGACTGAAGTTCCATGCCTCGAGCTGGCGTACCAGATGGGCGAGGGCGACCTTGGACGCGTCGGTGGCCAGGCTGAACATGGATTCCCCGAAAAACGCACCACCTAGCGAAACACCGTACAGGCCGCCCACGAGGTCATTGCCCTGCCAGGTTTCTACCGAGTGGGCGTGGCCCTCCGCATGCAGGCGGCAATAAGCATCCCGCATCTCTGCGGTGATCCAGGTGCCGGCGCCGGGACTGTTGCGGCGCGGCGCCGCACAGCCTTCGATGACCGCGCGAAACGCCGTGTCCAGGGTAACGCGGAATCCTCCGTGTCTCAGCGTCTTGCGCAGGCTGCGGGAAATCTTCAGCTGCTGTGGAAAAAGCACCATACGTGGATCCGGTGACCACCACAGCACCGGCTGTCCGGCGTTGTACCAGGGGAAGATGCCGCGGCGATAGGCCTCGAGCAGGCGCTCGCTGCCCAGATCGCCGCCGATCGCCAGCAGCCCTTCCGCAGACGCGGTCTCGGGAGGCGGAAACAGAAACTTTGAGTTGGATGGCATCAATATCGGCATGGCAGGCGCTGTCGCATGGTCCGACCCGCTGGAATACCCGAAGCGTCAGATTCCCTCATCTTTTTTGAACGGGGAATGTTCGTTAAGTTCATCCAGATGGGCCTCCAGTCCGTTGCGCTCTCGTTCCAGGAAGTCCGCAACGGCACGCTCGAATTCCGGGTGGCGCAGCCAGTGCGCAGAAAACGTCTTGCTCGGAAGGAATCCGCGCGCCAGCTTGTGACCGCCCTGGGCTCCACCTTCGAACCGCGGGATGCCGGCGGCAATGCAGTACTCGATCGCCCGGTAGTAGCAGGTCTCGAAATGCAGGCCCGGGATATCCTGGGTCCCGCCCCAGTAGCGGCCGTAAAGCGCGTCCGCGCCGCGCAGGTTGAGGGCTGCGGCCACATCGGCCTGGCCGCGGCGGGCGACGACCATGACGACATGCTCGCGCAGGGCTTCACCCAAGGCCTGGAAGAACCCCGGTGTCAGGTACGGAGCGGCACCGTGCTTGCGGAGCGTGGCGAGGTGAAATCCGTAGAACCGCTCCCAGTGTGCCGGGGTGAGGTCATCGCCTGTGAGCAGCACGGTCTCGACACCTGCTTTACGTACCTGCAGGCGTTCGCGCCTGATCTTCTTGCGCTTCTGGGACGAGAAACCGGCAAGAAAATCGTCGAAATCGCGGTAGCCGCGGTTGTGCCAGTGGAACTGGTATCCGGTCCTGCGCATCATGCCATGCGTCTCAAGTGCTGCGGTATCGTCGGCCGTGGTGAACAGCCAATGGAGCGAAGAAGCCCCGAGCCTGTCGGCAAGGTCGCGTGCCGCGCCTATCAGCTGGCGCCTGATTGCATCCCGGTCCTCGCCCGCGGCCACGAGCATGCGGGTACCGGTCACCGGTGTGAACGGAACCGTGGCCACCAGTTTCGGATAGTAGCGCAGGCCGGCGCGGCGGTAGGCGTCCGCCCAGGCCCAGTCGAATACGAATTCTCCGAAGGAGTGGCTTTTGAGGTACAGCGGCACCGCCGCAGCGAGGCGGCCGTCGGAGGCGTGCAGCAACAGGTGCCGCGCGGACCAGCCGCTGGAGTCACAGGCGCATCCGCTGCGTTCGAGCGCATGGAGAAACGCATGGCTCAGGAAAGGGTCATGGCCGCCGGCCACGCGATCCCAGTCCTCCGGCCGGACCTGTTCGAGGCTTTCTGCTACCGACAGCCGCATGCCGTCAGTTTAATACCGTGCGGGGCAGCAGGCCATGGCGTTTTGAAATATCAGGTGGATTGGCCCAGAATAGCGCGCGGCCGTTGCGATCCGGCAATCGCCGTGGATCGTAGCAGGCCGGCACAACGCTCAATGGATACGACGATATTGCCCGGAGCACCCGCAGCCGCCTATTGCCACGTGGCGCAGGCGCGGTGCGTGTTCCGGAGGAAGGTCTGATGGCGGCGCGTCTGCGGCTAGCGATTGCGCAGGTCAATTTGCTTGTCGGCGACGTGCCCGGCAACGTCGAGCGCGTTATCCGGGCGGCTGCCGAAGCGCGCCGGATCCACGCCGACGCGGCGATTTTCCCCGAGCTGACGCTCACGGGCTACCCGCCGGAGGACCTGCTGCTGCGCCACCACCTCTATGATCAGGTGCAGGCGGGGCTCGACCGGCTAACTCGCGAGGTGCGCGGCATTGACCTGGTCGTCGGTTACCCGAGACGCATCGACGGCAGGGTCTTCAATGCGGTTTCCGTAGTCCGCGATGGAACGTTGGTCGCCACCTATCACAAACACCTTCTGCCGAACTACAGCGTGTTCGACGAGAAGCGCTACTTCGAGGCCGGCGGTGAACCCTGCGTGGTCGATATTGCCGGAGTTCCCGTGGGCCTGACGATCTGCGAGGACGCCTGGCAGCCGCAGCCGGCAAGGCTGACGGCCCAGGCTGGCGCGCGGCTTATCGTCACCGTCAATGCCTCACCCTATCACATGGAAAAGGGGCGCGAACGCGAGCAGATCATGGCGGCGCGTGCCCGCGAGAACCGGCTGCCGGCGCTCTATGCGAATCTGGTTGGCGGGCAGGACGAGCTCGTGTTCGACGGTGACTCGTTCGTCGTCGATGCCGGCGGCGTCGTGGTGCAGCGTTGCCCGGCGTTCGAGGCCGGGCTGTTTGCGGTCGACTTCCATGTTGATGGCAACGCAGTCGTGCCGCTTGCGCAGCAACTGCCGGCCGTCCTGTCAGCCGAGCAGGAGGTATATCGCGCACTCGTGCTCGGGGTGCGTGACTATGTGGAGAAGAACCGCTTCCCGGGTGTTGCCATCGGCCTTTCCGGAGGCATCGATTCGGCGCTGACACTGTGCATCGCGGTCGACGCCTTGGGCGCGGAGCGGGTGGAAACGCTGATGATGCCGTCGCGCTTCACGGCGACTATGAGCCTGGAGGATGCCGCAGTCATGGCAAAAACGCTGGGGGTGCGTCACTCGGTCATTCTCATCGAACCCATGGTCGAGGCGTTCAATGCGGCGCTGCGCGAGGAATTCCGCGGGCGCGCACGAGATGTCACTGAAGAAAACATCCAGGCGCGCATACGCGGCAGCCTGCTGATGGCCGTCTCCAACAAGACCGGCCGGCTGGTGCTTACCACCGGAAACAAGAGCGAAATGGCCGTTGGGTATGCGACGCTCTACGGTGATATGGCCGGCGGTTACGCCGCGATCAAGGATGTTTTCAAGACGCTGGTGTACCGGCTGGCGGAGTATCGCAACCGCATCGCTCCGGTCATCCCCTTGCGCATCATAGAGCGCCCGCCGAGCGCCGAGCTTGCTGCCGATCAGAGGGATTCGGACAGTCTGCCGCCGTATGAAGTGCTTGACCCCATTCTGGAAAGCTATGTGGAGCACGACCGGTCCCCGCAGGACATCATCGCCGCCGGCTTCGAGGCCGCCACTGTGGCACGCGTGGTCGCCATGGTGGATCACAACGAGTACAAACGCCGGCAGGCGGCGCCGGGGGTGCGCATAACGCGCCGCGCGTTCGGCCGCGATCGCCGTTATCCCATCACTTCCGGCTACCGCGAGATGTAGGCGGCAGCGCCGTGCGGACCGGGGCTTTGGCACTTGCAAAGCCCGCCGGTCACGGATATGTTGATAGTGCGAGCCTGCGAACTCACCGGACCCGAATCAACATGAAGAAGATCGAAGCGGTAATCAAGCCTTTCAAGCTCGATGATGTGCGCGACGCCCTGTCCGAAGCCGGAATCACCGGCCTGACGGTGACCGAGGTCAAGGGGTTCGGGCGCCAGAAGGGCCACACCGAGCTTTATCGTGGGGCGGAATATGTCGTTGACTTTCTGCCGAAGATCAAGATCGAGGTGGTGGTCAAGGAGGAGCAGCTGGAACGCTGCATCGAGACCATCATGACTGCGGCCCGCACCGGAAAGATCGGCGACGGCAAGATTTTTGTGACCCCGGTGGAGGAAGTGGTCCGCATTCGCACGGGTGAGACCGGGCCGGCTGCCATCTGATCGGGCGTGGCGCATACGCGCCGCATCATCCGGCAGGAAGTGCCTGGATCTGCCAGATGTAGTGGCTGCCGGGAAAGTTCAGCTGCAGCACCCGCAGCGTGTCGCTGGCGAGCTGTTTCATCCCCATCCTCTTGTATGCCATGGCCTGAATACCGAGAGCGTCTTCGACCGCCGGCGTGCGCTGGTAATGGTCAATGACGTACTTTGCGCGATTCGCCGCGGCGACGTAGGCTCCGCGCTTGTAGTAAAACCGGGCGATATTGATTTCGCTCTCTGCCATGAGGTTGAGCAGATAGGCCATGCGTTTGCGGCTGTCGGCTACATAGCGGCTGTGGGGGAAGCGGGTGATGACCACGCGGAAGGCATCGTAGGCGTCGGCCAGCCGTTTGGTGTCGCGGTCGGAAAGGTTACTGCCCGTAAACAGGTTCGCCAGAGCGCTGTGCTTGAAGTGAAAATTTGCCAGGCCCTTGAGGTAGTAGGCGTAGTCGACATACCGGTATGTCGGATGCAGGCGGATGAACCGATCCGCAGCGTCGATAGCCTCGTTCGGGTGATTATTCTTATAATATGCGTAGGCGATGTCGATCTGTGCCTGTTCGGCATAGGCGCCATAAGGGTAGCGCGCATCGAGTGTCTGGAAGTTCCTGATCGCCCGGGGATAGTCTCCCAGGTTGAGCGCGGTCAGACCTTTATTGTAGAAGTGCTCCGCCGAACCCGCGCTGTCTTCAGGCTTCTTCAGGGTAGAGCAGCCGGCAAGGAGCGCGAGTACAACGACGGGCGCGATGCGGCGCAGGGATATGGGTAGCATGGTTTCAGGTCGAACTTTTGGTGACGCGAAGAATACTCCGAATCTCCGGATACGAGAAGCCGGACAGACGCCCGTGACTTCCCCTGACGGGACCGAGCTGTCGGCACGTGTGCCGTCCGAGTATGTGGGCCAGCGCCTGGATCAGGCGCTGGCCGGCCTGTTCTCCGAGTTCACCCGATCCCAGATCCAGAAGTGGATCCGTTCCGGACTGGTTCAGGTGGACGCGGCGCCGGCGCGTGCACGCGACCGCATACGCGGTGGAGAGCAGGTTCGCATCGCGGTTCCGCAGGCGCCTGCGGTGGACTGGGAGGCGCAGGCCATCCCGCTGGAGGTGGTGTACGAGGACGATGAGCTTCTGGTGATCGACAAGCCGGCGGGATTGGTGGTGCATCCCGCTGCCGGCAACTGGGAGGGAACCATGCTAAATGCGCTCCTCAACCACGATCCCGGGCTCCGCCACCTGCCGCGTGCCGGAATCGTCCACCGTCTGGACAAGGATACCTCCGGATTGCTGGTCGTGGCGCGTGTCGAGCGGGCGCGCCGCGACCTGATCGAGCAGCTCCGCCAGCGTAGCCTGCAGCGGGAGTACCTGGCGATCGTTTGTGGCATTGCCGTCGCAGGCGGAACGATCGACGCGCCCATCGGACGCCACCGGGTGCATCGTACGCGTATGGCTGTAAGCGAGGGTGGCAGGGAGGCAGTCAGCCATTTCCGGGTCGAGGCACGCTACCGTGCGCACAGCCTGTTGCGGGTCAGACTAGAATCAGGACGTACACACCAGATCCGGGTGCACATGGCGCACCGGCGGTTTCCGATATTGGGAGATCCGGTATACGGTGGCCGGCTGCAGATCCCGCCACTCAGCAGCGGGCAATTTGCCGCCGCTCTGCGCGCGTTCCGGCGTCAGGCACTGCATGCCGCCCGTCTGGCTGTGGTCCACCCGGCGAGCGGCGAAACCATGCACTGGACGAGCCCCCTGCCGGCTGATATGGCGGCGCTGCTGAAGGCGCTGGAGGCGGATAGGCAGGCCCATGGATCCGCGCGCGGACGTCGTGCCTAGCCTCGGCGATTGCGTGGTCCCCGAATGGCCCGCCGCGCCGTGGGTCAGGGCGCTCACCACCGTGCGCAGCGGCGGAACAAGTCGCCGGCCCTACGACAGCTTCAACCTCGCGAACCATGTAGGGGATGACCCGCAGGCCGTGGCACGCAACCGCGAGCAGCTGTGCGCGGCGTTGAATCTGCCGGCCGAGCCGGCCTGGCTTCAGCAGGTGCACGGGAACCGCGTAATCCACGCTGGACAGGCCGGCGAGGGCGCCGCGGCGGATGGCAGCTATGCCGACGGCCCGGGGTTCGTTTGCGCGGTCCTGACCGCCGACTGCCTGCCGGTTTTCCTGTGCGACATGTCGGGGACCCGGGTCGCTGTCCTGCACGCCGGCTGGCGAGGTCTTGCGGCCGGCATCGTCGAAAGCGGTGTGGCGGCGATGGAGCTTGAGCCGGCGGGCCTCATGGCCTGGCTCGGGCCGGCGATCGGGCCGGCGGCATTCGAAGTCGGTCCGGAGGTGCGTGAAGTATTTTCCAACCATGACGGCGCGGCACACGGTCTGTTTGCCGAAGGCCGGCAGGGCAGACTGCTTGCCGATCTTTACGGGCTGGCGCGCCTGCGCCTGCGGCGGGCGGGTATCGGGCGCGTTTATGGCGGCGGGTTCTGCACCGTGACGGAATCGGAGAGGTTCTATTCCTACCGCCGCGACGGTGCCTGCGGACGCATGGCATCGCTCATCTGGCTCGAGCGCTGATACCGGTACGGCACAGCGCGATTTCCCGTTGCGACGGGAACGTGTCCCTTAAGCCTTGACGGATGGCAGAAAGCTGTTGGGATTGATGCCGTAGGCACCGGACGGCAGAACCCGGCGTATCTCGAGGGCCGCCCCGGAAGTATCGGAAAGGGTGTGGAACAGATCGAGAACCGGGGAGATCGCATGGGGATTTTTGTTTTCATCGAGCACCAGCGCGACCTTCGGTCGCAGGCGGCGTTCGCGGTTCACGGTAATCACCACACCCACGCTGCCGGTATTCAATTCCACGATGCTGCCGATCGGATAGATGCCCATGCACTGGATGAACTGTTCCACGAGACCTGGGTGGAAATCCTTGTCGCGCCCTTCGTAGAGTTTTTTCAGCGCGTCGTATGCCGAAAGCCCGTTGTGGTAGGCGCGATCGCTGGTGATCGCATCATAGGTATCCACGATGGCGCCGATCAGACCGAACAGACCGATCTGGTCTCCGGTAATGCCGTTGATGTAGCCTGAGCCGCTGTAGCGCTCATGGTGGCAGCGTGCTACTGCAATAGCCGCCGCATGAATACCGTGGGTATTGTCGAGAATCCGCACGCCGAGCGGGACGTGCGTCTTCATGATCTCATACTCCTGGTCGGTGAGCCGCGCCGGCTTGTTCAGGATGTCGTTGGGAACCCTGAGTTTGCCGATATCGTGCAGCAGCGCTCCGGTACCGAGTACATTGAGTTCCTCCTCCGAAAGATCCAGATGACGGCCGAACGTCAGCGCCAGGATGCATACCCGCAGGCTGTGCAGGGCGGTGTACTCATCCTTGTTCTTGAGCTGGGTCAGCCACACCAGCGCGTCGGGATTGCGCACTATGCTGTTGACCATTCCGTCGACGGCCTGTCTTACTGGCGTGGCATTGAGACTGTTTCCGAGGCGCACATCGTCCATGATCGAATGAATCAGCGCGCGCGTGCCCGATTCCAGCGGACGTGCCGCCTCCATCTCTTCCTCCAGGCTGACCTGGTCGCGGTAGCGTGGCGGCGCCCGGCGCGATTTGGGGAATGCGCCGAAGTCGCGGACATGGTCAACGGTGGTGACGCTGGACAAGATCGCCGATGGGCCGGAGGGAGCAGCCGCCTTGCGATGCGTAACGGCAGGCGTCGCCGGTTCGTCGGTAACGTACACGTGGCGACACAGGCCGCGCAGTTTCTCGAGTTCCTCATCGGTCCGGATCTCGAAGCCCTGGAACAGGAATGGAGTTCCTACCCAGGGGCGATCAAGCTCGCAAACATACATTCCCTTGCGCAGCTCGTGAACATCGATCTTTCGGCTCATCAGCAATTGCGTCTAGTGCGGCATTACGAATGTGCACAACGGCCCCTGCAGCGGCTGTCATCCTCGGCTCCAGTTCGGCCGCTCTCTACAGCAATTCCAATTTGGAATTCTAGCTCATCCGACGGCAAGGCTCCAAGCAATTGCCCGTGCCGTCCGGTCAGGGCAGCGCATCGAATCGCATGGACAGGTCGATGGACTGCGGGCTTTTGGTGAGGCTGCCGACGGAGACCTCGTCCACTCCGGTTTCGGCAATGGCGCGTACCGTCTGGAGCGTGACGCCACCCGAAGCCTCGAGACGCGCGCGGCCGCCGGTCTCCCGCACAGCGGCGCACAGCGCGGTGACGTCGAAGTTGTCGAGCAGCAGCCGCTGTGCCCCGGCGGCCAGCGCCTCACGCAGCTGTTCGAGAGTTTCAACCTCGATTTCCACCGGCGTGCCCGGCGGGGAAAGGGTGCGGGCGTTGCGAACCGCGGCGCTGATCGATCCCGCGGAGAAAATGTGGTTTTCCTTGATCAGAATGGCGTCGTACAGCCCCATGCGATGGTTGCTGCCTCCACCGCAACGGACTGCATACTTCTGCGCATTGCGCAGCCCGGGAATCGTCTTTCGGGTGTCGAGGATGCGCGCGCCGGTGCCGGCGACGGCATCCACGTAACGCCTGGTGAGCGTGGCAGTGCCGGAGAGCAGTTGCAGAAAATTGAGCGCCGTTCGCTCGCCACTGAGCAGCGGACGTGCCTGCCCGTGAAGCCGACACAGGACTTGGTCGGGTTCGATCCGATCGCCGTCAGCCACCATCCAGGAAACCCGGACCCGCGCATCGAGTTGCCGGAATACCTCCTCGAACCACGGAACACCGCACAGTACCGCGGGCTCGCGGCTGATGACCCGGGCAGTGGCTGGGGTTTGCGCTCCGATCAGGGCAGCCGTCAGATCACCGGTACCCATGTCCTCAGTCAGCGCCCGACGCACGCTTTCGGTCACGTCGTGCGAAGTAGGTGTCGGAATCGTTCCGTGCAAGGAATCGTTATTTGACATAGGCCGGATATTTAACCACAAAACGGCGGTGCGGAACCGGTTGCCAGGGCCTGCCTTCGGACCTTGTCCTGGAATGCCCGTTTGCGGCAGCCGCAAGCGACCGGTGCCGTCGAACCGGACTGAGCGGGTCGGTCCAGCTGGCTGTTCACCCGGACAGCTGCGCTGCGTAGCGCACGTAGAGCCACTTCATCGCGAACGGCGGCAGCAGCGTGCTGAACGCGATCACAAGGACCAGGACGGCGGAAAGCGTGCCGTTGAGGATTCCGGTGGATTGGCCGAGCGCCACGAAAATGAGCCCGACTTCGCCGCGCGGGACCATGGCCATCCCGATGGCAAGGCGCGACAGAAACCGTCTGCGCACCAGGAATCCGGCCGCGATCTTGCCGGCAACCGCAACCGCGAACAGCGACAGCGCAAAGGTCCACACGAACGGCGACGACCAGTCGATGGCGCGCAGATTCAGCGACAATCCGACCATCACAAAGAATATCGGTGCGAACAGATGGACGATCGGACGCATTGCCCGCTCGACCTCGGCCGTGAATCCGGCGTCAGGGCGTGCGCCGGATCCGAACGGCCAGCGAAACCTGCGCGATAGCGCCAGTCCGGCAGCGAATCCCCCGAGCAGCTGCGGTGCGTCTATCGCGTTCGCAAGCCAGGCAAAGAATAAGACCAGCGATACGACCGTGGTAGGGATAAGCCCGGGTATCTGGCTAACCCGGTTGAAGCGCTCTATGATGCCGGCGATCGCTCTTGCCGCAATCGGGGCGAGCACCAGGAACAGGGCGATGAACAGCAACACCTTGCCCGCTGCGGCGAAGTCGATATGTCTGCCGCGTGTTGTGGACTGGTAAAGGAAAGCGAGCAGGACCACGCCGAGAACGTCATCGATCACCGCTGCACCCAGCACGACCTGAGCCTCGTCGCTTGCGTTGCGCCGCAGATTGGTGAGCATGCGCACGGTGATGCCAATGCTCGTGGCTGTGAGGGTGCCGGCGACGAACAATGACGCGACCCGTCCCTGCGAGAACAGGTAATGGCTGAGCGCATAGCCAAGCGCCATCGGCATCGCGAATCCGGCAGTTGCGACGATGAACGGCTGCAGGCCGGTTTTCATCAGGCGCATGACATCGGTCTCGAGTCCGACTTCGAACAGCAGCAGTACGATGCCGATTTCGGACAGCAGCCGCAGACTGTTTGTGGGTTCCGCCCATCCGAGCAGGCTCGGCCCGAGCAGGATGCCGGCCAGCAGCTCGCCGATCACTGCCGGAGCGCCGAGGCGCGCCACGAACTCTCCGAGAATGCGCGCGGCGAGCAGAACGGCGATCAGAACGAGAAAGAAGACCTGGGTGTGCATGAAATGTTCGCAGCGCAGTCACGGACAATGGGAATCGGCGGGTGGCGAGAGTGTAACGGATGGTGCGCCGCGCTACGAGAGGTGGCGGTCCGGTCGCGGTCAGGCGCCGCGGTGCTTCCACGGTATGTCCGCCGGCCACCGGCCAGCGGTGTGCGAAAGGCATGGCACTGAGGCTGTTCGCGCTCGGGGCGATAGCTGTCGCCGGTTTCGCTGCTGCGGTCTACGCATGGCGCGGCCTTATGCGGCGGCTCGATTCGGCGCAGGTGGCCGACTGGGGCGGTAAGTGGCTCAACCGGCTCGACGGACTCAATCGCATCTGGTGCAGACGTTTTCACCGCCTGCACCACGGGGAGATCGGTCTTCCTGCGGAGGGCCCGGCGCTGGTGGTCGCCAATCACGTGTCCGGACTCGATCCATTGCTGATGGCGGCTGCCAGCCGAAGGCCGCTGCGTTTCCTGATCGCCCGGGAGCAGTATGAACGGCCCGGGTTGCACGGACTGTTCGTGATGATCGGCTGCATACCGGTCAGGCGCGGCCGGAACCCGCGCGCGGCGCTGGCAGCGGCGCTCAAGGCGCTGGAGCGCGGTGAGGTCGTTGCGCTGTTTCCGCAGGGCCGAATTCATCTGGATCATGAGCCTGTGGTACCGCTCAAGCGCGGGGTCGCGTATCTGGCCCGCGCCAGCGGCGCACCGGTCATCCCGGTGCGGGTCGAGGGCATACGCGGCGCGGGCCGTACGGTTTCCGCGGTGTTTCTGCGCAGTCACGCGCGGCTGCGGCATTTTCCGCCCTTACACTTGCGGGAAGGTGATGCCGACCGCTTCCTGAGGCGCCTGCAGTCGATGCTGACCGGAAAATGAGCGTGCAGCGGTCCGAGCCGGGCGGGACGCGCCGGTTCTGTGGTCACGGAACGGGTCTGCCGTCCGCTCCTGCAGCCGTGGTTTCCGAGCGGAAAGCTGGGATTCGCTTGAAAATGTACGGATACGCCCCATTGTCAATCCATAAGACACGGTTTGAGAGAAATTCCAATGCGCATGGACAAATTGACCACGAAATTCCAGACCGCCCTGGCCGAGGCCCAGAGCCTTGCGGTTGGCCGCGACCACCAGTTCATCGAGCCGGTGCATTTGATGGCCGCATTGCTGGACCAGGAAGGCGGAACGAGCCGCCATCTGCTGACGCAGGCGGACGTCAACGTCAATGCCCTGCGTTCGCGGCTGAGCCAGGCGATCGACAGGCTGCCCTCGGTCGAAGGGGCCGGCGGCGAGGTGCACGTTTCGAACGACCTTACGAAGCTGCTCAATATCACCGATAAGCTCGCGCAGCAGCGTAATGACCAGTTCATTTCGAGCGAGCTTTTCGTGCTTGCCGCTCTGGACGACAAGGGCGAGCTCGGACGCCTGCTCAAAGAGGCCGGCGCCTCCAGGGGGGGGATGGAAAAGGCAATCGACGCGTTGCGCGGCGGCCAGAACGTGCGCGATGCGGGCGCCGAAGACCAGCGCCAGGCGCTGGAGCGCTACACCATAGATCTGACCGAGCGTGCGGAACAGGGCAAGCTCGATCCGGTGGTCGGTCGGGACGAGGAAATCCGCCGCGTAGTTCAGATCCTGCAGCGACGCACCAAGAACAACCCGGTACTGATCGGTGAGCCGGGTGTGGGCAAGACCGCCATCGTGGAAGGTCTGGCCCTGCGCATGGTGAATGGCGAAGTTCCCGAAGGACTCAAGGGCCGCCGGCTGCTGTCGCTCGACATGGGCGCGCTGATCGCCGGCGCCAAGTACCGCGGAGAATTCGAGGAGCGCCTGAAAGCCGTGCTGAGCGATCTCGGCAAACAGGAAGGCCGGATCATTCTGTTTATCGACGAGCTGCACACCATGGTCGGTGCGGGCAAGGCCGAAGGCGCGATGGATGCCGGAAACATGCTCAAACCCGCTCTGGCACGCGGGGAACTGCACTGTATCGGGGCCACGACGCTCGATGAGTACCGCAAGTACATAGAAAAAGATGCGGCGCTTGAGCGCCGCTTCCAGAAGGTGTTGGTCGACGAACCCAGCGTCGAAGACACGATCGCCATCCTGCGCGGGCTGAAAGAGAAGTACGAGGTTCACCACGGCGTGGACATCACCGATCCTGCGATCGTGGCGGCGGCGACGCTTTCGCATCGTTACATTACCGATCGCCAGCTTCCCGACAAGGCGATCGACCTGGTCGACGAAGCGGCCTCGCGCATCCGCATGGAAATCGATTCCAAACCCGAATCGATGGACCGCCTGGACCGGCGCATGATCCAGCTCAAGATCGAGCGTGAGGCGCTCAAGAAGGAGGCCGACGAGGCGTCCAAGAAGCGCCTCGAGGCGCTGGAAGGCGAGCTGCACAAGCTTGAGCGCGAGTACGCCGATCTGGAAGAGGTGTGGAAAGCCGAGAAGTCCGCGGTCGCCGGAGCACAGCATATCAAGGAGGAACTGGACCGGGCGCGCGTTGAGATCGAAACCGCGCGCCGTGCGGGCGACCTGGCGCGCATGTCGGAACTTCAGTACGGCCGTATTCCGGAACTCGAAAAGCAGCTGGCCGCGGCCGCCGTGGCCGAGGGCAAAGAGCGCAAGCTGCTGCGTTCGGCCGTCACGGAAAACGAGGTGGCCGAGGTGGTGGCGCGCTGGACTGGCATACCGGTGGCGAAGATGATGGAAGGCGAGCGCGACAAGCTGTTGCGCATGGAGGAGGAGCTGGGCCGGCGCGTCGTCGGACAGACCGAGGCCATCACGGCCGTAGCGAACGCGATCCGCCGTGCGCGTGCCGGGCTTTCCGATCCCAACAGGCCGAACGGCTCTTTTCTGTTTCTCGGTCCGACGGGCGTGGGCAAGACCGAGCTGACCAAGGCGCTGGCCGCCTTTTTGTTCGATACCGAGGAGGCCATGGTGCGCATCGACATGTCGGAATTCATGGAACGGCATTCGGTGGCGCGACTGATCGGCGCTCCGCCCGGCTATGTCGGTTACGAGGAAGGCGGCTATCTCACTGAAGCGGTGCGGCGCAAACCTTATTCTGTGGTGCTGCTGGACGAGGTCGAGAAGGCGCATCCGGAAGTGTTCAACGTGCTGCTTCAAGTGCTCGATGACGGACGACTTACCGACGGGCAGGGACGCACGGTGGACTTTCGCAATACCGTGATTGTCATGACTTCGAATCTGGGATCGCAGGCCATCCAGGAGCTGGCCGGAGAAGACAACTACGACCGCATGAAGGCGGCGGTGATGGAGGTTGTCAGTCAACATTTCCGCCCGGAGTTCATCAACCGCATCGACGATATCGTGGTGTTCCATCCGCTCGCGCGTGAACAGCTGCATCGCATCGCGATGATCCAGATCCAGTATCTGCGCGAACGGCTGCAGGCGCGCGACATGGATTTGCGTCTGACCGACCAGGCTCTGGACAGGCTGGCACAGGCAGGATTCGATCCGGTCTATGGTGCCCGTCCGCTGAAACGTGCAATTCAGCAATCGGTCGAGAATCCGCTCGCGCAGGAAATACTCGCCGGCAAATTCGGCGTCGGGGACAGTATCGTGGTCGATGTGCACGGCGACAAGCTCGGATTCCACCGCGAAGGTTCACGCAGACGCTCGGCGAGCGGATGAGTCTCTTTCGCGGGCCGCGCTGATTTGCAGTGTGCCGCTGCCGGGCGCGGCGTGCGCCTGACAGCAGGTTCCGGCCCGGGACCGGTGGCCGCAATTGGAAGGTTTGTCAAAGGCGGACGTTCTGCTCTATCATGCAAGCGCTGTCCCGGTTGAATGGATCCATCGTCTTGCACAGTAAACAATGGATGGTACGCGCAGCGGAAGATTGGTTCCCCAGCCTTCTTCCGGTTCTCTGACCGATGCTGCACGTTCTTCCAGGAAGGCGGAATACATGTTCCGGCGGTTGAGAATGCCGACGCTGTCCGAACTGGGACTGCAGCGGTTGTGGTCAGACCTGGCCAGACGGCGTTACCGGCACCGCCAGTTCGTCACCATCGCCTATGTCATGCTGCTCAGCTTGATCGGGCTTCCGCAGCGGGTTCCGGCGCTGTTTTGGCCGGGCATGGTCTTGGTGGTCACCGGAGAAGCGGTGCGCATATGGGCTTCCGGCCATGTGAAAAAGGACAGGATTCTGGCGACCACCGGCCCCTATGCTTTCGTGAGGCATCCGCTGTATGTCGGCAACAACGTGATCGTCGCGGGATTCTGTCTGGCGTCTGGCCTGTGGTGGAGTCTTCCGCTGTGGGTGGCACTCGCCCTGGCGTTTTTTCCGCCGGCCATCGCTCACGAGGACGGGCTGCTGCACCGGCTGTTCGGCAGTGCATGGGAGAATTGGCGCGCGCATACCCGGGCGCTCGTTCCCAGCCTGACCCCGTTCCGGGCCGGGATACGAGGCGAATGGTCGCTGCGGCAAAGCCTGAGGGTTAACGGTGAGCCCCTTATCGCGGCTTTTCTGGGGGGTTGCCTCTACCTGCTGCACCTCAAGATGGTCTGAATGAGCTATGAACACCGCGTTCACCGGCGTCACCGATGACGAACTGATCCAGTGGATCGAGCGCTGTGCCGTTCGCCGCAGCGACATCCTCGCGAGCGGTTACCAGGGTCATGTCTACTTTTTCAACGAGAACGGCAGGCGTCTGGTCGTCAAGGCCGCCTCCGGCCGCGGCCCGATGCGGTGGCTGCGCTGCTACATGCTGCGCAACGAATTCAAGGCCTATTCGCATCTGGCCGGGTTGCGCGGATGTCCGCACTGTTATGGCCTGATCGGAGGCCGTTACCTGGTTCTGGAATACCTGGAGGGGCAGTCGCTGCGCCATGCCGAAGCCGAAGACCGCGCGAAATACTATGCCGAACTGTTCTGCCTGATCGAGGAGTTGCACCGTCGCGGGATCGCGCATTTCGACCTCAAGCGCAAGCATAACCTGATGGTTCTGCCTGGAGGAAGTCCGGGGATCGTCGATTTCGGGATAGCCATCAGACGCAAGCGCTGTTTTGCCCCCATCAACCACTTTCTCTATGATCTGGCCGTCAAGATCGACTTCAATGCCTGGATCAAGCACAAGTACCGAAAATGCTACAGTGAAGTTTCGGACGCCGACAGGGTCTACTTCCGGCACACGCGTGCCGAAAAGTTCCTGCGCGCGATCAAGCGCGTATGCCGTGCGCCGAAGGTTCTGTTTGCCGACGGCCGGGGCCAAACTGCGGCGTATTCCGATCGGAACTCCGTGCGCCGTCGCACGGCCCTGCGCGCCGATGCTTCGGGCGGGAAGCGGGGCGATGGCGAGGCGATATGCAATCGACTGGATGCCGCAAAGCCGCTGCCGCCAGATTTTTGATCGTGTCTGATATGCCGGACGGGCGCCGTAAGTGGCGGAAGCGCGGTTCGCGGGCATGGCAGCTGGTTCGTTTATCTTTTCATGCGCCCGATAGCGAGGGCGAAGGAGTTTGCATATGGGGTCGCAACAACAGGCGGTTCTGGAACGCTATTCGGAGGGCGCCGCTGTACGGCAGCCATCACTCTGTTGCCCGGTGAATTACGATGCCCGGCTGCTCGACTTGCTGCCGGCTGAGATCATCGAGAAGGATTACGGCTGCGGCGATCCTTCGCGGTACGTGCGTGCCGGCGACACGGTGCTCGATCTGGGTAGCGGCGCGGGAAAGCTGTGCTACATCGCCGCACAGATCGTCGGTCCCGCCGGGCGCGTGATCGGGGTGGACATGAACGACGACATGCTCGGGCTCGCGCGCAAGTACCAGAAGGAGATGGCTGCCAGGCTTGGCGGCGATCGGGTCAGTTTCCTCAAGGGCCAAATCCAGGATCTGGCCCTGGATGTGGATGCGCAGGACCGCTGGCTTGCCGCCCATCCCGTAGGCAGCAGCGCGAATCTCGCAGCGTTCGAGAACTGGCGCAGCGAGCAGCGTGCGTGCACTCCGCTGATTCCCGACGCCAGCGTCGACGTGGTGATTTCGAATTGCGTTCTGAACCTCGTGGATGAGGCTCATCGTCGCCAGCTGATACGCGAAATCCACCGGGTGCTCAAGCCCGGAGGGCGTGTTGCCATATCGGACATCGTCAGCGACGAGCCGGTGCCGGCGCACCTCAAGGCGGATGCCACGCTGTGGAGCGGCTGCATCTCGGGGGCGTTCCAGGAGCATGAGTTCCTGTGCGCCTTCACCGACGCAGGCTTTCGGGCGGTCGGCTACGACAAGTGGGATCCGAAGCCCTGGCAGGTGGTGGAGGGCATTGAATTCCGCTCGGTGACGCTCACCGCGGTGAAGGCTGCGGCTGGGCCGAGCCTCGACTGCGGGCACGCGGTGATTTATCGCGGTCCGTATGCGGAGGTGCGCGACGACGAGAATAACATCTTTCCGCGCGGAGAGCGCATGGCGGTATGCGAGCGCACCTACCACTTTCTCACCGAAGGTCCGTACCGCGACAATTTCATCGGTGTGCCGCCCGCAGCGGCGTGTGAGCCGAGGCCGTGGTGTGCTGTGCCGGGAACCCGCCGGCCGGCCGCGCAGAGCAAGGGCGCCATCCATTCCGGGAGTTGTGGCAGCGACGGCTGCTGCTGAGCCATGCAGATCGTAGTCATCGGCGGTGTTGCAGCCGGCATGAGCGCAGCCAGCCAGGCAAAGCGGCGCATGCCCGACGCCGAGGTCATCGCCCTCGAACGTGGTTCTTATGTCTCTTATGGGGCCTGCGGAATGCCGTACAATATCGAGGATCCGCAGCGTGATATCGATGATCTGATCGTCATTACTGCCGAGGAATTCAGGCACGTGCGTGGAATCGACGTGCGTACCCGCCATGAGGTGCGCGCGATCGATCCAGACCGCAAGGAGCTTGTGGTCCGCGATCACGCCGCCGCGCGGGATTACACGCAACGCTACGACAGGCTGGTGATCGCAACCGGAGCGCAAGCCGTTCGTCCTGCGGTCTCGGGACTGGACCTGCCGGGTGTGTTTCTGCTGCGCGAACTGACCGATGGGGCAGCGATCAAGCACTTCATCGACGAGGCCGCGCCGCGCCGTGCCGCGATCATAGGTGCCGGCTACATCGGCATGGAGATGGCCGACGTGCTGAGCCAGCGTGGCCTGGCGGTGCACGTTCTGGAGCGCGCGAGCCAGGTCATTCCAGGTTTCGAGCCGGTTATCTCGGACATCGTTGCCGAGCGGCTGCATCGTCACGGCGTGCACGTCGACACCGGCGTGACCGTGCACGGGATTGACGCCGCCGGACAGGGCCTGATCGTGCGCACCGACAAGGGCGAGGTGGCCACCGACCTGGTGATCGTATCGGTCGGGGTGCGCCCGAGCGTCGTGCTGGCGCAGTCGGCCGGCGTGCAGCTGGGCGCAACCGGGGCAATTGCCGTGGATGCGATGCAGAGAACAAACATCGACAACATCTTCGCTGCCGGAGACTGCGCCGAGGCGTTTCACGAAGTACTGCGCCGGCCGGCCTACATACCTCTGGGCACGACCGCCAACAAGCAGGGCAGGATTGCCGGCGCCAATGCAGCGGGCGGCGAAGAGCGCTTTGCCGGCATCGCCGGAACCGCCGGGTTCCGGGTATTCGATCTTGAAGTGGCGCGCACCGGGGTCGGCGCCGCGGAGATCGGCAGTGACGGTCTGGACGTGCTTTCGAGCGTTTCGCGCCACAGCAGCCGCGGTCATCACTATCCGGGTTCGGTGCAGATCACGACGGTGGTATTTGTCGAGCGTGGCAGCGGCCGGCTTCTCGGTGCACAGATGGCCGGAGCCGATACCGTCGCCAAGCGCATCGACGTTTTCGCCACGGCGCTGCGCGCACGCATGAGTGCGCACGATGTGGAGTCGCTCGACCTGTGCTATGCGCCGCCATTCGCGCCGGTTTACGACCCGGTGCTTATCGCTGCAACCGTGGCGCGCAAGTCCAGCAGCGGCCCCCGCCAGTGACGGTTTCGCCGGATGACTGCCGATGGGCCATGTCTTTGAGTCTTTGCGACGCCACCGGCAGCGGCGATCGGCCGACAGCCCGTCCTTAATGAACCATGAGCATCGTCTTTCTTGACCGCGGTACCTTTGCGGCCACGGTGCGTTTCGCTGCGCCCGGCGCGGGTGTGGCCGGCCGATCGTGGCACGATCATTCCCACACGCCTCCGGAGCTGGTTCTGGAGCGCGCCCGGGATGCCGAGGTCGTGGTCACGAACAAGGTTCCTATGCCGGCGGCGCTGATCGCACAGCTGCCGCGCCTGCGGCTAGTTGCGTGTGCGGCAACCGGTGTCGATAACGTGGATGTGGATGAGGCGCGGCGCCGCAAGGTTGCGGTGTGCAATGTGCGCGGGTATGCGATCCACAGCGTGCCGGAACATGTCTTCGCCATGCTGCTGGCGCTGCGTCGCAATCTGTTGCGCTATCGGCAGGCGGTGCAGGCCGGAGAATGGGCGCGTTCGGGCTCATTCTGCCTGCTAACCGATTCCATCGAAGATCTGGCGGGTTCCACCCTCGGCATCGTGGGAGCTGGTGCGCTCGGCCAGTCGGTGGCAAAACTCGGCGAGGCGTTCGGCATGAACGTGCTGCTGGCGGAGCGGCGCGGCGCGCAGATGGTGCGGCCGCAGCGCGCGGCGTTCGATCGGGTATTGTCGGACTCCGATATCATAAGCCTGCACCTGCCGCTCACGCCGCAGACACGCAACCTGATCGGACGTGACGAGCTGGCGCGCATGAAGCCCACCACCATACTGATCAATACCGCCCGCGGCGGCATTGTCGACGAGACCGCACTGCTTGCGGCGCTGCGTGGCGGGCATCTCGCAGGCGCCTGTCTGGACGTGCTCGGAGAAGAGCCGCCGGCAGCGAATCACCCGCTGATATCGGCAGGGTTGCCGAATCTGCTCGTCACGCCGCACATTGCCTGGGCGAGCCGTCAGGCGCAGCAGCGACTGGCGGACGAGGTGATCGAAAACATCGCCGCATTTTTTCGCGGTGAAGCCCGCAACCGAGTGGTATAGGCGAAGCCTCCAACCTGATGACCCTGCCGATCGAAGAGGCATTGCCGCAACTGCGTGCGACGCTCGCTACCCACCGGTCCGTCGTGCTGCAGGCGCCCCCCGGGGCAGGCAAGACGACGTTGGTGCCTGTGGCTCTGCTCGAGGAGCCCTGGCTCGCCGGACGGTCCATAGTGATTCTGGAGCCGCGACGCCTTGCGGCACGGGCGGCTGCCGCCCGCATGGCCCAGCTATACGGCGAACAGACGGGCGGGACGGTCGGTTATCGCATACGCTTCGAAAGCAGGGTGTCGGCACGCACACGCATCGAAGTCGTGACCGAGGGCATTCTCACTCGCCGCCTGCAGGCGGATCCGGGACTCGATGGAGTGGGGATGGTGATTTTCGACGAGTTCCACGAGCGCCATCTTCATGGTGACCTGGCACTTGCGCTGGCGCTCGACAGCCAGCACGGTCTGCGCGAGGACCTGCGTATTCTGGTGATGTCCGCAACCCTCGACGGCGCCGCGGTATCGCGGCTTCTCCACCGGGCGCCGATCGTCGCCAGCCCGGGTCGCAGCTTTCCGGTGACCGTGCAGTACTGTGAGCGCGACCCCGCCGGGCCTCTGGCCGAGTCCGTCGCACAGGCAGTCGCTCGTGCGTTGCGCGATTACGAGGGTGATGTGCTGGCATTTTTGCCGGGCGCCCGGGAGATCCGCCGTACCCGGGAACTGCTCGAAGACAGACTGGCGCCGGATGTGCTGGAGGTTTTTCCGCTCTACGGCGATCTGCCGTGGGAACTTCAGGAGCGCGCCATTCGTCCCTGTGGTCCGGGGGTCAGACGCAAAGTGGTGCTGGCGACCCCCATTGCGGAAACCAGCCTCACTATCGACGGCATACGCGTAGTGATCGATTCGGGGTATGCGCGCATGCCGCAGTTTGACCCGAAGAGCGGTCTCACCCGACTGGTGACCCAGCGGATTTCGTGCGCTTCCGCCGATCAGCGCAGCGGACGTGCCGGACGAACCGCGCCGGGCGTGTGTCTGCGGCTATGGAGCGAAAGCACGCAGCGCGGGCTGTTGCCCCAGACGATTCCGGAAATACGCGGTGCGGATCTGGCGCCTCTCGCGCTGGAGCTGGCAGCGTGGGGCGTGCACGATACCGCGAGCCTGTCCTGGCTCGATCCGCCACCCACCGCCGCGCTTGCCCAGGCGCGCGAGCTGCTGCGCCAGCTGGGAGCCCTCGACTCCGACGGGCGGATCAGTGCCGTGGGCCGCAGCATGGCGCAGTTGCCGCTGCATCCGCGGCTTTCCCATATGCTGATGGCTGCGCGCAGCGAAGGGCTGACCGCGTTGGCATGCGATGTCGCTGCGCTGATCTCGGAACGCGATATCCTTGCGGGCGAAGCGCGCCTGTCCTGCGATCTGGGCGTGCGCGTCGAAGCGCTGCGCGACTTCCGCGTCCAGGGGCGGCGTGCGGCACAGGCGCGCGGTGCCGATGCCGAACGCTGTGCGCGTGCAGATCAGGCGGCGCGCCAGTTTCTCCGTCTGGTCGCGGCGCCTGCTCAGGATAGTGTTTTTGTCGCCACCGACGTGGGCAAGTTGCTGGCGCTGGCCTATCCGGATCGCGTTGCGATGCAGCGTGCCGGCGCCGGATCCAGGTATGTCCTGGTTCACGGACGGGGAGTGCGGTTGCCCGAACGCGAAACGAGTCTGCGCCATCCGTTTCTGGCGGTGGCAAATGCCGATTCTGGCGCGCCGGAATGCGCCGGCGCCGCGGCAAATCCGGAAGGACTGATTCACCTCGCAGCACCGCTTGCTGCGGATGATCTTGAATGCCTGTTTGCAGAGCATCTGCGCAGCGAAGAGGTGGTACGCTGGGATGTTCAGCAGCAATCCGTCATTGCTCGTCGTGAGCAGCGCATGGGAGCGCTGCTGCTTGCCAGTGTGCCGCTTTCGAAGGCGCCGCCCGCAATGCTGCGCGCCGCCGTCATTGATGGCATTCGGCAACTCGGGTTGCAGGCGCTGCCGTGGAGCAAAGAGGCGCGGCAATGGCAGGTCCGGGTGCTGTGCATGCGCGGCTGGTTTCCGGAGGAGGGCTGGCCGGATGTTTCGGACCGTGTTCTCGGCGCCACGCTCGATGACTGGCTCGGACCGCATCTCGACGGCGTGACACGGCGTGAACACTTTGCGCGGCTCGACCTGGTTCGCATTCTGGCCGGATGCCTTGACTGGAGCCAGAGCCAGCGACTCGGACGCGATGCCCCCACGCACCTCAGAGTGCCGAGCGGTTCGCTCGTTGCGCTGGAATACCAGCTGCATGCACCGCCGGTGCTGGCAGTGAAGTTGCAGGAACTTTTCGGGCTTGCCGACACGCCGCGCGTGGCGCGTGACCGGGTGCCGGTAACGTTGCATCTGCTGTCACCAGCACGCCGCCCGATCCAGGTGACGCAGGATTTGCGCGGATTCTGGAACCGCACCTACGCCGATGTGCGCAAGGAACTCAAGGGCCGCTATCCCAGGCACCCGTGGCCGGACGACCCGTGGAAGGCGGTACCGACAGCACGCAGCGTACGCAGACGCGGGACGGTTTGAATACCGGGACTTGCAGGCGCCTAGCCAGCGTCGAGACCCGCACACCAGTGCTCGATTGCCTGGCGCATGGCATCGGGCGCCTCGGTCGGAATCCAGTGACGGGAATCCAGTGTAAGGATGCGGCACCCGCTGAGCTGCGCCAGCAATTCCCGCGTGCGCCCCAGGTCGCTGAATGCCGCACTCGTCGAAAGCAGTGCCAGTGACGGTGCACGCACCTTGGTCAACGGAGGAAGGGGGCCGCTTACCGCCAGCAGATCTTCCAGGTAGTTGGCGCTAGGCATGAACCTCAGGTCCTGCCACGGAGAGGCATAACGCCGTGTCAGGGATTGCGCACTATGATCCGTCGCCATGGCCAGTCGTGTGACGCGGTCTAGGTACTCGAGATCGAGCGGCGGTATCCGCCGCCGGTAAATGCCCATCCGGTTTGCGACGCGCAGACCCGCAGCCAGCGCCGCAACGCAGGGCCTCAGCGCACGGATGGTCCGGAGGGGGCCGGACAGCGCCGCAGGCAGCATCGGTTCGATCAGCACCAGACCACGGGTCTGCTCCGGATATCGGGCAGCGAACTGCAGGGCGATATTCGCCCCGAGACAGTGGCCGATCAGCACCGCCCGGGAGTGCCGTTCGGCTTCGAGGATCGCGGCGATGTCTTCGCACCACAGAGGCATCCCGAGTCGCGCGCGTACGATCGATCCGGCGTGGCCGCGCAAGTCGAGCCGCACAATATCCCAGGTCTGCCTGAGTGCCGTGTCGCGGACAAACTCCGACCAGCGCGTCATGTTGCTGGCCATTCCGTGGATGAGCACGATCAGGTCTGCAGAGCTGGCTCCCGCCGACCATCTCCGGTAGGCGATGGTGACCCCGTCCGGCCGATGCAGGGCGCTGGATTCGTCGACGTCGCTCGGCATGTGATGGTCCGGCCTTTGGTTGCGGATGACCGGGGTTGCAGTCGCCACGCGCGCTTCGATTTTCATCCGCAGGTGCCTTGGGACAGAATCCCGTGCACACCCGCTCCGAGTGCTCCTGCCTGTGACAGCTTCGGCAGCGCTTCATAGAGTCCCTCCCGGCCGGGGAGCAGCAGTCATGGCACGGCAAATGTCCGATTCAGGCGAGACGGGTCGTGCGCGGACTCACTGCCCGGCCCTCCATCTCGTCCGTGGGCATCTGCGTATCCTGCAACTGCCGATGTATTGCGCGGTCCGGACTCGAATGCGCCCGGTACTCGGCTCCGCCTCCCGGCCTTACGTCCTCCCGCAGTCCGCCAGATTTCTACGCGTAGCGATCGAGCAGCGAGCCTTGGCTGTCGGGGCTGCTGGTTCTCGCGTACACTGAGATCGCGTTGCGCGAGTGCACATCCTCGCCCGGTTGTCCTCCGGGGGCCGGAATTATTCGACCTCGCAGGGCAGTCATTCTTCGGACCGCAGACCAGGCGGTATCCGAATTCGGAGCTTTCTCCACCAGCGCGCCTTCCACCACGCGCACCACCGGCGGGCGCGACCAGTGCGCCGCACCCCCATCGTGGCGGCGTCCCGAGGCATCGGAAGATGCCGTAACCGCGTGACTCTGCGACGCCTCCGACGTTGTCCCCCGGATTCCCGGGGCCGGGAAGTCGTACCGCAGCCGAGTCGTGCCGATCCGCATGGAAGGCAATCACACCTCTGGTTGTCGATTGCGGTCGATGAGCCCTTCGGCAATCCGGTAGGCTGAGGTCTCTCTGCCGCTGCTTCCAAATAGCTTAACCCACCGGTCGCTATCGCTCCAATCGGCGCCTGCTGGCGCAGAGGTCGATAAACACGTACCATATAAGTTGTTGAAAAAATGTTATTTTCAATGTCTAGGTCGATAGCTGTAACAACGATCCCGAGCGGATGGAGCATGACGCCGAACCGCTGACAAGCCGGATCAGGTCACGGTCAGGCCGGTTTCCGAACAGTGATGCACCGCTGTACCGGAACCGGACATGCCGGCCCGCGGCCGCGGTTGGCATGCATCTCTGTGGGTGACACCTCGGAGGCGGCTTTCAGACCGCAGTCGGCTGCGCAAACGAGCGGCTATACTTTGACAATCAATAACCTGATCGATCGAGGAGAGTTTCTGCGTTTCTCGGTATACATGGCAGCCGCTGCGTCTGGGCGATTCGATCCCCCTGCCGGATGCCGGCTCACGCGGGGTCTTGGTGCAGCCGCAGGGGTGCTGATGTTGCTGCTGTTCTCGGTGTGCCCGGCGCAAGCCGCCGCCGATCGCGGCATTGACGCGGTGCTGACGATCGATAGCTCAGGAAGCATGAGATACCATGACCCGCTGAAGCTTCGGGTGCCGGCGGCAAAGCTCTTCGTGTCGCTGCTTGGAGCCCACGACCGGGTCGCAGTGATCAGCTTCAGCGACCTGGGCTATCCGGTGATCGGACTCACTGCGCCCCAGTCGGTGCGTGACCGGCACCTGCTGTTCGATGCCATCGACAAGATTTCGTCGCGCGGCGCGCACACGAACCTCTATGATGCGCTGCGCAGCGCCCAGAAGATGCTCGTTCGGGAAGGGAATCCCGATCGACGGCGCTACATCATTCTCATGTCCGACGGCAAGATGGATACCGGGCACAAGACGCTCGACAAATCCCTGACGCGGCGGATCGAGACCCAGCTGCTGCCGCAGCTCAAAAAACAGGGAATACGTGTCGATACAATTGCCTTTACCGTGAATTCCGACGCTGCACTGCTCGGAATCATCGCGCGGGATACGTTGGGGCAGTTCCGGTTGGCGCGCACCGATTCCGACCTTCATCGCGTCTTCACCGATATTTTCGAGAGCACCAAGCACCCCAACATGCTCGTCGTCAAAGGCGGGCGCTTCCTGGTCGACGATTCTGTGAAAGAAGTCACGGTGGTGGCCTCAAAGAGTGGCGCAGGGGTGAAAATCGTGCTGCAGAATCCGCGCGGCGTACGCTACGGCGCGCATACCGCGCCGCCGTCCATGCGCTGGTTTGCCTCCACGCTTTTCGACATGATCACCGTCCCCCACCCCGATCCCGGCCGCTGGGCAGTGCTCGCCAGTTCTGGCGCCGACAAGGCCTATGTGCTTACCGATCTGAAGCTCATGACCGATAACAGCATCCACGGCGTGCTGCAGGGATCCGAACTGATGCTTCGGGCATGGCTTGCGCGCGCCGGCCAGACGGTCACCGAGCCGCAGGTGTTGGCAACGACCCAGATGCAGGTGACAGTCCGGCAAGGCGATGAGGTGACCGGCAGGTACCGGCTCCACGCGCCTTTGCCCCCTCCCGGCAAGACAGTGGGGGATGGAGTCTACTTCGGGCGGGTGCTTTTCTGGAAAGCGGGTCTGGACAAAGTAACCTTCATCGCCAAGGGCAAGACCTTCGAGCGTGAAACGGTACGGTATTTCTATGTGAACCCCACGCCGGTGCCCTTGCCCGCAACCCTGCAGCCCACGGCCGTCCCGCTTCCGACTGCGGCCCAATCGGCAAAGCCGACGCCACCGCCGGTTACCGCCAAATCAATGCCGGTACCGGCTGTCGCACCGCATCGCTCTGCGCCGCAGCCGGTTATGCCCGCCAGGCGGCGAGCGAGCCTGTGGCCGGTGTTGGGGATCTTCGCGCTTCTCAACATCGTCGGTGCCGGCATCGTCATGCTGGTCATGGCCCTCAGGCATCCGCACGTTGCCGATGCGGAGTCTGCAGACGAGCAGGATGAGGATGGGGAGGGAGGATGATCGAGCTCAGCATCCCGGTGTTCCTGGTTTTGCTCGAAGCCTTGTTCGTCGTTGCCGCTCTCATGGTGTACTGGTACGTGCGGGCACGCAGGGCGGTGCGGGCGGCCATGGCCCGGCACCAGACGCGGGCGGCGCCGACGGCGAGCGCCTATCTGGACCATGAGCTGCAGCAGACACGCGTGCGTATCAAGGCAGCCGGAGACAGCGCCGTCGCTGCCGTCCTGAAACTGCGAGCCGACTATCTTGACCTGGAGCGCGAGTGTGCCGAGCGACCCAATCGTGACGAAGATTTTTGGGCGGCGCTCAGCGGGCGGCTGTCAACTCTGGGGAAGCCCGCCAGGCCGGCAACAGCCGCCGAGCTTGCGGCAGCCAGGTCGGTGGATACCCGGGCGCTGATAGAGAGCACCGCCAAGGAGATCGAGAGCCTCAAGGATCACGTGGCGAAAGTCGTCGCAGACCCGGAGCAGGGTAGCAGCGAGCTGCTCAAACAGATCGACCGGGTGGGCCGCGTCAACCGCGAGCTGGCCGATTGTGTCGCCGTGCTCGAGGACGAGAATGACCTGCTGCGCAACCAGGTCCAGGCACCGCGCGGTTCCGCCTAGGACACACTCAGCGCCGCAATTGTGGCATAATCAAGTATCATCTTTTTATTCCTGCAGGATTTTTGTGAGCTTACAGCTAAGGTTGCCGATGGATAGACCGGATTTGACGGGCAGACTGATTCGCGCGGTGGCGCTGACTTTCTGCGGCTTGCTGACCGCCGGCGCCGCGCTAGCCGGAACGGCGCCGAAGGATTACCCGCCGCCCATCCGGGCGGCCGTCCATTCCGGGATGAAGGTGGTCAGAATGTTCCCTGCTGTTTCCGGCCTTACAGGCTGGGTGCTTTCCAGGCAAGGTCAATACACGATGGCGTTTACCACGCCGGACCGGAAGACCATGATTATCGGTATTCTGATGGACAAGGCCGGAACCGATCTGACGTCTGCGTATGGCGCCAAATTCATCCCGAAGCCTGATTATGCGGCGTTGTTCGGTGGGCTCGGTTCAACCGGATACATCGTCGAAGGGGCGGTCAGTCACGCCAAGAGCACCCTGTACGTTTTTTTCGATCCCAACTGCATCTATTGTCACCTGACCTGGAAGGCGCTGCAGCCGTATGAAAGAGCCGGGCTGCAGGTGCGCTGGATCCCGGTCGCCTTTCTCAAGCCGACTTCGGCCGCAAAAGCCGCAGCGATCATGCAGGCGAAGGATCCCGAGGCCGCATTTCGGGATAATGAATCGCGGTTCAACAAGGCCACGGAGGATGGCGGCATCCGGCCGCTAAGCAATCCCGCTGCTGCAAGTCTTTCCCGTATCAGCGAAAATGGCCGGCTCATGACCCGCTTCGGGTCGAATGGGACACCAACCCTGGTGTGGAAAGACAAGGCCGGGGTCGTTCGGGCGATTTATGGCCTGCCGAAGCTGTCTGAGCTTCCTGCCATCACCGGGTTGCCGAAGCAGAAGATCAATGACCCGGATCTCGCGCGATTCGAGTAGCATGGCTGCTCCGGCCGTAGCGGGCCCGCGTGGGTTCCGCAGGCATTGGCGTGCCAGATCCGCCGCCCGGAAAAGCGGCCGTTATTCACGAAGGATCGGGCAATAATCCGGGTGAAATAGAACTTTTCGCCCGATTGATGATCCATTTGGAAGGGTATATCCCGATCCGGTAGGCGGGCTGTCTGGCCCTGGAATCGTTAATTTTCATCGCTCGCGGTTTTCACCTGGAGGTTTCTGGATGTCGATCGACCGTCGTTCCTTCAAGATAGGCGTGGTTGCCGGGTTGTTCCTGATCATAGGGGTGGCAATCGGCGCGGTGTTTGTCATGCGTATGGGTAGCGCCTCTTCCGCAACCAATACCGCATTCGCGGGTGTCGATACGCAACCGCCGCCGATCAAGGTCGATGCGGGTCCGGACTTTGTCCCCATTGTCAAGGCAGACCTGCCGGCGATCGTGAATATCTCGACGACGCGCATCATCAAATCTCCGGCCCAGAACATGAATTCTCCGTTCGGGGAGGATCCTTTTTTCCGCCAGTTCTTTGGTAACCAGTTTTTCCACAATTTCCAGATCCCGCGCGAGCAGCGCGAGAGCGCCCTCGGTTCCGGGGTGATCGTCAGCTCCAACGGCTACATCATCACGAATAACCATGTCATCGCCAAGGCTGACACGATCAAGGTGATACTGGGCAACAACCGCGTCTACAAGGGCAAAGTCGTCGGCGCCGATCCGCAGACGGACATCGCGGTGGTGAAGATCAATGCCACGAACCTGCCGGTTATCCCCTGGGGCAATTCGCGGAAACTGCAAGTCGGCCAATACGTGCTGGCGATGGGCAATCCGTTCGGTCTGAACCAGACCGTCACCATGGGCATTGTCAGCGCGCTCGGGCGGGAAAACGTGGGGATCGACAATTACGAAGACTTCATCCAGACCGATGCGGCGATCAATCCCGGAAATTCCGGTGGTGCGCTGGTGAACACCAGGGGCCAGCTGGTGGGGATCAATACGGCGATCTACACGCGCAGCGGTGGCTACATGGGCATCGGGTTCGCCATTCCAAGCAACATGGCACGCAGTGTCATGACCCAGCTCATCAAGCACGGACGCGTGATCCGCGGCTGGCTCGGCGTTTCGATTCAGGAAGTCACGCCGGCGCTTGCCAAGAACTTCGGTCTGTCCACACCGAACGGCGCCTTGGTAGGTCAGGTGTTCAAGGACAGCCCGGCAGCCCGTGCCGGGCTGCGGACCGGTGACGTCATCATCAAGTTCGACGGCAAGACGATCGACACGCCGACGACACTGCGCAATCTGGTTGCCAGTACCCCCGTCGGGAAGGAAGTCGAAGTGACGATTATCCGTGACCGCAAGGCGAAGACATTGCGGGTCAAGATCGCCGAACAGACCAAGAAGGTTCTCGAAGCCAGCGAGGGAGGTGGACCGTCTCAGGAAAGTGCGCATACCCTGCTTTCCGGGTTGACCGTCCAGGACCTGTCGCCGGGAATCGCGCGTCAGCTCGGTCTGCCGCGTGACGCATCGGGCGTGGTGATTACGGAGGTGAACCCGGATAGTGCTGCGGCCGCCGTCGGCCTGCAATCCGGCGATGTGATCACGCAGATCAACCGCCAGGCGGTACACAATCTCGAGGATTACCGGCGTATCACCTCCAAGCTCGGCAAGAATCAGAGCGTGCTGCTTCTCATCAAACGTAGAGACACGAACATGTTCGTGGTAATCAGCCCATGAATCTGGCCGAACGGCACTGGTGGCAGGCTTCGGCCCGAACCGGATCTGCCACGACGGGACGGAGGCTGCGCGGTGTCGTTGCCATCGGCTGGGTGGCCCTGCTCGTCGGGGCCTGCAGCACCGTGCAGGTCGGGCGTAACTTCGATATACGGACCTTCGCCAGCCGCGTGGATCTCGGCCACACCACCGAGGCGCAGGTTCGGAACTGGCTCGGTGCTCCGAGTAGCACGGGCATCGTAGTCCAGGCGGACGGCAAGCGCTTCACGAAATGGCAGTACTTTTACGGTCAAGGCAGGCTGCCGCGCCTCAGCGGCGCGCATCTCAAGATACTCGAGGTGCAGTTCGACTGGCGCGGAATCGTCCGCGCCTACAACTGGTCTCGCTAGCAGCACGTCCTGGCGGCTGTTCAACACTGTGCGCGATCCGGTCCGGCGACCGGATCGCGCACCGGTGAGCACGGATGAATCTGTGCGGCATGTCGGACAGTGCAAGGTGGCTGTTTTTCGCGCGGGAAATGGCGCACCTGGTTCGAACCGGGACGTCGGACCGGGTTCCTGGCATGTCCTTATAGCGTGTCTTTACAGGGCCAGCTGTCTGGTTCCGACGATGATGGCCGTGTCGATATCCGGGGGTCGGAATCTCGAAAGCCCCGTAGACCCTGGTTCGCGTCGACTGCTTACCGTGCAGGTTCATGGTGGCGCTCTGCTGCACCCGGCTGTCGGCAAGTTCGCATATCTGCCCCTGTCTCATACCGCAATCAATGGATGGCGGGCCTTTTGTTTGTCGAGGCCTAGGCAGCCGGCGTGAAAGCCCATCTTGCACGGTGCCGAAGGCCCATCGACAGGGGGTCGGGCAGGCACCGCGCGTGAATGAAGAAGAGCGGCCTCGGGCGAAAGGTGCTCGTGTCCGGTCCGTAGGCCCTGCCTCGGGACCCAGGGCCTGCCCCGAGGGCAGCTGTCTGGCTCGATTTGCGACCGCCCGAGCCGATCGGGGTCGGCTCAGACCATGCCCGACCCTGTGGCGCTGTCTCGCGAAATTCTTTTCATTGGCCTGCGGTACGCTCTGGCTCGACGGGCGCCGGCGGTTCGGTCGGTACCGGGGCGAGCCTTTCATCGATCTGCAATGGAGCTTGTCTGCAAATTCGTAAAGAGGCACCATTGCCGACGACCCGGCACCTGTTATCGTACCGGCCATTGGCCGCCGGCTGTAAAGTGAGGATGCTCTAATGGCTCAGGAATTGCGTGCCTGCGGCATAGTGCCGCTCGATTCGCTCGAGGTCATGGTCGTCGTTGACAATGAGACGGATACGCTGTCGAGCGTCGATGACGGTGTGCCGCAGATTCCTGAGGTTGTCCACCTTGCAGCGCGTACGCCGACGGAACGGACTTACGCCGGCCACCAATGCAAGACCGTGTTCGATCAGCTTTGTTGTGGCTGCCACGGTCTCTCGGTATTGCTTACCGGCCGCCGCGCAGACCGCACCCACAGTCTGCTGTTCGATGTAGGTCCTTATCCAGAAATCTGGCTCGACAACGCACGGCGGCTGGGCATCGATCTTGCGAGCATCGAACACATCTTTTTGTCGCACTGGCATTTCGATCACAGCGGCGGCTTCCCACAGGTGATTGCGGCCATCGGCGCGGCGCGGGCGGCTGCAGGTCTGGGCCAACCGGTTGTCGATCTGCATCCGAATCGCCCCGATCAGCGCGGTATCCTGCTGCCTAACGGCGTGATGACCATGCTCCCTCCGGACCCCACGTTCGAGGCGATCGCGCAAGCAGGCGGCGAGATTATCAAACACGGCGAATCCCACGCCATCTGCGGCGGCTTCTTTCTCGGAAGCGGTGCGATCGACCGGGTCACCGAATATGAAACCGGGCTGGCGGGTCACCATACGTTCCGCGGCGAGGCCGGTGAGCCCGATCCTCTGATCATGGACGAGCGGTTCGTCGCAGCCTGGGTTCGGGGTCGCGGCGTAAGCGTGTTTTCTGCCTGTTCGCATGCAGGGATTGTTAACGCCTGTCTGGGGGCGAAGACGCATTTCCCCGACCTCCCCGTCGACATCGTGCTCGGTGGCTACCACCTCGCCGGCAAGGTGATAGAGCGAAGGATCGAGGCAACGGTCCGTGATCTCGAGGCGCGTATCGCCCCGCGCCTGGTTGCCCCCGGACCACTGCACCGGCTGGCGGGCCAAGGCGCGCTTGGCCAATGTCTTTGCCCCCGGCCGCTATGCTCCAAGCGTGGTGGGCACTTTGTATCGCCTGAACGCGCTTCCCGACTAGCCGCTGCGAGACTGCGGTGTACGTGGGGCCAGGCTTTCCGGAAGACCCGCTGTCAGCCGCATTCGACAGGGACCGTTCGGCGGGATAGTCCCAAACGGGGAGGTGACATTCGCGACGCGCCACATCACCCCGCCTCATGCAATTGATCGCGAGGCCATTGAAGCGAAGACCGATCCGGGGCGGGGCCTGCGACTGGGTCCGGAACTCGAACCCATCGCAGAGTTTTCCCTCGCACAGAAACCGCCTGATATTCGGAAAGCCGGAACCCGTGTTCTTGCAGAGAGGGCGTGTCCTGAAAGCAGCGCGCCTTCCGATATGAATATCGTGATAAGAATGGCTATCAATCAGCATCGCTGCTGAGCAGCGCCGCCTGACAGGCTATGGGAATCTCTGGCCGTTGTTATTCCTGCGATTTTCGCGTTGGCGTTGGCGATCTGGCTGTCTCCCGTTCTGCGGCCGGCGGCGCTCGTGCCGCCCCGCTGCCTGCGGGGGTCGCCTGCGGCCTGGATTCGGCCCGTTCCGCATTGGGCCCGGCCGGAAGTGATCGCTGCGGGTATTCGAGGGCTGGGGGTGCTCGAAAAGATTTCCGTGGTTGCCGGGGTGTTCATTGCGGCCATAGGGCCGCTGTGACGGTGCCGGAAAGCGCCGTTCAGGCCGCATCGGGCTCATGCGCGGCGGGTAGCGGCCGCCCAACCTGGCAGCCGGGACCACTCCACGCCCATGGAATGCCCCTGGCCTTTGCGTTGCCGCGATCATGGGCCGGCCACGATTGACGGAGGCGCGAAGCGTCGGTATTCCCCGGGCTGTGCGATTGTGGAGCTCCTGCACCCGGGTCAACCCATAATGCCGTTCACGTGCATATATGAGCTGCGCGCGAGTCGGGCGCAGGGTGATTCCGCCGGGTCCTCCGTTGTAGCTTGCACGGTTCTCCGTCACGTTGCGGACGACGGCGCGGTAGTATGTGTTGCGAATGACATTGACGTCGATGTTGTTGACGCTGCGGTTATAGAAAAAGACTCCGCGATGCCAATAGCCCCCGGCGTATCCGTACCCGGTATAGCCGAAACCGTAGTTGATGCCGCCATAGTACCCGACACGACGAGCCCAGTATCCCGGGTGCCACACATAGAAGCCCGCACGCCATCCCCAATAGCCCGGGGTCCATAGGAGGCCCGGCCGAGGGACAAGAACCCAGGTGCCCGGAACCCAGTAATAGCCGTTTGTGGCCCATGCCCAGAAACCTGGAATCCACATGAAGCGCGGTCCGGGACAGGGAGGCTGAACGTAAACGGGCAAAGCCGGGGGTCCGATCGAGATGGATACGCCAACGCTGATCTGGCCGAGAGAAACCCGTGGCGCTGCCAGGATCGTCAGCGCAACGAAAAACAGGGTGACCGCTCTGTGGATGCTCCGCATGTCCGCCTCGTGATGTCCGCAATACTTCATTTTCCAAGAAAATAACGTTTCGACACAGCAATACGTTGACATGCCGGAGGGAGTATGCGGCGTCTTTCCGACGGGTGTCGAGATTCGATCACGTCACGGATCGGGGGTTTTGATCTGACCAGCCTGGCGTGCCAGAAAAGGTCGCTGTGAGGTGAAACAAGCCCATGTGCGATCGCCACGCGGCAGCGTCCGTGGCCCGCCCGGCGGCGCCGGTCTGCGTGCTAGGTGCATCGATGTAGCTATGGGCCGGTGCCAGTCCCGGTATCCGATCCGGCAAGACGCGAAATGGCCTGGCGTGCACTGTCGACGTCCAGTGCGCAGGCAAATGGCGGGTCGTCGCTTATCAGTTGTGATAGCGCGAAGGCAGCGTACGGACGGATATTTGCCACCACCATCCGGATGCCGGATATCAGGCAAAGCGAATTCATGGCGGTCATCCATTCATAGTATACGCGGTCGATCAGCGCCACGTTCTTGAGGTCGTAGATCAGAAAACGCGCTCGTTTTTTTTGTAGAAACGCGAGCAGCGGCACGAGATAGGCGTTTGGGTCGGTCGGGTCGAGGCCGTCGCCAGGCTCCAGCAGCACGCTGTCGTCGCCGATGGGAGTGAGATGTATTCCGGGTATCATGAAAGTTTTATGCGGATCACGGACTGGGCGATGAGGGTCGGGACGTGCTAGCCGTTACCCTGGCGGACTTCCACTCGCAGCCGGCGGAACGCTTCTTTCAGACCCTCTGACAGGGTCGCGCGGGTCGTGACCATGCCGAGGTCAATGTTCAGACTGGTCAGGGATCGTGCGATCTCTGGGCGGATACCGGTGAGCACGGCATCGGCGCCCATTAACCCCACAGCGCGAATCATCTGAATAAGATGATGTGAAACCTGCGAGTCGATGGCCATTACTCCGGTAACGTCGATGACGACCACCCTGGCCCTTTCCGCCTCGATTCGAGACAGCAGGTGCTCCATTACCATCATGGTGCGCGTGGAGTCCAGGGTGCCGATGATCGGCAGGGTCAGCACCCCGTCCCAGATCTCGGTGATCGGAGTCGACGTCTGGCGCAATTCCTCCTGCTGTGCCTGGATGGTGCGCTCCTTCTCTTCGAGATAGACGTGGAAGACATCCAGTATGATGTCGTTGAAAATGGATGCGAGCAATAGCAGTATCTCGCGCGACTGGGCAAAATCGACAGTGGCATCAGCCTCCAGGTTGTCGAGGAAGACGCGTTGGAGGAACTGAATGTAGCGTACGAACTCGTCGAGATTGCTGCCGCGTGCCTGGATCTGCTGGGAAAAAGTCGTAAAGAACTTGCGCAGCGCATTGAATTCGGCACTGCGCCTATCCATGTGGGTTGCGGACTGGAGCAGCATGACCACGAGTTCGAGGAATTCGAGGCTGTAGTCGTTGATCTCTTCCTTGGACAGCAGGTTGGCCTGGCCGAATATGCTATGACCCTGCTGCTCAATGATGGTCGAAATCTTCCCGACGTTGAGCATGAGCAGGTCGATCAGAATTTGATTCGTCGTGCGTCGGGCGGGTGCGGGTGTCGTCATGGAAGTGTCCTCAATTTGGTGCGGTTCGGATCACGAACAGCGACCGGTCGTCGTTTCCGCGGCTCGTTACCTGGGAGAGAACGAAGGCAATGAGCTGCGGGTGCAGCCTCCACAATCCCGGAAATGACCGTAGCGTCCAGTTTCTGCGCAGGCCGTCGGAGCTCGTCAGGAACAGGGCCTGCGGCGGAAACTGCAGTGATTCGACGTGCGGGTTTCTATGGTCGTGACCCAGAATGCCAGGCGGAAACGCGATACTGCGCCGCTCTCCGTTGCAGATCAGATAGGCGCTAACGTCTCCGACGCCTATGAAAGCCAGCGAGTTTCGCGCATGATCGGTCTCGCACAGCAGACCCACAGCCCCGCGCGAGCCACTGAGCCGCTGATCGAGAGACTTCATCAGTGTGCCCAGAGACGCGTTTTCGCGCAGGATGGTCTCGGCGCCCCGCACTGCCTCGGCAGCTTCCTGCCCGTGACCGAGGCCGTCCACGTGCAGCCATCGCGTCTGCGTACGGTTGGTGGTCACGGCAAGCGCATCGCCGTTAAACAGGCTGTCCTGGTAGGCGCGCAGGCAGATACCGTATTGCGGTATCGGCGACTGTATGGGCCTGGATTCAATGGTGTTGAAACGCGCCCAGATTGCTGTTCCATGCCAAGGTAGCTCCGTGGCATTCGCCTGTGGGACCGAGTAGATTGCACTTTCGTGTGCGAGCCGGTGTATGGCGCCCAGACCCTTTCCAAGCGTATTGGCTGTCGTGAAGCCGTCGCGCAGCGCGCGTTCCAGGTCGGGAATGCCCGGACCGTAATCCAGGGCGAATATGTCGAGCGCCGGCTGCGGCAGGTGCATTTCCCACACCTGCACCAGGCCGCTGCCGTTGGCGAACTTCATCTGGTTGGTGACCATTTCATTGCAAACCAGCTCCATGCGTTCACGCGCGATTTGGGAGAATCCCATGCGGCGGGATACGGCGCGCAGCTTGGAGCGCAGAAGTACCTGTCCGCTTTCGCTTTTTACGCTCTGCTCCACGAGCATGCGGACCGGCGTCGGGGCCATCTGCGCGTCGTTCATGCTTTTTCCCGAATTTCCTGAGGCGTCATTGAATCGAAATCCACGTAGCGGCCGCGTCCCTGACGCTTTGCTTCGTAAAGGGCAGCATCGGCGCGGGCCACAAACGATGTGGTGTTGTCCTGATTTCGCAGTTCGGTGATGCCGATACTGGTGCGGCCTTCCATTCTTTCGAGGATCCGTCGCGCCGCGTGCCGCGCGATCGCCATGTCGGCGAACAGGATGATGGCGAATTCGTCTCCTCCCGTACGGCAGGGAAGATCAACGTTATCGCGTACGGATGCGCGCATGGCCGCGGCCATGCGCTTTAGATATTCATCTCCGAATTGGTGTCCATGTGTGTCGTTGATTTCCTTGAACTTGTCCAGATCGAGAAGGATCAGACACAGCTTCTCGTGTTGCCGCTGACAGCGCGCTACTGCCTCATGCAGCCGGGCATCATAGGCGCCGCGGTTCATCAGTCCGGTGAGGCTGTCCGTTTCGGCCACGCGTATCGATTCCCGAAGTTCGGCTTTCTTCCTGTCGAGTGCTGCTTCGAGTCCGGCCATTTCGGCTGCCGCGCGTACCTTGGCGCGTTCCAGCTCCGCACTGATCTCCTGGTTGCGCCGGCGCAGAAGCTCGGGGTCGGTCGATTCTCCGGCACGGCGAAATTGCTCGCTAAGCTTGTTCAATTCCACGTCGGACAGTTTTTCCGGAAGGCGGCTCAGAAGCCCTCGGTGTCCGTTCCACGTGAGATACATGCGGTCGTCATCGACCGACAACTCGGCACGCGACGGTTCGATCGCGCCAGTTCCCGCTCCGCGCAGATCGCTCAGGATCGCGTCCAGCGAGACCGCCGCCGCAAAGACATTGCCGCCAGCGGCCTGCACGGCATCGATCGCAAACCGCGCAAGACGTCGGCGGTCCGGCTCGATCATGATCGTCAGGCTGAGCAGCTGTTTCATGTCATTGGCCACATTCTTTTCCGGCATAGGGGTCACCGTAGCCGGCTGCATCCGGACTGCTAAAGAGCAGCCCGCAGCGGGTTCGGTGCCGAACCGGAAGGCAAAAACTGCTGTAGTGCCAGGGCCGCCCGTTTTTGTTCATTACGGCCCCTTCATGGAGATTTTCAATAAGGTTACATGCAATCTCCATGCCATGCGGGCCGGACGACGCATTGCTTCAGGACCGGCAGTCCTTCGAGCGATCTCGACTGCAGGTTGCAGCGGTATAGGCGCGACCCAGGCAGACAAACCGCCCTGACATGTCTGCGATTTATGCCCGGGTGCAGCATGGTCCGCACGCTCTTTATTCCGCTGCCTGTAGCGGCTGGTCTTGGCGATCATGCCTGCAGGCGTATGACTGCATCCTGGCTTGCAGACAACGGCAGGGAAATAGGGCAACGGTACTGGCTCGCCATCGCGCGGAATGCCGTCAGCGACCGGGGCGCGATTGCGCTTGCCCGGTGAATGGGCTTTTCATCGTTTCAGCTCCGTCAGGCCGGTGCCCCCAGCCAGCGTCAATATCCGGGCATTTGGCACACTTTGTGCTAGTTTTTATGAAGGGCCGACGCCGGTGTGCGGCGGTCAGGGCGCTGGCAGTATGCCGGATGGACAGACGTCGGCGGCGAGATTTTGCGGAAGAAAACTATGCAGACGGGCGAAAGAGCGGCAGAAAAAACGCGGGTCTTGGTGGTGGACGACTCACGCCTTATGCGTGTGGCTGTTCAGCGCGTTCTCAGTCAGGAGTTTGATCTCGTCGAGTCGGAGGACGGTGAGTCCGGCTGGGAGAAATTGCGACACGATAACCGCATTCAGGTTGTCATCAGCGACGTGATGATGCCAAAGCTTGACGGGTACTCGCTGATCTGCCGAATTCGTGCAGCCGACGAATCGCGCATCAGCGGGGTACCGGTGGTCGTCATCACCGGTGCGGAAGACGATATCACCCGTGAGCGTGCCTATGCCTGCGGAGCAAACGACTTTATCACCAAGCCGATCGATTCGGTACAGCTGCTGGCCTGTGTCCGTAATTTGGCCCAGTCCGATCAGGAAGGCGCCGACGTAGCGGCAACAGCTGCATCACTTGGTGATCAGTCTCATATCGACAGCCTAACCCGCCTTGATAATCGCCGCCGCTTCCTCGAACGCGGTCGGGAGGTTCTGGCCGCGGCGCTCGCGACCGGGAATCTGGTTTCGGTTCTGCGCCTGAGCGTCGATGATTTCATCTCGCTGCGTGCCCGGCACGGAGACGAGTATGCGGACCACGTGCTGATCTGGATCGCCGATCTGGTTCGGACGAAGACACGCAAGGAAGACCTGATCTCGCGTACCGGGAATTCGGAATTTTCCGTCATGACCCTGTCTCTCGGGCGGTTGGAGGCAGCGATGCTGTGCGAGCGCCTGCGCGCGGCAGTTTCATCGCAGCCATTCAGACACGATGGAGTAGATGCGGCCGTGACTGTCAGTCTCGGCCTCGTCTCTTCGGGCCATGATCCGGGCGGCTCGCTGGAGGAGCTGCATAGTCTCGCCTACAAGCGCCTGAAGACGGCTGCCTCCACCGGAGACCGCAGCTGTGTCGGCGACGATTCGGATGTTCATCGGATCGAGGAAGCGGTCATCGAGCAGCCCGGTCTCGACGAGGCCCTGCGGTTGCTTGCGCGTAATGAAATCGGACAGCTTGAGCCATACGCGCTGCAGCTTGCGCTGAGCGCAGTCCCGCTGCTTGAATTCTGTAATGCGAAATTTTCGCTTGAGATCGGGCAGGAGCTGAAATCCATCAAGGAAAGTCTTGCGCGCATGGACTGATGCAGACATCGCGTCCGAGCGGTTCCATCGGATTTCATGGCCTGCGGCATCACGACCGGCGGTGGTGCTGGGTTCTCAGTCCAGGCACAATTCGATGTGCAGCCCGGCCCAAGGAACCCATCCATTGCGATTCCCTCGCAGACCCATCTGTTTGTCCGAGCATTCATGAACCCCGGCATTCCTGAGCCCGGATCTGGCCGCTTTGCGCAGCGCCTGGCACTGGTGGTGCTGCGTGTCATGGGCTGGCGGGTTGAAGGAGCCGGACCCGCGATTCCGAAATACGTCCTGATCGGTGCCCCGCACACCTCCAACTGGGATTTCGTGCTTGCGCTGCTGGCCAGGTGGGCGCTGAGCATCCGCTTCCGTTGGATAGGGAAGGACAGCCTGTTTCGATGGCCGTTCGGCGGATTCATGCGGTGGCTGGGGGGCATACCGGTCAACCGCCGGGCACCGAATAATTTCATAGACCAGATGGCGGACCAGATCCATGCAAGCCGGGAACTGGTTGTCGTCATCACACCCGAGGGTACGCGCAGTCGTACCGAGCACTGGAGGAGCGGCTTCTACTATCTTGCACTTCGGGCCGGTATTCCGATCGCTCTGGGCTACGTCGACTACGCGCGCAAAATCCTGGGGATCGGTCCGGTGCTCATGCCTACCGGAAACATCGAAGCGGACATGGTGCCGATACGGGAATTCTACGCCGACAAGGTCGGCCTGTATCCGCACAAGAAAGGGGAGGTGAGGATTAATCCCCGTGCCTGAAAAGCGGCATGGAGGGGCCGCGCGCGGTGGCGGTGAAATGGGGCGGGCGCCCGAAGCGGTGTATCGAAGGCGATGCCGGTGACCGCGGGGCGCCGTGGCGACACGGTTGCGTTCCGGCTCCGGGGGCGGAATGTCGTGTTGATCGTTCCGGAACCCGGGGCTGTTTGCGAGGCCAGTTGTGGATCCGTGGCGTACGCACAATCCGGCGTCGCGATGGTTTCGCGGCGTGATCCGAAAGGCGGGGCCGCGTGTTCGCCCGAAACGCAGGGTCCGAATTCATTTCCCGGTCGGCCGGTTCGACATGCTTCGGAAGTATGCTGGTCAGCATTGCGAATGCGCACTTTCGTGCAGACGCGGTTACCGGCCAATTTAAGCATCGCGTAAGCCAGACCGCGTAGCATGACCCCATGACGAATGAATCTTCCGTTTGGGACAGACCAACACGTTTTCTGCACCTGGGCCTTGCCCTGACCGTGACCGTCCAGCTGCTGGTAAGCCTGTTCATGGTACCGCCGGGTAGCCGTCATCCCTCGACGCTCCTGGGGCATGTGGGGTTTCTCGTGCACGAGTGGGCGGGTCTGTGCGCCCTGTGTATTGTATTGGCCCACTGGACATGGTCGATCCTGAGTTCCGGCTCGGCCGGTCTCGGCCATCTGTTTCCGTTAACCCGCGACGGCCGTCGGGAAATTGCCGTTGAACTACGCGAACTTCTTTCCGGGCGGCTCGCGCGTTGCGGACCGCGCGGTGGTCTGTCGGGGCTGGTGCACGGCCTCGGCCTGTTGGCGGTGAGTGCAGTTGCCGTCACGGGCGGGATGCTGTTCGTGATGTTTCCGGCGAATGGGGATCCGAGTGCGTTGGCACACCATATCGGCGATCTGCATTCCTTGATTTCGAAGCTCGCGTGGACCTACTGGTGCGGCCACATCGGGATGGCCTTTCTGCATCAATTCGCGGGAGACGATACGTTGCGACGCATGTTTAGACCTCGCTAAGCCGCTGTAGCGGCCCCGTTACCATGTTCCCGTCCCTGCCCGATTTCCGAGAGGAAGTGTTCCGGACGATTAGGCTATAATTCGTTCAGATACCATAATCCCCGGCCGGGCGAAGGTGTGTCAAATGCATGGACGATGGAAATTTATAGGCAGCGCGATGGTAATCGCATTGTTGGCAGCGCTCAGCCTGGTCAGCGCCTGTTCGACCGATCAGGTGCACTCATCCGAACTCCACAGCTCGATTTCTCTCAAAGCCGGTGATATCCGCAGAGGCGGCATTGCGTTCATCACGCCGTCGACCGCCACCGGGCACGAACAGGACAAGCAGGCGCTGGCAATGGCCTTCGGCGATGTGCTCATGAAAGAACGGCCCCAGTACCGGGTGGTGATCCTTGCGCAGACGTTGAGTGACATCAACCGTGCTGGTCTCGCTACCCAATACAAGAAAATGTATCAGGATTACCAGGATACGGGCATCTTCGACCGTTCTACGTTGCAGCAGATCGGGCATGTCATAGGGGCGCGATATCTGGCACAGCTCAAGCTAGCCGGATTCAGCCAGGGCTCCAACGAGCGTTTTAGCGCGCTCGGGGTTCGGCTGTTTCAGACTCTGCACGCCAACGTCCGGTTGTTTCTCCAGATCTGGGACAGCAAGGATGGCACCATCGCCTGGGAGGGCGCCGAGGAGCTGAACTACGCCTATGACACCGACCGGGAAAAGCCGGTGACTTTCCGGAAGGTCGTTGAGGATGCAGCGCGCCGTTTGATCGCCAAATTGCCGTAACCGCGGCAGAATCCGGTTCCTTCAGTGTTCGCCATGACGGCGCCGTAAGCCCGTATTAGCCACCCCGTCGTCCTGCCGCTCTAACTGGGGGTCCCCATATCGGGCCCGCAACTTCCTGATTCCGTGCATCTCGCGCCAACCCCTGATTGCGGAAGTTCTTGGGGTGGCGAGTTCGATCGCCATTGGTTTCGGCGTACGCGGGTCGAAGTGGCTCGGGGTGCTGGCGCGTTTGCACACGACAGCAGGCCCGGGCGGATGATCTTGCCGAGGTCCGGACTTAAAGCCGGAAGAAACCGGAAGTTTGTCTCAGGTCTTGGTGCGCCGGTCCAAGTGTGGCAGGATTGCGACCAGCAGCGCCAGGACGGACAGGACGAAGAAGTAACAGAAGTCGGCGAACGATCCGACATCCGGTCTTGCGATAAGCGCCAATGCGGCCGGAATGCTAACCCACAGACCGAGTTTGAACATGAACATAAACATAAACCACCTCCAGCATCCGAGTGCATGGGGTCCGCCACAGGACCCATCGCGTCAATCGCGCCGCGCACAGCGGAGCTTTCACCAGCTGAGTCTGGTCGATGCCCGATACGGGTTCAAGTTGTACCGGACACAAGGTAGCGAAGTTCCGATGACCCGTGAAAGCGCGCTGCGTCATTGCGGTGTGCAGCGCCGTCTGGATGCGTATTGAGCGTGCCGGCGGCGTGCCGGGAAGGCCGGTTATCCTTCGATGTCGTACAAAAAATTGGTCAGGTCAGTATAGGTCGCGTCATCGTAGTCGCCGAACTGCAGGGCGACGCCGCGCGGCTCCAGACGAACGATTCTTGCGGGTATGACGTGCTCGATGCGTCGGCCGCGATGGGTGAAGCGAAGCTCGAACTCTACGGTGGCACCAACCTGCAGTGTTGTGTGCTCCATCCCGACGAGCGCGCCACCCAGTCCGAGGTTGATGATGTTCCAGGGCACAGAGTACGTCATGCCGCAGTTTACCAGGGTCTCGAACGGTATCTGCTTGCGCAGGCTGGTGCGGTAACCTCGCCGCTGTGCTGCTGGCATTCCGGAACGTGCTGGCGCGGCGGTGTACGCTTCCGAGTATGCCCATGCACGGTCCGCCCGGCCCGTTGCCGGAATGTCCCTTATTCGAAGTTCAAGTGATTGTCCCACGTCGTTTCATCCTCAGATTATCGTTAGTTATACCGTTGATTCTCCGGAGAGGTAAGCCTGCAGCCATGCCATTCGGCGTGTAATTTGGCCGGTTCGTCCATTCCTCACGACGGAATCGGCATTTCCGGCCCCGCGTGGCTTGTACCGGGCCGGCCGTGCGTTGCGGCAATCACCGCGGTCCGCGCACGGTCGATCCGAGCGGGGAGGGTGTGAACCGGACACGGGACCTCCGGCGATGATCAGTTCTGGGCGACATTCGTGTCCGGCCCGACGTGCGGCCGGACGATTTGTCCAGCAGGCTGCTGCAGCCCGAGGAACGTATGCGATGTGCCGAATGATTCGGGCCGGGAAGCGGAGCGCATTGCGGGCCTGTTGGGATGCATCAGCCCGAGGAACCGCACGGGATCCGCCGCGGGTGTGCGATATCTATGAGCCCGGGCGCCTGTTAGCAGGTGTCCGCTGCGGATCGGTGCGTGTCATCCATGGTGCGGGTTTCGCGCGCAGAACTTCTTCCAGGGCCGATGCGCCGAGCGGCCGGTACATGTAGTAGCCCTGCACCATGTCGCAGCCCTCGCGGCGCAGCCGGACGAGCTGCTCAGGGGTTTCTACTCCCTCTGCGATCACTTTCAGCCTCAGGCTGTGGGCGAGCCCTATGATAGCGCGGGTGACGGCGGCATCATTCTCGTCGGTGGTGAGGTTGTGCACGAACGACTGGTCGATCTTGAGTCGGTCTATCGGGAAACGACGCAGATAGTTGAGCGACGAAAATCCGGTTCCGAAGTCATCGATTGACAGCCGGACTCCTATGGCTTTCAGCTGCTTGAGAGTGGCGCGCGTGTGTTCGACGTCCTGCATGGCCACGCCTTCAGTGATCTCGAGCTCCAGCATTAGCGGATCGAGACCGGTTTCCTCCAGAATGCGTCTTACAAGACCGGGAAGATCCTGCTGATGGAACTGGCGCGCGGAAATGTTCACGGCCATGGTCAGCGCCGCAAGTCCTGCGCTGCTCCATGCCTTGCTTTGCGCGCACGCAGCCCGCAACGTCCATTCCCCGATCGGAACGATCATGCCGGTTTCCTCCGCGAGCGGGATAAACTCCGAAGGCATGATTACCCCGCGTTCCGGATGCGTCCAGCGCAGCAGGACTTCGACGCCGGTGATTTGCCCGCTGCGCGTATCGACTTCCGGCTGGAAATGCAGGCGCAGCTCGTTGTGTTCCATGGCATGCCGCAGGTAATTTTCGAGCGACAGGGACTCGGCGGCGCGCGCATTCATCTCCTGGGAATAGGCCTGGAGATTGTTTCCGCCACGCTGCTTGGCCCGTTGCATTGCCGTGTCGGCATTGCGCAGCAGCGAGATGCCGTCTTCGCCATCGACCGGATAGATGCTCACGCCGATACTGAAAGTGACGAAATATTCGCGTGTGTTCACATACAGCGGCTGCTGTATGCCGGCAAGCATCCGTTCCGCCAGATGCAGCGGAATCTGGGGTTCGGTGAATCCGGGAACGAGAATGGCGAACACATCCGCCTCGAAGCGGTAAAGTGTCGCATCGGCACTCACGGCCCGCTCCCCGACGAGCAGGTGCTCAAGGCGTGCGGTTACCGCCTGCAGCAGGCCGTCACCAACGCCGTGACCAAGACTGCGTGTGATGACGTTGAATCGGTCCAGATCCATCAGGATCACCGCCAGGTGCCGACCGCCGGCGCGCGTCGCCAGTAGCTGCTCGATGCGCTCCTGGAACTGCCTGCGGTTGGGCAGTCCGGTCAGGGTGTCGTGGTGCGCCTGGTGCGACAGCCGGGCCTCGACACGGCTGTGACGGGTGATATCGGCGATATAGGCGTGAAATTCGTCCCGGTCAGCGAGAAAGTGGATGCTGCAGGCAAGTACGTGATTGCCCTTGGGGTACTCCCAGACCTGTCTGGCGGAGGGCAGGGCGCGCAGGATTTCGAGGCGCTGTCGCACATCCGTCGGCAGCAGTTCGCGGATGTCTTCCTTGCCTCCCAGATCCTTCAGCATTTCCCTGGCGCCGGCATTGGAGTAAATCACCTGCCCGTCCGCGGACAGGGCCAGTACCGGATCCGGATTGCGTTCCGGGAACAATGCAAGCCTGCGCTGCTGTGCCTGGCCGGCAGGACGCGGGACCCTGCGAAAGCCGAGTGCCCCCAGAACCGTGAAGATGCCTGCCGAAAGCGCGGCAACCGTGGTGCGCGCGGCACGTGTGGCGGAGCGCATCGCGGCCGCCATCCACATCGCAAGCGGTGCGAGATGGGCGGCAATGGACTTGGCTCTGGAACTGATCGTCATGCCGATGAAGGACAACCTTGGGTGCGAGTTGGGGAGGGCACCGGTTTCAAGTTAAACCGCGGGTCAGCCCATTTTACACCTGCGTGAGCGGTGTGCTAGCACGCGCACCCAGCGTGGAGCGCGACCGCTGTGCTACAATGCTTCTAAATTTCCGGGCGCTCGCCAGCCGCCAGCGGAGCTGACAGGTACAATGACGCCAGCGCTGTCCATTCGCAACCTCACCAAGACCTACCAGAGCGGCTACACTGCGCTGAAAGGCATCGACCTGGATGTGAATCCAGGCGATTTTTTTGCGTTGCTGGGGCCAAACGGCGCCGGAAAGTCCACTACGATAGGCATCGTCACGTCGCTGGTGACCAAGACCGGCGGGAAGGTGTCCGTATTCGGACATGATATCGACACCGACTTCAGCAAGGCGAAGAGCTGCATAGGACTGGTTCCGCAGGAGATCAACCTCAATATTTTCGAGCCGCTCATCCAAATCCTGGCGAACCAGGCCGGCTATTACGGCATTGCAAGGCGGCGCGCGCTTGAGCGTGCCGAATACTATCTCGGCCGGCTCGGTCTGTGGGACCGGCGCAACGATGCTGTGCGCACGCTGTCAGGCGGTATGAAACGGCGCATGATGATTGCTCGCGCGCTCATTCATGATCCCCGACTGCTGATCCTGGATGAGCCCACCGCAGGCGTCGACATAGAGATCCGCCGCTCCATGTGGGAGTTTCTGCGTGAGATTAATGCCGCCGGCACGACCATCATTCTTACGACGCATTATTTGGAAGAAGCCGAGAGCCTTTGCCGCCACATTGCCATCATCGACAATGGCCTGCTTGTGGAAAACACGACCATGAAGAAGCTTCTTGCCAAGCTGCACACGGAAACCTTTGTTCTCGATCTGCGCATGCCTCTGACCCAGCTTCCGCCACTGCCCGGACATGATATCCGCATGCTGGATGGCCATACCCTCGAGGTGGAAATTTCGCGCGATAGCGGCATCAACAAGCTGTTTGCCGACCTGTCGGCTCGCAACATCGAGGTGCTCAGCATGAGGAACAAGACCAACCGCCTCGAACAGCTTTTCATGAGCCTGGTGGAGGGCAGCAGGCAGCACCGCGGGGCCTGCCGGAGACGGCAGGCGTGACGCTGGACCAGAAACTGGTTGCATTCCGTACGATCTTCTACAAGGAGGTCGTCCGTTTTTCGCGCATCTGGATCCAGACCATACTGCCCCCGGTAATCACCACTTCGCTGTATTTCATTATATTCGGCGGACTTATCGGACGTCAGATCCATGCCATGGAAGGTGTCCGCTACATGGACTTCATCGTTCCCGGCCTGATCATGATGTCAGTCATCACCAATTCCTATTCGAACGTCGTTTCTTCGTTCTACGGCGCCAAGTTCCAGCGCAGTATCGAGGAAATGCTGGTGTCGCCAACGCCGAACTGGATCATCCTGTCCGGGTTCATCGCCGGCGGAGTGGCTCGCGGGCTGGTGGTGGGAGGAGTGGTGACCCTGGTGTCGCTGTTCTTCAGCCGTCTGCACGTGTACAACCCTTGGGTGTCCGTGTCCGTGGTGCTGCTGACGGCGGTGCTGTTCTCGCTGGGCGGTTTCATCAACAGCATCTTCGCCCGTAATTTCGACGACATCTCCATCGTACCCACGTTCGTGCTGACTCCGCTTACCTACCTGGGCGGGATCTTCTACTCGATCCAGATGCTTCCGGAGTTCTGGCGGCGTATTTCGCTCGGCAACCCGATCCTGTACATGATCAACGCCTTTCGCTATGGGTTCCTGGGCATATCGGATATCAATCTCGACCTGTCCTATGGCATCATCATAGCCTTCATCCTGGTTCTCGTCGCGATCAGTCTGTATCTTCTGGATCGTGGCTACGGGATGCGCTCCTGACCGGCGGTGACCGCGGCAATCTGTGCGCGACGGTGAGCCCGGGGTTTGAGCCGTAATATTCAACATCTTTCAATGGAGGCAGTGTGTCCGGACAGACTGAAACGCGCAACATGGCGCTGTTTTGCGACTTCGAGAACATCGCGCTCGGCGCGCGCGACGCGGAGTATGCGCGGTTCGACATTGATAAGGTTCTGGAGCGCCTGCTGCTCAAGGGCAACATCGTCGTCAAGAAGGCATACTGCGACTGGGAGCGCTACAAGGAGTTCAAGGGGCCGATGCACGAGGCGTCATTCGAACTCATCGAGATTCCACATGTCCGCATGTCCGGGAAGAACTCGGCCGATATCCGCATGGTAGTCGACGCGCTCGACCTGTGCTACACGAAATCCCACGTCGATACGTTCGTGATCATCAGCGGCGATTCCGACTTTTCCCCGCTCGTGAGCAAGCTGCGCGAAAACAACAAGGTGGTTATCGGCGTAGGGGTCAAGCAATCGTCCTCCGATCTGCTCGTGGCTAACTGCGACGAGTTCATTTTCTATGACGACCTGGTACGCGAGGAAGAGAGCAAGAAAAAAGCGCGGCGGCGCGCAGCGGACAGGAAGCCGTCGACGCCCGAGAAGAAATCCGGGGAGAAGGACGAGGACCGCAAACAGCAGGCGCTCGACTTGGTTCTCGAGACGGTGGAGGCCCTGTTCAGCGAGCGCGGCAGTGAAGAGAAGGTGTGGGGGTCCATGGTCAAGCAGGCACTCAAGCGCCGCAAACCCGGTTTCAGTGAGTCGTATTACGGGTTTCGCACCTTCAGCAAATTGCTGGACGAAGCCGAGACCCGCCACCTGCTGCAACTTGAGCGCGACGAAAAATCCGGAGGGGTGGTGATCACCGGCTTTACCCACGAGTGAGTGCGCGGTGGCGCTCGCCCGGCGATGGCACGAAAGCCTCCCGTGCCACCGGGACGTGCCGGCAGCCGGCGATTCGCTTCTGTTGGACCCTGACTAAATGCCCGCCAGCCGGTCAGACCGGCCTCCTTGGCTTGCGGCTTCATCAGCCTGCCGCTCCCCGTCCCAATCTGTTTGTGTCCGGTGTCGACCGGCGGAATCGGAAAGGCCTACGGCATTGACACGAAGTTGTCATGCCAGACGTCGACTATACTTTCTTAGGACAAGGGTCGAAGCGCCGGGCGCTCCCCCGCCGGGTTGGGCTGGGGCCGCGCGCGTAGCAGTCCCCAGGCGGGAGTTCCGGAAGATATGTCGGCAGTGCGTCTATTTTTGCTGGTTTTTCTGATTGCTACTTCATGTGTCGTGCGCGCAGGGGCGGAATCGTGTTCACCGACCCCGGACCAAAAGGAGCGTCTTGACCAGTTCGGTTACGATGTATTCCAGACAAGCCTGCCGGGACTGATCGACCAGAGCGGCAAGGTGAGCCAGAGGATGCTGGTAGACCGGTTCGGCGAGCCCGTGCGGCGCGCCTCCGCCCTCGGTCGGTACGGCGGCAGGCGATCGGGCGAGTCGACCGCCATTCACTGGACAACCTGGTATTTTCCGGGACTGGCCTTTGCGATGTCGCAGGTGCCTGCGCAGCACGACGGAGTCCGGAAGGCGAATCTGATCGTGGTAGGGGTCAGTGTCACCAGCCCGAGTTACATCCTGAGAAACGGCCTGCGCGTGGGCGAGGCGCGCTCGCGCTTTCTGCAGGTCCTTGGACCCCCGACCTATCAGGACCGCAGACGGGTGCGGTATGACGTCGAGAACGCCGCGCGCATCGCACCGGACGAATTTGAGATACAGCCATATCAGATCGATATGGATCTGGATGCACACGACAGGGTGCGCCGTATTGTCTGGAGCTGGTGGTCCGACTAGCACTTCTGCGGTATTTCCGCTGAAAACAGCCGTCAACCGTGCCGATGCAACAGGAAGCGGGGTGGCTTTACTTCGCCACCAGTGCAGAAAATAATCAAACTGTATATATTGTTGCGAGAATTGCCAGGGGATCCGCAGCGCACAACAAGCAGGACCGGGGTATCCGCATTGTTAAAGCGGATGGCGCTGCCGGGGGTATAAAAATAATGGATAGTAATGAATTGGCCGATATGGACATGCTGGGTGCAGGCGCACGCCTGTCCACGGGCCAAAGCAACGTGAATTCCGGACCCTTGTCCGAGGTGGTGCAGCGCTCGTCAGTCGGGCTGTGGCCTTGGAACCGGCAGCGCCGACGTCGTGTTCGCCGCGGTGCGGGCGATTGAGGCCGCCTCCATGGACGGAAACTCCGGCAATTTAACCAGACAGATCGAGGCAGCGCTGGCGCGCGGGGAGTGTGCAATGCTCGCCCCGTGCATCGCAGATGCGGTCCGTCTGCCCGCCGACAGCATCAGCAGCCCGGTGCACTCCATTGCGGCGGCGGTTTTCAGCGCACTGTTCTTCCGTCTTCCGCATCATCCGCAGCTGGCCGTATGGGCTGAGCGAGCGCGCGACAGTCTCGATATGCTGCGGCTGCCGGCACGGCTGATCCTGGCGCGGCGGCTGCTGCGCTACGATGTTTTTTTTGGACGACCCGCGCGCACGGCGCTGCTCATCGACCGGCTTCGTTCCGGGGGCATCGGCGGCAGTTCATTGCCCGGGGTGCAGGTCCAGTGGGCGTTGCTGCAGTCGATGCATCAGGATGCGCTCGGCGCACACGCCGAGTGCCTCGAGACAATACGCAAGGCCCAGTCAGTCGCTGTTCGGCATGCCGCTCAGTCTTGGTCGAGGGCGCTGCAGATGATGGAGATCAGCGCCTGCCTGGGGCTCGGTGACCGGCAGGGACTGCATCATGCCTGGGAGGCGGTACGCAGGAACCCCGTGCAGCTGGGACTGCTGGGAGCGGCCCATCTGCATCAGCTCGCCACGCAGATCGCACTGGTCGACGGCGATCTGCCGCTGGCACTGGAACAGGCCGAGGCTGCGTTGCGCGTCGCGAACAGCGCCGGCGCCCCGCTCTTCGAAGCCCTGGCATGCCTGTCGGCGGCGGAAGTGCATCTGGATCGCGGGATTCCGGAAGCAGCCAAGCCGTTATTGCGCCGGGTGCGGGACGTCGCGCGTGAATCGGGCAGCATTCAGCTCGCCTGTCTTTGCGCCTTTATGCGCAGCTATGGTGCGCTCAGGTTTCCGGGAGATGGTGTTGCGGAAGGAGATCTTCACCTCGGATTTGAGCTCGCCTGCCGTCATGGTTACCGGAATTTTTCGTGGTGGTCGCCGCGGATGATGACCGCGCTCTGCATCAAGGCATTGGAGCAGGGGACGCATGTCGGGTATGTCCAGGAATTGGTGAAGTTGCGGC